>JBMNTP010000005.1:0-72991 GCA_050945795.1 Christensenellales bacterium | reverse complement strand
CCCTGCATTGCAGGGCGGCGAGGTGGGGTGAGAGGCGTTTACTTAAGGCGCATATCAGTACTCCTGCCTTTTGCTGTTATGAAATGCCTTTATAAATGCGCTTAGGCATACAGATCCCTTAAAATGGCCAATTAAATAGCATATATTTTAGCTTATACCTATATGTAAATATAAAAAAGGCTGTTGACAATATTCGGTTATGATAGTAGAATGGACAAAGTTAGCGCTGGCTAACTCATTTTTTCGACAAATAAGTTAGAAGATGCTAACTGAAATGGAGAGGTGATTCTGACAATTTATTATGAGGAGGGGAAGTAAACCTGACTAGGGCGGTGACATGCGAGCATAAAGCAATAGGCTTTATAAAACCGAGCTTGCTGCCGGCGATTGTATTACATCGCCACCTAAATTGATATCTAAGATGAATGAGGAATCTGATTTTAGATGGCGCGTATGCGCACAAAAATATTGACTTAATTGACTGAATAATTTGCTTGACTATCAAGGTTAATAAGGAGAATACCAATGAGAAAATCCAAAGTTTTTAAACTAACTGTTTTTATAGCAATTTTAGCCCTGCTGTTGACAGCCTGCTCAAATCCGGCTAATGAAACCGGCAAAACTGAAACAAATCCGCCAAGTGCGGCGACTGAAGCTATCGATGCTGAAACGAATGAAACAGAAGAGGACGACAATGAAGTCACGACGGTTGAAATCGCCGACGCTCATGGCACTGTAACCGTCCCTGTAAATCCTAAGAACGTAGTTGCGTTGGATAACAGAACTTTTGAAACATTATCTGATTGGGGAGTTGAATTAGCGGCGGTGCCAAAGGGTGTTATGCCGGAGGATTCGCTGTATGTAAAAGATGATTCGGTTCAAGATATCGGCAGCCACCGTGAGCCAAACCTTGAGATTATAGCCGCTGCAGATCCCGAGCTTGTAATTGTAGGTCAAAGGTTTGCCAGCTTTTATGATGAAATAAAAGCGTTGGTGCCAAACGCAGCTGTTATTGATCTGACGTTTGATGTTTCTATCGAAGCCGATGCGCCGGGGGAGAACCTGGTAAACGGCCTTAAAAACTCGACCATGATTTTAGGACAGATTTTCGATAAGAATGAAGAGGCTGCGCAATTGGCAGCTGATTTTGATAAAGCTATAGAGGAGGCTAAGGCGGCGTATGACGGAACGGCTACAGTTATGAGCGTAGTTGTTTCAGGCGGGGAAATTGGTTTTTCAGCTCCTCTTTCCGGACGCGTTTGGGGGCCGATGTATGAAATATTTGAATGGGTTTCGGCTTTAGACATTGACGGCGCTTCTTCAGACCATCAAGGCGACGATATCTCTGTTGAGGCTATAGCGCAAAGCAACCCCGATTGGATTTTCGTACTCGATCGTAACGCCGCGGTATCTTCTACGTCTGACGCCACGCCTGCTCAGGATGTTATTGATAACGCGCCGGCGCTGAAAAATACAACCTCTGTTTCTAAGGGGCAGATATTCTATGCGCCGGACGATACCTATACAAATGAATCTATACAAACTTATCTTGAGCTATTTAAAGACCTTTCAATAGCTTTAGCTAAGTAGTTATAAGGAGTATAAATAAACCGTGCCCAAAAGTATAATACAAAAGCAGTTTGGGGTTGAGAATTCTCAGCCCCAACGCTATAAACGAAATCGCATATGGACAATGCCTTTTATAATAACAATTATAGTTGTGATTCTTTTAGGCGTTATTTCGCTGTTTACCGGAGTTTATGATATACAAGGCCAAGATGATGGCATGGAGATGTTTTTCATAACCCGTGTGCCAAGGACGGCGGCATTAATGCTTACAGGAGCTGCGATGTCAATGGCGGGGCTGGTAATGCAGCTTATCACGCAGAACCGTTTAGTTGAACCTACCACAACGGGAACTATCGAATGGGCGGGATTAGGTCTTATATTTGTCTATTTATTGTTCCCCGCGCCAACTTTAGTTCAGAGAATGACTGGAGCTATAATTTTTTCCTTTATAGGAACTATGATTTTCTTTCTGTTTTTAAGAAGGGTTAAACTCCGCTCGTCCTTAATCGTACCTATTATTGGCATGATGCTAGGGGCGGTAATTTCCGCTACCTCGACTTTTATAGGTCTTGTTTTTCAAATGACGCAGAATATTGAAACCTGGTTTGTAGGCTCTTTCGCGTCAGCCCAAATTGGAAGGTATGAATATCTATGGCTTATAGTTGCAGTTACTTTTTTTATTTTTCTATATGCCGACAGATTGACTTTAGCCGGATTGGGCGAAGACATCGCGACGAGCCTTGGCATCAACTATAACAAGATAGTTATTCTCGGTACCGGCCTTATTTCTTTAGCGGTTGGAATAGTAGCGGCTGTTATTGGAAATCTGCCGTTTTTGGGTTTAATCGTGCCGAATATTGTTTCAATGTATAGAGGCGATGATCTTAGAAGTAATTTGCCGTGGGTGTGCTTGTTGGGAATGGGTATTATAACTGTTTGCGATATCATTTCTCGAACAATCATAATGCCTTTTGAAGTGCCTGTCTCTTTGATACTTGGAACGGCGGGGGCAGTACTGTTTATCATTCTCTTATTGAAGAAAAGGAAGCCGAGATGAACGAATTAATATATTGCGATAAAAAACATAGCGAATCAGATGCCGGCCTTCATAATGAAAAAAGATCGGCACGTGCTTTTCGTTCTAAAAAGGAAGAAAAGCGTTATTGGATTTTACTTATAACGTTGATTGCTTTGGGCGTTTTTGCTTCTTATGGGCTGTTGGTTTATAACAATCCGGTTCCGGTAGACTCTCCTTCTTTTATACCCGTTGTTACAAGAAGGATGGTAGCGCTTGTTGCCATGCTTATTGCGGCGGTTTGCCAGAGCCTGTCCACTGTTGCCTTCCAATCGGTTACGAACAACAGAATAATAACTCCGTCGCTTTTGGGTTTTGAATCGCTTTACTCGACAATTCATACCAGTACAATATTTTTCTTTGGTGCCGGCACGTTTATAAATTTCACCGGCATTGGAGCGTTTATATTTCAGGTTGTTGTTATGGTGTTGATGTGCTTGATACTTTATGGATGGCTGCTTTCAGGAAAGTATGGCAACTTACAGCTTATGCTTTTGGTTGGCGTTATAATGGGAACCGGGCTAAAGGCGGTATCATCTTTTATGAGAAGGCTGCTTGCGCCGTCCGAGTTTGATATTTTGCAGGCGAGATTGTTTGGTTCTGTCAATAACGCGGATGCAGGATACTTTCCCGTCGCGATTCCGATTGTGATAATTGTAGCGCTGCTAATGATTGCATATTCAAAAAAACTAAATGTACTGTCGCTTGGCAAAGACGCCAGTACCTCATTGGGAATAAATCACCAATTAAGCATGATTTATACGCTTATATTGGTATCTATTCTGATGTCAATTTCAACAGCGCTGGTCGGACCGCTCACTTTCTACGGATTTTTAGTAGCGACTATGACTTATCAGGCGGCACCGACATATGATCACAGATACGTTTTCCCCATGGCTCTTGCTATAGGCTTTTTGATAATAACCGGCGCATACTTTTTTATGTATCACATATTCAACGCGCAAGGCGTCGTTTCAATTATTATTGAAATGTTTGGGGGAGTAGCGTTTTTAACGGTAGTTTTAAGGAAGGGAACTTTATGATAAAAATTGATAGTGCTAAAAAGTCCTATACCGATGAGGTAAAAATAGGGCCTTTAAATATAGAAATACCCAAAGCCGGCCTTACCTCTTTAATCGGGCCAAACGGCGCAGGAAAGTCTACTGCGCTTTTAATGATAGGAAGGCTTTTGAAAATGGACGAGGGCTGTATTAATGTAGCGAATATGGATGTGGCTGAATGTAAATCCGAGGACCTGGCAAAGGTTTTGACTATTTTACGTCAGGAGAATCATTTTGTAACAAGGCTTACTGTCCGGCAACTAGTCGGGTTTGGACGCTTTCCTTATTCAAAGGGCAGGCTAACAAAAGAGGATGAGGCTGTCATTTCTAAATACATTGACTTTTTGCATCTGACCGAGCTCGAAAACAGGTATCTAGACGAGCTGTCCGGAGGTCAAAGGCAAAGAGCGTACGTGGCGATGGTGTTGTGTCAAGAAACTGAATATGTGCTTTTGGACGAGCCGTTAAATAACCTTGATGTCGCGCGTTCGGTTCAAATGATGGATCATTTAAAGTATGCCGCTAATGAATTTGGAAGAACAATTTTGGCTGTTATGCATGACATAAATTTCGCCGCAAAATATTCTGATAGAATATGCGCCATGAAAGACGGGCGAATTGCCGCTTTTGGAACAGTAGAAGAGATTATGGACGCAAAGCTGCTAACGGATATTTTTGAAACGAAAATAGATATTATTAGCGGCCCTTATGGCCCTATAGCGATATATTAGAGGGGAAAAGCGGGAGGTGCGGATATCGCAAATCATGGTTTATGGTTCGCGGTATTTTGTGCTCGCTAAGAGGAGTTTTTGATAGTGCAATATAAATAGATATTTTGTATAATAAAGCTAATCAATGATGATTGGATTTAACTGCATTAGCGGGTAAAGTTGTATAATGAGGATTATATATGCGAGCTATCATCATCAGTAAATTGAACGATATAGAACGCGCTGAAAATATCAGTATACTGCATGCTGTTGAGTCGGGCAGCAGAGCTTGGGGCTTCGCGTCGCCGGACAGCGATTATGATGTGCGATTCTTTTATATGCGTCCTAAAGAATATTATCTTAGACTTGATAGGACAAGGGACGTGATAGAATATCCTATTACTGATGTGCTGGACATCAATGGCTGGGATATTGACAAAACATTAAAACTGCTACACGCCTCAAACCCCACGCTTTTTGAGTGGAGCAACTCGCCTATAATATACAAAACAACAGATTTATTCAAGCGGTTGTTGCCTCGTATTGATAGTTGTTTTGTGGCTAAGTCGGGATTGTGGCATTATCTGAGCATGGCGGAAGGTAATTACCGTGAATATTTAAAAGGCGAGATGGTAAAAGCCAAAAAGTATTTTTATGTCATACGTCCTCTTCTTGCGTGTCGTTGGATTTTAGAACGGCAAACGTCGCCGCCTATGCTTTTTACTGAGCTTGTTGAATCCCAGCTTGAACCGGAATTAAAGCCGGTGGTAGGCAATCTTTTAAGATTGAAAATGTCTGAGCCGGAAATTGGAGAGGTACCTCGCATTACTCCGCTTAATGATTTTATAGAGCGGAATTTGGGGCTGCTACGCGCGCAAATTTCAGCCCTGCCCCCTGCACGGAAAAATGACTGGCAACCACTTAACTCGATATTTCTCTCAATGTTGGAATGCTAAAAACTGCTAAGTGAAGCCATTTTGCTTAACCGGCACTGGTACGCTCTTGTCTTTAAAGAGCGGGTAGATGCTAAGCCAGATTAGTTTGAGTTATGTCGGTAAAACAGTAAATACTACATTCATTGGCATCAGCGGCTACAGCTTTTTATGTAGCCGTTTTATATTGAGAATAATACAGCCAAAAGTAAATATGTGCTGAACAAAAATTGCAAGTCAGCGTCATATGGGTGGAATACTAAAGCGTAAGTGTATAGCAGATTGTACTTGCGCTGTGAATTATGCTCAGGCAAATGGCAAAGTTACCGTTTGCGCTTTAAATATTTTGGGGCGACTTGATACGGCCTGATGGTATGAATTATAATTGTAGCGCGATGGTAGTTTAATATTACGGAGCTAAGCCGGCCGATGTTAGTGCGTAAAGAAATTTAAAAGAGCGCGTGGAATAAATGGCTGTGAAGGAGTATGGAACAACATGGATTTTAAAAAGTGGCGGATATATATTAATTATGTATTACTAATAAGCCTTGTGGCGCTGATACTTGGCGGCTGCGGCCCCGATAAAAGCCCTCAACCGACAACAGAACCGCCTGCCCCAACGCCGGCATCGATAGCGCCGGAGCCGACAGCGACTGATACGGCTGATACCGATGATAGCGATGATACCGCCGTGCCGCCTGAAGAGGGAGACGGCTATTTTGACGACGCGGTGTTTATAGGCGACTCTGTTTCTCTAAAGCTGAGAAACTATGTCACGCAGCGTCGCGCCGCCGATGCCGGCTATCTTGGCAACGCGGAGTTTCTTGTATCCGGCAGCCTAGGCAGCGGCAACGCTTTATGGGAAATAAAAGACGATTCGGTGCATCCCGCCTATAACGGAGAAAAGATGCTGCTTGAAGACGGCGTTTCTAAAAGCGGAGCTAAGAAGCTTTATATAATGCTGGGCGTTAATGATATAGTTGTTTATGGTATAGGCGGCTCGGTAGAGAATATGGGTAAACTGCTGGATAATATAAAGCAAAAGTCGCCGGGCATAGAAATATTTGTGCAGTCGGTGTTGCCTGTTACAAGGAACGGGCAAAAGGATAAGCTTAACAACGCCGCCCTAAGTGAGTATAATGAAGGGCTTATTGAGCTATGCAGTCAAAACGGATATGAATATCTTGATGTGGCAAGCGTTATAAAGGATGCGGAAGGGTATTTGCCGGACGAGTATTCGAGCGATGATTTTGTGCATTTGACGGATGAGGCTTGTGAGTTGTGGATCGATTATCTGCGTGACCATAAAAAATAAAGCGGAAAGAGGTTTATAATATGAAAAGGATAATTGCTTTTGCATTGATATTGATGCTGGCGCTAGGCATAGCAGCCTGCGGCAAGACGGAGGTAAAGGATGCCGACCTTGGCGTTGTGCTTACGGATATAGAAACGGCTGTACCTCTTGACGATATGATGAGTTTATCTGAAAGCGACCTGCTATCCTATTATGGCATTGACGCGGCGGATGTAAGCCAGTTTAAGGGCAGCATAAACGCTTCCGGCATAAAGGCTGACGAAATTGTTATGATAGAAGCGGCCGATACAAACGCGGCGAAGCGAGTCCAGGACAAGCTGGACGAGTATCTCGTGCAAAAGGGCAAGCAGTTTGAAAGCTACATACCCGCGGAATACGCTGTCATACAGCAGTGCGATACAAAGGCATACGGAAAATATGTAGTGCTGTTCGTATCGCTTGAGGCGGACGAGATGACCAAGGTTTTTGAGTCGCATGTATTGTGAGCTTAAAGCCTAAAGCGTGCTGCCAAATAGTTGCGGCTGCGCCAATATATCATTCTTAGAAGGATGTTGATAACGCTTGGTTTTTTCAAGTATTGTGTTCCTGTTTACATTTTTGCCGCTGGTGCTGCTCATATATTACATTTTACCACGCAAATTCAGAAATATATTCTTATTTATCGTCAATCTGATTTTTTACGGATGGGGCGAGCCGGTTTTTATACTGATAATGGTTTTTTCCACCATCACAGACTATATAAACGGCTATTTTATAGAAAAATACAGAGGGCATAAATGGCTGCCCAAGGCTTTTCTCGTGCTGGCGATTACTTTGAACATACTGCTGCTCGGGTTCTTTAAGTATGCTAATTTTGTAGCCGATCTGCTGTCTCCTTTGATACCGAATATTGCGCTGCCGCAAATACCGCTACCCATAGGCATTTCGTTCTACACCTTCCAGACCATGTCTTACATAATAGACGTGTACCGCGGCGATGCTAAAGCGCAGAAGAACATAATGTCTTTCGGTATGTACATCGCGCTGTTCCCGCAATTGGTAGCGGGGCCAATCGTGCGATACAAGGATATAGCGCATCAGATAACGCACCGCAAAGAAACTCTGTTACAGTTTGCAAATGGCGTAAGGCTGTTTATAGTAGGCCTGGCTAAAAAGGTGCTTATCGCCAACCAGATGGGCATGCTTTGGGATCAGTTGCAGCAGACGGCAGGCGTAAACGGCATAGCCGGGGCATGGATAGGCATATGCGCTTATGCTTTCCAGATTTATTTTGACTTTAGCGGATACTCCGACATGGCGCGCGGGCTTGGCAACATGCTAGGCTTTGAATTCCTTATAAACTTTAATTATCCGTACATATCAAAAAGCATAACCGAGTTTTGGCGCAGATGGCATATTTCGCTCGGTACATGGTTTAGACACTATGTTTATATACCGCTGGGCGGCAGCCGCAAGGGCACCGGCCGGTTGCTCTTAAGCCTTTTGATAGTTTGGTTTTTAACGGGGCTATGGCATGGCGCAAGCTGGAATTTTGTAATGTGGGGGCTATTTTACGGCTTTATATTAATGATAGAAAAGCTGTTTTTGCTCAAGCGCATGGAAAAGATACCGAATTTTATAAGGCGTACCTATGCTATGATATTGGTGCTTATAGGGTGGGTAATCTTCTATTTTGAGGACACCGGAGCTATGACATCTTATCTTGTCAAGATGTTCACCTTCTCAAACGGCTGGATTGGCGCCGATGCGCTGGCGCTCTTTTTACAAAACCTGCCGCTTATGCTGGTGGCGGCTATAGCCAGCACGCCTATGGCACGTGATCTATACGTTAGGCTGCGGGAGCGCAAAGGCTTTACGGCGGTAGAGCTTGCTATATGCGCGACGGCGCTTATCATCTGCACCGCTACGTTGGTAAGCCAGACGTACAACCCGTTCCTGTATTTTAGGTTCTAGGAGGGCATATGCGATTTAGGCAATTTTTCAAAAGGAATACATTGCTTGCAGCAGTTTTTTGCGGCTTTGTAGGGCTGCTGTGTCTGCTGTCTTTCGTGCTGCCCGACAAAAGCTTTTCGGAAAATGAAAAGCGTGTTCTTCAGCAAAGCCCCGAGCTTAGCACGAAAAAGCTGTTTGAGGGAACATTCACTCGGGAATATGAAAAGTACCTTTCCGACCAGTTCGCCGGACGAAACTTCTTTGTGGGACTAAACGCTTATTATAATCTTATGATTGGAAGAAACGGAGTCAACGGAGTTTATGCGGGACAGGATGGATATTTAATAGAGGCGCCGGCCGGCAGCGACGCACAAATGGCGCAAAATAACGCCGACGCTTTTGTGGCGTTGGGTAAAAGGCTGGGTATAAAGCCGGATATTATGGTAGTGCCGGCCACCGGATATATATACGACCACAAACTGCCTGCCGCGCATTTGGTTTATGAAGACGGTATGCTGATTAAGGCGGCGGTTTCGCGGCTTGATAATGAAGCGAGGTATATAGATTTGGTGGAGCCGTTCTATGCTCATCGCGATATAGAGCAGCTGTACTTTAAAACCGATCACCATTGGACCAGCCGGGGCGCGCGGCTGGCTTATGAGGTGTATTGCGCTCGAAAAGGGCTAGAGCCGGTATCGGAGCAGCGTTTTGAGATTGAAAGTATTGAAGATTTTTACGGCACAACATATTCAAGAAGCGCGCTATGGCTTAAAGAGCCGGATGTACTTGAGCTGTTTTTCGATATAGAGAAGCCGGATATTACAGTTGAGATACCGCAAAGCGGCATTGTAAGCGACAGCATGTATTTCTACGAGCATATTAGCGAGCCGGATAAATATCCTGTATTTTTAAACGGCAACCATGGGTATGTAAAAATCGTTAACCAAAAGCCGAGCGGCGGCACGCTGTTGCTTATAAAGGACAGCTATGCGCACGCCATGGTTCCCTTTTTGATACATAATTACGATAAAATAATTATGGTAGACCCGCGCTATTACCGTCAGGACGTGGCGGCGCTCGCTGAGCAGGAGGGCGTGGACAGTATGCTGGTAGTGTACGGCATTAATAATCTCGCGGGTGACGCTAGCGCGCAGCGGCTAATTACCGCTCCTAGACCTGATACCGCTAATGAAACGCCTGCCGCGCCGTAAGCGGCTTTGCGTGAAAAAGCCGCTGTATGCGACAAGAGGGTGTTTGGGACGGGTAAAAATAGAGTTGCTTTTACTATTTGAAAAAAATAAGCAAAAACGAATATCGCGAATTAGCAAAAGCTGTTCGCGATATTTTTGTGTTTGGTATGTTTTCCGATACGTTGAGATCATCTTTAGAGCATATTCGCGGAGGTGGATTTCTGAGTTTAACCCGTCTTTGACAAAAGGGCTAAGGGCATTTAATATATAAGTAATGGGATGGTGGTATTTTAATATTTGCCCGGCCCAGCTTGTCAAACCGGAGGCGTTCGCGCCGTCTGGATGTATCTTATTACCGGATAAATATCGTGTCACTAAACTGTTTCGGTTTAAGTTTCCGGTCGCTGTTACTTTTAATAAAAATTATTATATGGAGGTAGTGTATGAAGGCTCTGGTTATGCGCGAATACAATAAATTCACAGTTGAGGATGTTGAAAAGCCGTCGTTCGGCGAGGAAGATGTGCTTATAAAGGTTAAGGCCTGTTCTATATGCGGCAGCGATGTGCATGGCATGGACGGCAGCTCCGGTCGCCGCATACCCCCGATTATAATGGGGCATGAAGCGGCGGGAGTTATAGAGGAAGTTGGCTCGGCTGTAAAAGGATGGAGCAAAGGCGACAGGGTGACCTTCGACTCCACCATATACTGCGGGAAATGCCACTATTGTGAAAGCGGATATGTAAACCTGTGCGGGGACAGGAAAGTGCTGGGCGTTTCCTGCGACGAATACAGGCAGCATGGCGCGCTGGCAGAATATGTCGCGGTGCCGGCGAGAATACTCTATCATCTGCCGGACAATGTGTCTTTTGAGCACGCGGCTATGGTTGAGCCGGTCGCAGTGGCATATCATGCCGTAATGCGCGCCGGAATGAAGGCGGGGCAGAACGCTTTGGTTATAGGGGCCGGAACAATAGGCGTTCTAATAATGCAGGTGCTTAAGGCGTTTGGATGCAGCAAGATTATAGCTGTAGATACGCTTGATGAAAAGCTGGATCTTGCAAAGGAAATGGGCGCTGACATAACATTTAACAGCACCAAGACCGACGTTTTAAAAGAGATATCGGATATGACCAACGGGGAGGGGCTTGATCTCGCGTTTGACGCTGTTGGCATTTCGCCTACCGTTCCGCAGGCGATAAAGGCGGTTAGAAAGGGCGGCACAGTAGTTCTTGTCGGAAACCTAGCGCCGGAAGTGACTTTCCCGCTTCAGCCCGCCGTTATAAGGCAGCTTAATATATTTGGCACCTGCAATTCACAGGGCGAATATCCCGAGTGCATGGAGCTTATATCAAAAGGCAAAATAAAGCTTGATTTGCTGCTGTCGGCGCGTATAACTCTGGAGCAGGCGCATGAGTATTTCCACCGCCTATACAATAAGGAAAAAGGGCTTATAAAGGTGGTAGTGGTTATGGAGGATGACGAATGAGTGCGAAGATAAAAACTGCGGTTTTGGGCTGCGGAAAGGTCGGGCATTTCCACGCACACGCTTTTCAAACGCTAAAGGACTCGGAATTTTCCGGCGTGTGGAGCCGCAATTTTGAAAGGGCTGAGGGATTCGGAGCGCAATACGGCGTTCCCGCCTTTCGCACCATCGAGGAGCTGGCGCAAAAAACCGGCGCGAATGCCGCCGCTATTTGCACCACGCATTTATCTCACGCAAAGGTGGCGGTAGAGGCGGCGAGATGCGGTATGCACCTGTTTATAGAAAAGCCGCTCGCTATATCGCTTGAGGACTGCGATGCAATACTTGAGGCGGCGGATAAATACGGCGTAAAAGTCGGTGTAACGTGCCAAAGGCGCTGTTTCCCGGCCAGCCAAAGGGTTAAGCAAGCCATAGATCAGGGCAAGATAGGACAGCCTATGCTCGGCCAGATACAGATGCTGGGCTGGCGGGACAAGGCATATTACGACAGCGACGGGTGGCGCGGCACATGGGATGGCGAGGGCGGTGGAGTGCTTGTTAATCAAGCACCGCATCAGCTAGACCTTTTGCAATGGTATATGGGCGAGATAGACGAGGTGTTCGGTACATGGGCCAACCTCAACCATCCATACATAGAAGTTGACGATACCGCGATAGCGGTTGTTAAATTCAAAAACGGCGCGCTTGCCAACATAATTGTTACGAACTCCGTAAATCCCGCTCTTTACGGCAAGGTGCATATATACGGCAGCAGCGGTGCCGGCGTAGGCGTGCAGACGGACGGCGGCCAGATGTTTATAGCCGGCGTGAGCGCGGTATCTGAGCCGGCATATAACGATTTATGGACGGTGCCGGGCGAGGAGCAGCTTGCGGAGCAGTGGAAACAAGAGGATACCGAGTTTTTCGCTAGTATCGACGCTACAAGGCACTTCCATGTAATGCTGGCGGAGGATTTTCTAAAGGCAATTATAAACGACACGCAGCCGCTGGTTACCGGCATAGACGGACGCAGGACGGTGGAGCTTTTTCAGGCCATATATCTTTCAGAAAAGCTTAAAAAAGTTATTAAGCTGCCGCTCTAACTATATTCGCATAAATATCCAAGGACGCATGACTTTCACCATGCGTCCTTTTCATGTTTGTAACAATATGTCTTTTCAGCCGCTAAACGGCAGTGAAAATAATATTCAGTTAAAAGTGCAGTCGACGCTTGAGCTCTGATTTAAGGTCTTTTTTGCGCTGTATAACATTGAGTATCGCCGACATTATAGCAAGGGGTATCAGCACGAATATAGACCATGTTACCAGCATTTCACCTTTTAGGTATGAGTTAAGTATTATGTCGGTTATAAGCGCATATGTGCTTATAACTATAAGCCAGGCGGCAGGAACCGCCAAGTCGCGTATTATGCCTTTCCTTGAGAGTATAAGCGTTGAGCATACGAGTATGGAAAGCGAAAGCACCAAAGGAAGGGCGAGCGGAATAAACCAGTTGCCTTCCACAAGCAGGTTTATAAGCGCGAGGTAGCCAAGCGTTGATATAGTATATGTAGCGCCTATAAGTAGTATAGACGGCTTTTTTATAATCCATGGCGTGGCAATATATATCCACACCAAAATAATCGCCCCAACAGGATACAGCGACCAGGTAACCGCGTCGTTATTGACTATATTCGCAGCCAGCGTTGTAAGTATTGCGATTATAAAAACCAGCGTTATAATTACAAAAGTGACTGTGCGATCGATGTTGCGGTTTAGCCGGTCAAGGCGCTTAGGATAAGGCCGCTCGGCTTTTTCGCTATATGGTTTTTTGGGGTTTATCACCTCGGTACCGCAGAGAGGACAGTCTTTTTGGCTCTGATCCAGCTCTACGCCGCAGTTTACACAATACGACATTTGTTTACTCCTGATTACTTTCTATACGTACTTTAATGCCCATGCGGACAAGCTGCGTGAAAAACAGCCTCTCTACAAAAGGCTCCTCAATTGTGCGCGAGAAGTTTATTGTAAGCTTTTTGCCAAAGCTTATTACGGCACAAGCCGTTTTGTTATATTTAGGCGGGCCGAGCAGAAAATCAAATCGGTCAATCAAGGGCTCCATCTCCGGCGGCACCTCAACGCTGCCGAGGTTTGATATCGTGCCGGTAAACATCTTTTCGCCTACAAGATTAAAAGTGGCAAGCACGGCTATGTTTTTAATAAAGAGGGGGGCGAGCCGCAGCGCTAGATTAAGCTCCTTTTGCACATTGTTGTTTACCCGCGCGGCGAGCAGCTTTTCATTCACTTCATACCGCATGAAATGATGAACCTGGCAAAGCGTTTCCTCAAATGTATAATCGCCGAGTGCCGGATCTATGCCGGGGTTTACATACGTTGAAAAGTTGCGCAGCGACTTTGTATTATAAAATTTTCTAAGATTTATAGGCACCGATATTTTAACAGGAAGTTGGAGGCGCGGGTTCTCGGCTTTTTGCAGCCGGTATACTGCGTATATATACACTGCGCACAGCAGTTCTGTAATCGATACCTTAAGCTCACGCGCCTTTTCCAAAAGCGCCTGAAGGCTTATAACACCTGTTATTATATTAAGGCGGTTAGGCTCCTCCGGAGTACCGTCTATATGGTAAGCCTTGTTTTCACGCCAGGTGCGGCGGACTTTTTTATCTTTAAAAAGGGTAAAACTGTCTTCAAGCTCCTCGGGGTCGGGCAGCAGGCTTAAATCGAGTATGCCGTATGTGGCGGGTATGTCGTGGCCGGCAAGCCGCAGATACTGCGCAGTCAGCGTTTTTAGAAATACTATACCGCCGGTTCCATCGCTTAGCGAATGGAATAGCTCAACCGCTATACGGCGGTTATGATAGCGCACGCGGAATAAAAACCCGCGGTTTAGTTTGGGTTTTATGGGTATGCAGGGGTTGGCGGCGTCCTTATGTATAAGCGGTGTATTTGAGTTGTGCTCAAGGTAATACCAGAAAACGCCGCGGCGCAGCGTTAGGCACATGCTGGGAAAGCGCGGCGCCACATCCTCCAGCGCTTTTTGAAGTATATCCGGACGGACAACCTCTTTTAGCGTCACGGACAGACGGAATATGGATGCCCATTTCCTGCTTTTAATGGCGGGATACAGCTTCGCGGCGTTATCCAGCCGATACCATTTAGATGGTTTTTTCAGAGCGGGTTTTTTCAATCGACTCTCCGCCTTAGCTTAGTGAAATTAATTCTATACAATACTCGCCGCCGCGTCAACACAATTTGCCGTGGTATCTTGAGTATGCTAAAATTAGTATGCGCTTATCTACTAATTGATATGGAGATATAAAAGAATGCCAAGCAAACCCTCAAAGGCAGACTCGATGCGGATAAGGCCGGTAATCGTAATTATAATCGCGGCAATGGCGCTTGTTGGAGCGGCGGTTGTATGGGCTTTTAACGGGGCGGATACCGCTGCCGCGCCTACGCCGTTAACAGGCGAGTTTACTGTTCTAATAGACGCGGGGCATGGAGGGTTTGACATAGGCTGCAAGGGTACCGTTACCGGAGTTGAGGAGGCGGAGCTTAATCTTGATGTGGCGAAGGAGCTAGAGCGTAAGCTAAGGCAGGCCGGAGCCAATATTATTATGACCCGCGACGATGAAAATGCTATAGGCGGCACAAAAGATGAGGATATGCAAAACCGGCGCGAAATAATAAATAAAAGCGGCGCCGATATAATGATATCTATACATATGAACAGCTTTCCTGATGATCCTCAAATAAGCGGGCCGCAGGTGTTTTACTATGACGGCAGCGTAAAGGGTGCGGAGCTGGCTGGGATAATACAAAATGAACTTAATAGTCAAACGGGCGGCAACCGCGGTATCGTAGGCTCAAACTATTATGTGCTTAGGGCGGGAAATATGCCGAGCGTTATAGTTGAATGCGGATTTTTGACAAACAGCCGGGATGAGGAACTTTTAAGCGATGCCGCTTACAGGAAGAAGTTGGCGGGCTATATTGCTGAGGCGGCGGTGGAGTATCTTAACGTGAACGGCGGCTGACTTGACAGTATATGAGTAATTAATTATAATTAAGGGTAGTATATTACATGGGGGAGTACTTTGCGTGGTGTCACAACTGCGTGGTCCAGTCAACATACCGGTCTTTTGGCCTGGCTGACCTTGAAAAAAGAGACTCATGTATAATGGAGTTGCAGCCATTATACATGGGTTTTTTATTAGTGCGAGGTAATTATGGAGCTAGCATCGGCTTTTTTGCTCGGGATGGGCTTATCTATTGACGCTTTCGCTGTTTCCGTGGCCAACGGAGTTTCCGTATGCAAGGCCACCTGGGGTAACGCGTTTAAAACGGCGCTTTTTTTCGGCGGTTTTCAGGCGCTTATGCCTGCCCTTGGCTGGCTAGCCGGCTCAAGCATAAGCGGCTATATAATGCAATATGATCATTGGGTGGCGTTCGCGCTGCTTTCGTATATAGGCGTTACTATGATTATAAACGGCTTTAGAAGAAAAGAATGCGCCGAGCCTAGCAAATGGAACCCGTTCGGCACAAAAGAGCTTTTTGTCGCCGCCTTCGCAACATCTGTTGATGCTTTCGCGGCGGGGCTGGGGCTGGGCATTTCAGGCGCGGGCATAGCGCTTAATATTATTATAATAGGAGCTACAACATTTGTTGTTTGCCTTGGTGGCGTTATTTTTGGAAGGAAACTGGGCGCGGCGTTTCGTTGCCACGCCGAAATAGTAGGTGGCATTGTTTTAATCGGAATAGGCGTAAAAATACTGATAGATCATATGATGTAATGGGATGCGGCTGTTTTTCGGTTGGGGTTTATGAAAAGGGCGGCCGATTATGGTTTTGGCGCGTTATCCCGCTGCATTTGGGTCGAATGAAGATGCTGCATAATTCTGTCAACCGGATTCTAAAAATCATATCCGCAACAGCATATAGTTTTTTCAAATATATGTTAAGCCGGCTTTGCCCGGCTTTAACTTGTTTCGCGGCCCACCAATCAATCGATTCAAATCAGAGTAACGCATATTTATGCTCAGAACAAGCATGTATATTCATAAATAGAGAAGGTGAAAAGCTCAAAAGTGCATGGTTTTTCCCGGTGCGACAAGTAAAAAATGCCGGATTAAGTGGTATATTTTAACCTGATAAAACAGCGCCGCAAGAGAGGCAGGGCTGCCTGTAAAAGGAGTTATGCATAGCTGCACAATTATGAACGGCCGTATAGTCGATTATATGAAGGCGCTGGCGGCGCGGCGTCATATCGATATCGCCGCCGAATGCCCCGATTGGAGCGGTGTGGCGGTATTTAAGCGGGTGTATGCGCTTTATAAAGAGCGCGGATACAGGCTTAAACTGCTGGCGGCCAACAATAACAGCCATTTTCTCTGGACCCAGTTTTTAGGAGGCGACCTGATTATGACGATAAACCCGCTGTGGTGGCGGGAGATGGAGGGGGCGTCGGTACCGGTCGAGAGAACGATAGATGTGCCGCCGCCGTCTGATGCGGTGGAGGCGCTGCTTGACAAGCTGCCGGAATACCGAGCGATATACAATGAAGATGGGCTTGATGTCGCCGATTTTAATAAGTACGGCGCGTTTAAAAATACCATGCGCGAGTTCTTTGAAGGCTATGACGCATTTTTATCGTACCTGCGCACTTTTATGTTGCCGGATTAAGCGGACGGCGGCGTAAGCAGCGGTTACGGCAAAGGCGCATTATCGCCATAGAGGCGATGGAAACAAGATCTAAGGGGGGTGTCCGATAAGGGCGCTCTTTTTTTTATGCCGCAAAGCGCGTGGGTTAATGCAGCAATACCGAGAAACGGGTTTTTTCGCAAAGTATATAGCAGCTATTAAATCCCAACTTCTTTGATATAATAAGTGTATCAGCCGCGTTTTGACGCGCGCATATAGGAGGCGGCATTTATGGCGATTATGGTGGCGGGCGGCGCGGGATATATAGGCAGTCATACTGTAAGAGAGCTGCTAGAACGCGGCGAGGAAGTAGTTGTTTTTGACAATCTAAGCAAGGGTCATCGCGCCGCTGTTGGCGGGGCGAAGATTTATATCGGCGATTTGCGTGACGAGGCAGCGCTTGATAAAGTGTTTAGAGAAAATGAAATCGAATCGGTGATCGACTTTGCGGCCAGTATTGAGGTGGGCGAAAGTATGAAGGACCCATTGGGGTTTTACTCAAATAATGTATGCTCTACCGTGTCGCTGCTTAAGGCTATGCGCAAATATGGCGCTAAGAGCATTGTTTTTTCCTCTACCGCCGCTGTATACGGACAGCCGGATGAGCTGCCTATAACAGAGCGCTGCGCTAAGCGTCCGCAAAATGCGTATGGCGAAACGAAACTTGCTGTGGAGCAAATGCTTAAATGGTGTGATAACGCGTACGGCATAAAGTACACCTGCCTTAGGTATTTTAATGCGGCGGGCGCGCATGTATCAGGCGAAATAGGGGAGGACCATGCGCCAGAAACGCATCTTATACCTATAGTGCTGCAGGCGGCAGCAGGCAAACGCGACAAGCTATACGTTTTTGGCAGCGATTACGACACTCCCGACGGCACCTGCGTAAGAGATTATATACATGTTTCGGATTTAGCTAAGGCGCATCTTCTGGCGCTTGACGCTATGCGCTCGGGCGGCGGCAGCGCGATATATAACCTTGGCAATGGCAAGGGCTTCTCTGTCCTTGAAATAATAGAAACTGCTAGGGAGGTAACCGGCAAGGCTGTGCCTTATGAATTGGCGCAAAGAAGGGCGGGAGACCCTGCCTCGCTTGTAGCGTCATCGGATAAGATAAGAAAGGAGCTGGGCTGGTCGCCACGTTTTGGGCTGAGCGATATTATCGATACGGCATGGAAGTGGCATTCGAGCCATCCGAGCGGCTACGGCAATCTATGAGGTCTCCGACGGCCAACCTTTTGAAAAGGGTTGGATCCCCATCTCTCCTAAAATGCCGCCTTTGCGGCATTTTAGGAGAGATGGGGAGCGCCCCGGTTCGGGTATAGAAAGACGCATCCGGTCGTAATTCGCGATATAGATTTGCTTTGGATTATCTTAGCGTGTGGCGGATTTTAACAGGCATAATAAAAAGCGCAAACGGCTGTGCCGTCTGCGCTTTATTTATTGTGATATTAGTATTTGGGGCGAGCGGTATAATGTGTGTGCAGCAGCTCGTGTGAAAGATGTCCGCACGGCTCTCCGAGGAACTCATCATACAGTTTCTGTACCGACGGGTTCTTATGCGACTTGCGCAGCGTCATTGACTCGTCCTCTTCATATATCGCCTTGGCGCGGGCAACCTTAGGATCTATATCCAGCCTTACGCGCGCCGGCACTATGGGCTGTCCGCCGCCGGCTACGCAGCCGCCCGGGCATCCCATTATTTCGATGAAATGATAGTCGGCTTCACCGGATTTTATCTTGTCGAGCAGCGCGCCGGCCGATTTGGTACCATGCGCAACAGCTACATTTACCTTCATGCCGTTTATATCGACGGTAGCCTCTTTAACGCCCTGTATGCCGCGGACGTCTGTATATTCGATATCATCAAGGTCTTTTCCGGTAAGTATATCTGCAACAGTTCTAAGCGCCGCTTCCATAACGCCGCCGGTCGCGCCGAATATAACAGCCGCGCCCGTTGAATCACCGAATACCGGGTCAAACCCTTCTTCCGGCAGGCCCTTGAAGTCTATGCCCGACTGTTTTATCATCTTAGCCAATTCGCGCGTTGTGAGAACGGCGTCAACATCCTGAAGTCCTTCTTCGTTTGCCAACTCGCAACGCTCGCATTCAAATTTCTTAGCCGTGCAAGGCATAACCGAAACTACGAATATATCTTTGGGGTCGATGTTGCTCTTTTTAGCGTAATACGACTTCATGACCGCCCCGAACATCTCATGAGGCGATTTGCACGTCGAAAGGTTATCTAAAAACTCATGGTAGTTATGCTCGCAGTATTTTATCCAACCCGGGCTGCATGATGTTATCATAGGCAGTTTGCCGCCTTCGTTAAGGCGCTGGAGCAGCTCGGTGCCTTCTTCCATAATTGTAAGGTCGGCGGCGTAGTCAGTATCGTATACTTTATCAGCGCCCAGCCTTCTTATGGCCGCCGCCATCTGGCCGGTTACGCGGGTGCCTATCGGATAGCCGAACTCTTCGCCCAACGCTACGCGCACCGCCGGAGCGGTCTGGAATATAACATGTTTTTTGGAATCGCCAAGCGCCTGCCATACCCGCTCTGTGCTGTCTTTTTCAGAAAGCGCGCCAACGGGGCATACCGCTATGCACTGGCCGCAGTTTATGCACGCAACCTCTGAAAGCGGTTTTTCAAACGGGGAGCCTATACGGGTTTTAAAGCCGCGCTGCTGTGAACCTATAACGCCTATATTCTGTATGTTGCGGCATACAGATACGCAGCGGCGGCACAGAACGCACTTGCTGTTATCACGTACGATGGAGGGGGAAAGATCGTCAAAATCGGAGGGGTCAGCCTCTCCGTCAAAACGAATATCCGTTACGCCCAGCTCCTCAGCTAGGCTTTGCAGCTCGCAGTTAAGGCTGCGAACGCAGGTCAGGCAGCGCCTGTTATGCTCTGAGAGCAAAAGTTCAAGTACCACTTTGCGAGCTTCCCGTACTACCGGGGTATTAGTTTTAATCTCCATGCCTTCTGCTACTGGAAGAACGCAGGAGGCCTGAAGCGCCCTTGAGCCCTTCGATTCGACTACGCACATACGGCACGCACCGATTTCGTTTACATCCTTTAAATGACACAGTGTAGGTATATGGATGCCTAGTTTACGCGCGGCCTCCAATACCGTAGAGCCCGCTTCCACCTGGACAGGAATACCGTTGATCGTTAGATTTACCATTATTCACTCACCCTTCGCGCAAATCTGAAATTATCCGCTAAATTTAGATACGAGCTGCGGAAAGCTCGAAAAAGCAAAAAAATGATTGTTTAATTTATATCAGAACATGGTGATTATACACCACGAACCCACCAAAGTCAACTCCTAAGCGGCTTTGCGCAATGTTAATTGCTGGCGGCATAATTTAATTTATAGGACAAGTGAAAGTGCATATTGCCGGTTCCAGTCCTGCATTATGCCGGTGTTTTTTGTGCCATTTGGGGCGGTCAGGCAATTTTGGCAAACCGAAACTGCAAATAGAGCAATGTCGAGAAATGTCGAAAAGCTTCTTTTATTACCGGCGGATTGACATAGTGTTATTATAGCTATAAAATTAATTTGATTTAGAAATATTTTACTTAATATATTGGATGGTGTTTCTTTTTGAAGATATTAATTGTGACGCCTGAATTTTGGCCGGACAGATGTGCAGCTAACGACATCGCCGATGCTTTTTTCAGGGCGTGGCACGATGTTACGGTACTCACAGGCAGGGAAAAATCGCAAGACTCCAACCTTGAGGAAAACACCGAGCCGCTAAAACCCCCGCATCGTGACATTAAAATATATAGAACGGCGGCGTCGCCGCGAAAAAACGGCAAGCCGTCAATGACGGCGGCTTTGCGTTTTGGCATAGAAGGCAGAAAGCTGGTTAAATCAATAAATACCAAATTTGACGCCGTTATGGCATATGAGCCGCTGATTACCTGCGAGGCATGGCCGGCGGTAGAGGCGGCCGAGGCTTCAAGGGCGCCGCTCGCACTAAGGCTTAGCGAACTCTGGCCGGACAGGCTGGAGGCGGCGGGGGCGTCAGGGGGCATAACAAAGCTGGCGGTAAAGAGGTCGGGAGGGATTTACGCCCACTCCGACGCCATTATAGCCGCGTCTATGGGATTTATAGATCGGCTGCGCGCGTATGGCTATGAAGGCCCTATAGCTTATATACCAAAATGGGTTGAGGGAATTGAAAATATAGTGCCGGAATACCCTTCCGATACTGAAACCCATCCATTGCCGGAGGGATTTCGCATAGTATATATAGGCGGCATAGGCGAGGCGCAATCGTGGGATACGGTGCTTTCGGCTGCTAAGCTGCTTAAAGAAAGCGGCGTTGATGAGGTTAAGTGGGTGCTGATAGGCGACGGCTCGGCACGTGCTGGACTTGAGCAGCGGGTGCTGCAAGAGGGTCTTGATTCGATAGTATTTAAGGATATGGACAAAACAAGCCATGTTCCTTTTTGGCTAGCGACGGCAAGCGCCGCGCTTGTAACATTTAAGAGGAAGAAAGAGTTTTTCCTGCTTGAGCCGCCTAAAATACAATCGTATTTCGCGCATGGTGTGCCTGTGATTGCCAGCGTTGAAGGTGAAGGGGCTAGAATAGTAAATAGTGCCAGGGCAGGCGTGGCGTGTGAGCCGGAAAATCCTCGCGCGCTGGTCGATGCGGTTATGAAGCTATATAAAATGGATGAAGGGGAAAGGGCGCAGCTTGGTGACAACGGTAAGGCTTATTATGGTATGCATTACAGTAAGATGGCGGTAGTGTCCGGCATTCTAACAACCATAGAGCTGCTTGCCGATCATGAATTATAAGTTGAGTGTATGTTTACTTTCTTATGCCGTAGCGGCATTAGGAAGAAAAAAGGTGCGCTAAAATAATCACATAGGTTAATATAAGTTTTTAAGAAGGGTCGCTATTGCGGCCTTTCTGTTATTTATAATTAGTTACACTCGTATAAATAAAAAACAGCCTGCTTTAAGCAGGCTGTTTTAATTGATTGATATGCGTTATTAGACGCCGCGCTTCGCATTGCGGATTTTCTCAGCCGAGGTAAAATCAGCGGTGGCAACATGGCCGGGTAGCGGCAGCACTCTTTCGTTTATGGCATCGAGTATCCACTCTGTCTGCGGGAAGAAGGAGTCTTCGAGCTCAAAGGCCGGTGTGATCCAATCTTTTGCTCCTACTACGCACACGGGAGCGTCGAGGTATTTAAAGGCCAACTCGCTGATATTGGCGGCCAGTTCCTTCATAAACGAGTTTCTTTCACAAGCGTCGCCGCAAACAACCACGCGACCCGTCTTTTTAACCGACTCTATAACGGGGTTGTAGTTGAAGGGTACGAGCGAGCGAGCGTCGATTACTTCGGCGGACAGGCCGTACTTTTCTTCAAGCATGTTAGCCGCGTCAATAGCCCTATAAAGCATAGCGCCTATTGAAAGTATGGTTATGTCCTTGCCTTCGCGCTTTATATCCGGCTCGCCAATCGGTATTTCATAGCTGCCTTCGGGTATGCCGCCCTCATGGAACTGCTCGCCGATATCATAGGTGCGCTGGCTTTCAAGGAATATAACGGGGTCTGTTCCGTTAAGAGCGGTTGTCATAAGGCCCTTGGCGTCATAAGGCGTTGCCGGGTATACGACCTTAAGGCCGGGAATATGCGCGAGCAGCGCGCTCCAGTCCTGGCTGTGCTGAGCGCCGTATTTGCTGCCGACGGACATTCTTAGCACGACCGGCATTTGTAGTACGCCGGCGCTCATTGCCTGCCACTTGGAGAGCTGGTTGAATGTTTCGTCTCCGGCACGGCCGAGGAAGTCGATGTACATAAGCTCAACACATACGCGGCCGCCGCTCATGGCGTATCCGACGGCGGCTCCGACTATGGAAGCCTCAGCGATGGGCGAGTTAAAGAGCCTCTGGTAAGGAATCGAGAGCTCCATGTTTCTGTAGCAGCCAAAAGCGCTGCCCCAGTCTCTTAGATCTTCGCCAAACGATACGAAGGTCGGATCTTCGTAATACTTATCGAGTATAGCCTCAAATATAGCGTCACGGAAGCTGTACTGCTTAATTTTAGGAACAGGCTTGCCGTCGACAAGATGGAAACGAGCCTTGCCCTGAATCTGCTTGTAGCGCGGATTTTCCTCTTTGGGTATAAGGACTGCCGGCTTATCGTCGCCAAGCTTTTCTTTCTTATCATTGCTGAACATAAGGTCGGCGATGGCGTCCGGATATTTAACGAGGTTTATGCGTGGCGATATATCGTCGTTTGTAGCCAGCTCACAGCAGCGGCGTACAACTTCGGCACACTCTTCGTGTAGCGTCTCGCATTCCTCTACCGTAGCGATTTTGGCTTCCGCCAGCTCATGCTTAAATGCCTCTATAGGATCAACCTCTCT
Source organism: Christensenellales bacterium (assembly GCA_050945795.1). Classification (GTDB taxonomy): domain Bacteria; phylum Bacillota; class Clostridia; order Christensenellales; family MGBC116941; genus JBMNTP01. The sequence continues at coordinate 49,625 of JBMNTP010000005.1, read as the reverse complement.
CCAGGCTTCGATCTCTTCTCTTGTGCGGTATGTGCTGTTATCGCTGGGAGAGTGTCCGCTCAGGCGATATGTAACAACGTCGAGGAATATCGGGCCTTTCCCTGCGTTTATAATATCGGCTTTGCGTTTGTAAGCGTCTATAACGGCGAGGGGGTTGTATCCGTCAACACGCTCGGCGTGCATGGAGTCGGGATTTAAGGCTGCGCCTATGCGGGCTATCATATCCATGCCCATAGTTTCGCCCTTTGTCTGGCCGCCCATGCCGTAGCCGTTGTTGAATATGTTGAATACGAGCGGCAGTCCGCCTTTGTATTCGCCTTCCCAAAGCTTTGTATACTGATCCATTGTTGAGAAAACCATGCCTTCCCATACCGGGCCGCATGCTGTAGCCGCATCGCCTATGTTGCAGATAACCATGCCCGGCTTGCGGTTTGCTTTTTTGTAAAGCGCCGCGCCCGGAGCGATGGGGCCGCTGCCGCCTACTATAGCGTTGTTGGGATAGCTGCCAAACGGCGTAAAGAAAGCATGCATCGAGCCGCCGAGTCCTTTGTTAAATCCGTTCTCACGGGCAAAGGTTTCAGCCGTCATACCGTAAAGTATAAAGTACTTAGCGATATCCTGTATGTTCTGGGTTTTGATGTGTTTTTCAACAACTGAAAGTGTTGAGCCGTCGAAGAAATTCGACATTATGTCCATAAGCTCTTTATCTGAAAGCTTATGAGCGGCGGACAGGCACTTGGCTATTATTTCGCCGTGGCTCCTGTGTGAACCGAAGGTGAGGTCATCCTTTGTAAGGATATACGACTGACCGACAGCGCTGGCTTCCTGTCCTATCGAAAGGTGAGCCGGGCCGGGATGCTGATAAGGTACGCCGCGATATTCGCCCTGAACCTTTATCTGGTTTATCATGGTTTCAAATTCGCGTATAAGCAGCATATCCCTGTAGATGCGAAGGAAATCATCCTTGGAGAAATTACCTTTCTCATCTTTGGCCGACTTTTGGTAGGTGTTTACCGGTATGTCCGGGATGTTGATGGAGGACGGCTTTCTTAGCTCGTCCGGCTGGTACTCGAGAATTTTGGTCATTAAAAAGTCACTCCTTATTTAATGCCGCCTGTGCCGGATGATTCGGCATTGGCAAGCAAGAATTCCTCAGCTTCTGCGTTCCAGATACCGTTATTTTTGCTGCAAATGCTGTCAAGGCCGGCGAAAAGACGGCTGTTTTTGCCAAGTTCGCCAAAATCTGAAATAGCGGTAAGCGGAAGCAGTATGTGAGTATATACAAGCTTTTTCCCGCCGGATATAGAAGGCAGGTTAAGCGTTGTTTCTATCGCACTATCCAGGCCGCCAATGTGTGTGATCATAGGTGATGGGTTTATGCGGCCGGCGCTCATAAGCTCAAGAGCGTGTCTCATATCGTCAGCGTTGCCGCCCGATGTGCCTATAATATGAGCGCGGTTGTAATGTATATTGTAAAAATTTATGTCGGCGCTAAAAGCTGTATCCGTCGGGCCGGCGAAAAAGTTTAGGCAACCGTCGCGCCCTAGCAGCGCGTCCGCCATCTCAACAACCTGCTTTACCGCCGCGAAAACCATTATATCGTCATATCCGCTGCCCTGTGACAGCGCCATAAGCTTTTCATAAGCGCCTTCGCCTGATGTATCTATATAATGCAGCGCAACGCCGCGCTCTTTAGCGTACTCTTTTGTATATATAGAGGCGGCGCGGTTAAGCCTTTCGCCGTCTATGTCGGCAACTACCAGCAAAGAGGGCGGTATTATGGCGTTTAGCGCGTAATCTATGGCACCAAGTCCCATAGGGCCGGCTGCCGCCATAAATAGCGCGCGCCCGCCTTCTCGGATGCCCATTATATGCTCAAATGAGCCGGGCGGAGTATGGTAAGCGGCGCGAAACGCTCCTACAAGGCAGCTTAGCGGTTCGGCGAGCGAGCCGTAGAAATAAGCGTTGCCGTTATAAGTTATAAGGCAGTCATGCTCCATGATCTCGCGCGGCATTATAACGTATGTAGCGTTGCCGCCGCAATACGGCCAGGCATAACCCGGTGTTATATAGTCGCTGCCGGGGAAAAACATGGCGGGTTGTATGGTGTATTTTTGTCCGGGGCGATATTTATGCGCCCAAGCGCTGCCCACCTCTATTATATCGCCGCAGAATTCATGCCCTATTATTATAGGATTGTCCGCGACATTATTAGGCACTCGTTTATGCTCCGCGCCAAGTATTGCCGCCTTATAGCTGGACATGCATATGCTGTCGCTGATAACGCTGCAAAGTATTTCATCCTGCTTAATAGGTGGCAGTTCGAAATGCTCAAGGCGAAGATCATTTTTTCCGTATAATCTGACGGCACGGGTTTTCATATTGCTGCCTTTCATTTTATACCATTATTCAGCAGTAAACATGATTACCGCTTTGGAAAAACGTTTTCGGGGGTAAAAAGTGGTTTTTTAAGCCGAAAAACATATCCTCAAAACCATTCTACCACTAACTTAGTCTTTTGGCTATGCGGATTCTTTTAAACCATAATAAAGCTGAAAAATCAGTGCATTACCTGCCCACCCGATACATTTATTGACTGGCCGGTTATATACGCCGCCTCGTCGGTGGCGAGGTAAACGGCCATGGAGGATACATCGAAATAGGAGCAGCCTTTTTTCATAGGCACCTGATTTATATAATTCTTCCGCACCTGCTCTCTTGATATTCCTTGGTTTCTTGAATATTGATAATAAAGGCTGTTTACCCAGAGCGGGGAATCGAGAAGATTGCCGGGGCAGATGGCGTTGACGCGGACATTATGCTCGGCGAATTCCAGCGCTAGTGATTGAACAAGTCCTATGCCGCCGAATTTGCTGGCAGAATACGCCGAGTTTCTTGCCGAGCCTTCTTTGCCCGATTTGCTGTTTATCTGTATTATAGAGCCGCTTTTTTTCTCAAGCATAGAGGGGGCAGCGGCCTTTATTATGTTGAAGCTGCCGCACAGGTTTACATCTACAACCTTCTTCCATTCCTGCGGCGAAAAGTCTAATATACGGCCGGATATAAGTATCGCCGCGTTTGCCACCAATATATCGATGCTGCCGTACTGCGCCAGCGCGAACTCAGTCGCCGCCACGCAATCGTCATAGCAGCAGACGTCGCATTTTACAGCATCTCCGCCTATTCTGGCAGCCACCGACCGCGCCGCTTCAAAGTTTATATCGGCGATGATGACCTGCGCTCCTTCGGTTGAAAAGCGCTCGGCTATGGCTTCACCAAGCCCCTGTGCGGCGCCGGTTATAAGGCAGGTTTTACCGCTGAGTCTCTTATGATACATATTTATACCCCCATATATAAAACATACCGCATTTATTTCGGCTTTTAAAAACCGCATGCGGCAGGGCAAAGGAATATTATGCCACTGTTATTTTAATAAGCTTTGAAGCGGCATGTCAATAAGGCGGGTAAAAATAATAAAAAGCGGCGGGCGCCGCTAGGGATATCAAAAAAGCGCGCTTTCGCGCACTTATTTGAATCGCATTGCAATTTACCGTGCGTATTATGCAATTGAGAAGTCTTTTTTTGTGCGCGCGTAAGCCGGATAATAAGATTCGGCCTTGCCATATGTTTTTGCGCGGCCGGTAGACGGCATTCGCCGCTTATTGTGCTTCTTTGTAATGAAAGCTTGGTTACGCGGTTAGTCGCGTCTTCCGCTGCGGTGATCTCGAAACAGCAACGATATGCCCCATATGGACGCTATGCCCACTATGCTGTATATTATGCGGCTCCAAACCGAGGCTGCTCCAAATATGGCGGCTACAAGATTGAAATCGAAAAGACCTATAAGTCCCCAGTTTAAACCGCCGATTATCATAAGTATTAACGCGAGTCTGTCAAGAAACATTTTTTCCACTCCCTGTTTTTGCTTTTAATATGTCCTTAAAAGGGCGCGGATATTAGTGGCAAATTATTGCTGAGAATTTCCTTTCTTTTCCTTAAAGACTTCAATTTCAAAAGTATCGAAGGATACGGTTTCTATAAAATCGGAAGGCTTGAATATAGTCCTTGAAAAATTCGCGAATTCGCGCTCGTGTTTTTCTATTATAAGAGGATGCGGTATGTCGAAAACTGGGCAAACCTGCTCCATTATTTCAAAAAGCGAGGGAGAGTCGAATTCGTCAAGGGAGGAAGCTATTATCTTTTGATTTTTTTTAAGCAGCGACCATATTCTCATATTAACCTCCAAACGTGTTTTTTTATTATATGCCAAAGCGTTCTAAAGGGCAAGACAAAGCGGCTAACGTCAAGTTGACAAGCAATTGAGGCGCATGTAAAATTAAAGCATCGGGATAGGAAGGAATACGAATATGGCATTAAATGTGGCAAAGAAAATTATACTCTCACATCTTATATCCGGCTCTCCGGAGGCGGGAAGCGAAATATCCATAAAGATAGATCAAACGCTTACACAGGACAGTACCGGAACTATGGCTTACCTTCAGTTTGAGGCTATGGGAGTGCCGGAGGTAAAAACCGAAAAAAGCGTTGCTTATATAGATCATAATATGTTACAAGCCGGCTTTGAAAATGCCGATGACCATAAATATATACAGACTGTAGCGTCAAGGCACGGCGTTTACTTTAGCAAGCCGGGCAACGGCATATGCCATCAGGTGCATCTTGAGCGGTTTGGCAAGCCGGGAAAAACGCTGCTTGGCTCTGACAGCCATACGCCTACTGGCGGCGGCCTCGGAATGCTGGCTATTGGCGCGGGAGGGCTTGATGTGGCGGTGGCGATGGGCGGAGGGCCTTATTATCTCTCCATGCCCAAAATATGCAATATAAAGCTTATAGGCAGCTTACAGCCGTTTGTATCGGCTAAGGATATTATACTTGAGGTTTTAAGGCGGCTTAGCGTTAAAGGCGGGGTGGGCAGAATTATGGAATATACCGGCCCCGGCATAAAAACCTTGTCTGTACCCGAGCGCGCTACCATAACAAATATGGGCGCTGAGCTTGGCGCTACGACATCGCTTTTCCCGAGCGATGAAATTACGTGGGAGTTTTTGGCGGCGCAGGGCCGCGAGCAAGATTGGATAGAGCTGTTGCCCGATGAGGGGGCGGAGTATGATGAGGTGGTTGAGATAGACCTCTCTAAGATTGAGCCGCTGGCCGCCTGCCCGCATTCGCCTGATGCGGTAAAGAGCATAAGCGAAATAGGTGAAATAAAGGTTGATCAGGTGGCGATAGGCAGCTGCACCAACTCGTCTTATATGGACATGATGAAGGTGGCGGCGATACTTAAAGGAAAAACGGTAGATCCGACTGTAAGCCTTGTTATATCGCCGGGCAGCCGTCAGGTATTGAATATGCTGGCGCTAAACGGGGCGCTTGGCGATATGATAGCGGCGGGAGCGCGGGTGCTGGAAACGTCGTGCGGGCCGTGCATAGGCATGGGACAAGCGCCGGGAACAGACGCTGTTTCGGTGCGCACCTTCAACCGCAATTTCTACGGCCGCAGCGGCACTCCGAGCGCCAGCGTTTATCTTGTAAGCCCGGAAACGGCGGCGGCGACGGCGCTTACCGGTGTGCTTACCGATCCAAGAAAGCTTGATACCGACATAAGCGTTGATATGCCGGACAGCTTCCTTATAAACGACAATCTTATAATCGCTCCGGATACAGGAGTTACTGAAGTGGTTAGAGGGCCGAACATAAAGCCGTTCCCTATAAACAAGGCAATGGCGAAGGATGTTTCGGGCAGCGTACTGCTTAAAATGGAGGACAATATCACAACAGACCATATTATGCCTTCAAACGCCAAGCTGCTGCCCTTCCGCAGCAATATACCGTATTTATCCGACTTTTGCCTATCTCCCGTTGACGACAGCTTTCCTAAAAGGGCGAAAGAGGCGGGCGGCGGCTTTTTAGTAGCCGGGCATAACTACGGGCAGGGTTCAAGCCGTGAGCATGCCGCGCTGGTGCCGCTTTATTTAGGTATAAAGGGCGTTATAGCCAAATCCTTCGCGCGTATACATATGTCGAACCTTATAAATTCGGGTATTTTGCCGCTTACATTTGAGAATGAGGCGGATTATGATAAAATAGAGCAGGGAGACGAGCTGGTTATATACGGAGCGGACGCTAAAACGGGCGAAGGTGGAGTTTTTAGCGTAACCAACAAAACAAACGGGTTTGAGTTTAATGTCAAGCTAGACGCTTCAAAAAGGCTTAGAGATATTTTGCTTGCCGGCGGATTGCTAAACCATACCCGAGCCAGCGTGGAGTAAATCTGTCGGTTTAAAAACGCCACGGGCGTATTGAAAATCCCTATGAAAAAATTCAAGCCGCTTTGTCGGAGCTTGGGAGGGAATATATAATGAAAAAAGGAAGAGTATCGGAAGCGGTCGTAAGGCGCATACCCAAATATTATCGATACCTTAAATTCCTGGAAAAAAACGGCATTGAGAGGATCTCCTCTTTGGAGCTTAGCCGTAAAATGGGGTTTAACGCCTCACAGATACGGCAGGATTTTAACTGCTTTGGAGGATTCGGTCAGCAGGGCTACGGGTATCATGTGCCTAGCCTTAGAAGAGAATTAGGCTCTATACTCGGCCTTGACCAAAAGTATCGTATGGCTGTTGTAGGCGTGGGAAATATAGGGCAGGCGCTGGCGGGATACGCCAATTTTATAAAAGAGGGCTTTATTGTAGCGGCGCTGTTTGACGCTAACCCCAAGATTATAGGAAGCGTTATAAACGGCTGCGAGGTAATGGACATAAAAAGGCTTGAAGAAGTGGTATCTTCTTTAAACATACATATAGGCGTTATAGCCACTCCCGCCGTTTCGGCGGCAGACGTAGCGTCGCGGTTATCGAAATGCGGCGTTAAGGCGATATGGAACTTCGCGCCGATAGACGTTGGCGGCGATGACGCGATAGTTGAAAATGTGCATCTGAGCGATGGCCTTTATGTGCTAAGCTATCGCATGAATGCCGATAAGCAGGAATAATAATGCATACGATAAGAATAAAAACAACGGCGAGGCAGCAGTTTATAGATATTACCGATGATATAAGGGCGCATGTAAGGCAAAGCGGCGTAACATCGGGAATAGCCGTTGTTTTTGTGCCGCATACCACAGCCGGCATAACGCTTAACGAAAACTGGGATGATGATGTTAAGACGGATATGCTTTTGGCGCTTGAGAGGATGGTGCCGGACGAGGGCTTTCGCCATAGCGAGGGCAACTCGGCGGCTCATGCCAAAGCAATGATTACCGGCGCGTCGGCTCAGCTTATAATAAGCGGGGGAGATATAGCGCTAAACTCATGGCAGGGCATATATTTCGCCGAATTTGACGGACCGCGGCAGAGAAAGGTAAATATAGAGATTATTGGGCAGGCTCGGACTTAGTGCCGGGCCTTAAGTTTTATAATGCGGCAATTGCGTAGCTTTTACATTTACTTTAAATGCGCTTTGCTGTATTATTTAAATTATTAAACCCTTATTTTCCGGAAGGTGGTATAGATGGCGGTAAGAAGAAGAAAGCGTCGCGGGAATTATAGGCTTAAACCCAAAGCGGCTATGATATTATTTGCTGTCGCGGCTTTGGCGGTGGCGGCCATAATAGTGTTTTCGGGCGGCACTCCTAAAGACGATAAAATAACTAAACTGCTCGAAACAGAGAAGTTTGCCGACGGCATTTCCATTGAAGGCATTGATATTTCGGGGCTGACGGCCGGCGAGGCCAGGGAGAAAATAGCGCCGGAGGTTTCAAGGCTGGTAAGTTCGATGGCGCTTACTGTAAGATCTGAAAGCGGGGAGGTAACTATAAACCCCGAAGATTTAAGCGTTAAATATAACCTTGAGGCGGTGCTGCGAAAGGCTATAATAGTAGGCAGAAGCGGCAATATGTTTGAGGCAGGCGGCGAGAGGAGCAGAGTAAGGCAAGAGGGGCTTGAGTATAAGCTTGAAAGCAGCTATGATGAGGCGGCTCTTAAAACGCGTATGACAGCCATCGTTGACGAATGGTCTTATCCCGCCGTTGACGCTACTGTTGAGCTGACAGGACAGTTCTCTCAAAAGTTTAAATATACCGATAGCAAAGAAGGCAGGGTAGTCGATTACGATGCGCTTCTTACTCTTGCTTCGGCAAGGCTTAAAAACCGGACGTTCGGGGCTGTTGAGGCGCCTATGATTGTGCAGGAGCCTACTGTAACCACAGACCTTCTAAAGGCGAACACAAAGAAAATAGCGTCTGCTACAACGTCTTTTAAAACGGGCAGCCTCGGCACCGCCAACAGAATGGGCAATATTAAAAAGGCGGCCGAGATGATTGACGGTCAGGTTGTGCAGCCGGGCGAGGAATGGTCTATAAACGATGTGCTGGGCCCGCGTACCTCCGAGCTGGGTTGGCTGGACGCGCCGGGCATACGCGAAGGTGTGCTCGTTGATGAGCCGGGCGGCGGCATATGCCAGGTAAGCACTACTCTTTACAATACGCTGGTAAAAAGCGATTTTGAAATGACGGCGAGAAGACCGCACTCCTGGCCTTCATCGTATGTAGATCCGGGCAAGGACGCGACTATAAGCACCGGCGGGCCGCATTTGAAGTTTATAAACAACAAGGATATGCCGATTTACATATTCACTTTGTTCGACAATACAAATAAGCAGATAACAATCGATGTTTACGGCCCGCCTCTTGAAGACGGCGTAACAATTGAGTTTAAAACCGAGACAAAGCAAAAGCTGGAGCCGGATTCCAAGCCTAAAATAACGGTAAACAATAAGCTGCGTGCCGGCGAGTTTATGGTTGTAAAGGACAGAAAGACGGGGCAGATTGTTAAGCGGTGGATTGAGTATGTTAAGGACGGCAAGGTGATAGAAACAAAAGAAATGATGGACGACAGGTATAACGCCATTGCCGGTGAATATGTTATAGGGCCGGGTACAGAGCTTGACTCAAACGGAGTGCCAAAAGGCAAGGAGTTCGCCGGTAAGACGCCGGGCGAGACGCCGTGGCCTACTGAAAGCCCGTCGCCATCTCCGAACCAGGAAGGGTCGCCTTCGCCGGATCAGGGCGGCACGCCAACGCCGACGCCTACTCCGCCGGCATAAACGTAAAAATGCTCAATTAGAAATAGAAATAAAAGGAACAAACATAATGAAAGACCGTCTTAAAAAAGACGGTCTTTTTATATTAAAAGCTTATAGAAAATGGAATTTTTTATAATCAACGGCGTTTACTTAGCCGGAGCAATGGGATATAATTGCTATTGGATATTTATTGGAGGTACAGGGCAGTGTTTGAAAAGTTGAAGGGCAATAAGCCGGTAAAGATAATTATAGGGGCAACGCTGGGCGTGCTGGTTTTAGCACTTGTAGTGGTAGGCGTGCTGTATATGACTGGTTCGACGCCTGTCGTGGCTTCCGATATTATATTTGATGACGGCACTTTTTACAGCGGCGTTGAGCTGGCAGGTATCGACCTTGGCGACCTTACCTTTGAAGAGGGCAAGGAAAAGGTTACTATGGAGGCGGAAAACCGCATTGCCGCGCTTAATCTTACACTTACCCTTGGAGAAAACACGAACGCCGTTTCGGCGCGTGATATAAGGCTGTCCTATGATGTTGAAGATAAGCTTCAGGAAGCGTTTTTGCTGGGCAGGGTAGGCAGCTTTTCAGAGAGAAGCGCCGCTATAGCCAAAGCTAAAAACGAAGGCATAAAGTTGGAGCTTGAGAAAGTGTTTGACGATGTTGCCCTCGCCTCAAAAGCGGCGGAGCTCGCCGAGCAGCTTACAATAGAGGCTAAAGACGCTACTGTTGAGATGAATCCCAATGCTTCAGCAAGCGAGAGGTTTACCTTTATTGAAGAAGTGCCGGGCAATAAAGTTGAGGCGGAGCAGCTAAAAGGCTTTATAAAGCAGAAATTTGAAGAAGGCGCGCAGGGCTCGTTTGAGGTGCCGCATACGGCGTCGGAGCCGGCTGTTAAGGTGGCAGACCTTAAGCAGAATTTGAAGCTTAGGGCTTCCTATACTACAAAATATAATTCAGGCTCGCAGAAGAATCCTAATCGTGTTTATAATATAAAAAAATGTGCCGACCTGCTAAGCGGCGCGGTGCTGCAACCGGGCGAGGAACTGTCTATAAATGAAAGAGTGGGCCCGAGGCGGTCTCCAGAATGGAAGTCGGCACCCGGCATAACCGACGGTAAGTATGTTGATCAGCCGGGAGGCGGCGTTTGCCAGGTAAGTACAACGCTGTATAATGCAATACTTTACGCCGACCTTGAGATTGTCAGGCGGCAGAATCATAGCTGGCCTATAGGATATATCGACCTTGGATATGACGCCACTATAAGCACCGGCGGGCCAGATTTGATATTTAAGAACAACACCAATTCTGTACTCTATGTAATTGCTTACGCCAATACCTCAAAATACACCATAACGGTGGAAATGTGGGGCGAAGAGCTGCCGTGGGGGCCGGTTAAATATGAGCGCAGAACGTCGGTTACATCGACAAAGTCGCCGCCCAGTCCTAAAATAATTGAAACGGCGTCTCTCGCGCCGGGCAAAACGCAATGGGGAGAGAAAAAGCCGAGAAGCGGTCAGACCGTTTCCTCTACGCTTATATTCAAAGACAGCAGCGGCAAAGAAGTCCACAGAAGGACATGGACCAGCTCATATCGCACTATACAGGGCGAGCTGTATGTAGGAGTCGGATCGATAGTAGACTCTAACGGCAATGTGTCTGCGCCGGCGACACCTACTCCGCCGCCGACAACGCCTACTCCGCCGCCGACAACGCCTACTCCGCCGCCGACAACTCCCACACCCCCGCCGACAACTCCCACACCGCCACCAGATAGCGGCGGCTCGGACGCACCGGATGGAGGAGCGGAAGGCTAAGAGAATAATGAAAAAGCAACGCCCGCCTTTTTGGCGGGCATGTTTTTACTTATATTTTTACTATTATCTTGGCTCTTTTATTTAACCTAAACATAACTAACTTCTTTTATTACGACTTCATCCGCCTCGACAAATATTATGTCGTCTCGTAAATGAACAATGACTTTATAAGGGTATGTGTCATCCATATAATAACTATTATCAAGTATATCTAGTCTGGCCCCCCAAAAACCACGCGCATCCCGCCCTTGAATATACCTCGCTTCCATAATTCTTTTAATATCACATGAATACTGAAAAATTTTACTTATCTCCAACTCTACCTTTATATTGGGAAACTCCTTCATAGTAACGGTTATAAAAATCTTGTCGTTTTTATCTGTCTTTTTATTGCTAGCGGCTATAAGCTCATGGTCTTTAGGTGTAAGACTTTTGCCTGTTATATCATTTTGAAGGGTTACATTCAATAACTCATCAATAAAGAAAGGGAATATTATCTTATCAAAATCTTTCTTATCAATATTGCAGTTTATCACAGGCAGCGTTCTGATATATTCAAGCATTTTACCCTCCTTATGATATAAGCTACTTACATTAGAGATAACGATAATTATCCAACCTATCATAATATAATTCCCTCTTAGGCTTGTTTTTCCTCTATTGAGCATTAAAAAGCAATGGCTTTTTGCGGGTATATTTTTATGCCGAGAGCAGGCGTTGACGCTATGGCGGAGCGATGATAAAATGAAAAGACTAAGCTATGGGGGATGAGAGTATGCCGGAATATAAAAACGAAATCATCGAAATACTTCAAGACGATGCCAGAACAACGCCGGCCCAGATAGCCGAAATGCTCGGCATATCCGAACAGGAGGCGGCAGCGGCTATAAAGCAGCTTGAAGACGATAAGGTTATTTTAAAATACAGCGCGGCAATAAATAAGGAAAAGCTTGACGATTATGTTTTTGCCCTTATAGAGGTTAAGGTTACGCCGCAACGCGAGCAGGGCTTTGAGGCGATAGCCGAGCGCATATACAGGTATGATGAGGTAATGAGCATGTACCTGATATCCGGCGATTACGATTTCATGGTTATGGTTAAAGAAAAGAGCATGAAAAAGGTTTCGCAGTTTGTGCATGAAAAGCTGGCGGTGCAAGAGCATGTTATATCCACCTCGACGCATTTTGTGCTGAAAAACTATAAGGAAAACGGAGTGGCGTTTACAATAGAGGATAAAGACTACAGATTGGTGGTGGCGCCATGAGCATGGAAGGTAAGATTTCAAGACGTGTAAGCGAAGCGCCGCTGTCCGGTATACGCAAGTTTTTTGATATTGCCAGCGAAATGAAAGACGTTATATCGCTTAGCGTAGGCGAGCCGGATTTTGTAACGCCGTGGGGCATAAGGGAGGCGGCTATATACTCCATAGAGCGCGGCAGGACGCATTACACTTCAAACCATGGGCTTATGGAGCTTAGGCGCAATATATGCTCGTATATGAGCAGGCGGTTTGACCTTTCATACGAGCCGAATGAGGTAATAGCTACGGTTGGCGCTAGTGAGGGCATCGATTTGGCGCTAAGGGCGATAATCGAGCCGGGCGATGAGGTGTTGGTGCCGGCACCGTCATATGTTTCGTATATGCCGTGCGTTATGTTCGCGGGCGGTACGGCCGTTGCTTTAGAGACAAAGGCGGATAACGGCTTTATAATAACCCCGGAGGCCATAAGGGCGGCTGTTACGCCAAAAACAAAGGCAATAGTTGTGCCGTATCCCAATAACCCTACCGGTGCGATAATGAAAAAAGATCAGCTTGAGGCAATAGCTGATGAGATAATAAAGAATGATCTCGTTGTTATATCGGATGAGATATATGCCGAGCTGACATACGCCGGAAGGCATGTAAGTATAGCCTCTTTGCCGGGCATGGAGGAGCGCACAATAGTGCTAAACGGCTTTAGTAAGGCGTTTGCCATGACGGGATGGAGAATAGGCTATGCCTGCGCAAAGGGGCCGCTTATAGCTGCGATGCTTAAGCTGCATCAGTATGTAATGCTGTGTGCGCCTATAATGAGCCAGATAGCCGCTAATGAAGCGCTGTCCGCCGGACTTGAAAACGGTTTTGAGCAGGTTTTAAGCATGGTGGCGCAGTATAACAGGAGGCGGCGGATAACGGTAGGCGCGTTTAACGCTATGGGCCTTAGCTGCTTTGAGCCGCTCGGCGCATTCTATGTTTTCCCCTGCATAAGCTCTACAGGGCTTACAAGCGATGAGTTCTGTCACCGGCTGCTTATGGAAAAGCATGTCGCTATGGTGCCGGGCACCGCTTTTGGAGAGAGCGGGGAGGGCTTTATACGCTGCTCGTATGCCGCGTCAGTAGATAACATAAACGAGGCTATGAAAAGGACGGCGGCGTTTGTGGATGAGCTTAAGGCCGGAAAAAAGATCGGGTAAAGACGGGTAGAAAAGCGAAAGGCATTTGATGTTAAAAAGAGGGTTGCCTCCGTATGCCGGGCGGCAACCCTTGTTGTATTAACGGCAAAGATAATTATAATACTATAAATAAATTCCGCGAAAGCGGGCGGGGGTTAAGCGATTGGCGTTTAATATAGTTTTGGTGTCGCCGGAGATACCGCAAAATACAGGCAATATAGCGCGCACCTGCGCCGCTACGGGTACAAAGCTGCATTTAATAAAGCCGCTCGGCTTTTCGTTAGCGGACAGGTATCTTAAGCGGGCGGGGCTTGATTATTGGGACAAGCTTGAACTTAAAATATATGAGGATATAGATCAGTTTGAGAAGCAAAATGCCGGAGAGAGGTTGTTTCTTTTATCTACTAAGGGAGATAAGGCTTATACGGAAGTTGAGTTTAAGGACGGAGATTTTCTGGTGTTCGGGCGGGAGACGGCGGGGCTGCCGGATGAGTTTTTAGAGCGAAGGGGCGAATCGGTATTAAGAATACCCATGCGCGGCGGTCTGCGCTCATTGAACCTTTCAAACTCCTGTGCCATAGTATTGTATGAGGCGCTAAGGCAGACGGGATTCGCCTCTTTGATTTGATTGTTTATGCCACTATTGTGCCTATAGGGTGGTACAATGATATTGCAAAAAGCATGTTGGTATTATAAAATACAAGCGGGACAAATTATTTGATGATGGGACTATAACCAGCCCGGAGGGTGAGAATGAATGTAGTAGGAATTATAAAGCAGCTGGCCCCTGAATATCTGGAGCTGTCCCGAAAAAGGCATACTCTGCTTAGAAGTATATATGTGATGCAGCCGGCAGGCAGAAGGATGTTATCCGCTGCGCTTAAATGGCCGGAGAGGCAGGTCAGAACAGAAAGCCAGTTTCTTAAAGAGGCGGATTTTATAAGGGTTGAGGCCGGCGGGATGTGGGTTACTAAGGCAGGGGTTGAGTTGCTCGAAAAGATTGAAGGGCAGTTTGACAGTATTTTTGGCCTTAGTGAGACGGCGAGGAAGTTAGAGCTGGCGCTGGGCGTACCGAAGGTAATATTGGTGCCGGGGGATACAGAGCAGGAGCCGGCGGCATTTCGCGCGCTCGCGAGGGCGGCGGCAAAGCTTTTAAGGGAATATATAGAGAGCGATAGCATTATCGCCGTTACCGGCGGCACAACGCTGGCGGCTATAGCCGATGAGATGGAGGCGGTAAGCCATGTGCCGGAGGCGCTTGTTGTGCCGGCGCGCGGCTCGCTAGGGCGCGAACTTGAAATTCAGGCGACAACCGTTGCCTCTATAATGGCAAAGCATATTGGCTGTAAGTACAGGATGCTTAGCCTGCCAGACAGCGTTGATCACGATACATTGCTAAAGCTTAGCAAGGACCCGGAGATAAGTTCGGCACTTGAAAAGCTGAGGCGGGCGGATGTGCTTATATACGGCATAGGCCGTGCGCAGGATATGATACTTCAGCGCAGTATGCCGCCGGGCAAAAAAGAGCAGATAATAAAAGACGGCGCTGTTGCCGAGGCGTTTGGCAGCTACTTTGACCAAAGCGGGAAAGTGCTTTTCAACGCTTCAAGCCTGTGGCCGGAGCTGGACGAGCTTTCAAGGATACCTGTAAAAATCGGGGTGGCTGGGGGCGCTAAGAAGGCCGAAGCCATTATAGCTGTATCGAGGTTGCATGATAATAGCATAATAGTTATGGATGAAGGCGCGGCAGAGCGCATACTTGAGATAATACCGCAGATGCCTTAGAAATCCGGATTAAGGCTTGCATATTACTTTATTTGAGGGAGAGAAGAATATGGCTAAAAAGACTATTGAGGATGTTAATGTAAAGGGCAAAAAGGTGCTGGTAAGGGTCGATTTTAATGTGCCTATAAATGAAGACGGCGTAATAACAGATGATACGCGCATAAAGGCGGCGCTGCCGACTATAAACTACTTAACTAAAAACGGCGCGCGGGTTATACTTTGCTCCCACCTTGGCAGGCCAAAGGGCGAATTCAATATGAAATACACTCTTGCGCCGGTGGCGACACGCTTAAGCGAGCTTATCGGCAAAGATGTTGTTTTTGCTAAGGATATAATAGGTCCTGCCGCTAAAGAAGCGGTTTCAGGGATAAATGACGGAGAAATTGTGCTGCTTGAAAACCTTAGGTTCCATAAAGAGGAGCAAAAGAACGAAGAAGGCTTTTCAAGGGCGTTAGCGTCATACGCTGATATATATGTAAACGATGCTTTTGGCACCGCGCATCGCGCCCATGCCAGTACAGCGGGAGTAGCTGCATATCTTCCGGCGGTTGCGGGATATCTTATAGGCCGAGAGCTTGATATAATAGGCGGAGCGCTTGAAAATCCGGCGCGTCCGTTTGTAGCTATACTTGGAGGGGCGAAGGTTTCTGACAAGATAGGAGTAATAAATAATCTGCTTGAAAAAGTAGACGCGCTTATAATAGGCGGCGGCATGGCGTTTACCTTCCTTAAGGCGATGGGGTATTCGATAGGCAATTCGCTGCTTGACGCTGAGCGGGTAGGGCTTGCGGCCGAGCTTATTGAAAAGGCGAAGAGCAAAGGCGTTAAAATGCTGCTGCCGATAGATGTTGTAGTAGGCGATGCTTTTAAAGCGGACGCTGCTGTTCAAACTGTTGCTGCAAATGCCATACCCGACGGCTGGTTGGGCATGGATATAGGGCCGGAGACGGTAAAAGAATTTTCAAATGCTATAACCGGCGCTGCTACCGCGATATGGAATGGGCCGATGGGCGTTTTTGAAATGCCGGCTTTTGCTGAGGGTACAAGGGCGGTTGCAGAGGCTATGGCGAAGTGTGAGGGCATAACTATAATAGGCGGCGGAGATTCGGCGGCGGCTGTTAAACAGCTTGGATACGCCGATAAAATGACACACATATCAACGGGCGGCGGAGCGTCGCTTGAGTATATGGAAGGACTGGTGCTGCCCGGAGTAGCGGCTATTAACGACAAGTAAATTTTAATGCCGGCGTCTTTGCCGGCGCTATATTAAGGGAGAATATCTTTGTGGAGGGAAGTATGAGAAAACCAATTATAGCGGGAAACTGGAAAATGAACATGACAAACGCCGAGGCGAAAGCTCTTATAGAAGGCCTTAAGCCGCTGGTAAAAGATGCGGAATGCGATGTTGTTATATGCCCGCCTTTTACGGCGCTTATAGCAGCCGCCGAGGCAATTTCGCTCAGCACTATAAAACTTGGCGCGCAGAATATGCATTGGGAGGAAAAGGGCGCTTTTACAGGCGAGGTATCACCGGTTATGCTTAAAGAGCTGGGCGTTGAATACGTTATAATAGGCCACAGCGAGAGAAGACAGTATTTCACAGAAACAGACGAAACCGTTAATAAAAAGGTGCTGTCGGCGCTGGCACACGGGCTAAAGCCTATTGTGTGCGTTGGAGAGTCGCTTGTGCAGCGTGAGGAAGGTATTACAGAAAAGCTTGTACGGTCGCAGGTGCGGGCAGCTTTTGCATCTATTGAGGCTGACGCGGCTGCCGGTATAGTTGTGGCTTATGAGCCAATATGGGCGATAGGCACCGGCAAAACCGCGACATCCGCCGACGCTAATGAGGTTATAGGCTGGATTCGCGCCGAGCTTTCAGACATATACGGCTTAGATACAGCGAGTAAAATACGCATACAGTATGGCGGCAGCATGAACGCTAAAAACGCATCAGAGCTGATGGCAATGCCGGAAATTGACGGAGGGCTTATAGGCGGTGCTAGTCTTAAAGCCGAGGATTTTTCAAAGGTAGTTAATTTCGGCGAATAGGAGGCGAAATGTCTAAAACCGACGCATTGATAATTTTAGATGGCTACGGCGTTTCCGAAGATAAAAGAGTTTCAGCGATAGCCGCAGCAAACACCCCTATAATGGATAGGCTAAAAGCTAGTTTTCCGCATACCTCTATAAACGCCAGCGGCCTTTTTGTCGGACTGCCGGAAGGGCAGATGGGAAACAGCGAGGTAGGGCATCTTAATATGGGAGCGGGTCGCATAGTATATCAGGAGCTGACGCGCATAACAAAATCCATAAAAGACAAGGAGTTTTTCAATAATGAAGAACTTATAAAGGCTATGGATAAGTGCGCTAAAAGAGGTACTCTGCATCTTATGGGCCTGTTGTCCGATGGAGGTGTGCATAGCCATATAGAGCATGTTTTCGCGCTGCTTGAAATGGCGAAGGAGCGCGGCGTTAGAGATACGGCTGTCCATTGCTTTTTGGATGGTCGAGATGTGCCGCCAACAAGCGGGTCGTGTTATATAGGCGAGCTTGAGGAGTATATGAGAGGCTTGTCATACGGCAGGATAGCCACCGTCATGGGTCGCTACTATGCCATGGACAGGGATAATCGGTGGGAGCGGGTAAAAATAGCTTATGACGCCATGATAAACGGCGAGGGCAGATACACGCTTGATGCCGCGGCTATGGTGGAGCGAGGATACGCATCGGGCGAGACGGATGAGTTTGTTAAGCCGGTGATATGCGGGAAAAAGGAAAATCCGCCGCCTTTAGTTAAAGAGGGAGATAGCATTGTGTTTTTCAACTTCCGGCCCGATCGAGCGCGGCAGATAACACGGGCGCTGGCGGCTGATGATTTTGTCGAGTTTCCAAGGGTCGACGGCGTGGACGGCAAAGTTAATTTTGTATGCATGACGCAATACGATAAGACGTTTGAGAAGTATGAGAATATAAGCGTGGCGTATAAGCCGCAGTCGCTTAAAAACACTTTTGGCGAGTATGTAAGCAGCCTTGGCATGACGCAGCTTAGAATTGCCGAAACGGAAAAATACGCGCATGTGACATTCTTTTTTAACGGCGGAGTAGAAACTCCAAACGAAAATGAGGATAGGGCGCTTATACCGTCGCCTAAAGTAGCGACGTATGACTTTCAGCCTGAGATGAGCGCGTTTGAGGTAGCCGACGAGGCGGTTAAGCGCGTAAAATCAGGCAAATACGATTTGATGGTGCTTAACTTTGCCAATGCCGACATGGTGGGGCATACCGGCGTGTTCAAGGCGGCGATAAAGGCGGTTGAGGCGGTGGATAAATGCCTTGGCAAGGTGCTTGACGCAGTTATGGCGTCGGGCGGCAGGGCTATAATAACCGCTGATCACGGCAACGCCGACTGCATGCTTACGCCGGATGGAGCGCCAGTTACCGCGCATTCGCTTAACCCCGTACCCTTTATAATATGCGGCGAGCCAGCTCCTTCATATAAGTTAAGGGAGGACGGATGCCTTGCCGATGTAGTACCGACTTTCTTTGACATGCTCGGCATAAAGAAGCCGGAGGAAATGACGGGTAAAAGCATTATAGAAAGAACATAAAATTTAGCAACGTATTGCGACTGCCGGAGAGCTTAAATGCTTTTCGGCAGTTTTTGCATATAATAGCGGCGCTGATAAATAATATGGATGAAAAGAAAATAGTTGTATGTTGTAACAATATATATATTTTACAAACTCTTTACATTGCGCACATTTATACTTTACAGTTAGCTGATATATTTTTAAGTGTAGTGAGAAAGAGAGAGAATTAAGGAGAAAAAAGATGAAGAAAAGAATTATTACAATATTATTTGTACTTATTGCGGCGCTGGCCTTATCGGCATGCAATAATACTGCGGCACCGGCACAGTCGCCCGAAACAACAGCTCCCGCGACACAGCCCACCCAGGGCGCCGAATCGTCCGACGGCGGCGAAAACTCGGATATGCCGAGCGGCACAATATCGGTAGTAGGCTCAACGTCGGTAGGCCCGGTTATGGAAGCGATTGTAGCCAAGTACAACGAGACAAACCCGGACCTCGTTATAGAGATACAGCAGGTTGGCTCGTCGGCAGGGATTAAGGCGGCGCTTGATGGAACGGCGGATATCGGAATGTCGTCAAGGGATCTTAAAGATGAAGAAGTGGCTCAAGGCGTGGTGCCGACGGAGATAGCGCTTGATGGAATAGCGATAATTGTAAACAATGACAGCAAAGTTTCCGAGCTTACTTCTGAGCAGATTCAGAAAATCTTCAAGGGCGAGATAACTAACTGGAAAGATGTTGGCGGCGACGATGCGGATATAACCGTTATATCCCGTGAAGAGGGATCAGGAACAAGGGCGGCATTTGAAGAGCTACTCGGTCTTGTTGGCAAGATAGAAAAGGATGGCAAAGAAGTTGAAGAGACGCTTGTGAGCGAAAGGGCGCTTATACAGGAAGGCACCGGCAGCGTTAAGGCGGCGGTAGCTGGAAACCCCAACGCCATAGGATATATATCGCTCGGAGTAGCGGACGACACCATAAAAGCGCTTAAGGTAGACGGAGCCGAAGCGACTGTTGAGAACGTGCTTGACAAGAGTTATAAAGTTATGAGGCCGTTCCTTGCGGTAACAAACGGAGAGCCGGAGGGTCTTGCTAAAGTGTTCCTTGACTACATACTTAGCGAGGAAGCTCAAGAAGTAGTAGAGAGCAAGAGTTATATAAAAGTTAACTAAGCCAGCAGCAACACACATATATACAACCGGCGCGCCTCCTTTTTTAAAGGGGGCCTGCGCCGTTGCTGAGAGGATAAGCATATGAAGCTTAAAGACATAAAAGAAAATTCCATGAAGTATATATTTTTGGTAAGCTCGCTTTTTGCGGTGGCGGCGATTGCCATAATATGCTTTTACATATTCTACAGAGGCGTTCCTATTATAATTAGCGAAGGCCCCGGAAACTTCATATTCGGCGAGAAATGGAGCCCGAGAAGCGAAACATTCGGCATACTCTCTATGGTTACCGGCAGCCTTTACGCCACATTAGGAGCGATTATTTTAGGCGTGCCGGTAGGCATATTTACGGCGGTTTTCCTAGCCGAGTTTTGCCCGCCATGGCTGTATAAGATAGTTAAGCCGGCAGTACAACTTTTAGCTGGAATACCATCGGTGCTGTACGGGTTTTTTGGGCTGGTAGTAATAGTGCCTTTTATACGCAACAACTTCGGCGGGGCGGGCAACAGCCTGCTTGCCGCTATAATTATACTCGCCATAATGGTGCTGCCTACTATAATAAGCATAAGCGAAACGTCTTTAAGAGCGGTGCCGCGCGCATATTATGAGGGCGGTCTGGCGCTTGGAGAAGAACATACAGGTGCGGTTTTTAGGCTTACTCTGCCGGCGGCGCGTTCGGGTGTTATAACGGCGGTGATCCTTGGAATAGGACGAGCTATAGGCGAAACAATGGCGGTTATACTTGTAGCCGGTAACACAACGCTTATACCGCAGGCGCTTACCGACAGCATCAGAACCATGACGGCGGGTATAGCTATGGAGATGTCATACGCGGCGGGATTGCATCAAGAAGCGCTGTTTGGGATAGGCGTTATACTGTTTTTGTTTATAATACTTCTAAACGTGCTGCTTAATATAGTAAAGCGAAAGGCAGGTACGCATTGATGAGAAAACCCGGACTTATAATACTTAAAGCGCTGGTATACATCTGTGCGGCGATAACGGTAGGCGTGCTCGCTTATATAGTTTTACATATTATTATAAACGGCATAAGCGGCGTTAGCTGGGAGTTTCTTACCTCTGATTATCAATCGGGCGGCGGCATATTCCCTATGATAGTAACAACCGTTTATATGATAGGCATAGCGCTGGCAATAGCCGTGCCGATAGGCGTGTTTACGGCTATATATCTTACAGAATACGCCAAGCGCGGCAGCAGACTGGTATACTTAATAAGGCTTGCAGCCGAGTCGCTTTCCGGCATACCGTCTATAATATTCGGACTGTTTGGAATGCTGTTTTTTGTAACGGCGCTTAAATGGTCGTGGAGTCTTCTTGCCGGAGCGGTAACGGTATCTATAATGGTATTGCCAACGATAATACGCTCAACGGAGGAGGCGCTAAAAGCTGTTCCCGACGCTTATCGTGAGGGCAGCTTTGGACTTGGCGCCGGCAAGCTAAGAACGGTTTTTAGAATTATACTACCAAGCGCTGCGCCCGGCATAATAACCGCTATAATACTAAGCATAGGGCGCATAGTAGGGGAGACGGCGGCTATAATGCTTACGGCGGGCACTGTTGCGAGGATACCGCAGACGGTGATGCAATCGGGCAGGACGCTGTCGGTGCATATGTACCTTTTGGCTAAAGAGGGCATTGACTTTTCCGAGGCCTACGCTACGGCCTGCGTTATAATTGTTGTTATACTTGGCATTAATGCGCTTACCAATTTTATGGTAAGAAGATTTAACAGGGGTGGATCATAATAATGAAAACGAGAATAGATATTAAAAACCTTGATTTGTTTTACAGCGAGCATCAGGCGCTTAAAAATGTAAGCTTGGAGCTTTATGATAAAAAAGTCAGTGCTTTTATAGGACCGTCGGGCTGCGGAAAAACAACTCTTTTAAAAACGCTTAATCGCATGAACGATCTTATAAGCGGGGTTAAAATAACCGGCGAAGTGCTTTTTGACGGGCAGGACATATATAATCCGCAGATGGATGTGTCGCTGTTGCGCAAAAAGATAGGCATGGTGTTCCAAAAGCCTAATCCGTTTCCTATGAGCATTTATGAGAACATAGCATACGGGCCTAAGACGCACGGCATAACCAAGAAGAGCCAGCTTGACGATATAGTTGAAAAAAGCCTAAAAGCGGCGGCAATATGGGATGAGGTTAAGGATCGTCTCAAAAAGAACGCGCTGTCGCTTTCGGGCGGACAACAGCAGAGGGTGTGCATAGCTAGGGCGTTGGCGGTTGAGCCGGAAATACTGCTTATGGATGAGCCTACAAGCGCGCTTGACCCTATATCAACTATGAAGATAGAAGATTTGATATCCGAGCTTAAAGAGAAGTATGCTATCATTATAGTAACGCACAATATGCAGCAGGCGGCAAGGATTTCGGAGATGACGGCTTTCTTTTTGCATGGAGAAGTTATAGAATATTCATTAACGGAGGAAATCTTTTCCTTGCCTAAAGACAGGCGCACCGAGGATTATATTACTGGCAGATTTGGTTGAGGAGGACGCCGCTATGACAAGAAACGTTTTTGACAGAGAGCTTAATCAGCTCAACGATGATTTAATACAGATGGGTAACATGGCCGAAGAGGCTATAGAAAAGGTTATGCTCGCGCTTAGGGAAAAGGATAAGGTCGCGGCGGTAGAGGTTATAGAAGGCGATGAGGTGGTTGACGCTATGGAAAGGCGGATCGAAAGCCGCTGCCTTAAGCTGCTGCTGCACCAACAGCCGGTTGCGCGCGATTTGCGCGTTATTTCAACGGCGCTAAAGATGATAACGGATATAGAGCGCATATGCGACCAGGCGGCGGATATAGCCGAGATACTGCTGCGCTTTATAGAGCAGCAGTATATAAAAGAGCCGGAGCATATAATGATGATGGCTGATATAGCTACAACTATGGTAAAGCGCGGCATTGACGCGTATGTGTACCAGGACGTTGAGATGGCAAAGAAAGTTATAGCCATGGATGATGAGGTGGACGACCTGTTCGGAGTTATAAAAAATGAGCTTATAGACCTTGCCGCCAATGGCGAAGCAAATAAGGATCAGATTATTGATTTTCTCATGATAGCCAAGTATCTAGAGCGCATAGGCGACCATGCCGAAAATATCGCCGAATGGGTTATATTCGCTGTAACAGGTATGCATAAAAAAGAGAGGATAATATAAGCGTTATGAATGAATGCGTGTGCATTGTAGAGGATGACGAAAATATACGAGAGCTTATGCGCTACGCTTTGCATTCATCGGGGTATAAGGTTTGCGGCTTTGAAAGCGGAGAGGCTTTTTTTGAGGCGGCGGCAGAGCTTAAGCCGAATTTGCTGCTGCTTGATATAATGCTGCCGGGGCTTAGTGGATATGATGTACTGCGGCGCGTTCGTCAAGATGAAAAAATGAGGGATATGCCGGTTATATTCATAACGGCAAAAGGCACAGAAGTAGATAAAGTGCATGGATTTGAAATAGGCGCCGACGATTATATAGTAAAGCCGTTTGGCGTTATGGAACTTATAGCGAGGGTTAAGGCTGTATTAAGAAGAGGCGGTTCCCGCTTAGCCGGTACTACGCTTGAATACAAGGATTTATCGCTTGATACAGATAGCCGTAAGGTTACAATCAGCAATGAAAAAACTGAGCTCACTCTTAAAGAATACGAACTTTTGCGCTGTCTGCTTGAAAACAGGGGCAGGGTATTGTCGCGTGAGCAGTTGCTTGAAAAGGTATGGGGATACGATTTTGAAGGCGAGACGCGAACGGTTGATATGCATGTTAAAACGCTGAGGCGTAAGCTGGGTGACGAGCCGTCGCGCCCGATATATATACAGACGGTGAGAGGAATAGGATACAAGCTTGGCGACTGAGGTACAGGCATGAAAAAAAGGCTGCTGCTTTTTAATATGCTGCTTATAACGGCGGCGCTCATAATTTACTCGGCTATAACGCTCTTATCAGTTGAAGAGCGTTATTTGCGTGAGGCGCGCTCGTATATGAATGGCATGATAGATATAGTTATGTCGTATGATATAGCGCCGGAGGATTATGATAATGTAGCCAAGGAAAAGGCGGCGGCGTTTGGAAACGGTGTCAGGATTACTATTATAGACAGCGAAGGCAATGTGCTGGGCGATTCGGAAGTAGATTACAGAACAATGCCGAGCCACCTTTATCGTGAGGAAGTGCAAGAGGCACTTGTGGACGGATATGGCGATGAAATCCGCACCAGCAATACTACCGGCAAGCGTATGCTATATATGACAAAGCAGTATGACGGCGGAATAATAGCCCGTTTTTCTATGCCGCTAGACAACAGTCGCATGTTTTTGATAGACACTTTAAAGGCGGCTATAACGGCGGCGGTATTAGCGATAATAGGCTCTCTCGCCGCGGCAAGCTTTGTGACAAGCAGAGTGCTAAAGCCGTTTTGGAGTCTTAAAAGGCTTATGCCGCAGGTGTTGGGCGGTGAGGTTAGCAATATACCCGAGCCGGCGTATGATGAGCTTAAGCCGGTGGTAAAAGGGCTCAATGATATGGCGGCCCGAGTTGAGGAATATGTAAACTCTCTTAAGCAGCAGACGGAAAAAATAAATAATATTATCCGCTATATGCAAGAAGGCATTATAATGCTTGACGGTGAGGCCAAGGTGCTTTTAAGCAACGATGCCGCGCGTACGCTCTTATCGATTGAAGGCGATTTGATAGGCAAGGATATAACGCATATAGCCCGCCATAAAGACATTATAACGGCGGCGAAAAAGGCGGTATCAGGCGGAGAGGCGTCTGTTGTCGATTACAGGAACAGAATGACGGGGGCGTATCTTAGGATTTTTATAAGTCCGGTGCAAAAAAGTCCCGGAGCTATAATGTTTCTAAGCGACGTTACGCTGATAATAGAATCGGACAATATGAGGCGGGAGTTTACGGCGAATGTTTCGCATGAGCTTAAAACGCCGCTTACTACAATAAAAGGCTTTGCGGAGCTGCTCTCTGAAGGCATGGTGCAAGATGCGCAGACGCGCGAGCGGTATATAATGCTTATAAGGCTTGAGGCGGACAGGTTGCTCAATCTTATAAACGACCTTATGCGCATATCGCAGCTTGAGGAAAACGCCGTTCCCGGGCTGCTTGAAAGCGTTGATTTGATGGAGGTGGCGCAATCGTCACTTAAATCGGCGGAGAAAGAAGCGCGCCGACGCGGCATAACGCTGGCGGTAAGCGGCCACAGCGCCAAGGTGCGGGCGTCTAGGGCAATTATAAAGCAACTGCTTACAAACCTTATTGACAACGCTGTAAAGTATAATCGTGAGGGCGGAATTGTATCTGTAATAATAAGCAAGGGCGATGGTAGGGCGAGCATTGCCGTAGAGGATACCGGTATAGGAATAGCAAAAGAGGATATACCCCGCATATTCGAGCGATTTTACCGGGTTGATAAGGGGCGCTCCAAAAAGACGGGCGGTACGGGACTTGGGCTGTCCATAGTAAAACATATAGCCGGACTGTATGGCGGCGAAGTGAGCGTTGAAAGCAGGCAGGGCAAGGGCACGAAGTTTTTAGTGGTGTTTCCAGAAGAGGATAAGTAGGCGGACGTTTTTTAAAGAAAATATTTTTTATTAAATATAAACAAAAAGATTCGGATTGTCCGAATCTTTTTGTTTTGCTTATGTTATACGCCGAAAGCTTTACAGGCAAAAAAATATCGGCGTATTGGCTTACTTATAATACTTATAAAGCCAAAACATATATGCGATCTTAATGTTTCAAATGCGAATATCGGCGCATTGCGGCGTTTTTTATCCCAGACCTTTTATGTCGTGAGATATAAAATTGCCTTCGTCTATATCGCGAAACGCCTGGCTGAGTTCTTCTTGTGTATTCATTACAATAGGCCCACCCCACGCCACCGGCTCACGCAACGGAGGAGCCGTAAAAAGCAGCAGCCTGGCGCCGCTATCTCCGGCTTTTGCGAAAAAGGAGGAACCGTCGCTAAAGAGTACGGCGCTGCGGCTGTCAAAATTCTGCCTTCCGCCTTCCGCCTCAAAATACGCGTCGCCCTCTATTATATATACAAACAGCGTGTTGCCCGGCGTTGTATCAAGCGTCCACTCTGCCGCCGCGTTAAGCGCTATGTCTAAAAACGTCATTTTTACATAATCGGATTCAATAGCTCCGGCTTCGCCTTTATAATCGCCGGATATAACGCGCACAACAGCGCCGTCCTCTTTTATTTCAGGCACCATATCGGCTTGTATATCGCGGTAGTGCGGCGATGTCATTTTATCGCCGGACGGCAGGTTTAACCAAAGCTGTACTCCCAGCATACGGGGAGAGGCAGTCGGCATTTCCTGATGTATTATGCCGCCGCCCGCCGTCATCCACTGGCAGCAGCCGTCGAGTATTTCGCCGCTGTTGCCGAGGCTGTCGCCGTGTTCTATGCGGCCGCTTATAAGGTACGTTACAGTTTCTATGCCGCGGTGAGGATGCCAGGGAAAGCCGCGGGTGTAATCGTCGGGGTTTGTTGAGTCGAACGCGTCAAGCATGAGAAACGGGTCGAAATCCTTTACGGTGCCGCGGCTTAGAACTCTCGTAAGATTTACTCCGGCGCCGTCGGTTTGGCGAGAGCCGGTAACGGTTTTAATTGCTTTTCTTATAGTATCCATATTAATATCCTTTCCTTACCCTTTTGTGAATGCTTGTATTTACTAGTAAATCTGCTTATAGTTCTATTTAAGAGTTATTACTATTTTACTATAAAAACCAGCATTAGTCGATACGCTATCAGGTGGCAAAAATACGGACGGCATTGACAGCGCGACGCCGGCGTTATATAATTTTGTGCGTAATGCGGCGGGTACCGGCGTCAAGAAGGCGCTTGATAAGCCAAACGGAGTTTGGATGCCGCGAAGGCGATTTTTAATTGAACTATAATGTGAATTTTGACATGAAGTCATTTGCGCGGCTAAGAAAAGCCGGGCCGGATGGCTTTATTTTTATGTGCTTTCTAGGAGGTTTAAATGGGCGAAGGTAAAAGAATGCTGCTGCTTGGCGCTTATAGCATGGAGGTTGTGGAATGCGGGGGAGCGCTGTGCCGCAACGTCGAGGAAGGCGGAGTATCTCATGCCGCTATAGCGTTTGCGGGGCTGCAGATGCGAGAGGATTTGAAGGTGTCCGCTGAGATACTTGGCGTAAGCCTTGAGTTTTTGAATATGGATAACGGCCGCATTACCGCCTCTTATGAGGAAAAACTGGCTGTAATAAGCGTTATACGCAAATTCAGGCCGGACATTATAATAACGCAAGACCCTGAGCATTGCATAAGCGACCTTGATCCCGGACGGCGGCCGTTTATGACGCTGGTGCTTGAGGCTATCTCCTTAGCCGGCCGCGAATACGCTATTGAAGAATGCGGCGGGTTTGAGCCGTCGGGCGGCGCGGCTATATATTATATGCTGCCGGAGAATGCCAACTGCGTTGTGGATATTTTCAAGTATTGGGATAAAAAGTGCGCGGCTATGGACGCTCTTAATACTCAGCTTGAGTATTTTGGCAAAAGGGAAGGCGAAACGCCAGAGCAGCTAGAGCGCCGCAGAATGCTGGTTCCCGAATGGGAGAGCCTCGCTACAGATCTTGAGCGTGGCAGGCGGTATAAGAAAGAGATGGATAAGGCTTTTTATATGTATCCGGCGTCTACCGGACATTGCTCCGCCATGTTCGCAGAGCCGTACCGCAGGGAGGGCTATTTTGTATTGCCCGGCCTTATAGAATAGCGGGTTTGCGAGTTGCCGGAATTAGTTATTGATACATAAATTGTTGGAGGGACATATGCTAAAGAAAATTCTAGCCGCGCTTTTGGCGTTGACGCTTATAATAACATCGGCGGCGTGTACCGCGCCGGTAGCAAATAATGACGCTTCGCCAACAGGAACGCCGGCTGTAGATAGCCCAAGCGCGGCCCAGGAAACGGCGGCGGGGGTAGAAACGCTTACAATCGCCATTACAAAGGATGAGAACAGCCTTTCGCCCTTTACATATGTAAGCAGCACCGGCACTATTGTAAACAGGCTTATATATGACACTCTGTTCACGACAAACCTTGAAAATGAGGTGGTGCCGTGGATGGTGAAGGACGATTATAAAGTTCTAAATGACTTTAAAACGTATACCTTCACATTAGAAGAAGGGCAAAAATTCCACAACGGATCGCCGGTTACCGCCGAAGATATAAAATTTTCGTTTACATATCCGGCGGGTCAGAATGTCGCCAGCCAAAGAAAGGTATGCGACCAGATTGAAAGCATTGATATAGACGGAGACACTATTACGATAAATCTTATTGATTCCGATATAAACTTTTTAAGAAGCGGACTTGCCGCCATGCGCATAATATCAAAGGCGCAGTACGAGGGCGAGGAGGACGGCTCGCTTGTAACAGATACAATTGGCAGCGGCATGTACAAGCTATCCGAGTATAAGATTGGCGAGTATTACAGGCTCCAGGCGGTAGAAGGCTATTTTAAGGGCGACCCCGCTGTTAAAAACATAAATATGCCCATAATAGAGGACGCCACCGTTGTGCAGCAGGGCATTTTATCAGGCGAGCTTGCCGCCTCTACATCAAGCGTTAATGTTGAGATGCTTGAGGTGTTTGAGCAAACCGATAGCATAGAGGTGCTGGCCAGCCCCGGGTATTCGCCTATGATAATGAATATAAACAACGGCAGAGCGCCCATGGATTCAAAGGAATTCCGCGCCGCCCTTACATATGCTATAGATGTTTCCGGCATTATGCGCTCCTTGTATGGGCAATACGCTACCGTCGGTACAAAAGGCGTTATTAGGCCGGATATGCCATATTCAAAGGCGGGTTTAGAGTATGAGTATAATATTGAGAAGGCAAACGCCATACTCGATGAGGCCGGCTTTAACAGGGAAGGCGACGGCATAAGGGTTACGCCGCAAGGGCAGCCGTGCTCGTTTGAGATACTGGCATATTCAACAAACGCCGTTCGTATACGTGCGGCAGAGCTTATATCGGCGCAGCTTAAACAGGCGGGTATAGAGCTTACCGTAAAGGCGATGGAGATGGATACGGTAGATGCTTTTGTGTGGCCGGATTTTGAGGTGTCAAAAGGGCGGGATTATGATTTTTCTATGTGGGGATGGGGCTCAAGTATAAACCCCGACTTTATACCCGGCCTTTTCAGTAGCGATTATTCAATAGGTACATCGAATGTATGCGGATATAAAAACGCCGAGTTTGACGCCAGCATAGCCGGCGCTTACAATAATATAAGAACTGCAGAAGAGCTTAAAGAAGTGCTAATAGAACTACAAGGTATTATAGCCGAAGATCCTGGTCTTATATGCCTCGGTTTTGCCGATAGTCTGCAAGCCTGCAACACCGGACAATATTCGGGATTCAAAGCGGGCAAGGGCGCGAATGTAATAAACATATATACTTTTTTAGGCGAATAGCGTTTTTAAAATAAAGTGAAGCGGGGAGATGGACATAAAAAAGCGGGTTATACACTACCTCATAATACTTTTGATAGTTATAGTCGCCAATTTTTTCATTCCCCGGCTGCTGCCCGGCTCGCCTATACGCACGCTGAGCGGAGAAAGCGCCGCCGAACTTACGGCGGAGCAAAAGATGGGCATACTTGACGCATACCATTTAAACGACCCCTTGCATGTACAGTTCGGGTATTATTTACGCGACCTGTTCACCGGCGATTGGGGCGTTTCTTTTTCAAAACGGCTGCCCATAACCGAGCTTATAACTCCGGCGATAGGCTGGACGCTGCTGCTCTCATCCGTTGCGATGGTTTTTTCTGTTGTTATAGGCTGCTTTTTAGGCGCTCTATCCGCGCTTAGAAGAAAAAAGAAAAGGGATCTGCCGCTTGTTATGAGCGCCACGTTTATAAGCTCAATACCGCCCTTTTGGATTGCTATACTTCTTATGGCGGTGTTTGGGGTGCATTTAAAATGGCTGCCGACTTACGGCGCGTATTCAATGTGGAGCAGCCTTAGTGGAGCGGCGCATATATTCGATGTTTTAAAGCATCTTGTGCTGCCGGTATCGGCGCTTATAATAACATCGATTATGCCGTATTTCTCGCAGACGAGATACAGCTTTTTAAGAACGCTTAATGAAGATTATGTGCTTATGGCAAAGGCGAGAGGCATACCGCCGGCTAAGATAAATATAAGGTATATAATGCGAAATACGCTTATACCCGTTTTTACAATGGTTATGATGGACATAGGCTATCTGCTAAGCGGGTCTGTGCTTGTTGAAACGGTTTTTTCATACCCGGGGCTTGGCGTATTGATGCGCGACGCTGTATCCGCTCGCGATTACCCGCTTATACAATACACATTTCTTATATCCTCCGCGCTTACAATATTCGCCCTTTTTATCGCCGATATTTTACACGCGCGTCTTGATCCGGCGGCGGAGGTGCATGATGAGGAGTAAGGCTTTAGGATGGGCGGGCGCCGTTATACTTATAGCGCTGGTGCTTGTCGCCGTTTTTGCCGGCTTTATAGCGCCTTATTCGCCATATGAGCAGGCGGGGCAGCCGTTTGAAAAGCCGAGCGGCAGGCACTTGCTAGGTACAAATGACATAGGCCAAGACATATTGAGCGAGCTTATATACGGCACCCGCAATTCACTTATAGTAGGCGCGCTGTCGGCGGCGATATCTATGGCTGCGGCGGTTTTAATAGGCGTTGTATCCGGCTTTGTAGGCGGGGCGGTGGACAGGATTTTGATGAAGATTACCGCCTTTTTTCTGACCATACCCTTTTTGCCCGCCGTTATAATACTCGCGGCTTTTATGGATGGAGGGCTGTGGAGCATGTCGGTGATACTTGGTTTTATGTCGTGGCCGGGGACGGCGCGGGTGCTCAGGGCGGCTACTATGAAGATAAAGGGCAGCGGGTATATAAAGATGATAAAGGGCATGGGCGCGTCGGATTTTTATATTATAACGCGGCATGTATTAAGGGAGTTGGCTTCGCTTATATTTTATCGTGCTATAACGAGGGTAAAATCCGGCATACTCGCCGAGGCGTCTATGAGCTTTTTGGGGCTAGGCAATCCGGCGGCTAAAAGCTGGGGCTCTATTATTTATTACGCGCAGGCCAAAAACGCTTTGCTTACCGGCGCATGGGTATGGTGGATAGTGCCGCCGGGATTATGTATATGCATTGTAAGCATGAGCCTTATGATGATTGCTTACGCCATAGAAGGGCGTCTTGACGCTAGGGGGGAGGTTCGCGATGAAAGAGCTGCTCGATATAAAAAACCTGACGGTGCGTTACTTGGGCGCTGAAAAAGAGGCGGTATCAAACTTTAGCTTTACTTTAGGCAAAGGCGAGATACTCTGCCTAAGAGGCCGCTCCGGCTCCGGCAAAAGCACTGTGGCGGCGGCTATAATGGGCCTTCTAAATGAATACGAGGCTGAGGCGAGCGGCGAGGTGCTTTATAGAGGCGAAAATCTGCTTACTCTAAGCGATAAGGACATGCGGAGCATACGCTGGCGCGAGATAGCCATGGTGCCGCAGTCGTCTATGAACGCATTTAACCCCGTTTATACGCTAAGCCGCACGCTGCGAGAGATGATGCTGCTTGGCGATAAGAGCATTAGTAAAAGCGAAATGCGGGAGCGGGAGCTTATGCTTATGGATATGGTGCATCTTGATAAAAAAGTGCTGGGGTGCTTTGCCCATGAGATGAGCGGCGGCATGAAGCAGCGCGCCGCGATTGCGTTAGCTATGGTGTATTCGCCTAAAATACTTATATTGGATGAGGCTACGACCGGCCTTGATATAAAGATACAGGCGGATGTGCTTGGGACTTTGCTTAGCATAAAGAAAAAAAGCAACATGGCTATGCTTTTTATAAGCCACGACGCTATTTTGGGCGACAAGCTAGCGGATAGGAAGGTGGAAATGCCGTGAGCTGCCTTAGAGTTTATGATGTAAGCAAAAGCTTTAAAAAGCGGGAGGGGAAAAAGCTAAGCGTTGTTAAAGCTGTTGACGGCGTAAGCCTGCAATTGCATGAAGGGCAGTCTTTAGGCATTATAGGCACAAGCGGCTGCGGCAAAACTACGCTTTTAAACATAATACTCGGCCTTGTAAAGCCGGATAGCGGCAGCGTGCATAAGCATGCGCCGATAGGGCTTGTCGGTCAAGACCCTTACGCCTCGCTTTGCCCTACTTTAACCGTTGAGAAGGCGGTGGCCGAGCCGCTTATGTTTTTAGGCATAAAAAGGCGATTTAGCGAGTGCGAGGCGGAGGTCTATAAGGCGCTTCAAGCTGTTAATATGCCGTATGATGAATATGCCAACAGGCTGCCGGCACAACTGTCCGGCGGAGAGAGGCAGAGGGTGGGCATTGCGAGGGCGATTATAATGAATCCGGCGGTGCTGCTTTTAGACGAGCCTACATCTATGCTGGATAGAGAAGTTAAAGATGATGTGGCGGCGGTTATAAAAGGCATAGCCAAGAGGAGAAATACCGCCTTTCTTATGGTGACGCACGATATAGCGTTAGCGGGTGAAATATGCGATAGAATTATGGTTATGAGTGAGGGGCGCATAATAGAGGAGGGAACGGCTACAGATATTATGCGAGAGCCGCAAGAACCGCTAACGCAAGACCTTGTCAATATAAGCACCGATGTTAAGGCGTATTGGCGCAGGCATTATATATAATCAGTATTAAAGAAAAAAAGGACCGTCCCGCAGGATGCACGGAACGGCCAACCGCCGCCGCCCATACCGGTGAGTGATAGCATGGGCGGCGAAGGAAGTCTATGTTAGTTCTTTATAGCCGGCAGCACCGTTGAGCGAAAGAATGCCCCGGCGTTTTCCGGAGATACGCTGTATGTCTTATCCATAAACGACACCGCAACGCCGTTTTGGCACTCTTTCATACAAAACTGAGCCGCTATTTCCAGCGAATCATGCAGCTTATGCTCCTCTAAAAGCTGTTGAAACGTTTGCAGCACATTATAAGAGCCTTTTAAATGGCATGAGCTTCCTATGCAAACGCCGATTTTATTCATGGCTTTCTCCTTGTTCCGGCGCATACGATACATGCAGCATCTCATGCACTCTGCCCTTTAGTACTCCACTATAAAGCGGCATTACAAGTGGGTTTTCCTCCGACCTTTTTATGCTGCAAAGCCGGTCGGCTGAATAAAGCCCTTCGCCGCGCTTTTCCCTGTTATCCCATGTGACAAACGGCTGTCCCGCGCCGCTAACGCATCCGCCGGGGCAGGCCATAACCTCTATAAAATCGTACTTCTCGCCTTGCTTTATGCGCTTTATAAGCTGATCGGCGTTGTTAAGACCGCTTACTATAGCGGCTTTTATTTTGCGATCGCCGTACATAAACGATGTTTCTTTTATGCCCTGCATACCGCGCACGTTTTGGAAACGCACTGCCAAAAGCGAAGTGATTGACTTATCGGATGATATGCGGCGCAGCACCGCTTCTGTAACGCCGCCGCTTACGCCGAATATTACTCCGGCTCCTGTTGCGGTGCCAAAAGGCATATCTACGGCCTCCGGCTCCAGCTCCGAGAATACTATGCCGGATTCCTGTATCATCTGTATTAGTTCTTGCGTTGTTATTACATAATCAACCTGCGGTACGCCGTCATGCCTGAATTCATCGCGCTGAGCCTCAAACTTTTTAGCTGTACACGGCATTATAGCTACATGCACTATACGGCGGCTTGATGAGCTGTACTGCTCTTTTATAACAGAAGCGAACATCTGCATAGGGGAGCGGCAGGTCGAAACATTTTTAATAAGCTCGGGGTGGTGCAGCTCGCAATAACGCACCCATGCCGGACAGCAGGAGGTAAACAGCGGCAAAGGCTCATTGTTTTCAAGCCGCTTTATAAATTCATTCGCCTCTTCAAGCACTGTAAGGTCGGCTCCTGTGGCGGTATCGAATATCTCATCGAAGCCCATGCGACGCAGCGCCGCGACTATGCGGCCCATGCCGTTTTCGCCTTCCTCAAGGCCCAACTCTTTCCCTATCGCCACGCGGACAGCCGGAGCTATCTGCGCTATAACCTTTGTTTCGCTGTCGTCAAGCTCTTGCCATACCTTTTGAGAGTTGTCCTTTACAACAATGGCTCCCGTCGGGCATACCGCAGCGCATTGCCCGCAGCCTACGCAATTTGATGTTGCTATCGGCTTATCAAAGGCGGTGCTTATAGTCATTCTGCTGCCGCGATGCGCAAAATCTATAGCGCCGACGTTTTGCACCTCTTTGCACATGCGCACGCAGTCGCCGCAGAGTATGCATTTGTTGCGGTCGCGTGTTATGCATTCGGAGGAGTCGTCTATGTCCGGCTTTTCGGCGGTATTTGGAAAGCGAACGCCGTCTATCTGGAAGCGCTTAGCGAGATCCTGAAGCTTGCATTTGCCGTTGTTGTTGCAGGTGGTGCAGTCGCGGCAATGGTTAGCGAGCAGCAATTCCAGTATCATTTTACGGTGCTTACGCAGCCGGTTGGTGTTTGTTTTAACGCAGGCGCCCGCCTTTGGCGGAGTGGAGCAGGCAGCATCTAATCCGCCCCATTCGTTCTCTATCATGCACATGCGGCAAGCGCCGTATATAGAGAGTTCCGAGTGGTAACAAAAAGTGGGTAGTTTTATGCCGGCTTTTCTTATCAACTGGAGCACATTCTGTTCGCCGTTTATCTCAACGGGTATACTGTCAATTGTCATATAAGATTTCTGTTCCATTAGTAAGCCTCCTTTATCGCCTTAAACGGGCAGGCGGGAATACAAGCCTCGCATTTAATGCATTTGGACTGATCGATTGTATACGGCTTTTTTATTACGCCTGAAATAGCCGTTACCGGACAGATCCTAGCGCATTTTGAGCAGCCTTTGCAAAGCTCTTGGACTATGTATATACGCTTAAGCTTAGAGCAGCCGCCGGCGGGGCAGCGCTTGTCGATTATATGCGCGTCGTATTCATCACGAAAGCTGTTTATGGTGCTTATAACCGGCAGCGCCGCTGTCTTTCCAAGGCCGCAGAGCGCGGTTTCGGTTATTGTATCCGCAAGCTCAAGCAGCAGATCTATATCGCCCTTCTCGCCTTTGCCATCGACTATGCGGTTAAGTATCTCGAGCATGCGCTTTGTGCCTTCGCGGCACGGCACGCATTTGCCGCACGACTCATTCTGCGTAAAGTTCATGAAAAAGCGGGCGACTTCAACCATGCATGTATTTGAATCCATTACCACCATGCCGCCGGAGCCTATCATAGAGCCTGCTTTTTTAAGAGAGTCAAAATCTAGCGGCAAATCAAGCTGGTCTTTTGTAAGACAGCCGCCCGACGGCCCGCCTATCTGCACCGCTTTAAACTCAGCTCCACCGCGCATTCCGCCGCCGACATCGAATATAACCTCGCGCAGCGTAGTACCCATAGGCACTTCTATAAGGCCGGTATTCTCTATATTGCCGGTTAACGCGAAGGCTTTTGTGCCGGGGCTTTTCTCGGGGCCAATATTGCGGTACCAGTCGGCGCCGCGGTTAATAATTAAAGGTACGTTAGCAAATGTTTCAACGTTGTTTAAAACGGTGGGCTTGTTAAAAAGGCCTTGCTCTACCGTGCGGGGCGGCTTTACGCGGGGCATACCGCGATTTCCCTCTATTGACGCCGTAAGCGCGCTGCCCTCTCCACATACAAACGCTCCCGCGCCACGGTTTATATGGAAGCGGAAGGAGAATCCGCTGCCAAGTATGTTGTCGCCCAAAAGCCCTAGCTCCTCCGCCTGATTTATGGCGAGTTCCAATCGGCTTACAGCCATAGGATACTCGGCTCTAACGTATATATATCCTTCCTCGGCCCCGCACGCCAGGCCGGCTATCATCATGCCCTCGAGCATACGGTGCGGGTCGCCCTCCATAATGCTTCTGTCCATAAATGCGCCGGGGTCGCCCTCGTCGCCGTTGCATACAATGTATTTACTGCCCTCTGGCTGCCTGCGCACCTGTCCCCATTTGCGGCCGGCAGGAAAACCGCCGCCGCCTCGGCCACGCAGATTAGCTTTGGTGATTTCGTCTATAATATCGTCACCGCTCATATCAAACAGCGCCTTTTCAAAGGCTGCGTAGCCGCCGGTGGCGAGGTATTCTCGGATTGATGTAGCGTCGATATGCCCGCAATGTTCAAGCACTAGACGCTGCTGCTTTTTATAGAAGGGTATATCGTCTTGACAACTGTATATTTTACCGTCTTTTTTATAGGCGAGCCGTTCTATAAGTTCGCCGTTAACTATTGTTTTGCTTATTATATCGTCGCAGTCATCAAGATTAACTTTTGTATAAAGATAGCCCTGCGGCTCTATACGCACAAGAGGACCCATTTCGCAAAAGCCATGGCAGCCGCTCTTTTTAAGTCCTACGGTATCTTCGTGTGGTTCATCAGCCAGCTCCAATGTGCATATAAGACCCGCTTTGTCTATAAGTTCGTGCAGCCGATCGTATATATCAAGCGCGCCGCTTGATACGCAACCGGTGCCGGCGCATATGAGTATACGGGTTTTTTCAGAAGCTAGCGCAGTTTTGCAGCCTTCACGCAGCTGTTGTAAGTATGTTCTTGATTTAAGCATTTGCGTCCTCCTCTTTGATCTCTTTTATCAAGGCGGCAGCCGAATCGGGAGTAACGGCGGGATATACCTTGCCGTTTACCGTTATTACAGGCGCCAGTCCGCATGCGCCAAGGCAGGATACCGTTTCAACGGTAAACAGGAGATCATCGGTTGTAACTTTTTTATCGGTGAGCCCGAGCTCTTTTTTCATTCTTTCTAATATAGGTATAGATTTTCGTACATGACAGGCGGTGCCGTCGCATACGCGGATTATGTATTTGCCTTTAGGTTCTAAGGAGAAGTTTTCATAAAATGTAGCCACGCTGTATATCTGTGCCTCGCTTATGCTAAGGCGGCGGCTAAGGTATGGGAATATCTCTTTGGGCAGGTAGCGGTGCAGCTCCTGTATGTCCTGGAGAATGGCTATTATGGAGCTGGGCTTGCATCCTTGCTGCTCCACGATGTGGTCGATGTCTTTGTAATTGAATGCAGTATTCATAATGCCTCCCTTTGAACGTTTTATATTTAAAAATAACTGACCTTTATTCGTTTGCCCATGCGCTTGAGCGCGTCGGACAGCTCTTCAACCAGCCGCATCTTTATGCTAAAGCCTATTGGAAGATCGGGGTTTTGATGGGCTGGATTTACCGCTCTGCCTACAAAAAAGTTTATATCCGTCGCTTCCTCGAAAAGCATTCGCGCTATAAGAGATGCGCCGTCTTTTTTGCAGCTCCATTCGGTATATAGATTATTGTCTGCTAAATAGTCTTCAGCGTATTGCAGCACTTTGTTTATCGTTATAACGCCTTCAGACACCAGGTCTACGCCTTCTAAGCTGGCGGTGGGCGGTATATCGGGATCTATATAAAGCGGCATATTGACGTCAAGCGGCTTGCCGAGATATTTTGAGGCTATTGATGCTGTCGTGCCGCCGCAGACTATATGCTTGCCTTCCTTTGAGAAAAACAGCGCCATCATTTTGCTGTCGTCCTCTGGATTAGCGGGCGGCCCTATAACAAGATTTAGCGGGTCGCGGCGGCGTATTCTTACGGCGCACACTGTGGTATCATCGCCGGGCTGACCATCGTAGAGCCTGTTGCACTGCTCAAGAAGTATGGTGCTCATGGTTTTCGCGGTGCAGGCGGGGTCGTACATCTTTTCTATGAAATGGGCAATATCGTTTATCTGCCAGCCAAAATTGAGCGATCGCCCTACTCCGGCGTGTATGGCTCCGTCGCTTACGGCTACAAAGGCATCGTTCTCGACAAGGGGTATATATGATTTATAAATTACCTTGCCGCCTATTTCCGCTTTTGTCTTGGGGTATTCAATGTTTTTGCCGTTTCTAAAAAGCAACACGTGCGGATTATCGTATTGTATTATCTCGGCGGCGGTATTTCGTATAATATGGATTATTGTAAAGGTGGAATAAGCTATGCGCCTTACCTCGCAAACCGGCAAGGTGGCGGCTATTGTAGCTATGCACTCCTCAACGCTTAGAGATTTCGCCATCATGGTTGATATGATTTTGGCGGTAAGCGTTGAGAGTATATTTGCCTTAACGCCGCTGCCAAGTCCGTCTGCTAACACTATTACCGTGCCGCCGTCGTGCTCGGCGATTTCGACATGGTCGCCGCAAAGCTGTTCACCGAATTTATTTAAGCTGTTATAACCGATATCGGTGCAAAGGTTATTCATTCCGTAAAGACTCCTTGAGGTTTATAAGCGCTACTTTTGTTTCCGCCGTTGTTTCGCCGAGCAAAGACGCAATTTCTTGGACGGTGCGCATCTGCTTTTCTATAACCTCGTTTGTTATTTCAATGGCTTTGCGGCTTAAATCCTCTTTGCCTAGTCGCTGCCTCTCCATTTCGGTTATATCGCGCATAATGCATATAAGAATATGATAATTGCGGTCGTATACCACCGTTTGTTCGATATACTTTTTATATTCGGCAAGGTATACTTTCTTTTCAAACGACATCTTCCCCGTTTGCAAAACGTTCAAGAAGACGCGCGGG
This sequence comes from Christensenellales bacterium, assembly GCA_050945795.1. Classification (GTDB taxonomy): domain Bacteria; phylum Bacillota; class Clostridia; order Christensenellales; family MGBC116941; genus JBMNTP01. Next base: position 11,062 of record JBMNTP010000005.1, on the reverse strand, counting down.
TCAAGTATCCTTACTATGGGCGAGCCTATAACGTCTTGCGCGTTGCGGATGTTCATAATGCTACAGGCCGCGCTGTTAATCTGCTGCACATCAAGCTGCTCGTTCAACACGATAATGCCGTTTGGCGTATTTTTTATTATTGTGTCTGAGAAAGACTCCGCCTTTTCTTTAAGGTGGGGCAGGCACATGGTAAGATCGGCTTTGCCTAGTATTACCGCTACCGCCTTATCCCGGCAGGTATCATAACCGCAGCTGCCGCAGTTAAGCTCATCTTCCGGCTGCGCTTTGCCCATCTGGCGCATAACCTCTTCAACCGCCGAGCTGCCCGGCATTTGGCGATGCAATCCTAAAAACGGCAGCTCTTTAAAAAGCTCCGACTCCTCGGGCATATCGAGCGTAAAATCATTGGGCTTTGCGTATCGGCTTACTAAAACATAATCGGTTATGGGGGCTCGGTGTATTTCATCCATCGCCGGGCCGCCTACGCAGCTGCCGACGCAGGCAGACATTTCAATAAAGCAGTTTTTAAGCTGGCCGGAAATTATGTCCTTAAGCCCGCTGATACAGTTTTCAATGCCGTCAATCGCTATATAGTCAAAATTCGGATTGTCGGCTCTCATGCTTTTAAGTATGCCGCCGGTGGTAGGGAACAGCCGCGCCAGTCCTTCTGTGCCGGCATCTACTACTTGTTCAAAGGCTATTTCCTCATCGTTTAGCCATTGGGATAGTTCTTCAAATGTAAGCGCGCAGTCCACCGCATCGGGATAACTGTCGGCCTCGGCTTTTTTAGATATGCACGGGCCTATAAAAACGGTTTTTGCCGAGGGGTCGGTGTCTTTAATGCGCTGGCAGTGCGCCTGCATAGGCGAAAGAACATGAGCGAGGTTTGGCAGCGCTTCCGGATAATATTTTTGTATAAGTAGATTGACGGTATGGCAGCAGGAGGAAATTATAATGCTGTGCTTGCCTTCATCCACCATATCGTCGTATCTATTTTTAACGATAGTTGCTCCGAGCGCCGTTTCCTCAACAGCCGCAAAGCCCAGCTTCTTAAGCGCCTTTTCCATGGATAGTATGTTTGCGTTATCGTAGTTTGCTACGAAGGAAGGGGCTATGCTGGCATAAACCGGAGCGCCGGACGCTATAAGCTGTTTCGCCACGCTTAAATCGTTTCGTATTTCTTTAGCGTTTTGCGGGCACGCAACAAAGCAATGGCCGCAAAGTATGCATTCGTCCTGCACTATATTGGCCTGATCCGAATGAAAGCTTATGGATTTAACAGGGCAATGGCGAATGCATTTATAACAGTTTTTGCAGTTGGATTTTTTGAGCATTAAATACTTATCCATACATAACTCCTTTGCGGTTGCCTCTCGCGCTATCATCGCGCGTAACAGAGGCTTAAAGCCGGGGCATTATCTCGGCATCAAAAAATGTTGTGGCATCTTCCGGTGAAAGCGAAAACAGCTGTCCATCCAGCGTCACGCTTACGCCTCCTACGCAGTTACCCATGCAGAAAGAACCGCGAAGATTAACCTTCTCTTGTAAATTTTTATTGTCGATAAGGCTTTGCAGCCGCTCCACAACTTTTGCCGAACCTTTGAGATGACAGGAGCTGCCGACACATATGACAAGTTCCATAGCTATCTCCTTCCTGGGTGCCGCGCGCCGTTCACCTTACGGCCGAAGCGGTATCGTTCATGCGGTGCGCCAGGTGCTTTGATAGTACAGCCAGCGACGCCGCGATATTCTCGTTCTGCACAAGCACGCCTTCCGGAACCCGCAAAAATGTAGGCGAGAAATTCCATATCGCCTTAACACCTTTATCAGTTAGCATGTCGCATACCTCCTGCGCCGACGCCGACGGTACGGCTATTATGCCTATGCCTATTTTTAGCCGCTCGCAAAGAGCGCTCATTTTAGAAAGCGGGAGTATCTTTTTGCCGTGCGGCGTAGCGCCGCATAGCGATTCGTCAATGTCGAAGGCGGCAAGTATATTCAATCCGTAGTCGGAGAAGCCTTCATAGTTGAGCAGCGCTCGGCCAAGGTTGCCGGCGCCGACTATTATGGCGCTGTCGGTGTCGTCAAAATAGAGAAAGCACTCTATGTCGGCTATAAGCTCTTCGGTTACATAGCCTATCTTTGGCCGGCCGCCCGAGCTTACCGCCGCTAAATCCTTCCTAACCTGCACATCGTTTAGATTCAAGCCTTCCGCAATAGAAGTCGCAGATATGTTAGAAGGGCCTCCGCCCGGCAGCGATTTTAGATAGCTTAGATACATTGGCAAACGCTTCAACGTCTGCTTGGAAATGGATGCTTTTATCATGGTTAATCTCCTTTTCCTTATATGCGCGCCGCTGTTTGGGCGCGGCTGTCCGTTCAGCAAGCTGTTCTTGATATTATTTTAACAAATATGTAGCATATGCGGTAATGCCTTTTGTATATATCGATATATAATTATCGATATACTAATACCGAATCTAATCTTGCTTGTGAGAAGGTAAAGGCAGACTGGAAGAAATTTCAGGGAGGAGGCGGCAAGGGAGTAGGGGCAGACGCATTATAAGGCAGTACAGCACCCTCGCTGCTAAAGCCATACATAGTGGCAAAACACGGTTTGTGTGATATAATTGCTTAATAGATATAGGCATGGTTAAGAAAGGACACTACTTAAAATGAAGTACATAACATTGATAGGGGACGGCATGGCCGATCATCCTATTGAAGCTTTAGACGGCATGACGCCTTTGGAATACGCTAAAACACCTAATGCCGACTTTTTATCATCGAAAGGCGAGACCGGTCTTTTGAAAATCATACCGGACGGCATAGCGCCGGGTACAGATACGGCATTTTATGGGATAATGGGATACGATGTAACTACGGAATTTACAGGAAGATCGCCGCTGGAGGCGAGCGGCATGGGTATAGATTTACCCGATGGCTCGGTATCGTTTAGATGCAACCTGGCTGCGATATCAGAGGAGCCGTATAATGAGGCGGTAATGGTGTCGCATTCGGGCGGGCAGATACCGGCAAATGACGGAGCCGAGCTTATGCGATACCTCACATCCGACGCAGAGTTTGCCGCATTGCTCCAAGAGCTTGGCATCAACATATACATAGGCACCGGATTTAGGCATATAGCAGCGGCGCAAGGCGCGTTTGCCGATGTGCTTAAGGCGGAGCAGCCGCCTATGCCGCATCCACACGATATACCTGGCCAAAGGATAATGCCGCAGCTGGATGCGCTTGAGGGCAGCGGAGCAACTCTAAAGCGGCTAATGCTAAAATCATACGAGATATTGAGCCGGCATGATATAAACATAAAGCGCCGCGCGGCGGGATTGCCGCCGGCTAACTGCATATGGCTGTGGGGGCAGGGTACAAAGCCTAATCTGCGCTCTTTTGAGCAAAAATTCGGAGTAAAGGGCGCGGTGGTGACGGCGGTGCCGCTGGTAAGCGGTATAGGGGCGCTTGCCGGGCTTAAGGATATTGAAGTGCCGGGAGTGACGGGCGAAATCGATACAAATTACGACGGCAAGGCAGATGCTGCGATAGCGGCGCTTAAGTCGGGGTTTGACTATGTGCTGGTGCATGTCGAGGCGCCGGATGAATGCGCGCACAACGGAGATATGAAAGAGAAAATAGAGGCGATAGAGCTTATTGATAATATGCTCGGGCGTATGCTTGAAAGCATGAAACAAACAGGTATGGATTTTCGGCTGCTATACATGCCGGATCACGAAACGCTAGTATCGACCCGAGCGCACGCGCCCGGCCCTGTGCCTTTTGCTATATATGATAGCAGGGGCGGCGCCGGATCGGGATTGCCGTTTAGCGAGGCGGCGGCAAAGAAGGGCGTTTATATACCCGAAGGCAAAACGATTATGAGCAGGCTTTTTGGCGTATCCGGTGAGTAAAGGCGGCAGTGTAAAGCGCGGAGCTTGCGCATAGAGGGAGTGGTTTTAATGAAGGCTTTGGTAACCTCATCCTTTTCTCTTAACGGGCTGGCTATGCTGCGCGATTATTTGGATGTGGAAATAGGGGGATGGTGCTCGGGGGCGGCTCCGCTTAGTAAAAGCGCGTTGCTTTTTAAGATACCCGAAATTGATATATTGATAAGCGAGTATGAGAAAGTGGACAGGGAGATTATAAACGCCGCTTCAAGGCTTAAAATTATCGCCAGCCCACTTAAGAATCCTCGTGCCAATATTGACATTGATTATGCCAAGGCAAAAGGCATAGTGTGCCTCTGCTCGTTAGGCAGCGATACGCAGGCGGCAGCTGAAATGACGCTGGCGCTTATGCTGGCGGCGGCGCGGCGTATAAAGCAGTCGGCTTTGTTCGCGGCGAGTAACCCGGGATACGCAGGCGCAAGCGATTTTGAAGGCTCTGAGCTTATGAGCAAAACGCTAGGGCTAGTTGGCTTTGGCAGAACAGGGCAGAAGGTATGCGCCATAGCCAAGGCGTTTGGCATGAATGTTATGGCTTATGATCCTTTTGTAACTAGAGATAGGGTTACAAAGGCGGGAGCAAAGCTTGCCGGCATGCCGGAGTTGTTTGCGGCATCGGACTTTATATCGCTGCATTGCGGCAGAACACAGCAGACGGAAGGATTTATAGGCGCTCCGCTGCTTGGTAGAATGAAAAAAAGCGCGTGGCTTATAAATGTATCGTTTCCAGAAGTGGTTGATGAAAATGAGCTGCATGAGCATCTTGTAAACCGACGCATAGCTGGAGCCGCTCTTGACGGAGTGACGGCGACGGCGAAGGGCAGGGCGATCGCGGCGCTTGACAATGCGCTTATTACGCCGGGTATCGCCAGGGCGACTTCCGATATTACCGATAGAAACAGCGAAGCGCTGTCAAAAGGCATAATAGATTATATTGAGGGTAGAAGACCGCAGTGCTTATTATAGATAGCGGCGGAGAATAAAATAAAAGCTTTTTGCTTTGGACCTAAGTCGTTTAGCAAAAAGCTTTTTTGTTTTATATATGCTTTATAAATTAACGGCTATGCCGCAGAATTATTCTTCCGTTGCTGCCTCTGCTTCGGGAGCAGCCTCTGTATCGGCATCTGCCTCCGCCCCATCTTCATCAAGATCAGGCATCTGATGTATGTCGACAACAGAAATTATAACGCTGTCATGAGGGGTAAGTATTTCAATGTCGGGGTTTTTTGCGACTTCAAGATCGCTTACCCTTATTACGCTGCCCGCCATAACGCCATCAAGATCTATCTCGACTCTGTCAAAGAGATCGGAAGTAAGCGCCTGATATGAAATATCGGTAAGCGTCTGTTGAACGGTACCGGAAACCTTCTCCCTGTTAAGCAGTATTACCCTCGCGGTGCTTGTTATTGTTTCTCCGGCTACCAGCGTTTGAAAGCTTAAATGCTCCGGCTCGTAGCTTGCCGTCTTATATGAAATTTCACGCAGCAATGCCGGTGATTTTTTATCGCCTATATTTATCTCGACGGTGCTGCCTATGGAGTTGGATCTAAGGAACTGCATCGCTTCGCCATGAGGGATTTGTATGCTCACCGACTCTTCGAGGTTCTTACCATATAATACGCCAGGAATGATTCCCTTCCTTCTTAATTGTTTAGGTTTTAATTTTGCGTCTCGGTTTTCCGCCTTTAAAATGAACATATTATACTCCTTATCTACTTTGCGCCGCGGCAAAGGTTTTCATATAGTTTATGGTTTTTTGCACTAATCCAAACGATGCAAAATAAAATTACAATCAAGTATACCACAATTGAGAAATTAATACAAATTTAGATTGACAGGCGCATATTGGCGGGTGTAAAATTAAATTTTTTCTATACGAGAGGGGCTATCAATAGCGGGAAAGAGAGGGGGCGCACAAGGTCTGTTTTACCTTTTGAACAACTAAAAAACGCCCGCGAACTGATGAAAATTTGTGAGATTTATAAAGTCAGCAATCCATCCAATTGATCTGAGCTATTAAAAGGCCTTTGGCTTTTGCGTATTCAAGCGTTCTGTAAGTACCGCTTTTTATACCGGAGCCGTCATCATATACCGCGATGAGCTTATCGCTTTGGTCTACCATATAACGGTCTCTTTTACGGAATGACTCAAGTATTGATTCATTATTAGCAACAACTGTTATAAAATCGGCTTTATCGCGAATGCTGTCGAGCCGTTTGGCATCGTTTTGACTATCAACGATTTTATTATGACTTTCAAATGGCAAAGCTAATTCCAAAACAATATTTCGGTTGGTTTTCTTCTCGTCTAATATAATCTCGGCCGCCCATGTATCGACGCCCAAAGCTCCGCCTGTAATGAAATATGTGTAGCCTAGGGAAATTGCATTAATAATCTCTGCCTTTAAACGCGCCTTCAGCTTAATACACCGATTATCCGCTTCGTTATTGTGCCAGGGGAATATTTTTGGCCTATGGCCGGTAAAGCAACATTTTTTCATCAGATCACTCCAAGAAATTATATAATAGCTTATATTGCAAGAAGCTAGACGGTATTTAGAATAGTATAAAGCTGCCCCAAAAAAGCGCTCCGACGGGCTTGCGGCACATGAAAACCGACGCGCCCCGGCGAAATGGCTTTAATCTTGTTATGGAGCATCTATCTCATAATCATAATGAGGATTTACGGGCGGCAGTTTTAGCTCATGCTTTATTATACTATAGGCGCGATATTCGTTTAGCGTCATTACCGGCATATTTTGCAGCCGGGACAGCTTTTCGCTCAAATATTTCTCTATTTTAGCGCTTTCGGGCGCGTTTGGATTATCGGCGTAGTATTTTGTGAGCAGAGGTACTGAGTCGGTATGCATGGTAGTAATGGCTGCATCCTTTTTCTCAAGCGCGAGGTTATGGCGAGTTATAATAGCGTTTGAATTGCAAAATGACAGCACCAGATACCACACTACAAACGCCATAAACGCCAGCTTAATGACCGGCAGTTTGGGCATAAAAAGATGTATGCCGCACAGCAGTGTTAGCGCCGATATAAGGATATTGAACGCGAAGGCGGAAAAGCGCAGCCAGGTAAGGCCGTATGCCGCTATATACATGTTTATCCTGACAAACGAGGAGGCTATCATAACGCAGTTTGATACAAGCAGCAAAAGCAGCAGCGCTTTTATCACGCGGTTTTTTATGGTGAAACGGTGTGCCAAAAAAAACAGCGTAAGGTTTATTGCCGATACCGCTATAAGTTGCCTAAAACCGCTAACGGCGTAAGAGGAATAATTAAGTCCGTATGGCAAACCGTTTGAGCCAAAAAGATACGCAAACTGCACATATGTAAATACCGAATACACAACGAGCGGTAACGCGATTATTACGGCTATGGTTACCGGCTCCCAATACGGCTGACGCGGTGTGTAGCTAAGCGTTTTTTGACCGCTTATGGCGTTATAGAAAAAGGAGTAGATTAGAAAAGCGAAAATAAGGCTGCCAGCAACGCGCCAAAAAGCCGGCCTAAGCTCTATGGTTCCAATATAGCGCGTTATAATATGTGAGAAAACGGCGTCGGCGCTCAACAGCAGCAGCGATACGACTATAAGCACCGGCAGCGCTATTATTACACCTATTAAAGCCTTTTTCACCGCAGAATTGTTCGTTCGTATAAAGAGCGACTTTGCCGCGCGTCCGGCGTCGCCTATGCCGGAGAACATCCAGCCGAATATGCCTTCAAAAAAAGCCGCGAAATAATTGGGTTTTTGCCCCTCATCGACGTTTAGCGTGCATACTCGGGCATGGAGTATCAAAAGGCAGGGTATGGCAAGAAAGGTTGACGTCATAAGGGCGTCGTGCGTGTATATAAAAGTCCATACGCACAGCGTTATAGCGGCGAACGCCAGCGCCCAGCCTTCTATGCTGCGCTTTGATTTATCCCATGTAAAAGCGTAAAAGGCGAATAGATAGCACAGCCACAGTATGCTAAAGCCCATTATGTTAAAATGCTCAGCGTACATCCATTCTACGTCGGTCATCCATTCTATCGAGAGGTTAACGGCCATAATGCCGAGTATTATGGCGGGTATAAGTAGCAGCTTTTCTTTGCGGCTGTATGTTTTTTTCGGGCGCAACGCCGGATTATTATAATCGGGATAATTTTGAGCGCCGGTATTGTTATTATTCTGATTCATTACTTGAATCCTCCGCTATATATTCTAGTATGTCTCCGGGTTGGCACTGAAGCTCGCGGCATATAGCATCGAGCGTGGAAAACCGGATGGCCTTGCCCTTGTTGGTTTTAAGTATCGAAAGGTTTGCCGGAGTAAGTCCGACGCGCTGAGAAAGGTCGCCGGAGGATATTTTCCGCAATGCCATCATTACATCAAGATTAACTCTTATCACTGTGCCTCCCCCTTTATATAGTCAGGTCGTTTTCCTGCTTGTACTTTACCGCTTGCTTGAAAACGTCCATAAGCACAAGGGAAAAAAGCCCGCACAGCATAAGCACCAACGCGCAGGCCAGCGTTAACGGAGTTAGATAGACTATACATTTTATGAAAAACAGAGCCGATATAAAAAGTGCTATAACTCCCATGCGGCGCAGCGAAGTAACGTTGCGCGTTATAAACGGGTCTTTGCGGGTACTTTTCATCATTGATATAAGTTCTATAAGTATCCATACCGTACCGGAGCCGCTTACCATAAGCAGAATTATAACGAAAAGCCGGTATACGCCATCTGAAAAGACGGTGCCGTTAAAAAGCAGCGCGTATGTGTCTATTAAAAACGGCAACGTTATTACAAAAACGCATGAGGACATAAGCAAAATATAAAGCAGAACGGTAACCGGACGGGATATACGAGAAACCTGCATATAAAAACCTCCTTTTTCCAGATAGTAACACAGTATTTATCGATAATCAATAATTATTTTATGTTTATCAATAAAATAATCAAAAAAGAGGCAATATATGCAGGCTAAAGAAAATTTATTTTACAAGGTCTTTTATAACCTCGGATGCCATTATAAGGCCGGCTACCGACGGCACAAAAGATACGCTGCCGGGTATTTGGCGGCGCTCGGTGCATTTGCGCTCAGCGGTCGGCGGGCAGACGCAGCCTGCGCTGCAGGACGCTCCGCCGCTTAAAGGCTTTATAGGCTGTTCGCGCGAATACACAGTTTTAAGCGAGGATATACTGCGCTTTCTAAGCTCGTTTCGCATAACCTTGCACAGCGGGCAGACGGATGTTTGGTATATGTCGGCTACCTCAAGCCGGGTGGGGTCGAGCTTGTTGCCGGCACCCATGCAGCTTATAAGCGGCACGCCAAGCCGGGCGGCTTGTTCGGCTATAGCCAGCTTCGCCGTTACGGTATCAACGGCGTCGAGCACATAGTCAAGGCTTTGGTCTATAAGCTCAGACTTTTCGCCGGGCAGATAAAATACTTTGTGCGCTTCAACCTCGGCTTTCGGGTTTATATCAAGTACGCGGCTTTTCATAGTTTCGGCCTTGTCGTTGCCTATTGTGCTGTGGAGGGCATGGATCTGGCGGTTTATGTTTGTAATGCATATGCAGTCGTCGTCTATAAGCCTAAGATATCCAACGCCGCTACGGGCCAGCGCTTCTGTCGCGTATGAGCCCACGCCGCCTATGCCAAATACCGCCACGCGGCTGCCGCGCAGCTTCTCCATGGCGTCAGCACCGAGCAGCAGCTCTGTTCTTGAAAATTCGTTGAGCATTTGTTTTTCTCCTTAAGATATACGGAAAGTATAGCATATATGGATTATTGCCGGATACAAAATTCTTACCGCCTATAAAATAATCCGGCCTTTTGGCCGGATTATAAGGGCTGTTGTTTTAGCGTTTGGTTATTAGAATATCGGCAATACCGATCCGCTGTATGTGTCGTTTATATACGCTTTTACATCTTCTCCGGTAAGCACTTCTATAAGCGCCTGTATCTCGGGGCGGCTTTCATCGCCGGAGCGGATAGCGACTATGTTAGCGAATGTCGAAGTGGCATCGGAGTCTTTCGCTTCTGTTGCGAGAGCGTCCTCGGCGTTGAGGCTGGCTTGCAGCGCGTAGTTTCCGTTTATAACCGCAAGTTCTACATCGGGCAGGGAGCGCGGTATCTGCGCCGCATCTAGTTCAACTATTTTAAACTTCCTCGGGTTTTCGGCAATGTCTCTTACCGTGGCGTCAAAACCGGCGTCAGCCTTGAGCTTTATAAGACCGGCGACTTCAAGCAGCTTAAGAGCGCGCGCTTCGTTTGTGGTGTCGTTTGGCACCGCTATCTGCGCGCCGTCTTTTAGATCTTCAAAAGAAGCGGTTTTGCCAGGATATATGCCTAGCGGCTCATAATGTACGGCAACGGCGGAAATAAGGTCTGTTTTATTCTGCGCGTTAAAGTTTTCAAGGTAAGGAAGGTGCTGGAAGAAGTTGGCGTCAATTTCGTTTTCGAAAAGCGCTGTGTTCGGCAGTACATAATCGTCGAAAATCAGTATTTCAAGATCTACGCCTTTTTGCGCAAGCAGAGGCTTCGCGAATTCGAGTATTTCGGCATGGGGTACGGCGGTAGCGCCTATCTTAAGCGTTACAAGCTCTTCCGGCTCTTCCGATTCGCCTGTTTCCGTTTCGACCGCCGGCGCTTCGTCGGTTTTAGCGGGGGCGGAAGGCGACGGGGATTCTACTTCCTGCGCTGTGCAGCCGGCAAATAAAGCGACGGCCAGCAATAACGAGAGAATCAGTATAAATGTTCTTTTCATGTTCGTACTCCTTTAAAATTATATTAATTTATCGTTTATCAACTTTTGACACGCCGCGGTTGCCTGTCGCCTGTATGCCCTGTACAACAAGCACCAAAAGCATTATGGCCAGAATCATTACGTCGGCCTGATAGCGGTTATAGCCATATTGTATCGCGAGGCTGCCGAGCCCTCCTCCGGCTATTATGCCGGCCATAGCCGAATAGCCGAGTATGGTGGTGCAGGCTATTGTGGCACCGGACAGCAGCGAGGGAAACGCCTCTGGCAGCATTACTCTAGTCATTATCTTAAAAGGGCTGGCGCCCATGGCCTGAGCCGCCTCTATAACGCCGGCGCTTATTTC
>JBMNTP010000004.1:0-83474 GCA_050945795.1 Christensenellales bacterium | reverse complement strand
AGTTCTACTTCAGAACAACGGACGTAACCGGAGTAATCACGCTTCCTGAAGGAGTAGAGATGGTAATGCCCGGCGACAACATAGAGATGGAGATAAAGCTAATAACGCCCATCGCTATAGAGCCCGGCCTGCGTTTTGCTATAAGGGAAGGCGGCCGTACGGTAGGCGCCGGAGCCGTTGCCTCCATTATAGAAGACTAATTGCTTATATTTTTGCGGCGGGGGGACAAAATGTCCTCCCAACGTAAAAAAAATATATTTATTGTTGAAATATAGAAGGACTTGCTATATAATCTAATAGTTGCGCTAATAAGGGATGAAGCGGGAGGTTGCTGCTTTGCGGGTAGTTTCCGTGGACCATGTCCGGCAATCGGGCGACAGGCGGTAAGCCATGTCGTGTAAAAAAGACTACGGAACACACGGCGCAGTTGATATGAAACAGGAGGTACTGACATGGCCAGCCAGAAAATCAGGATTAAGCTTAAAGCTTATGATCACCATTTGATCGACCAGTCTTCCGAGAGGATAGTCGATACGGCGAAGCGCACCGGAGCCAAAATAAGCGGCCCGATACCGCTTCCGACACAAAAAGAGATAATAACCATACTGCGGGCTCCTCACAAGTATAAGGATTCCCGCGAGCAGTTCGAGATGCGGACGTACAAAAGGCTTATCGATATATTCAGCCCGACGGCCAAAACCGTTGACGCGCTGATGAAGCTGGATTTGCCGGCCGGCGTCGACATCGAGATTAAGCTCTAATGGAGGTGGCATAAATGAAAAAAGCCATATTAGGCAAAAAGCTGGGAATGACGCAGGTGTTTACACCCGAAGGTGTTGTTATACCTGTAACGGCCGTTGAGGCCGGCCCTTGCGTTGTTCTTCAGAAGAAAACGCCGGATACTGACGGATATTCGGCAATACAGATAGGTTTTGACGCTGTTCGCGAAAAGCTTATCAACAAGCCGGAAAAAGGACATTGCGCCAAGGCCGGCGCGGCGCCTATGAAGCACCTTAAAGAATTCAAGCTGGAAAACGAGGCCGATTTTGAAGTTGGCCAGCAGATAAAGGCGGATATGTTTGAGGCGGGCGACATTGTTGATGTAAGCGGAGTGTCTAAAGGAAAAGGCTTCCAGGGCGTTATTCGCCGCTGGAACCAGCATCGCGGCCCGATGTCGCACGGTTCGAAATACCACAGGGGCGTAGGCGCTCTTAGCGGCGGATCCAGTCCTTCAAAGGTTTTCAAGGGCAGGAACATGGCCGGGCATATGGGAGCTGAAAAAGTTACCGTTCAAAACCTTGAAGTGGTCAGGGTGGACGCCGAGCGCAACCTGCTGCTCATAAGGGGCGCGGTTCCCGGAGCTAAGGGCAGCGTTGTGGTGATAAAGGACGCGACCAAGCAGGTCGGTAAGTAAGGAGGTAACGACATGCCCAAAGTGGCTTTATACAATATGGACGGCGCCACGGTAGGCGAGCTTGAGCTTGCTGATGAGGTGTTTAGTGCGGAGGTTAATGCCGACGTAATCCATCAGGTAGTAACGGCGCTGCTGAATAATAAGCGCCAGGGCACCCAGAGCGCTCTTACCCGTTCAGAGGTAAGAGGCGGGGGAAGAAAGCCTTACAGGCAAAAAGGCACAGGACGCGCGCGTCAGGGTACAATCCGCGCTCCGCAGCACAGGCATGGCGGTGTTGTATTCGCCCCGCAGCCGCGCAGCTACAGGGTTGCCATAAATAAAAAGGTTAGAAGGCTTGCGACAAAAGGCGCGCTTAGCGAAAAGGTTGCGGCTGGAAATATTATAGTGCTTGACGAGCTTAAGCTTAGCGAAGGCAAGACCAAGGAAATGGTTAAGCTGCTGGCTAATCTTAAAGTGGATAACAAGGCGCTGTTGGTGCTTGACGATTATAACGAGAACGCGCTGCGTGCTTCGGGCAATCTGCCCGGCGTTAAGACGTCGCAGGCCGAGCTGCTCAATGTACTTGATATAGTGGACTGTGATAAGTTCATCATCACCAAAGCGGCCGCCATGAAGGTTCAGGAGGTATTTGCGTGATGAAAACACCTTATGATGTTATATTGAGGCCGGTTTTGTCCGAAAAATCGTATGACGATATACCTAATAAAAAATATACTTTTTATGTCGATACCAGGGCGAACAAAACGGAAATCAAACTGGCGATTGAAGAGATATTTGGAGTAAAGGTACAATCGGTCAACACCGCGCGCAAGATTGGGAAAATCAAAAGGCAGGGGCGCACAAGCGGGCGCACTCCCGAAACCAAAAAAGCGTATGTGACTTTGAAGAAGGATTCCAAGGGAATTGAGTTCTTCGATACGCTGGCGCAATAAGGAGAGGAGGCAGAAACATGGGCATAAAAAAATATAAGCCGACATCTCCCGCGCGGAGGTACATGACGGTTTCAACCTTTGAGGAAATTACGGCTAAGGCTCCTGAAAAGTCGCTTACGGAGGAGCTGAAAAGAACAGGCGGACGCAACTCGCAAGGTAAGATCACTGTTAGGCACAGGGGTGGCGGCGCTAAACGTAAGTATAGGATTATTGATTTTAAGAGGAACAAGGACGGAGTGCCGGCGAAGGTAGCGACGATAGAATACGATCCGAACAGGACGGCGAATATCGCATTGTTGCATTATCTAGACGGCGAGAAAAGATACATAGTGGCTCCTATCGGCCTTAAGCCGGGGGACACCGTAGTATCGGGTCCGGACGCCGACATTAAGCCGGGCAACGCCCTTCCAATAAGGAATATACCGCTCGGTACCGTTATACATAACATTGAGCTTAGGGCGGGCGGCGGTGCCAAACTTTGCCGCAGCGCAGGTAATGCGGCGCAGCTTATGGCTAAGGAAGGCAATTATTCACAGATAAGACTGCCCTCCGGAGAAGTGCGCATGATACCCATAGACGCGCGCGCGACGGTTGGTCAGGTTGGAAATGTAGATAATGAGAACATATCGCTGGGCAAGGCGGGTCGTAAAAGGCATTTGGGCTTCAGGTCTGCTGTTCGCGGCTCGGCTATGAACCCGAACGACCATCCGCATGGCGGCGGCGAAGGCAAGTCCCCTGTCGGAAGGCCGGGACCTGTTACGCCGTGGGGTAAGCCGACTCTTGGATATAAGACAAGAAAAGCTAAGAACCCCAGCGACAAGTTTATTGTTAAACGCAGGAACGTTAAATAATACGGGAAGCCGAAAGGAGGCGGGCATATGAGCCGTTCAATAAAGAAAGGTCCGTTCATTAATGAGAAGCTGCTTTCGCGGATTCAGGAAATGAACGATAAAAATGAAAAGAAAATGCTTAAAACCTGGTCTAGGGCTTCAACTATTTTCCCGGACTTGGTAGGGCATACGATAGCGGTCCATGACGGCCGCAAGCATGTCCCGGTATATGTTACCGAGGAAATGGTGGGGCATAAGCTTGGCGAGTTTGCTCCTACGCGCCTGTTCAGGGGACACGCCGGAGAGAAATCTTCGGGTGGCCGCTAAGAAGGAGGATCACAATGGCAACCAGACAGAGGGAAAAAGCCGCTACAAGGCGGGAGAATAAGGATACAAGGCCGAAGGCGATAGCGCGTTATGTCAGGATTTCTACGAGGAAGGTCAAGATTGTTATAGACCTTATCCGTGGAAAGAGCGTTGATGAGGCCAAGGCGATACTTATGTATACGCCCAAGGCGGCAAGCGCGGTTGTAGCGAAAGTGCTCAACAGTGCGGTGGCAAACGCTGAAAACAATATGGACCTGAGCCGCGATTCGCTTTATGTAGCCGAGGTATTTGCCGATCAGGGGCCGACTATAAAAAGGTATAGGCCGAGAGCTAAGGGCAGCGCATACCCCATACTCAAGCGCTCCAGCCATGTTACCGTTATACTCGACCAGGTTAAATAAGGAGGAAAGTGAAACATGGGTCAGAAAGTTAATCCGAACGGCTTTAGGGTTGGCGTGATAAAGGATTGGGATACGCGCTGGTTCGCAAACCGCAAGCAGTTCGCGGAATACATACTTGAGGACGACAAGATTCGCAAATTCCTCAAAAACAAGCTGTACAGCGCCGGCATTTCAAGGATTGAGATAGAGCGCGCGGCACAGCGAGTAGCTGTAAATATTTACGCTGGGCGTCCTGGAATTATTATAGGAAAAGGCGGAGCCGGTGTTGAGCTGATTAAAAAGGATGTTGAAAAGCTGACCGGAAAAAGCTGCCTAGTCAATATAATTGAGATAAGAAACGTTGACGCCGATGCTCAGCTCGTTGCTGAGAACATAGCATCACAGCTAGAGAGGCGCATATCGTTTAGGCGCGCTATGAAGCAGGCGATAGGCCGCTCCATGAAGGCGCAGGGCGTAAAAGGAATTAAGACAATGGTATCCGGCCGTCTAGGCGGAGCTGAAATCGCCAGAACAGAGCATTACCATGAAGGTTCCATACCGCTCCAGACGATGCGCGCCGACATCCATTACGGTTTTGCGGAAGCGAAAACCACTTATGGACGCATAGGAGTCAAGGTTTGGATATATAAAGGCGAAGTGCTTGGCAAGCCTTTGGCTGCTCGCAACTCCGCAGCCTCTACGGAAGGGGGACGCAGATAATGTTGATGCCTAAAAGGGTCAAGCGCAGGAGGGTAATGAGGGGTCGTATGACCGGAAAAGCCCTGCGCGGCAATTTTATAGCATACGGAGAATATGGACTGGTGGCTACTGAGCCGGCTTGGGTAACAAGCAACCAGATAGAAGCGGCTCGTATAGCCATGACCCGTTATATAAAGCGCGGAGGAAAGGTCTGGATAAAGATTTTCCCCGACAAGCCGGTAACGAAAAAACCTGCCGAAACACGCATGGGAAGCGGCAAGGGCGCACCCGAATACTGGGTAGCCGTTGTAAAGCCGGGCAGGGTTATGTTTGAAATCGCCGGCGTTAACGAGGAGACTGCCCGAGAGGCGCTCCGCCTGGCTATGCATAAGCTCCCGATTAAATGCAAGTTCATTAAGAAGGAGCAAGTAAACGAAACGGGTGGTGAAGGGAATGAAGGCTAAAAAGTTTGTCGAGTTAACGACACAGGAACTGACCGACAGAGTTAAGGAACTGAAGGGCGAATTGTTCAACCTGCGCTTTCAGTTGGCAACCGGACAGCTTCAGAACCCCATGGTGATACGCGAATGCAGAAAAGACATCGCGCGCGTCAAAACCATCCTGAGGGACAGGGAACTGAAAGCCGAGGCCAAATAAGGAAGGGAGGAAGAGCTGTGTCTGAGGTTAAAAGAAATTTGCGCAAAACGCGCGTCGGCACCGTTGTGAGCGACAAAATGGATAAGACAATAGTGGTTGCTATAAGGACAAAGGTTAAGCATCCGCTTTATGGCAAGATAATAAACAGGACCACCAAGCTCAAGGCCCATGATGAAGAAAACCAGTGCGGCATTGGCGATAAGGTAAAAGTAATGGAAACCCGTCCGCTGTCCAAGGAAAAGCATTGGCGCCTGGTCGGGGTTATAGAAAAAGCGAAATAAGCAACTTCGAGAATTAAGGAGGGGATCAAGATGATTCAGCCTCAAACAAGACTGAAGGTAGCTGACAACACCGGCGCTAAAGAAATAATGTGCATTCGCGTGCTGGGCGGCTCATTCAGGAGGACTGGAAATATAGGCGACGTTATAGTAGCGTCGGTAAAAACGGCTACGCCCGGCGGCGTTGTAAAGAAGAAGGATATCGTTAGGGCCGTTATAGTTCGCTCCGTAAAAGGTAAGCGCAGGACAGACGGCACATATATACGATTTGACGAGAATGCAGCCGTTATAATAAATGATCAGAAACAGCCGCGCGGCACCCGTATATTCGGACCGGTGGCCAGGGAGCTTAGGGAAAAGGATTATATGAAGATTATTTCCCTCGCGCCCGAAGTTCTCTGAGGGAGGCAAGGATTATGGCAAACAAACTGCATGTGAAAAAGAACGATACGGTTCTCGTTATAAGCGGCGAAAGCAAAGGAGCCAAAGGCAAGGTTTTGCATGTAAAGCCGGCTGACGGAAGAATCGTAGTTGAAGGAGTCAATAAGGCGATTTTCCACTCCAAGGCCCGCAAAAGCGGCGAGCCGGGCGGAAGGATCGAAAGGGAAGCTCCGCTTTACGCATCAAAAGTGATGCCGGTATGCCCGTCTTGCAAGCAGGCTACCCGCGTTGGCCACAAGATGCTTGACAACGGCAAAAAAGCGCGCGTCTGCAAAAAGTGCGGCGCAGCGTTTGAAAATTGACGGGCTGCGAAGGGAGGTATAGGAATTGCCGAGACTTAAAGATAAGTATAAAAACGAAGTAGTGCCTGCCATGATGCAGAAATTCGGCTACGAAAATGTTATGCAAGCGCCCAGGCTTGAAAAGATAGTCGTGAACATGGGACTGGGCGACGCCAAAGACAACGCCAAGAGCCTTGATGCCGCGGTTGCCGACCTTAGTATAATTACCGGCCAAAAGCCGATAGTTACCAAGGCCCGCAAGTCGGTCGCAAACTTTAAGCTGCGCGAGGGAATGAGCGTAGGCGCTAAGGTTACGCTCAGAGCGGCGCGTATGTATGAATTCGCCGACAGGCTGCTGAACATAGCTCTTCCTCGTGTGCGTGACTTCAGAGGTGTTAGCGCTAAGGCATTCGATGGACGCGGGAATTACGCTTTGGGCATAAAAGAACAGCTTATTTTCCCGGAAATCGATTATGACAAGGTTGAGAAGATACGCGGCATGGACATTATCTTCGTGACGACTGCACAGACAGATGAGGAGGCCCGAGAGCTATTAAGGCTTATGGGCATGCCTTTTGTACAGAGCTGAGGAGGATATAGCTAAATGGCAAAAAAGAGCATGATCAACAAACAGCAAAAGCCGGCCAAGTTCAGCACCCGCGCTTATACAAGATGCAATATATGCGGAAGGCCGCATTCGGTGCTTAGGAAATTTGGCATCTGCCGCATTTGCTTTAGGGAACTGGCTTATAAGGGCCATATACCCGGCGTGCGGAAGGCAAGCTGGTAAATAACGAATTATTTCGGAAGGAGGCGGCAAAATGGTTGTTACGGATCCCATTGCCGATATGTTGACCCGCATTCGCAATGCGCTGGTAGCAAGGCATGAGCAAATATTGATACCCGCCAGTAAGATGAAGGTTTCAATCGCAAGGATATTGCTGGAAGAGGGCTTCATAAAAGGATATGAATACATAGAGGACGGCGTTCAGGGGCAGATAAAGATATCGCTCAAGTACGGCCCGAATAAGGAAAAGGCTATAACCGGATTAAAGAGGATTTCTAGACCGGGGCTGCGTGTATACGCGCGCAACGATCAGGTTCCCAAGGTGCTTGGGGGACTGGGTATAGCCATAATTTCGACTTCTAAGGGAGTCATGACAGACAAGTTGGCCAGGAAGCAAGCCGTAGGCGGCGAAGTGCTGGCTTACGTCTGGTAAGGGGGGATACGGTATGTCAAGAATAGGAAAACTACCGATCACTCTGCCGGCCGGCGTTGAGATTAAGGTAGACGACACAAATACTGTGCTGGTCAAGGGCCCTAAAGGGGAACTGACACAGAAGATACACAAGGACATTACTTTGGAGCAGGAAAACGGCGTTCTTACCGTTAACAGGCCGAGCGACAACAAACACCACCGCGCGCTGCACGGGCTTAGCCGTTCGCTTATCAACAATATGGTTGAAGGCGTTACGAACGGATTTTCCAAATCGCTCGACATAGTCGGCGTTGGATATCGCGCTCAGAAGCAGGGTTCTAAACTGGTGCTGGCTATGGGATACAGCCATCCGGTGGAGATTGAGCCTCCGGCCGGTATCAACATTGATGTTCCGGCGCCGAACAAGATAATCATAAGCGGCATTAACAAGCAGGTTGTCGGCGCGGTAGCGGCGGACATACGCAAGGTGCGCAAGCCGGAGCCTTATAAGGGCAAGGGCATTCGCTATACCGGCGAGTATGTACGTCAGAAGGAAGGAAAGACCGGTAAATAACGGAAGGGAGAGTGTTCCAAGGTGATACGTAAACCTGATAAAAACATCAGAAGGACCGAGCGCCATGCCCGGGCCAGGAATAAGATGCACGGCACGGCCGAGCGTCCGCGCCTTAACGTATACCGCAGCTTAGGCAATATATACGCTCAGGTTATAGATGACGATAAGGGAGTAACTATTTGCAGCGCATCTACGCTTGACGCGGAGGTTAAAGGCAAGATTGACGGCCTGAATAAAGCAAACGCTTCCAAGCAGGTCGGGCTGGTGGTAGGGCGGCGCGCAACGGAAAAAGGCATTAAAAGAGTTATATTCGATCGCGGCGGCTATGTATACACAGGGCGCGTTGCTGAACTGGCAAGCGGAGCGCGCGAAGCCGGACTGGATTTTTAAGGAGGTACATGAACTGTGATGCAACGCAACGAGGGTCGTGGGCCGAGAGGCCCGCGCAGAGATAGAGATGCGGTGGTTTCCGAGTTTAAGGAAAAGCTGGTTGCGATAAACCGCGTTGCCAAGGTTGTTAAAGGCGGACGTAATTTCAGATTCAGCGCGCTTGTCGTTGTTGGAGATGAGAAGGGCCGTGTAGGCGCCGGACAAGGCAAGGCAGCCGAAATACCCGAGGCCATTCGCAAGGCTGTTGAAGACGCAAAGCGGCATCTTATAAATGTGCCTGTTGTAGGTACGACTATACCGCACGAAGTAATCGGCAGGTATGGCACTTCAAAAGTGCTTATGCTGCCCGCCGAAGAAGGTTGCGGAGTTATTGCCGGAGGGCCGGTGCGTGCCGTGCTTGAGATGGTTGGCGTAAAGGATATACGCACAAAAGCTTACGGCAGCAACAATCCGATTAACTGCGTTAAAGCGACGCTGGAGGGCCTGTCCCGCCTGCGCACTGTTGAGCAGGTTGCGAGGATGCGCGGCAAATCGGTTGAAGAGATTCTGGGTTAACGGGAGGATTGCGTAAAATGGCTCAGCTTAAAATTACTCTTGTCAAAAGCACCATAGGCAGCCTGGCCGACCAGAAAAAAACGGTCGAGGCGCTTGGCTTGCGCAAGATACGCAGCGAGGTTATCAAAGAAGATAACGACTGCATAAGAGGAATGATATTTAAAGTAAAGCACCTTGTTAAGGTGGAAGAAATAGGCTGAAGGGGGTGTGTGGCATGAGACTGCATGATTTGGCGCCTGCACCGGGTTCCAAAAGAGCGACTAAGCGTCTTGGAAGGGGAACCGGCTCCGGGCTGGGGAAAACCAGCGGTAAAGGCCATAAGGGTCAGAAAGCGCGCAGCGGCGGAGGAGTTCGTCCCGGCTTTGAGGGCGGACAGATGCCTTTGGTCAGAAGGCTGCCCAAGCGCGGCTTCACAAACATATTTGCGAAGCAATACGCTATAATTAACGTTGGAGAGCTTGAAGCGCTTGAAAACGGAACGGTTGTAACCGCCGAATTCCTTAAAGAAAACGGCATGATTAAAAAGATACATGACGGACTAAAAGTGCTTGGTAATGGAGAGCTTACAAAGAAGCTTGAAGTTAAAGCGGTTAAGATCAGCTCGTCTGCTCGCGGCAAGATTGAGGCGGCGGGCGGAAAGGCCGAGGTGAACGGGTAATGCTTCAGGTACTCAGAAATGCATGGAAAGTTCCCGAGCTGAAAAAGAAGATACTGTATACTCTTTTAATGCTGTTTATATTCAGACTGGCATCGTTTGTTCCGGTACCCGGCGTTAACACGGCGGTAATCGGCGAGCTTGTCGGCAACTACAGCATTCTCGGATTCCTTGACACTCTGACCGGAGGCTCACTGGCTAATTACACAATAATGGCCATTGGTATCCAGGCGTACATAAGCGCTTCTATAATAATGAACCTTCTTACGGTTGCCATTCCCGCGCTAGAAAGGCTAGCGAAAGAAGAGGGCGGCCGTAAAAAGATTAACAAGCTGACAAGTTATGTTGCTATAGGTCTGGCTTTTGTTCAGGCGATAGGCATAACGTTAAGCTTTGGCGCAGAGGCGGTTGTGGATACAAGCTGGTTCAATTACGCCGTTATAGCCATATGCCTTACCGCGGGCTCTATGTTCGCGGTTTGGATTGGAGAGCGGATAACCGAAGGAGGCGTCGGCAACGGCGTTTCGCTGCTGATATTTATAGGTATAGTATCGAGCATATTGCCGGCCATAGGCAGCCTTTATACTATGGTGGCGACAGGCCAGCTCGGCTTTTGGATGATAATTATACTGCTTGCGGTTATATTGCTGCTGGTTACAGGAGTAACATATGTTGACCTTGGCGAGAGGAAAGTTCCTGTTCAATACGCCAAAAAGGTTGTAGGCCGCAAGATATACGGCGGGCAAAGCACACATATACCCATGAAGGTAAACTCCACCGGCGTTCTTCCCTTGATATTCGCTTCGGTTATAATAAATTTCCCGGGGCAGATAGCTGAGATTATAAGCAGGGCGGAAGGCAGCTTCTATCAGTGGTACATGAGGAATTTGGCCGGCGGCACAGTATTGCATATGATACTGTATGCTTTGCTGATACTCTTCTTTGCATACTTCTACACAATGATTTCCTTCAATCCTGTAGAGATATCAAAGAATATGCAGCAATATGGCGGGTTTATACCGGGCATACGACCGGGCAAACCTACAAGCGACTATCTTACCAGGATATCCAACAGGCTTACGCTTTTTGGAGCGATTTTCCTGGCACTTATAGCCGCGATACCAACATTGTTTGCAACTTATTTTGGAATATCGTCTTTTGGGGCGACGAGCGTACTAATTATGGTAAGCGTGGCTCTTGAAACAAGCAAGCAGCTTGAGAGTCAAATGCTTATGCGTCATTATAAAGGGTTCCTGAAGTAAACGGCGATATATAACGGGGGTAAATTATGAGCATCCGTTTGATTCTGCTGGGCCCGCCGGGTGCGGGCAAAGGAACACAGGCGGCGAGAATATGCGAAAAAGCCAACTGTACGCATATGTCTACCGGCGAAATACTCCGCGCTGAAATCAAAAGCGGCTCGGCACTCGGCAATACCGCCCATGAGTATATATCAAGGGGTAACCTGGTGCCGGATTCCATTGTTATAGACTTGGTGGCGGCGAAGATTTCAAAAGACGATTGCGCAAAAGGGTATCTGCTGGATGGATTTCCAAGGACTTTAATTCAAGCAGAGGCTATAGAGAACAGGATACCCGTTGATGTGGTTATAAACATCGATGTTCCAACGCCGCGTTTGCTTGACAGACTAACCGGCAGAAGGGTATGCTCCAAGTGCGGCGCAAACTACCATATAAGCGCTTATAACCGCAAAGACTGTGAAAAATGCGGAGGGGAGCTGTACCACCGGGACGATGACAAGCTTGAAACGGTATTGAACAGGCTGGGGGTATATGCGAAACAGACGCAACCGCTTATAGAATATTACAAAAAAAAGGGAATACTCTATACGGTTGACGGTACAAAAGGTATAAACGATGTCTTTAGTGACATAATGAATATATTGGAAAGTGAAGTAAAATGATCGACATTAGATCCGCTTCCGAAATAGATATAATGAGGGAGGGCGGAGCTATACTCGCCCGGGTTATGAAAGAAGTGGGCGAGCAGGTCGCATCCGGGATTACCACTCGCGAGCTTGATAGGCTGGCGGCCAGAATGATAAGCCAGTATGGCGCTACGGCGTCATTTAAAGGATACGGCGGCTTTCCGGGCAGCATATGCGCCTCCATTAATGAGCAGGTGGTGCATGGCATACCGGATGGCACAAGGCTTCAGGAAGGCGATATAGTAGGTATCGACATAGGTGTTTACTACAAAGGCTTTCATACTGATATGGCAAGAACCTTTGCGGTTGGCGATATCGGGGAGGATGCCAAGAAAGTTATTCTGGCATCCGAGGAAAGCTTTAAGGCGGGAATGGAGTTCATCAAAGAAGGCTTTAGGGTTGGAGACGTGGGTTACGCCATACAGCGCAAGGCCGAAGAAATGGGCTGCACAGTCGTAAGGGAATTGACGGGGCATGGCGTGGGGAGAAATCTTCATGAGGATCCGGAGGTGCCTAATTACGGCAGGCCGGGCTACGGCAAGCGGCTGTGGAACGGCATGGTGCTGGCGGTGGAGCCTATGGTTAATGCCGGGGTAAAAGAAGTTATTTTCAAGGACGATGGCTGGACCGTGGTCACAGCCGACGGGCGTATGTCGGGGCATTATGAAAATACTGTCGCCGTTACTCCCGAAGGTCCGCTGATAATAACGGCAGAGCCGGGGGAGGAACAGCCATGGATATTTTCCCGATAGAGACCGGCAGGGTGGTGCTGTCAAAAGCCGGAAGGGACAGCGGAAGATACTTTGTTGTTGTAAAGGTTGAGGACGACATGTATGCTTATATCGCGGACGGCGTGCTAAGAAAACTCGGCAAGCCTAAGCGCAAGAAGATAAAGCATCTTACCGCAAAGCCTGAGCTGCTCTTTGCGATAGGCGAGAAGCTGCTGAGCGGGAAAAAGGTTTTTGATTCCGAGATAAGGTCGGGGCTGCTGAATCTTGGTTATTTGAAGAAGTGAGGAGGGGGTAGCTTGTCTAAACAGGATGTTATAGAAGTGGAAGGCGTTGTGGTTGAGTCGTTTCCTAATGCCATGTTTCAGGTGAGGCTGGAAAACGGCCATGAGATACTGGCTCATATATCCGGCAAACTCAGGATGAATTTCATCAGGATATTGCCGGGCGACAAAGTTACAATAGAGCTTTCCCCATACGACCTTACCAGAGGACGCATTACGTGGAGAGGCAAAGGCTGAGGCCTCAGATTTTAAGGAGGAACATGAAATGAAAGTTAGACCGTCCGTTAAGCCTATTTGCGAAAAATGCAAAATAATTAAACGCAAAGGCAGAGTAATGGTCATATGCGAAAACCCTAAGCATAAGCAGAAACAGGGCTAGGCATTTACCCGCGCGACGCGGCTGCGGGGCAAAATGTCCCGGTTCGCGCGGATCAATATATTATAAAATAACATACTCATTTGGAGGTGTATTGCTTAATGGCACGAATTGCCGGAGTCGACTTACCGAGGGAAAAGCGCGTTGAGATTGGATTAACCTACATATACGGCATAGGGCGTAAAAAGGCTGAAATGATAGTCAACGCCGCCGAGATAAGCCCCGAAACTCGTATTAGAGATCTTACGGAGGCTGAAGTTGGAAAGATAAGGGAATATATAGATAAGAATTTGAAGGTCGAAGGCGATCTTAGGCGCGAAGTGGCTTTAAACATCAAAAGGCTGATGGAGATAGGCTGCTACCGCGGGATACGTCATCGGCGCGGACTGCCTGTGCGCGGACAAAGCACAAAACAGAATGCCCGCACGCGTAAAGGGCCGAAGCGCACAGTCGGTAACAAGAGGAAATAAGGAGGGTATAGCAAAATGGCGAAACCAAAGGCAAAGCGCGTTGTACGCAAGCGCCGCGAGAGAAAAAACATTGAAAAGGGCGCCGCTCATATCCGCTCTTCTTTCAATAATACGATAGTAACTATAACCGACCTTCAGGGCAACGCTCTAAGCTGGGCAAGCTCGGGCGGACTGGGCTTTCGCGGCAGCCGCAAAAGCACTCCGTTTGCTTCCCAGATGGCAGCCGAAACTGCGGCAAAGGCGGCTATGGAGCATGGGCTTAAGACGGTAGAAGTATATGTTAAGGGTCCGGGCAGCGGACGAGAGGCGGCTATCCGCTCGCTTCAGGGAGCGGGGCTTGACGTCAACATGATTAAGGACGTTACTCCCATACCGCATAACGGCTGCCGGCCGCCCAAGCGCAGAAGGGTTTAAGGGGGTAAGCGATAATGGCTAGATATAAAGATTCAGTATGCCGCTTGTGCCGCAGGGAAGGCACCAAGCTGTTTTTGAAGGGCGACCGCTGCTTTAGCGGCAAGTGCGCCGTTTCAAAAAGGCCGTCGCCTCCTGGACAGCATGGGCAGAGCAGAAAAAAAGTAAGCAACTACGGCGTTCAGCTTAGGGAAAAGCAAAAAGCAAGGCGCGCATATGGCCTGCTTGAGTCGCAGTTCCACAGGTATTACGACATGGCTACCCGCATGAAGGGCGTTACCGGCGAAAACCTGCTTCAGCTTCTTGAGCGCAGGCTGGATAACGTTGTTTTTCGGCTCGGGATTGGCGAGTCGCGCGCCCAGGCCAGGCAGATGGTTAATCACGGCCATATACTGGTTGACGGCAAAAAGGTTGACATACCCAGCTATCTTGTAAATGTCGGAGAGGTAATAAGCGTGAAACAGCGTAGCGTTAATATACCTCACTTAAAGGAGCTTAAAGAAAGCGTTAAGACCACGCCCAAATGGCTGGAAATGAATACAGAAACGCTTACAGGCAAGGTTACGGCACTGCCTTTGCGTGAAGATGTGGATTTAACGATTGCGGAGCATCTTATCGTTGAGTTGTACTCTAGATAATGCGACGGCGCTTCACCCGGTTATATGTATGTAAATTAAGGGAGGAGTAGGTAAATGATAGAAATAGAAAAGCCTAAGATAGAATGCGTGGAACTATCTCCCGATAATAAATATGGCAAACTCGTGGTAGAGCCTCTTGAAAGAGGATTCGGCACGACGCTGGGCAACAGCTTGAGAAGGATTCTTCTCTCCAGTCTGCCTGGAGCGGCGGTTACATCCGTTAAGATTGACGGCGTGCTGCATGAGTTTTCGACCATTGAGGGCGTTAGCGAGGACGTTACCAATATTATCCTTAATCTTAAGGAGCTTTCTGTACGGCTGCACACCGATGTACCAAAGACGGTTTATATAAGGGCGGAGGGCGAAGGCGAGGTTACCGCCGGAGACATTCAGCCCGATGCTGAGGTTGAGATACTCAATCCCGAGCTGCATATAGCCTCACTTAATTCGGATGCGCGGCTTTATATGGAAATAACATTGGAACGCGGCCGCGGATATGTGCTTTCGGATAAGAACAAAAAGCCGAACCAGCCCATAGGCATTATACCTGTCGATAGCATATTCACACCGATACGCAAGATAAACTATGCGGTTGAGAATACGCGTGTTGGCCAGATAACAGACTATGACAAGCTGACAATGGATATCTGGACAAACGGCAGCATAAGGCCGGATGAGGCGGCGGGTTTAGCGGCTAAAATACTTAATGACCATCTGCTTCTGTTCATAAACCTTACCGAAAACGTGAGCAACGTTGAGATAATGGTTGAAAAGGAAGAAGATAAAAAAGAAAAGATAATGGAAATGACCATAGAGGAGCTTGACCTTAGCGTTCGTTCTTACAACTGCCTTAAGAGGGCGGGTATCAATACCGTTGAGGATTTGACGCACAAAACTGAGGAAGAGCTTTTGAAGGTTAGAAACCTCGGGCGCAAGTCACAGGAGGAGGTTTCACAGAAATTGGCGGTGCTGGGGTTGAGCCTCAAGCACAGTGACGATTGAAGTTAGGGAGGAATAGCAATGGCAGGATACCGCAAGCTGGGGAGGCCGTCGGATCAGAGGAGAGCGATACTTCGCAACCTCACCACCGCGCTTCTTTGGAACGGCAAAATCGTTACGACCGAGGCTCGCGCCAAGGAAGTGCGCTCAATAGCCGAAAAGCTGCTTACGGCGGCGATTAATACATACTCGGATACCGTAGAGGTTACGAGGGAGAAAAAGAATGATAAAGGCGACAAGGTTGAGCTTAGCGTAACAAACGACGGGCCGGCCAAGTTGGCTGCGAGGCGCCATATAATGTCTTACCTTTATGAGGTGCCGCTCCCGAGAAAGCATAAGGAAAGCAAGGGCGACTATACTGAGCGCGCCAGGAAAATTCACCATCCTGTGGTAGAGAAGATTTTCCGCGAGCTAGCGCCTAAGTATGACAAGCGCAGACAGGACAAAGGAACGGGCGGAGGATATACCCGCATACTTAAAAAGGGTCCGAGGCGCGGGGACGGCGCGGAAATGGTCATCCTCGAGCTGATTGACTGATAAGCGGCTTTAGGCCGGTGAAAGAGGCGTGGCCGTAAGGCTGCGCTTTTTTGCGCATAATAAGATGTATTGTATCGGCTGGAAGTATTTGATAGAATTATAATTCATAAAACCTGTAAAGGAAATTCAATGAGCGCTATAATAAGCACGGAAAACCTTATATACGAATACAGAGGCGCGGAAACAAGCGTCAGGGCGCTTGACGGGGTGAGCGTTGATATAGAAGAAGGCAGTTTCACGGTAATTCTCGGGCATAACGGCTCGGGTAAATCAACGCTCGCAAAGCATTTTAACGCGCTGCTTACGCCTACCTCCGGCGCTGTAAAGGTTAGGGATATGGACACATCCGATCATGATAGCCTGTGGGAAATCAGAAAGACATGCGGCATGGTGTTCCAAAACCCCGACAACCAGATAGTAGCGACGATGGTGGAGGAGGACGTGGCGTTCGGACTTGAAAACCTCGGCGTGCCGGCTGATGAGATGCGAAAGCGTATAGATGAGGCGCTTGAGGCTGTGCGGATGAGCAAATTCGCTAGGTCTGCGCCGCATCGCCTTAGCGGGGGGCAAAAGCAAAGGGTGGCTATAGCCGGTATAATCGCTATGCGGCCGGATGTTATCGTATTGGATGAGCCTACCGCCATGCTCGACCCCCGCGGCAGGCTAGAGGTTATGAATACGGTTAAACGCCTTAATAAAGAAGAAGGCATGACAATCGTGCATATTACCCACTTTATGGAAGAAGCGGCATATGCTGACAGAGTTATCGTCATGAACCAAGGCAAGGTTTATATGGACGGCACACCTAACGAGATATTCTCAAGGATTAGAGAGATAAAAGATGTTGGGCTTGATGCTCCGGCGCTGGCGGAAATAGCTGATATGCTTGCCGGTATTGGCATTGATATGCCAAGGCTTATAAGCGTTGAGGAAATGGTGGATAGATTATGCCAATTGTTATAGAAAACCTTACCCATATTTACGGCGAGAATACACCTTATGAAACAAAGGCTGTGGACGGTGTATCGCTAAATATCGAGGACGGTGAGTTCGTTGGCCTTATAGGACATACCGGCTCGGGCAAGTCAACGCTTATACAGCACCTGAACGGCCTTTTAAAGCCGACATCGGGACGGGTGAGTGTAAACGGCTCCGACACTACAAACAAAGCCGGACTTAAAGAGTTGCGCAGACAGGTGGGGCTGGTGTTTCAGTATCCCGAGTATCAGCTCTTTGATGAAACGGTGGAAAAGGACGTTTATTTCGGACCTAAAAACCTTGGTGTACCGGCAAGCGAATTGCCGCAGCGCGCCAAAGAGGCTATGGAACTTGTTGAGCTTGACTATGAGAGTATAAAGGACAAATCGCCGTTTGAGCTTAGCGGCGGGCAGAAAAGGCTGGCGGCTATTGCCGGCGTTGTAGCTATGAGACCGGACATAATTGTTTTAGATGAGCCAGTCGCCGGTCTTGACCCAAAGGGCAGGCGTACGATTCTGCGGCTTATAGACAAGCTGCACCGCTCCGGACATACCATAATAATGGTATCGCATAATATGGAGGATTTGGCGCGGCTTTGCACCCGCCTTATTGTGATGGATAGCGGCGGCATAGCTATGGATGGCAAGCCGGAAGATGTTTTTTCAGATATTGAAGGACTGCGCGCCATAGGGCTTGACGCTCCGCAGGCGGCAGTTGTGGCGGCGCAGCTTAGGGCGAAAGGGTATGATGTGCCCATGTTCTATATGGCCGAAGACTTGGGCGAATGGATAATAAGAAGGATAAGGGGGGAGAGCGGTGTTTAAAGATATGACTCTAGGCTCGTATTTCCCCGGAGACTCCTATATACATAAGCTTGACCCGCGCACCAAAATATTGCTGACGCTGGCGTTTATGATAATCGTGTTTCTTGTCAAAACAGGCTGGGGTTATTTAATGTTGGGGTGCTTTTTCCTAACTGTGGCTTTTATTAGCGGAATACCACTGCTTTTTTATCTAAAAAGCCTTAAACCGCTGATGTTTATACTGATTTTCACCGTAATTATAAATGTATTTTTTACTACCGGAGAAACGCCGCTTTTTAAACTGGCGTTTATAACAGTATATCCCGAAGGTCTTAACCAGGCGTTTTTTATGGGCATGAGACTGGTGTTTCTAATAGTCGGAGCCACGGTTATGACGCTTACAACATCGCCAATAGAGCTTACCGATGGACTGGAGCGGCTTTTAAGTCCGCTTGCCGCGCTTAAATTCCCCGCGCATGAGATGTCTATGATGATGACTATAGCGCTGCGCTTTATACCCACTCTTATAGAGGAGACGGACAAGATAATGAAGGCGCAAAAGGCAAGAGGCGCCGACTTTGAAAGCGGAAATATTATGGCTAGGGCGAAGGCTATGGTGCCGCTTATGGTGCCGTTGTTTGTAAGCGCGTTTAGGCGGGCTGACGACCTTGCTATGGCTATGGAGGCGCGTTGTTATCGCGGTGGAGACGGCAGGACGAGGCTGCATGTGCTTAAAATGAGGATGAGAGACGGCGTCGCCGCGATTTGCATGGTGGCGCTGGGGGCGGCTATAGTGCTGCTGGGCTGAGGCTGTGATGGCGAGGATAAAGCTTATAATAGAATATGACGGCAGCGGCTATGCCGGCTGGCAAACGCAGAAAAACGCCGTCGGCGTGCAACAGGCGGTGGAGGAGGCAATCGAGGCGGTGAGCGGCATACGCACAGCGGTGCATGGCTCGGGCAGAACTGACGCCGGAGTCCACGCTTACGCGCAGACAGCACATTTTGATACCGAATCAAGCGTGCCGCCGGATAAATGGATGTACGCGCTAAACGCATTGCTGCCGCCGGATATACGCGTTACGTCGAGCGGCGAGGCGGACGGAGAGTTTCACGCTCGCTTTTCTGCCACCGGCAAAAAATACGTTTACACCATATTCAACGCGCCGCACGCTCCGGCGCTGCTAAGAAACATGGCGTGGCATGTGTTTATACCGCTTGATATTGAGCTTATGACTAAGGCGGCTGAGATGCTTGTCGGAAAGCATGATTTTGCGGCGTTTGCCGCTACCGGCAGCAGCGTTAAGGACACTGTAAGGACAATATACTCTGTAAGCGTTAAAAGGGACGGGCGGCTTATTAAAATTGAGGTATGCGGCGACGGGTTTTTATATAACATGGTAAGAATTATAGCCGGAACGCTCGTAGTGGTAGGTAGCAAAAAGCTAGAGCCGGAATGTATAGCTTTAGCGATTGAAAAGAAGGATAGGAACCTCCTTGGCCCTACTGCTCCGGCGCACGGGCTGGCTTTGGCCGAGGTTTACTATGATTGAGCTTTAAAAACGGTAAATGACGGGCAAAAGGCTTGACAGCCCGTTCGCATTTATATACAATAAACGTTGCGTCTGGTTTCTTTTTGTTAGCCCCAAATGGAAGCAAGGCGAGAAAAATTAAGTTATTGAGGTGGGATACCCATGAAAACTTTCATGGCAAAGCCCGCGGAGGTAAAGCGAAACTGGTATGTGGTGGATGCCGCCGGCAAGCCGCTCGGACGTCTTGCCAGCCAGGTTGCGGTTTTACTTCGCGGAAAGCATAAACCGATATTTACGCCGCATGTTGATACAGGCGACCATGTAATAGTAATAAACTGCAAAGATGTAGTACTTACAGGAAACAAGCTGGACCAGAAGGTTTACCGCAAGCACAGCGGATATGTAGGCGGACTTAAAGAGACGCCTTATCGCCGTTTGATGGAAACAAAGCCGGAATTCGCCGTATATGAGGCGGTAAGAAGGATGCTTCCCAAGACCAGCCTTGGAAGCAAATCAATAAAAAAACTTCGCGTTTATGCAGGCGCTGAGCACGGTCATGAAGCCCAGATGCCTGAAACGCTGGATATTTGAGGGGGATAGTTGAATGGCCGCAAAGAATCTGATTCAGTATCTGGGTACAGGCCGGCGCAAGAAGGCTGTTGCCCGTGTCCGTTTGCTTCCCGGCAACGGCAAAATAACAATAAATAAAAGGGATATAGACGATTACTTTGGCCTTGAAACGCTAAAGATGATCGTGCGCTCTCCGCTCGTTCTCACCGACGCTGTCGCTAAGTACGATGTCGCTGTGAACGTTTATGGCGGCGGTTTTACCGGCCAGGCAGGGGCTATAAGGCATGGCATAACCCGTGCGCTGGTAAAAGCCGATGAAGCGCTTAAACCGGAGCTTAAAAAAGCCGGCTTCCTTACAAGGGATCCGCGCATGAAGGAACGTAAAAAATACGGTCTTAAGGCTGCTCGCCGCGCTCCGCAGTTCTCAAAGAGATAATATACGCGCCAAAAACGCCCCAAAAGGGGCGTTTTTTATTATAGAATAAAAAAATATATGTTATATGCCGCCGAAATATGGAGCTATCGGCCGTTAATGCATGATATAATGAGAAAAATTGATAGGAGTGGAATATATGCCGGTTATTATCTGTATTCCTAAAACGCGTGACGGGTGGGTAATATTGTGCTTTATTCTGGCGGCGATATCGCTGGTTGGTTTGGTAATATCAGGAGTGGACTGGCTAAGTGAGGAGTTGGTTTATATTCGCCGCGGACAGCCATACATACATTCTCTTGGCTATAATCAGCTCGAGGATAAGCTTTATGTGGAAGGCATGCTGGACGTGGTTATTGATATGTATGGGGAGACATATTATGAAGGCGAGGACCCGGATGAACCAATAGAAACGACCGCGCTCTTTTACTGCGTTCCCATATTTGCGCTGGGGCCGGGAGAGAGCAGTTATATAAATTACTTTATAACCTATGAGGCGCAAGCGGACAGGTTAAGGGATTTGGAAAAAATATATGATTATTCGTGGGGCGAAGGAGACTATCATTCAATCGGTTTGAAAGGAGGGCAATTGGTTCGGCTTTCGGAGGAGATTGAAGCAATCCAGCAAAACTGGATGGATAATCAGCCCTTTTACGATGGGGGAACAATAATCGATTGGTGCGTTGAAAATAGTATCTTTGATACTGACGACAGAAACTATATAAAATCCAGATTCCTGCCATATATGATTAAGGAAGGAGAGGCCCGCACAAGCGGCGTTGTTAATATTGCGGTATTCGGAGCTCTGACGGCAATATTTATTGCGGGAGGGCTTTACTTTAAAATGCGCAAAAAACCGTTTAAATGGCTTGGGGAGGAGCCGCCGGATCCTGTATTTGAGCAGCTAAAGCGACAATTTGATTAAACAACGCCTTTGCAGCTGATAAAAGGCCCGGCCGACGCCGGGCCTTATCTCTTTTAAAGAAGTTGGCTGTGACAAATATACAATATTCTTTAACAACTAAATTATCGCTTTACTAATTTAGCAAGATAGAGTATAATAGCACGGTAACAAGTTTTAAGTAAACAAGTTTGGAGGAAAGACAATGAAAAAGTTTTTTGTTTTGTTGCTGGCGGTATGCCTTATGCTTTCAGCCTTTACCGGTTGTGCGCCTGCTAACGTAGCGGAGGAGCCGTCACCGTCGGAGTCTGTAGTCGATACAGAGAAGGACGAATCGTGGGAGTATATTAAAGCCAATGGCAAACTCATAATGGGCATGGATGACAGCTTCCCGCCTATGGGCTTTAGGGATGAGGGCGGAAACCTTGTAGGTTTTGACGTTGATTTGGCCAAAGAAGTTGCCGCTAGGCTTGAAGTTGAGTTGGTTCTTCAAGCGATTGACTGGGGCGCCAAAGAGATGGAGCTTGACGCCAAGAAAATCGACGTTATATGGAACGGCTTTACAATAACCGACGAGCGTAAGGAAAACGTGCTTTTCTCCGACCCGTATATGGAGAACTCGCAGGTTGTCGTTGTTAAAGAAGGATCAGATATAAACGTGCTTTCAGACCTCGCTGGAAAGAAGGTGGCGGTACAGGACGGCTCCAGCGCGCAAGGAGCGCTTGAGAAGGATACAGAGCTTTATGAGTCGATAGGCGAGAAGATTGACTTTGGAAATAACGTATCTGCACTTATGGACCTTAAGATAGACAAGGTTGACGCTGTTGCTGTTGATATCGTTGTAGCGCAGTATTATATGACACAGGAAGAGGGCATTTATCGCATACTTGATGAGCACCTCGCTCCTGAGGAGTTTGGAATAGGCTTTAGGAAGGGCGATGTTGCCTTCCGGGATGCTGTGCAGCAGGCTATAAATGATATGAAGGCGGACGGCAAGGCGGAGGAGATATCCAATCTGTGGTTCGGTGAGAACATAATAAAGTAAATTAAGGGATTATTGCCGGTCCGGGATGCGGATTCGCGTCCCGAGCCGGCTTTATATTAGGTTAAGGTCGGTGCGAGAATGAGTTACATAAACAATCCTGAAAGCTTGGTGCCGCTATTGGGCTCATTGCTGGACGGCAGCACAAAAACGCTGATGATTTTTTTCCTTACTATCATCTTTTCGCTGCCGCTCGGCTTTTTATGCTCACTTTGCTCTATATCAAAGGTTTCGGTGGTAAGAAGGATAACCAATTTGTACATACTGCTGATGCGCGGCACTCCGCTGATGCTTCAGCTTATGTTTTTTTATTACGGTTTGAATATAGCCGGCATAAATATTGACCGGTTTCCTTCCGCTATACTTTCAATGATACTGAATTATACGGCATATTACAGCGAGATATTTAGAGGCGGCATACAGTCGATAGAAAGAGGGCAGCACGAGGCGGCGGATGTGCTCGGGTTTAGCAAGGCGCAAACTATGAGAAAGATAGTGCTGCCGCAGGTTATAAAGCGGGTGATGCCTTCTATAGGCAATGAGATTATAACGCTTGTTAAAGATACGGCGCTGGTAACGGCTATCGCTGTGCCGGATCTTTTAAAGATGGCGGAGTCGGCGGTAATGCGTACATCGGATATGACGCCGTTTATTGTCGCGGCGCTGTTCTATCTTATAATGATAACTGTGGTTACAAGAATACTAAAGCTGATAGAAGATAAGCTGGCGTATTACAGGTGAGGAGATAGAAATGGTTCTTGAAGCTAGAGACATATATAAAAATTTTGGTGAGCTAGGAGTGCTTAAGGGCGTTTCGGCCAGCGTTGAGGAAGGAAAAGTACTTTGCGTAATAGGGCCGTCCGGCAGCGGCAAATCAACGTTGCTGCGCTGCCTTAATAAGCTTGAAGATATAGATTCCGGCGAGATTAGTATAAAAGGCGAGCGCATGGCGTGGACGGACGAGGCGGGGAAGGTGATATATGCCGAGGAAGAAAAGCTCAGGCAGCTTAGGCGCGCCATGGGTATGGTGTTCCAGAATTTTCATTTGTTCCCTCATCTTTCTGTTGAAAGAAACCTTACAGAGGCGCAGATAACTGTAGATAAAACGCCGGAGGCCAAAGCAAAAAAGCTGGCACGGGAGCTTTTAGATAAAGTAGGGCTCTCGGATAAAATATCAAGCTATCCGTATCAGCTTTCGGGAGGGCAGGCGCAACGCGTGGCGATTGCGAGAGCTATGGCTATGCGACCAGACATACTTTGCTTTGACGAGCCTACAAGTGCGCTCGATCCCGAGCTGACCGGCGAAGTGCTAAGCGTTATACAATCACTGGCGCGTGACAATATGACTATGATAGTCGTTACGCATGAAATGGCTTTTGCGAGAGAAGTCGCCGACCATGTTATATTTATGGATGAAGGCGTTATTGTGGAGCAGGGCTGTTCTGACGGCATATTCTGCCGCCCGCAGCAGCTGCGTACAAAAACATTCCTCGGACAGGCGCAAAGCGGTTACAGAAGCCCGTATATCGCTCCAGATAATGATACCGACGGCAAATAGATAGCCTGCAATAAACAAAGCGGCGGCTCGAATTGCGGCGTTAACGTGCGGCCAAAAACATAAAGCGCGCATCTGCTCTCACAAAGACAAATAATGCCAATGTATTTTGTGAGAATTTGTTGACTTTGTCATATTCTGTAATTATAATGTAATAGGATGTATATATTGGCAGGCGTATCGGCTGTTACAGCCTATATGCCGAACTTCGCCCTGTGAGGGAGTATATATGAGAATAAACAAAGCTATTATATTCTTTATTGTATTTGTGGCGGCGGCTGTATTTATACTCGGGTCGGGAGCGGCACGAATTGAAATACCTGATAATCCTGCTCCGCTATCTGAGGCGGTTGCGGTGCCAAGAGTTGGTATAATTAAAAAGCCTATATCGCTTAGGAGCGGTCCGCTGTCTATGAACGGCAACCCTGAAGGATTAGCGCCTATAAGCGGAGTTCCAGCGACTATTCTTACATCAACCGCGGCTCAAGGCTATGTGCAGGCCAAGTATTCATATACCGGCTCGGCGGCGCTTAAAACGCTTACGCAAAAAAGCGCGGCAAGCGAGAATTTTGATTTTATAGGCAATGGCCATGAGCAGGCTGTTCCGCTTAGCCTCGGAGTGGGTACATATTCGGTAAGCATTTTAGAGAACGTATCCGGAAACTCTTACAGGTTTGTAAGGTCAGCGACGGCTGTGCTGCCGGCTGAAACACTAAACACCTATCTTATATCGATACCCGGCATACGCTGGACACCCGGCACATCGTATACCGAAATGGCAAGAGTGCTTACGCAAAACTCGGTAACCGACGCTGACGCTTTTAAAGCGATATATGAATGGGTTGTTAAAAACGTAAGATACGATTACTCTAAGGTCGGCAACCTGCCGAACGGATATTTACCGAATCCCCTTACGACATACAATACCAAAAAAGGCATATGCTATGATTTTGCCTCGCTGCTAGCCTCCATGTGCCGCAGCCAGGGCATACCGACAAAGCTTACAAAAGGCTACTCAACATACGTTACCGGCTATCATGCCTGGAATGAGGTATATCTCGACGGGCAATGGAAGATTGTCGACACTTCGACAGACAGTTGCTATTACCAGGCTGGTTACTCGTACACAATGTATAAATCGAGCGGGGCGTATACCGCCACTTCATCGTACTGATAGATTAAATCAATGTAAATATAATAAACTTATAAATAAAACAGGCACCATCTTTTAGAGAGTGCCTGTTTTTGCGTTTAGGTTTATAGCGAGTTAATGCTACGGCTTATGATTGGCGGCTTTTTGACTGCGTATGCCGCCGCGCGCCGCTTTGCTTTAGAGCCGGCCGGCTTTTCCGTTGCCCTGAGTTTTGTCGATTGCTGTCGCCGTTTGATGGCTGTATTATAAAAAGCCCGGGCTGCAGACCGCCGCTTGATATATAGTAGCGTTCGCGTATACGGTGGCCGGATGCGCGGACAGCCTCGTTAAGCAGCCGCTTTTCCATCGTATAAAGGAAGGCTTTTCCGCTTATAAGAGAGGGAAGCTGTCTTACAAACTGGGAATACAGCCGTTCGTTGCCGCTATGACTGCCTACACGGTTGCCAAACGGCATATTAGATATCAGCTCTCCGTATTTTTTATCGGGGCGGTAGTTTAGTATATCGCTGTGTATAAGCTCTGCTTCTATGCCGGCGGCGGCTAGGTTTGTACGGGCGGCGGCTATGGCTTCGCGCGATATGTCAACGCCGGTCAAAGACTGGCAGGGGCGAAGCATATGCCGCTCTACAAGCATTGTCCCAGAGCCGCAGAAGGCGTCTAGGATGTCGTTTTTGCCGGTATAGGGAAGTATAAGCCGCATGGCGCAGGCGGCCGCTACAGGGCTTATTGCGGCGGGTATGAACGCTTTGCGATAGCTAAAGCGGGTATCCTCAAATGTTGAAGGATTAAGATACACATAACAGCGCGCTCCTGCTTCAACAATAATCTCCACATCATAAGCCGAAGGGCTGTTTATAAGGCCAGGTGAGCTTAAGCGATCGCAAAAGGCGGTTATAAACTCTTTATTGCGCACCTGCCCTATAACGCTTACGCGATAACGCCACGGCCCCGGTCCGTGAGTGTCCCTTAAAATGTCTAAAAGTCCGGCTAAAAGCGCCGATTCCGCCGCGGCAGACGGCAGCGGCCCGGACGACGATACAGCTATAAGCGCCTTTTCAAATGTCCGGAGTTTGAAAAGCGAAGCGTAATCGCGTGTGTTTATAAAAGCCTTGCCGTTCTGCTCATAAACATGCAATCCCTTTTCTTTTGCCTCCATAGCCACGACTTTCGCCATATCGTCAAGCGTTGAGAGGCATATGCGCATTACCGCTTTAAGCCCGGTAAAAGACGCGCCCTTCATAGAAGCCGCAGACCATTTTGACAGCGCATCACGTTCGGCGCGCAGCAGGCTGTCCGGCTCGCCGGCATAGCGCTTGCTTATGCCGCTTTGCGCCTTTTTAAGCGCGACAGCGGCATCGGGGCCGCCCATGGCCGAAAGCGAAAGTATTATTGAAGGGCGGACAAAAAGCGTCGTTTCTTTTTCGAGCATGTCGGCTAATGCGGCAGCGTCGCGGCGGTCGCCCAACACGCCGCTTAGTATGGCGGCATTTTTACGCGTTTTGGCGTCGGGGGAGGAAAAGTATGAATGGAGGGCGGCGCGAGAGGGTATAAGCCTTTGAAGCGCGTCGCGACCCGCCTTCTTTTTGCATATGCGGCT
This sequence comes from Christensenellales bacterium, assembly GCA_050945795.1. GTDB lineage: Bacteria > Bacillota > Clostridia > Christensenellales > MGBC116941 > JBMNTP01. The sequence continues at coordinate 56,907 of JBMNTP010000004.1, read as the reverse complement.
AAGCAGCAGCAGCGCCTCGCGCGGGTATTGCGTAGCTGCCAGCCACAGCGGTGCCACAGCGGCTTGTCCAAGAGCTTCTATTTCTTTTTCGGCTTTTAGCCTATTTGCTCCGTCAAGCGACGAGAGCGATTTTAACTTTTGTAATATGTCCATCAGTCACCCACACATGAATAAATTGCTTTAAGTACATTATTCGCCGCGCCCACCGCTCCGGATTTTTTCATGCCGGAGATGTATTTGCCGCGGTTATCATAAAGTTCGTCTATGCCGGCCGCGAGAGATGCGCTGTTCATATCCTCTTGCATAAGCATAGCGCAGTATCCTTTTTCAAAGAAGAATCTGGCGTTTAGTATCTGATCGCCACGGCTTGATGCGAGCGGCAGAGGTATAAGCAGCGAAGGAATGGATAACGCCAGCAGTTCTGAAAGCGCCGTTGCGCCTGCCCGGCTTACCGCCAGATTGGCCATGGCGTATATGTCGGCAAGCTCCGCGCCTAAAAACTCGAACTGCGCATAGCCTTCTTTTGATAAAAGCGATTCATCTAGATTGCCGCGCCCGCATATATGCACGACATTATACTTCGCTACCAGCCTATCAAGTATACTGCGCACGCAATCATTTATCGCCACCGCGCCGAGGCTGCCGCCTATAACGAGGAGGTTAGGCAGCGATCGGCTAAAGCCGCACATAGCAAGCCCGGCATCCTTGTCGCCTTTAAGAATGTATTGCCGGATAGGCGTGCCGGTATGTACGCCTTTGCCTTTTGTGTATTTAAGCGTGCTTTCAAAGGAGGTGCAAACAATATCCGAGAAAGGCAAGCAAAGCTTGTTAGCCAGCCCCGGCGTTATATCCGATTCGTGTAGCACCAAAGGTATTTTACACATACCCGCCGCCACCGCCACCGGCACCGATACAAAGCCGCCTTTAGAAAAAACCACTTTAGGTTTAAGCTTCTTAAGCAGCCTTAGCGCCTGCAGCGTACCGCCTGTTATGCGGAAAGGGTCTGTAAAATTTTTCATGCTGAAATATCTTCTAAGTTTTCCTGTCGATATTGCATGATAAGCTAAGCCGGCTTCTGGCGCCATAATGCTCTCTATGCCGTGATGAGAGCCTATATAATGTATATCCCAGCCGTCACAGCGCAAAAGCGGCGCTATAGCTAAATTTGGCGATACATGTCCGGCTGTGCCGCCGCCGGTTAAAACTATGCGTTTAGGCAAATAATATCACTCCAAAAAATATCATTATAGCCGCTTTGTTACATAAACAGCAGCTCTGCATACGATGGTAGAGGCCAGTAATCCTTAGGGACTATCGTTTCAAGCTCGTCTGCGTATTTGCGAACCGCCGCCATAGCAGGTATTATGCCTGTTGAAACATGCGTTGCTTTGCCGTAGCCCATAGGCTCGCTCTTAAGCCTGTTGTGCGCCGCCTCAAGATGATCCGCCGCCGTTTTAAGCGATGATGTAAGCGCGGCGCATCTTTCTATATTGTATGAATGCGCTGTGGTGTCGGCGGTGGGGCAGGCCTCGCGTATCTGATTTAGGCCGTACGCGATTTCAGAAGTATGACGCATGGCTGCGGGCAATATTTTTTCACGAACTATTTTAAGCATGGTGCGCGCTTCTATACCTGCCTGGTTTGCGTAAATATCAAGCCTTATGTCGGCTCTGGCCTCGCATTCAGCACGGTTATATACTTTATGTCTTTCAAAAAGCTCAATTGCCCATGGCTCTCGCAGCACAACAATAGCGTCGGCGGTGTTCTTAAATATAGGCAAGCCGCGCCGCTTTGCCTCCTCGCGCCATTCGGGGGCATAATTGTTGCCGTTGAATATTATGCGCGAATGATCGCCGGCCAATGCCGCTATAAGCTCTTTCGCTTCCGCCTGGGCATCTGTTGCCTTTTCAAGGCGGTTAGCGATGCGCATAAGGTATTCGGCAACAATCGTGTTTAATACCGTATTCGGGCCGCCCAGCGATTGTGACGAGCCAACCATGCGGAATTCAAATTTGTTGCCGGTAAAGGCAAAGGGCGAGGTTCTGTTGCGGTCGGTGGTGTCTCTTTTAAAATGAGGTATAGTAGAGACGCCGGTAAGCAGGTATTCGCGCGAGGTAGATACCTTGCATTCGCCGCAAATAAGGTTTTGCAGTATGCCCTCAAGGAAATTGCCTATATATATCGAAATAATCGGCGGGGGAGCCTCATGGCCGCCCAGGCGATAGTCGTTGCCTATTATACCGCAGCTCATATGAAGAAGCGAAGCATATTCGTCTACAGCCGCTATTATTGCCGTAAAGAAAAGCAAAAAGCGCAGGTTGTCCTCGGGATTTTTGCCGGGATAAAGCAGGTTTTCTCCGGTGTCTGTAGCTAGTGACCAGTTGTTATGCTTGCCCGAGCCGTTTACATTGTCAAACGGCTTTTCATGCAGCAGGCAGGATAGGTTGTGGCGGTCGGCGACGCGCTTGAGCATTTCCATAACAAGCTGGTTGTGGTCAAGAGCGGTGTTTGCAGACATAAAGAACAGCGCCAACTCGTATTGCGACGGCGCGCTTTCATTATGCTGTGTTTTAGCCGCCACGCCAAGTTTCCACAGCTCGCGGTTGAGGTCGAACATAAAATTCGATACATGCTCGTTTATAGACGCGTAGTATTGGTCGCTAAGCTCCTGACCTTTGGGTGGGCGAGCACCAAGAAGTGTTCTGCCGGTTAGTACAAGGTCTTCGCGCTTTAAATAAAGCTCTTTATCAATAAGGAAATACTCCTGCTCGCTGCCCACTGTTGGCGTAACGCTTGTTGTTTCAGTATCTCCAAGCGCACGTAGCACCCTTAGCGCCTGCTTGTTAAGCGCCTCCATGGACTTTAGCAGCGGCGTTTTCTCATCTAGTGCTTCGCCGGTAAATGAGCAGAAACTTGTAGGTATGCAAAGTATAGAGGTGCCTTTTGGGTCCTCTTTTTTAAATACCGGCGCTGTGCAATCCCAGGCGGTATAGCCGCGAGCCTCAAATGTGGCACGCAGTCCTCCGGAAGGAAAGCTTGATGCATCGGCTTCGCCTTTTATAAGCGCTTTTCCGTTAAATGCCATTATGGGACGGCCATCCTTGACTTCAAGGAAAGACTCGTGTTTTTCCGCCGTCTGTCCCGTCATAGGCTGGAACCAGTGAGAATAATGCGTCGCTCCGTTTTCGAGCGCCCAGTCTTTCATAGCCGATGCTACTGCGTTGGCGTTCTCTCGGCTTAGCGCTTCGCCGAACTTTATTGTGCGCTGAAGAGCGTCGAATACCTGGCGGGGCAGCCGCATCTTCATTACATCGGCGCTAAAAACATTGCAGCCGAAATAATCGGTTATGTTATTGTGCGGCTTTTCGTTATCGCCGCTTACCAGAGTTTCCATAGATACATTAAAATAATCCGCCAGCCTTGACAGCGTGTCATAATCCGGCTTGCGGCGGTTTTGCTCATACATTCCTATAGTGCTGGCGGAAACGCCCATTTCCGCAGCAATTTCCTGCTGAGAAATGCCGGCCTGCTTGCGCAGCATTCTAAGGTTATCTCCTAACATTTAAGGCCTCCGATACATATAATAATGTCATAAAAAAACATGGCATCGGCAGGTGTAACTTCCAATGCCAAATTATTATAACACAATGCGTGTAGATTGAACAGTTATTTTGAATGAGCCTGCTATTGCACTCGGGCAGGCTTATGGGGTACAATGAAAACCGGGTGGATAATACTGTGAAATGCGCTTTGTTGATATATCCTCACGCTAACGTGCGTTACCGTGAGTCTATGAAAAAGCTGGCCGCCGCCGAGCTGTGCATGACGGGAGCGGCGGGCATTGTATTTGCTAAAATAGGCGGTCTGGAGTTATTGTGCTTTGAAGGCGATGAAGTGATTTGCCAAAAGGTGCAGCGCCTTTCCTGCGCTCAGGCGGTTTTTAAGCTTCAGGGCAATACGCTTGTGCCTATGATGGAGGGCTACGAGCCTTACCTTAGCGGCGATATGCCGGGCATTTTAAAATATAAAGGCAAAACAAACGACTCTTTTACCCGTCTGCTTATAAATGCCTCTCTTATGGCATCGAACAGTGAAGGAGAAAATAAAAACATACTAGACCCCATGTGCGGACGGGGAACCAGCATGTTCTCAGCGCTGTCGGCCGGGCATAATGGTTATGGTATAGACATAGATAAAAAGGACTTTGAGCAGTTTAAAACGTTTACGTTGCAATACCTTAAGTTTCATCGCATGAAACATAATGTAAAGACCGGCTCGTATACCGGAAATGGGCGGCAGGCCGGAGTGTTTTTTCGTGTTAGCACCGCCGCCGAGCCGGACGCATACGCCTCAGGCGATACAAGGACTATTGAAATGGTAAAAGGCGACACACGTGACGCGGCGCTTATATATAAAAAAGGAAGGTTCGATGCTATTGTAGCGGATTTGCCGTACGGCGTGCAGCATCGAGCGGAGGCGGAGCGGCTAAATATCGGCTCTTTGCTTGAAAAAGCCGCGCCTGTATGGCTGAGCCTGCTTAAGCCGGGCTGTGCTATGGCGATTGCCTTTAATTCCTATACGCTTAAACGCGAGGCGGCGGAGCAGGCGCTAACTAAAGCGGGCGCAGAAATTATGGGCGGATGCTACGCCGATATGGAGCATTGGGTGGAACAGGCGGTCATGCGGGATGTTGTTGTGGCTAAAAGGTGCGATTGACACAGACAAAGCCGGCATAATATAATATACCAGTTAAACTGCCGTCTTTCTGCTCTTTAGCCTGCTAAAATGCGGGTAAATAAAACTCGGGCGGCATATGATTGTTTTTATCGGGGGATTTTATGTTCGAGAAAATAAAAAGCGACATTGACGCTGTTTTGCAAAGAGACCCGGCGGCCCGCAACTGGTTTGAGGTTATGCTTTGCTATCCAGGATATTCTGCGGTAAGATCGCACAGGCGTGCCAACTGGCTATGGAAGCATGGTTTTAAGCTGCTGGCGAGGTTATGGTCGCATAACTCCCGGTTTTGGACGGGTATTGAAATTCATCCTGGCGCCACAATAGGCAAAGGGTTGTTTATAGATCATGGCATGGGCGTTGTAATAGGCGAAACCACTATTATTGGTAATAACTGCACGATATATCAGGGTGTTTCGCTAGGCGGTACAGGTAAGGATACCGGTAAAAGGCATCCTACAATTGGAAATAATGTCATGATAGCGTCGGGTGCTAAGGTATTAGGGCCGTTTAAAGTGGGGGATAACTCCAAAATAGGAGCGGGGTCGGTAGTGCTTAGCGAGGTTCCGCCTTATAGTACAGTAGTAGGCATACCCGGAAGGGTGGTTAAAAAGGCCGTTTGCCCCGCCGCTTCAAGCGGTGAGCCGCCTTTGTGCATAACAAAGCCGGACACTTTGCCCGATTGCGCGGGAACGGAGGGGTGTCCCGGCGTTGTAATTAAAGGCGGCAAGGCCGAGCTTAAGCCGGGCATTGACCTTGACCAGATACATATTCCTGATCCGGTAACTATGGAGCTAAAAGCGTTGGCGGACAGGATTAAAGCGTTAGAAGAAAGATTATACGGCAGCGAACAGGAGAGATAACAGCATGTTTCATATTTATAATACCGTTAAAAGGGAGAAACAACCGCTAATACCGGTAGAGCCGGGCAAAGTAAGAATATATAGCTGCGGCCCAACGGTGTACAACTATTTTCATATAGGCAATGCTAGACCGTTCATAGTGTTTGATACGCTAAGAAGGTATTTAAGCTGGAGCGGTTATGAAGTTAAGTTCGTACAGAACTTTACCGACATAGACGACAAGATGATACTAAAGGCTAACGCCGAGGGCGTTAGCGTTAAGGAGCTGGCGGACAAGTTTATAGCCGAATACTATACGGACGCCGACGCGCTGGGTATAGAGCGCGCCGATGTTCATCCTAGGGCGACTGAGCATATTGACGCTATTATAAAGCTTATAGAAACTCTTATAGATAAAGGCCACGCTTATGAGGTCGACGGTGACGTATATTTTTCAGTCGCAAGCTTTGAAGACTACGGCAAGTTGTCGGGTCAGGATATGGAGGCTTTAGACCTCGGCGCGCGGGTGGAATCGTCAGATGGCAAAAAACATCCTATGGATTTCGCTTTGTGGAAAGCTCAAAAGCCGGGAGAGCCGGCATGGCAAAGCCCGTGGGGGGACGGAAGGCCGGGCTGGCATATAGAATGCTCGGCGATGAGCATGGAATACCTCGGCGATACCATTGATATACACTGCGGCGGACAAGACCTTGTTTTCCCGCACCACGAAAACGAAGTGGCGCAGAGCGAGGCGGCGACGGGTCGGCCGTTCGTAAAGTACTGGATGCATAACGGTTATATAAATATAGATAATAGAAAAATGTCGAAATCGGCGGGCAACTTCTTTACGGTAAGGGATATAGCTAAGGAGTATGACCTTATGTCGGTTCGCATGTTTATGCTATCGGCGCATTACAGAAGTCCTATCAATTTTAGCCGAGAGCTTATTGTGCAGGCTAAGACGGCGCTTGATAGAATTAAAAACTGCCGTATTAATCTCGTGGCCGAGGCAAAAAATGGCGCCGCGGCCGATGGAGAGCTTTTAGAGCTGCTAAGCGAAGCTAAAAAGTCGTTTGCAGCAGCAATGGATGACGACCTTAACACCGCCGATGCTATAGGCGTTATATTCGATTTGGTGCGTGATCTTAACATACGCTTTATTCCGGGCGAAGGCGCGGGCGGAGCTGAAGAGGCGCTTAATATGCTCGATGAGCTTACCGGCGTACTCGGTTTAAAGCTTGAAAGTGATGAGATACCGCAAAGCATATATGATATGGCTAAAAAGAGGAGCGAGGCTCGCGCGGCTAAGAATTGGGCCGAGGCCGATCGCATGAGGGATGCTATAAAAGCCGAAGGCTATGTGGTTGAGGATACGCCGGATGGCATTAAGATTAAAAAGCTTTAAGTAGCGAAAGGGGAAACACATGGGCAACGAAATTTTTATATTATTCTACGCTGCCATCACAGTATATTTGTTCTATGCCGCGATTACCGGCAAAGGACAGATATATCACAACGAATTGCTTAAAGAGGAAAAGCGTGAGGAGTATCACAAAATTACCCGCATATTCTGCTTTATAGGCGGAATCATAAGCGCTTTTATGCTCTCTATCGACCTGTTCGGTGAGCAGATAGGGGTTTCGCCGATGATTTCCCTTGTGTTTATAGCGATTATGCTAGTGGCGCTGACGTGGTATGTTATAAAGACAAGGCCGCTTCTAAACTTGCCGCCTAAGGCGGAAAAGAAGAAAAAGAAGGGCTGAGCCACCGGCTCTGCACCGCGTTGCGGGTGGGAGGATTAACATGAGAAGGGGCGCATATTTGTTTGCCTTTATAGCCTGCGTATTGCTTCTGGCCATAATAGCCATAACTTCTGTTGAGGTGGTGGCGATGGACAGAAGCTTTTATCTCTCTGAATACAGAAAGCTCGATCGGGCGCAGTATATTGACATATCCGAGGATGGGCTTATGGAGGTAACGGATAATCTTCTAAACTATATGAGCGGCTCGCGGGAAAACCTTGATATGCGACAAGACATACAGGGCAAGGAGAGAGAGGTTTTCAACCAGCGCGAAAAAGAGCATATGGTTGATGTGCGAGCACTGTACGGCGGCGTTATATTTATTAGAAACGCCGCGGTCGCGGTTTTAGCCGCGCTGCTGCTATGCGTAATACTTATGGCGCGGCGTGACGCGGCAAGGGTGTTGGCGCGGGCGTATCTAGGTGCGCTTGTGGCGGCGGTTATTGTGATGTCGTCTTTGGCGGTATGGGTGGCGATTGACTTTTCCGGCTTCTGGATATATTTCCATGAGGTGTTTTTTACAAACGATTTGTGGATACTCAATCCCAATACCGACATTATGATAAACATGTTTCCGCAGCAATTCTTCTTTGACTGCGTAAGCAGGATAGGCGTTATATGCGCGGTCTCTGTGGCGGTGCTGGCGGTAGCGTCATCGGTGGTTATAATTATAGGCAGGCACAGGCGGAATATGCCTGTTAGAGGCGGGCGCGCATGACATATATAGAAAGAAGCAGAGAAAAGCTTAATAAAATGACCGGGCATCCGCTTATACTGGCGGTTGAGACAAGCTGCGATGAAACAGCGGCGGCTGTGGTGCGGGGGCGCGATGTTATATCAAATATTGTAGACTCGCAGATTGAACTGCATAAAAAGTATGGCGGCGTGGTGCCGGAGATAGCGTCAAGAGAGCATATAAAACGTTTGCAGCCCTGCGTGGCTGAGTCGCTTGAAAAGGCTGGCGTAACGTTTAGCGATATAGAGGCTGTTGCCGTTGCGTATGGGCCGGGGTTGGTAGGTGCGCTGCTGACCGGTGTTAGCTGCGCTAAGGCATTAGCTTTCGCTCTTGATGTGCCGCTTATAGGTATAAACCATATAGAAGCGCATATATGCGCCAATTACATATCAAACTTGGATCTGGAACCGCCGTTTCTTTGTCTTATAGCGTCAGGAGGGCATACTCAGCTGGTCAATGTATGCGCCGACGGCGGCTATGAGCTGGTGGGGCAGACGCGTGACGACGCAGCAGGCGAGGCGTTTGATAAAATTGCGAGGGTATTGGGATTGCCGTATCCCGGCGGGCCTAATCTTGAAAAGCTGGCGGCGGGTGGAAAAGCGGATAAGTATTCTTTCCCGCGCGGCCTTAAAGGCGACGCCGGTTTTGACTTTACATTTAGCGGCCTTAAAACAAACGTTATAAATACTCTGCATAAGATGGAGCAGCGCGGCGAGAGTTACGAAAAGACTGATGTGGCGGCGTCTTTCCAAGAGGCGGTGGTCGACGGTATAGCTTCAACTGTCAAGCGGGCGCTTAAGCATACCGGCGCCGGCAAGCTGGCTATGGCGGGCGGCGTCGCGGCAAATACTGCGCTTAGAAAGCGACTGGAGCAAACGGCGATTTTAAATGGCGCTAAGTTCTATTGTCCGGAATTTAAGTATTGCACGGATAACGCCGCCATGATAGGATGCGCGGCGGCAATGCGCGTAAAACGTCTTGGTAAAGCCGCGGCGTCTGGGCTTGACCTTAATGCGCAGCCGTCTTTAAAGCTGTTTTAATCGGAAATCCGCAAAACCCCGAACGCGTTATGCGTTCGGGGTTTTTGCATATACCGCCGCGGTTTGATGCTAATGTGAGCGAATAACGACTGCAAATCGGCATTTTGTCGGTATGTGACGGGCAGATTTTGGCGGCTCTGTGATTTTCCGATATCAGAGGTTTTTTGACGCAAGTGGGGCAAAACCATGTAAAAAAAGCATGAATGTGGAGGGGGTGTACATGAAAAGGCGTAAATTCACGCTCTGTGTGGAGGAAGTCATGCAACTGCCGTCATGCATGATTGCAGCCTTTTTATATGTTATAAAAACAAAAGCATTATCTAAGGGCGGATGTGGATAAGCCTTGATAATATCATATCAAAGGCGGTAAGGGGCTGTGGATAACCTTGTGGATAGTGTGGATAACAAAGGGGAAAGAGAAAAATTCAGTGCATGGAAGATGATTAAAGTTAAAAAAGTATAATTGTTTTTCGGTAAATGCAGGAGCGGTGAATGCGGATGATATATAGGTTTTAGGTTTAAATGTGCGGATATATAAAAAGTCAATGGATTTTTAGCGTCATTGTACATGCTTTAAATGAATATGCTTTGATATATATACCAGACAAATAAACGGAAGGGTGCGCCTATGCGAATGAGCAGTTTAATAATTGAAGCTTTTAAAAGGACAATGGCTTTTTTAAGAAGGAACGCGGCGTCTTTTGCGGTGCTTTTGATATTGGCTTTTGTCTGGACGGCGCTGGACGCGCCGGGCAAAGAGACGTTTTCAGCTAAGAGAAGCGTTGTTATAGATCCTGGTCATGGCGGGTTTGACGGCGGCGCGCTAGGAAGGGCAACAAAAGCGCGCGAAGACGACATAAACCTCGACGTATCTTTAAAGCTTTATGAGGAGCTGCGCTCGGCGGGGTTTTTGCCTATACTGACGCGTGAAAATGAAAAGGCGCTCGCGGACACCAAGCGCGCCGACATGGAAAGGCGACGGCAGATAATAAAAAGTTCTGAGCCGGATATTGTTGTAAGCGTGCATATGAATGCTAATCCCGATTCGAGGGCGTCAGGGCCGCAGGTATATTATATGGAAGGCAGCGAGGAAGGCGAGCGGCTTGCCCGGCTTATTCAGGCCGCGCTAAACGATGAAGTTAAGCCTAGCCGCCCGAGGCACCATGTGGCGGAGAGCAGCTATTTTATATTGAAATCGGGCAGTGCGCCCTGTGTTATAGTGGAGTGCGGGTTTTTATCGAATCCGGGCGAGGAGGCGCTGCTCCTTAAAGAGGAGTATAGGGCGAGACTTGCCACCGCTATAGCCTGGGGCATTACGGATTATTTTACGAATTTTAATGAATAAACGGGTATTTGTGGTACAATATGTTCATGAATGAAACGGAAGATAATAAGCTTGTAAACATAGTATCAGGCAGGAGTATGGAGCCGGGAGAGGCCAGGCAGCTAAGCCCTTTGGTACTCGCTTATATAGGCGATACGGTGCATGATATATTTGTAAGGACTGCCCTCGCGCTTAAGGGGGGCAGGGTTAACGCTTTGCATAAGCAGGCTATAAAGCAGGTAAGCGCGGCGGCGCAGGCGGATATGGCGGACAGGCTGTCAGGCGCGCTTGATGAGGAAGAAAGCGACATTTACCGCCGCGGCCGCAACGCTCATTCCGGCACGTTGCCTAAAAATGCCTCGCCAAGAGATTACCATATGGCTACGGGATTTGAGGCGGTAATAGGCTATCTGTATTTGTGCGGCAGGGATGAAAGGCTTAAGGAACTGCTTGATATTGCTTTTGGGGAGGACGATATATGAGCCGGGTATATATGAAGGTTGAACTTTTGGCTATGACGCCGTCACCCGATGAGATAGTGGCTATGGCGGCGCGGTTGTGTTACAGCTCGGCGGATATAGATAAGCTAAAAAGCGGAGTCGCGGCATCGGATAGGCCGGCATTTATAAAAAGGCTTATCGATATGGGGCATCTATCAACGATAGAGCATTGCAGCTTCAGCTTTGGTATAGAAGGCGTATCCCGCGCTTTGCTGGCGCAGATTACACGGCACAGACTGGCGAGTTTTAGCGTGCAGAGCCAAAGGTATGTCAGCGAAATAAGGCAGAGCGGTGTTTTTAATTATATAATGCCGCCGCAAATAGCCGAATTGGGTGAAGAGGCGCAAAAAAAGTATGATGAGCAGATGCGTATTATGCAGAGCTGGTACAATGAATGGAACGAGGCGCTAGGCTCTCAAGGCGAGAAAAGCAATGAGGACGCACGCTTTGTGCTGCCAAACGCTGCTGAAACCAAAATGATAATGACAATGAATGCGCGCGAGCTTATACATTTTTTCAAGCTGAGATGCTGCGAGAGGGCGCAATGGGAGATACGAGAATTAGCTTGGCGAATGCTTGAGATTGTCGCTAAGGAAGCACCGGCGCTTTTTGAAAAGGCGGGGCCGTCATGTGTAAGCGGGCGGTGCTCGGAAGGCAAGATGAGCTGCGGCAAGGCGGCAAAGATAAGAGAGAAGCGGGAGAAGTTGAACTATGAAAGATGAGTCGCAAGGCGGCGTTAATAATGATGTTATATGGGGCAGGAATACCGTTATGGAGGCGCTCAGGTCGGATAGCCCGCCGGAGCGCATACTGGTTTTAGCGGGAGAAAGACAAGGCTCTATAATAAAGATACTAAGCATGGCGTCGGATGCCGGTATACCGATAGTTGAGGCGGGGCGGCGCAAGCTAGATGAGATAAGCGGCGGCAGCGCGCATCAGGGCGTAGCGGCTTTTATACCCGCAAGGCAGTATTGCGATATATCCGACATACTTAAAACGGCTGCGGCATCGGACAGGCCTCCGTTTGTAATAGTGCTTGACGGCATAGAAGACAGCCGCAACCTCGGCGGCATAATACGCACCGCCGAATGCATGGGCGCGCATGGCGTTGTTATACCAAAGCGCCGCTCGGCGGGGCTTAACGCGGCGGCGGCAAAGGCGGCGAGTGGGGCGCTCGAATACATACAGGTGGCGAGGGTATCAAACCTTTCAAACGCCATTGAGGAGCTTAAAGAGGCGGGACTGTGGACGGTAGCCGCCGACGCCGGCGGGGATAGCGTTTTTAAAGCCGATTTATCAGGCCCTCTAGCTCTTGTAATAGGCGGCGAGGGGGAGGGCGTATCCCGGCTGTTAAAGCAGCGCTGTGATATGGTGGTGAGCATACCCATGCTAGGGAGGATAAGCTCGCTTAACGCTTCTGTGGCGGCGGGAATGCTTATGTATGAGAAGATGCGAAGAGACATGAGTTGACGGTAAACCGGGGCGGCATTATAATGGAGCCAAATGTTAGGACAAGGGGTATTGAATTGACAGGAGAAGTTGATTATTCCGCGCTTTCGGATGAGGAGGTTATCAGCCTGTATCGCGGCGGCGATAACGAGGCATATGAATATATACTCCATAAATATAAAAACTTTGTAAGGGCAAAGGCGAGGTCATATTTTCTTATAGGGGCGGACGGCGAGGACATTACACAAGAAGGCATGATAGGGCTTTTTAAGGCGGTTAGGGATTATCAGCCGGAAAAGCTGGCATCGTTTAGGGCGTTCGCCGAGATATGTGTTACGCGGCAGATAATAACGGCGATAAAGACGGCGACGCGGCAAAAGCATATGCCGCTTAATAACTATGTTCCTTTAAATAAGCCTATCTATGACGATGAATCGGAGCGCACGCTTATGGACGTATTGTCGGACCGGCGCGCCTTTAATCCCGAGGAGCTTTATATAGGCCGGGAGGACTATTCTTTTATAGAGGCGCGTATGCTTGAGGTGCTGTCGGATTTGGAGATAAAGGTGCTCTATTATTACCTTGAGGGGCAGTCGTATCAGAAGATAGCCGAGCGGCTAGGGCGGCATGTGAAGTCGATTGACAACGCCCTTCAAAGGGTTAAACGTAAAATGGAGAAATTTATGGTCGAGAGGGGATAATGCCGGGGATATTATTGACAACGAGGCTGGGGTTTAGTAATATAATTAATCAGTGCGGGTGTAGCTCAATGGTAGAGCGCCAGCTTCCCAAGCTGGACACGTGGGTTCGATTCCCATCACCCGCTCCACATTAAATGAACGGAAATAATGACCGCATTCAAAGGAGGAAAGAAAGAGATGGCGAAGGCAAAATTTGAGCGCACGAAGCCGCATGTAAACATAGGAACGATAGGTCACGTAGACCATGGCAAGACAACACTGACAGCGGCGATAACGTCGGTACTGTCTAAATCAGGCAACGCAAAAGCAACGAAGTATGACGAGATAGACAAAGCTCCTGAAGAGAAGGAAAGAGGCATAACGATAAATACGTCTCACGTAGAGTATGAGACGGAGAACAGGCATTACGCGCATGTTGACTGCCCCGGACACGCCGACTATGTAAAGAACATGATAACAGGCGCGGCGCAGATGGACGGAGCTATACTAGTAGTATCAGCCGCCGACGGCCCGATGCCGCAGACACGTGAGCATATACTTTTGGCGAGGCAGGTAGGCGTTCCATACATAATAGTGTTTATGAACAAATGTGATATGGTAGACGACGAAGAGCTTCTTGAATTGGTTGAGATGGAAGTACGCGAGCTGTTGAGCGAGTATGAGTTCCCGGGCGATGATATACCGATAATAAAGGGCTCTGCACTTAAGGCTCTTGAAGCTGCTACAGGAGATGAGGATGTAAAGGAAAACGAATGGTGCAAGCACATATTCGAGCTTATGGAAGCTGTAGACTCCTACATACCTACACCTGAGCGTGACACCGAAAAGCCTTTCTTGATGCCTGTAGAAGACGTATTCTCGATAACAGGCCGTGGCACAGTAGCGACGGGCCGTGTAGAGAGGGGAAAGATAAAGGTACAGGATACGGTAGAGGTAGTAGGAATGACAGAAAAGGCTCGTTCTACTGTAGTAACGGGAGTAGAAATGTTTAGGAAGCTGCTTGATCAGGCAGTAGCCGGCGACAACGTAGGCCTTTTGCTTAGGGGAATCCAGAGGACGGACATAGAGCGCGGCCAGGTGCTGTCTAAGCCCGGATCTATAAAGCCTCATACTCATTACAAAGCGCAGGTATACGTATTGACGAAGGATGAAGGCGGCAGGCATACCCCGTTTTTCCCCGGCTATCGTCCTCAGTTCTACTTCAGAACAACGGACGTAACCGGAGTAATCACGCTTCCTGAAGGAGTAGAGATGGTAATGCCCGGCGACAACATAGAGATGGAGATAAAGCTAATAACGCCCATCGCTATAGAGCCCGGTCTTCGTTTTGCTATAAGGGAAGGCGGCCGTACGGTAGGCGCCGGAGCCGTTGCTTCCATTATAGAAGACTAATTATGATGAAAATATAACCATAATAAATTAATATCTATATGATGTCAGGCTCGCATTACGCGGGCCTGATTCTATTAAAGCCTTATTACAAAATTATAAAATCGCTGGAACACAAAATGACCATAATACAAAATGACTATAATAGAAAATGCCGCCAGAAGGCGGCATTTAATCTGTTAAAAATAATATAAAGATACTTCTACGTCGGGATTCTTAAGGGACTGGTCCCTTGAGCGGAGGTTTGGAGGCAGGGCCTCCGACGTTCCTTTAGTCAAGGCTACACGCATGCGCCCCTATAAAAATACTTTTGCGATGGGATTCTTAAGGGACTGGTCCCTTGAGCGGAGGTTTGGAGGCAGGGCCTCCATCGTTCCTTTAGTCAAGGCTACACGCATGCGCCCCTATAAAAATACTTTTGCGATGGGATCCTTAAGGGACTGGTTCCTTAAGCGGAGGTTTGGAGGCGGAGCCTCCAACGTTCCTTTAGAGCCTCCAACGTCCCTTCTCGTTCCCCCGTCTGCCGGCTAAAAAAGGCCGGACATATTGCCTTCGTCGTCAACATCTATTGACTCGGCGGCGGGTATCCTCGGCAGGCCGGGCATGGTCATAATGTCACCGGTAAGGGCGACTATAAAGCCGGCTCCGGCTGAAAGGCGTATGCCGCGCACCGTTATGCGAAAACCGGAAGGGCTGCCCTTTTTAAGAGGATCATCGGAGAAGGAGTATTGCGTTTTGGCTATGCATATAGGTAGATTTGACAGCCCCATCTCGGATATGCGCTCAAGCTCTAAAGCGGCGGCGGGTAGTATGTCGGCACCGTCGGCACCATATACCCTGCGCGCTATCTGGTCAATCTTATCGGCGGGAGAAATGTCAAGCTCGTATGCATAGTTCGGTTCGCCTAAAGAGGTATCTGCCGCTTCTATAACCAAGCGGGCGAGATCCTCGGCTCCGGCTCCGCCTTTTGCCCAAGCGTCAGTTACCGCGGCCTTAACGCCTATAGACTCGCAAAAGCTTATGATTTCTTGCAGCTCTGCTGCTGTGTCTGTTGGGAATTTGTTTATAGCTACTACTGTTGGCAACCGGTAAAGACCGGATATCGTTTCTATATGCTTTTTAAGATTGGATAGCCCGTCTTTAAGCGCGGGGATATCCTCGTGCTGCAAAATCTCTTTGGGGCAACCGCCGTGATGCTTGAGTGCCCGCGCCGTAGCGACTATGACGGCGGCGTCCGGCCATATAGAGCCGGAGCGGCATTTTATATCAAGGAACTTCTCGGCGCCAAGATCGGCGCCAAAGCCGGCCTCTGTAACTGTATAATCGCCAAGAGAAAGCGCTGTTGTCGTGGCGGATAGGCTGTTGCAGCCGTGCGCTATGTTGGCGAAGGGGCCGCCGTGTATAAGGGCGGGAGTATTTTCAAGCGTTTGTACAAGATTTGGCTTTATGGCATCTTTAAGCAAGGCGGTAAGTGCGCCCTCTGCTTTTAGATCGCCGGCGGTTACTGGATTGCCGCAGCGGCTGTATGCCACTATTATTCTTGACAGCCTTTTTTTCATATCCGAAAGGCCGCTTGAAAGGCACAGCACCGCCATTATCTCGGAGGCTACGGTTATATCGAAGCCATCCTCGCGCGGCACGCCGTTTACACGCCCGCCTAGGCCGTCGGTTATAAAGCGCAACTGTCTGTCGTTTATATCGAGGCAGCGCCGCCATGTTATGCGGCGAGTGTCTATATCAAGGCTGTTGCCCTGATGTATATGGTTGTCCAGCAGCGCCGCTAAAAGATTGTTAGCCGAGCCTATGGCGTGTATGTCGCCGGTGAAATGAAGATTTATATCCTCCATGGGTATTACCTGCGCATACCCTCCGCCCGCCGCTCCGCCTTTCATGCCGAAAACCGGCCCTAGCGACGGCTCTCTAAGCGCTATAACAGCCTTTTTGCCAAGGCGGGTCAGCGCGTCGCCCAAGCCGACGGTGGTGGTGGTTTTGCCTTCGCCCGCCGGTGTTGGAGTTATGGCGGTTACAAGCACCAGCTTGCCGCATTTCTCGGCCTTAGGAAAGTCGGAGTTGAATATGTTTATTTTAGCTTTATATTCGCCGTATAGCTCTATGGCGGCGGTCGGTATGCCGATGCGCGCTGCAATATCACGAATAGGCAACGGCTTAGCCTGTCGCGCTATTTCGATGTCGCTCCGGTTGCTCATGAAGTTTACCTCCGATGAATTATTAAAAGGCGGCTTATCGCCGTAAATATCAGATACTATTATATTATTAAAAGCGGCGTTTTGGCAAAGAATTATTTAACACGGCCTCCGTTTGCCCCCGGCTATCACTGGCCGGCCTATTTGGGCATATAATGGACGGCGGGCGGATATGCCTTAGCATATAACGGGAGGCGGTCAAATGGAGGTATTGAGGAGGGGCTCGATAGGGCCTTACACCGAACTGCTGCAAAGGACGCTACAAAGGCTTGGGTATTACGACGGCGCTATCGACGGCATATTCGGCCCTCAAACCGAGGCGGCGCTTATAGCTTATCAGCGCGGGGCGGGACTTTCGCCGGACGGCATAGCCGGGCCTTTAACATGGGCTGCGCTTATGCCTATGATAAACGGATATGCCGTTCATATTGTGCGCTCGGGCGATACGCTTTATCGCATAGCGAGAAGCTACGGCGTTACTGTATCTGCAATTGTGGCGGCGAATCCCGGCATAAACGCCGAGCTTATATATCCGGGGCAGAGCGTTATAGTGCCGTTTTCAGACAGCATTGTATTTACCGATATAAGCTACAGCTCGGATATGCTAAGGCTTAATATAGACGCTTTAGAGCGCAGGTATCCGTTTATTGAGGTATCGAGCATAGGTAGCAGCGTGCTTGGCAAGGATATATACCTTTTAAAGATAGGCAGGGGGCAAACGGAGGTGTTTTATAACGCTTCTCACCATGCTAACGAATGGATAACAACGCCGGTAGTTATCAAGTTTTTAGAGGATTACGCGAGAGCGTACGCCACAGGCGGAGCCATAAACGGAATTCCCGCAGCTACGCTTTATGACAGCCGTACACTTTACATTGCGCCTATGATAAATCCGGACGGCGTTGACCTTGTTACGGGGCAGATTAAGCCGGGAACGGCGGCTTATAACTCGGCGTACGCCATAAGAGGCGACAGTATACCGTTCCCGTCGGGCTGGAAGGCCAACATTCGCGGAGTAGATATTAATGTCAATTATCCCGCCGAATGGGAGCTCGCGAGAGAGGAAAAGTTCGCTCAGGGTTTTACGCGGCCGGGGCCGCGCGATTATGTGGGACCTTATCCGCTGTCGGAGCCGGAATCAAGAGCTGCGGCGGCGTTCACGCGTATGCATAATTTTAGACTGGTATTAGCGTATCACACACAGGGGGGTGTTATATTCTGGACGTTTATGGATTATGACCCGCCGGACGCCGGGAGGATAGGCCGTGAGTTTGAAAGGGTGAGCGGATACTCTCTGGCGATACCCGATGTATACTCAAGCTACGCGGGATATAAAGACTGGTTTATACAAGAGTTTAATATGCCCGGCTATACAATAGAGGCGGGGCAGGGAGTAAATCCGCTGCCTATATCGCAATTCCCAGAGATTTATGAGGAAAACCGGGGCATACTTGTGACGGGGCTTAGAGAATAGTGCGCATTTTGCGTATTTTCCGTATTTGTCAGACGTTATTACGCAGCCGTTTCTCAACGCTTATAGATACCACTGAAGCGGCAATAGATTTCGCTATGTCAAGTGGCAGGAAAAGCAGGCAGGATGAAACGAGCAACGGCCAAAACTTGCCGCCTGCCGCGAGGCCAAGTAGTGCCATATGAGACATGCCAAAAACATATATCGCGGCGGCTCCGGCGGCGCAGGCTATAGCCGCGGCTTTTCCCTTTGAGGATATTCGCCTATAAAGCCACGATATTAAGGGCGCAGCCGCTACAAAGCCTAATAGAAAGCCGAAAGACGGGTTTAGTATATATCCGGGGCCGCCCCCTGCAGTAAAAACCGGCACGCCTATAAGCCCCAGCACGACATAAGCGGCTTGAGAGGCAGCGGCGGCACCCGGAGTGAGCATAAGGCCGGCGAGTATTACAAAGAATGTTTGCAGCGTTAGCGGTACGGGGTAGCCGGGTATGGGTATGCGTATAAACGCACCGGCCATTGTTAGTGCGGCGAACAGAGCCGGCAGTATTATGCGGGAAGGGTGAATGGTTGCATTTCTCATCGTGTCAACCCTTTCTGTTGAATTAGGTTTACAGAGATTATAATGCCATTTAGACAATACTGCAAGAGCGGTTGAAAAAAAAACAAATACCACTTAAAATGTATACATTAAGGAGAGTGAATGATGGTATGAAGTTTAAGCCCATAGAGCTTAAGGACAAGCAGCTTTTTGACAGCGTGGTTAGGCCGGCGGAGCACGAATGCTCCGAGTCTTCATTTGCTAATTTGTATATATGGCGGCATTTTTGGAAAATACAAATGTGCGATGACGGTGACGCGCTCTATTTTCTTTTAAAGTTCCGGCGCAGGGATTTGGCGTTTGCGCCTGTGCCGAGGCCGGGCGGATCGCTTTGTGAGGCGGTTTGCAAGCTTGAAAAGTATGTCAGGCAGAGGGGCATGAACGTTACATTGCATTGCTGCGAGGATCAGAGGCGGCAGCTTGAAAAGGAATGTCCCGGCCGGTTTGATTTTTCCGAAAATAGAGCCAATTTTGAATATATATATGAGGGCGAAGCGTTAAGGACACTGGCGGGCAGAAAATTCCATTCAAAAAGAAATCATATAGCGAATTTCACATCGTTTTATGATTATGAATATGTAAGGCTAACGAATGATGATGCGGCAGAGTGCCTTGCGCTTTATGACAGATGGATAAGAGAAAGAGATCCGGAAAGGCTTAATACCATCGATACCGAGCGGCTATCTGTAGAGGACGCTTTTAAAAACATGGACGAGCTGGGGCTTATCGCCGCCGGAATACGGGTGAATAGCTGCATTGAGGCGTTTACAATGGGCGAGCGCAAGCGCAAGGACATGGCGCTTATACATATAGAAAAGGCAAACCCCAATATGAGGGGGCTGTATCCGCTTATTAATTATGAATTTTTAAACAATGAATTCCCTGATGTTGAGTTTGTCAACAGGGAGGAGGATATGGGCATCGACGGGCTTAGAAAGGCTAAGATGTCGTATTATCCGGTGAGGTTTGTAAAAAAATACAGGACTAAACTGTGATGGAAACATTGAAACTTGAAAGGGAGCATGTCGGCGAGCTAAAGCGCATATGGAAGGTATGCTTTGGCGACAGCGATGCTTTTATTGACAGTTGGTTTTCAAACCGATTCGATAAAAGCTATGCTCTTGGCGTTATAGACGGCGGAGTTTTAGCGGCGGCGGGCTATCTTGTGCCGTATAATGTATCGGTGCGCGGCCGCTCGATACCCTGCCGGTTTTTAACAGCCTTAGCCACGCTGCCCGAATATCGCGGGCGGGGGCTTGCGGGAGTCTTTTTAAAAAAGGCTCCGGCTGTAATAAAGGGATGCGGCTCGCATATAGCCATGCTGCATTCGGCGGTGGAGCCGGCTTTCTATGAAAAGTATGGTTGGACAATTACCGCCGGATTTAAGTGGTATGAGCCGCAGGCGGGGCAAGGTATTGCAGAGCAGCTTGATTGGCAAAAGCATTTGCCGGGTATGAACAGATGCTATCATCGCTATATGGCGGGATATTCAGGGTACACGCTGCGCGGCGAATACGAATGGCGCTGTAAGCGGGCGGACTATGAGGCGGAGGGGCATTCCGGCGCCGTTTATATGGAGAACGGCGAAGTGAGAGGATATATGCTCTTTACAACTAAGCCGCTTGAAGCGTATGACTTTTGCTTTGAAAACAGCGCGGCGAGCGGCGCTTTGGCGGCGTACGCGCCGGGCGTAAAGCACAGGCTGCCGTCGCAATCGGGACAGCTGCACATGACGCTGCCTGTCGATTTATCAAAGCTCGCGAATGGCTTAAACGCCGGAAAAGGCGATGTAAGGCTTAGGTTGCCGGCGGGCGGCGTAAGGCTGTGGTCGGAGGGCGGAGTATTGCGTTTTGAAAAATGCGATGAGGCAAAAGAGCAATGCAGTGAGGCCGAGCTTTTAGAATATATAATGGGCGTGCCAACGTGCCGGCTGTATCAAAGGGGCGACGAATATGCTAAGCTGCTGCCGCCGGTTACAAACTTTGGCATGGATTTATTCTGAACGCTGTACACATAGAGCCGGGGCATGATAATATTATTATGAAAAGCTAAAAGGGGGCGCGGATTATGGGCAAGCTGATTTTTATTACAGGTGGTGCCAAAAGCGGCAAATCTATGTTCGCGCATAACCTTGCCGCGCAATATGACGATGTGGCGGTTATAAATACCGGAGAAGCTAATGATAAGGCGGAGAGCCAGTTCGCTGTATACGACGCGCATAGCGGGCTCGGTGCTATTATAATGTTTAACAGGCGCAGCTTTTTTATAATAGACAGCGTAACAGCTATGGTTGCCGGACTTATGCGGGATACCGGCAGTTGGGAAGCGCCGGAGCTTAATCAGGCGGAGGCTGCCACAAAACTTGTAGATGAGCAGATAGATGCTATTATAGCCGCCGCCTGCGCCAGCGATACGGTTGTAGCTGTTGTTACAAATGAATGCGGCATGGGCATGGAACCGCCGGACGCCGGTGAGAAGATGTTTAGGGAATTGCTGGGCAGAGCCAACGGCAAACTTACTCAGTTTGCAGACGAGGCTTATTTTATGATAAGCGGGCTTACAATGAAGCTTAAATAATCCGGCGCTGCCGGAAGATGCTTTAATAGCGCCATATTGGCGCAGGGTATATCAGCCCGTTAAGGGCTTGTTTTTTTGCCCTTGTAAGCTTGTAATATATTTGGGGGAGGTATGAAATTGGAACTGTTTTTGGTAAGGCATGGTGAGACGGTGCTCAATGCCGAAAGAAGGTATTGCGGCAGGCTCGATGTTCCTCTGTCCGAAAGGGGAGAGCGGCAGGCGCTAACGCTGCCAGAAAGATTGCCGCTTGAGCGTATAAAGGCTGTTTATTCAAGCGATATGATTCGCGCGGTGCAAACGGCTAAGCCGCTTTGCGAGGCGCTTAATATGGAGCCGGTGCTTATGCCGGGACTGCGTGAGTTGGACTTTGGCGACTGGGAAGGCATGATATTTGAGGATGTTAGAAAGCAATATGCCGAGCAGCATGCCGGTTGGGTAAGCGGTAAATATAACTGCGCGCAGCCGGGCGGAGAAACGTCGGATAATATGTTTAAAAGAGTTGGCGCGTCGATAGACAGTATAATCGAAAAAGGGCTGGACGCGGCGGTTGTGGCGCATGGCGGCTGCATAAGGTTTATAATAATGCATCTGCTTGATTTGCCGTTTAAGTATTATTGGAACTTTATGGTGGATAACACTTCGATTATAAGGCTTGTTATAGAAAAGGAGCGCGCTATGATTATGTTTGACGGCGTTTTATAAAAAGCTGATTGACACTTGAGCGCAGCTGTGGTAATCTTTAAAAAGATATAGAAAAACGCTATGAAGGAGCCGCTGCCGTTTAGCTAAGCAGACACAGAGAGTCGGATAAGGTGGAAACCGGCGCTGCGAAAATCGGTGGGTATCTCTCCGGAGCGAGGTCGCCGAAACAAGTAGGCGAACCACGGCCAGCCCCGTTACAGGCGCAGGCTTGATAGAGCCGTAGAGTGGACCGTATGGTCAATTTGAGTGGTACCGCGTGGCGATAATGCCGCGTCTCATAATGAGACGCGGCTTATTTTATTTTGAGGAGGAAATGTCATGAACGATCAGATTAAGCTTATTGCAGAGAGAATTTCAGAGTTGAGAGACATATGCAAAGTTTCAACAGGCGAAATGGCTGAGGTGGTAGGCGTTACTGAGCCGGAATACCTCGAATACGAGCAGGGCATGCATGATTTTACTTTCAGCCAGCTTTACAGAATCTGTGAGCGCTTGGGAGTCGACATAACAAATATACTTACCGGCGATACGCCAAAACTTAAGGATATTACGCTGGTAAGGAAGGGCGAGGGCCTTGTATTTGAAAGGAACAAAGAGTACAAATACCAGCATCTGGCTTTCGCGTTTAGAAACAGGAGGGCGGAGCCGTTCCTTGTTGTTAAGGAATATGATGCTGACGAGGAATTTAGGGTATACGACAATCACGAGGGTCAGGAGTTTGATTACGTTATAAGCGGCACTTTAAAAATAGATATAGGCGGAAATGTTTTTGTTCTTTCGCCAGGGGATTCGATATATTACAACGCTTCCTATAAGCACTCTATGAAGGCGCTGGGCGGAAGAGACTGTGAATTCCTTGCAATAATACTTAAATAGGGGGAGCGTTAAAGTGGCTTTATATCACAAATATGTAAAAGCGGATTATACCTCATATGAGGACTTTAAGGTTAATTTCAATGTTGAGCCGCCGGAGAATTTCAACTTCGCTTACGATGTAGTTGATGAGATGGCGGTAAATGAGCCTGATAAGGTGGCAATGGTATGGTGTGAGCCGGGCGGCGAGGAGAGGATATTCACCTTCGCCGACATGAAGCGTTATAGCGATAAGACAGCGTCGTTTTTAAAAGGCATGGGCGTTAAGCGCGGCTCGCCTGTAATGATAATGCTAAAGCGGCATTATCAGTTCTGGTTTACAATTATCGCGCTGCATAAGCTGGGTGCGGTGGCTATACCAGCAACGGTGCTTCTAACTGTCAAAGACATTGTTTACAGGATAGATGCCGCTGATCTTGAAATGATTATATGCACATCCAAAGACGGCGTGCCGGATAATATAAGGGCGGCTGTTTCAGAGTCGGGCCATGATGTTAAGATGGTTTGCACCGGCCAAGAGCAGGACATGGTGGATTTTGACGCCGAGCTTGAAAAGGCATCGGAGGATTTTGTCCGCCCGACGGGGGAAGAAAAAACGACAAACGACGATATTTCGCTGGCATATTTTACTTCCGGCACTACCGGCCATCCCAAGCTGGTGCGCCATGACTTTACTTACCCGCTCGCGCATATACATACCGCCAAATTCTGGCAGCAGGTGGATGAGGACGGGCTGCATCTTACCATATCCGAAACGGGATGGGCCAAGGCGATGTGGGGTAAGCTGTACGGGCAGTGGCTATCGGGATGCGCGATTTTCGCATACGATCTTGATAAGTTTGACCCCAACGATATGCTCTCAAAGATTGAGAACTACCGCATAACATCGCTGTGTTGCCCGCCGACAATGTTTAGGTATTTCTTAAGGGCGGATATGGATAAGTACGATTTATCATCGCTAAGACACTGTTCGGTGGCAGGAGAGCCGCTTAGCCCCGAGATATACGACGAGTGGCTGCAAAAAACCGGCTTAAAGCTTTATGAAGGGTTTGGACAGACCGAAACCACTTTAGCTCTCGGCACATTCAAATGGATGGAGCCTAATCCCGGATCTATGGGTAAGCCGTCGCCGGGTTATGATATTGATATCATTAATGAGGCGGGTAAACGCTGCCGTGCCGGTGAGGTAGGAGAGATAATAATAAAGGCAAATCCTAACGGCCAGGTTGGTATGTTCCGTGAATACTTTAAAGCGCCGGAGCTTATGGAAAAGGTATGGAAGATGGGATTTTACCATACCGGCGATATGGCATGGCGTGATGAGCACGGTTATTTCTGGTATGTGGGCAGAGCTGATGACGTTATAAAGTCGAGCGGGTATCGCATAGGGCCTTTTGAAGTTGAAAGCGCGCTGCTCGAGCATGCCGCCGTTTTAGAATGCGCCATAACAGGTGTGCCGGATGAGCTTAGGGGACAGATTGTTAAGGCGACGATTGTGCTTAGCAAAGGATATGAGCCGAGCGAAGAGTTGAAAGTTGAGCTGCAAAACCACGTTAAGAAGGTTACCGCTCCGTATAAATACCCGAGGATAGTGGAATTTGTGAAGGAGCTGCCAAAGACAATTAGCGGAAAGATACGGCGCACCGAGCTTAGGGCAAGGGACGCAGGCAAAGCAAGCGAATAAGTACTGGGCGCCTTCTCGTTTTTGGGGAGGCGCTTACTATATGCCAAAATATGTTGTATTATATTATTTGCTAAGTTAACAATAAATAGGAAGGGAGTTGAGCTTTATGAAATCCTATAGAAAAGAGCTTATTTTTGAGGTTAAGAGGCGGCGGGAATTTATAAATATTACCCCAAGAGTTGAAGAGGCGCTTTTAGAAAGCGGAATAAAAGAGGGGCTGGTATTGGTAAACGCCATGCATATAACGGCCAGCGTTTTTATTAATGACGATGAAAGCGGGTTGCATGCCGACTTTGAAAAATGGCTGGAGGAGCTGGCCCCTGAAAAACCGTACGACAGGTATCGCCATAACGGTTATGAGGACAATGCTGACGCGCACCTTAAGCGCTCTATTATGGGGCGGGAGGTTGTTGTGGCCATAACAAAAGGGCGACTGGACTTTGGGCCGTGGGAGCAGATATTTTACGGTGAATTCGACGGCGGGCGCACAAAAAGGGTGCTTATTAAGATTATTGGCGAATGAGCCTGACGTTCGGCGCTCAATTGCGTTGAAGTAACGGCTAAGCTGATATATAATATTTGGTAGTGAAATTATATAGGTAAAGAAAAGGGAGGATTCTGATGAGACGCATTGGTATATTGACAGGCGGCGGCGATGCGCCGGGACTTAACGCTGTTATACGCGGCGTTGCGGAAAAGTGCTTTGAGGCGGGCATTGAGGTTTATGGCCTTAAGGCGGGCTGGAAAGGCGCGATAGATGGGGAAGGCAAGCTGCTGACAAAAGAGGACGTAGCCGGTATACAGACAAAAGGCGGAACAATTCTGCGCTCTAGCCGCACAAACGTTATGAAGATAGAAAACGGGCCTGAGAAGGTGCGCGCCACCATGGAAAAGCTCGGCCTTGAAGGCATAGTGGCGATAGGCGGCGATGATACCCTTGGCGTAGCCAACAAGCTGACAAAGATGGGTATGCCTATGGTAGGCGTGCCTAAGACAATAGATAACGACCTTAGCAGCACCGACTATACCTTCGGCTTTGATACCGCCGCCAACATATGCATGGAGGCGCTCGATAGGCTTCATACCACTTCGCAGGCGCATATGCGTGTTATGGTGGTTGAGATAATGGGAAGGCATACCGGCTGGATAGCTTTCCAGGCCGGACTCGCTGCCGATGCGCATATGACGCTTATACCCGAGTTCCCCAAGTCGCTCGATGAGATATGCGCTGTTGTTAATAAAAGGCGCAAAGAGGGTAAGGAATATACGCTTATAGCCGTAGCCGAGGGTTTCTCCCTTGAAGGCATGAGCGAGGATGATCTTGAGCGCGACGCTTTTGGCAACGTAAACCTTACGCAAAAGGCGATAGGCGAGACGCTTGCAAGGCTTATTGAGGAGCGCACAGGTCAGGAAGCGCGGCATATAGTTCTTGGGCATTTGCAGCGCGGCGGAGCGCCGTCGGCGTTTGACAGGGTGCTTGGAACAAGGCTAGGCCAGAAAGCCGGCGAGTTGGTAGTTGAAAAGAAATACGGAAACATGGTCGCTCTTAGCGCTACAGATATAGTTGTTGCCGATCTTGAATCGGCTGTAAGCGTACGCAAGGAAGTAACAAAAGAGCTTTATGATGCAGCCGCTCTTTACTTTGGTTAAAAAGCATGTGGTGGGAATATGACAAGTACACCGAGGCGCGCTACCGGGCGATAGACAAAAGGCGTTCAAACAGAACTTTTGTTTCGCAGCCGCAGCCGCATGTGCTGGACGAGCTTAAACTAAGCGCGCACAGCTTAAGCAAAGCTGTAGGCGTCAGGATTGCGGTAATTAAAGGGGCGGAAGACATTTTCTCCTTATTGCCGGGAGGTTACGGCACCATAAAAGGCGATATGGCCGCCGCGGCTATATTCTGCCGAAAAGGCGACGCGTTCGGTTCGCTTAAAGCTGGTTACGCCGGAGAGCAGCTTGTGCTTGACGCTACAGCCATGGACGTAGGCACATGCTGGACGGCGGGTACATATTCTCAAGCCAAGACGAAAAAGATGGTCGCAATGCGCGATAATGAGAAGCTGGTATGCGTCACGCCGCTTGGCATAGTAGCAAAGGATGCCTCTACAACAGAGCGCATTATAGAAAAGGCGGCTAGCGGCAGGTCGCGTAAAACGCTTGAAACGCTGACAGGCATGATAACGCAGCAGCTTGATTTACTGCCAAAATGGCAGCGCGCGGCGCTGGAGGCGGCGCGGATAGCGCCATCCGCTATGAACGCGCAGCCGTGGAGGTTTACAGTTCTTAAAGGCGGCATACGCATTGAGGCGGTGCCGATTAGGCTGCCGCTTAGCGAGATAGATTTTGGCATAGCTATGCTGCATATGGAGCTTGCGGCGGCGCAGCACGGCGTTAAAACAAACTGGCAGCTGCTTAACAGGCCGCATGTCGCTGAGATAACAGCCGTTAAGTAAAGTTTATATTATTAAAGCATAAAAACCGGCTCGTATATCGGGCCGGTTTTGCGTTGTGAGACGAGGAGGGGAGACGTTGGAGGCGCTGCCATGAAACCGCCGCTTAAGGGGACCAGTCCCTTAAGAATCCCATTGCAAATGCCTTTCCAAGGCATTTTGGGGTGGGGGATGGGGTGGTTTGTTTTAAAAAGAACCGGGGGTTTTGGTATAGGGAGTTTGGCAGATTATAAGTGGATGGGATTTTATAGTATTTGGATTCTTTATTTTAAAAAGGGATTATGCGGAGGTTTAGACTTCCGCAAACCATCTGTTGTTATCTAAGAAAAGCGCCAATCTGCGTCCGCGAACAGAGCATATGTAGCGCATGCCGCAGCCCCCGGCTTTAAGGCTGGCTGCCGGCCTTATATCCTCTATTCTGTCTATATCAAACGTTCGGCCGTCCGGCCATATCATTTTTCGCGGCGATATACTGCCTTCCGGTGAAAAGACCGCGTGCATGCCTACAAAAACTTTTGCCATAACAAATCACCTCATAAAAGCTATTGAATTGGGAGACGCTTCCGCTACAGGCGGGCAAAAAGGCTGCGGCACCGAAAGCATGAGCGCGCGCTGTATGCAAAAATGCCCGAATCGGCCGCGCAGGCTGTCTATTGTGCGCTCAAGCTCCTCTTTTCTGCCGCCGCCAGACAGCCAGCTAAGCTGTTCGGCGTACGGGCTTATAAGGTCGCTCAGCCTTACGCCGAGCGCGCGCACCGGTAGACCGGATGAGTGCAGCTTATAAAGCCTAAGCGCCGCCGCTGCTATTTCCCCGGATACGCAGGTGTGATACGGCAGCGTGCTTTGGCGCTCGCAGCTATTTAGGTCGTTGTATTTTATGCTTATTTGCAGCGTTTTGCCTTTAAGACCATGCTTTCTCATGCGCTCGGCGACACTTTCTGAAAGCAGGAAAAAGGTTTGTTTTACATCGCTTTCGCTTATCAAATCATGCGGCGTTGTTGTGCTGTTGCCTATGCTTTTTATATCCGGAGATACATCGGAGGGCAGCACCGGCGAGCGGTCAAGACCGTTCGCGTATGATGAAAGCGTAAGCCCCCATTTGCCGAGTAGGCCGGACAAAAAGCCGGGCGGCGCTGCGGCTATATCGCCTATTGTAAATATGGCGGCGGAGGCGAGGCGCTTGCGCGTTGCGGGACCGACATATAAAAGCGCGGCGGCGTCAAGCGGCCATATAATCCTCTTATAGTTGGAGCGGGTTATATGCGTTGTGGCGTCCGGCTTTTTAAGGTCGCTCGCCAGTTTCGCGAAAATCTTGTTCCACGAAACGCCTACAGAGGCGGTTATGCCCAGTTCATTTCTTATATCGGCGCGTATTTCGTTAGCGCAGGCAACCGGATCGTCACAGCCGGTAATGTCAAGCCAGCATTCGTCTATGCCAAAAGACTCTATCCTAAAAGCCCGCCGGGCATATATTTCGCGGGCGCGGCGGGAAAAAGCCAGGTATTTATCAAAGCATGCGGGCACAACCGTTAAAGAAGGGCATTTGCGTCGGGCGCTGTGCAGCGGCTCGCCCGTTTTGATCCCCGCCTTTTTAGCCATATTGTTTTTTGCCAGCACTATACCGTGGCGCAGGCTCTCATCACCGCATACGGCGACGGGACGCCCGCGCAGCTCCGGCCTTTCTAGGCATTCGACCGACGCGTAAAAATTATTAAGGTCACAATGCAGTATCACCCTGTCCATACCTGCTCCTCATGCGAACGTTTGTTTGCTATAGTATAGCATCAAAGCCGGAAGCTGTAAATGGGAATAAAGCCCAAGCGGTGAAATCCAATAATTGTTTAAGTTGGAATTATGGTATAATAACCTCACGCCGCAAGCGGACGCAGAGCGTCCGGCGGCTGAGAGAACATTGAATCATAAAGCCTTTCGTTACGCGAAAGACGTCGCTGCGCTCCGGAGTCGGCTGTGCCGATTTTTTTGTGGTATAGTATAATCAATTGAACCGTGGAATGATATTATTAAAAACGGAGGAAGAAAATGAAGGTCAGAAAAGCCGTTATACCTGCCGCGGGGCTTGGCACAAGGTTTCTCCCCGCCACAAAGGCGCAGCCTAAAGAGATGCTGCCGATAGTCGACAAGCCTACGATACAATATATAGTGGAAGAAGCCATAGATGCCGGAATAGAAGCCATACTGATAATAACAGGGCGCAACAAGCGCGCCATAGAAGACCATTTCGATAAATCAACCGAGCTTGAAAACGAGTTGCTGGCAAAGCACAACGATAAAATGCTTGAGCTGGTACAAGACATATCAAACCTTGTAGATATACATTACATACGGCAAAAAGAGCCGCGCGGACTGGGACACGCCATACACTGCGCGCATATGTTTATAGGCGATGAGCCTTTCGCCGTTCTTTTGGGCGACGATATAGTGACGGCGGATGTGCCGGCTATAGGACAGCTTATGGAGGTTTATGAGCAGAAGCGCGCGCCGATACTTGGAGTGCAGCCTGTTAAGCGCAGCGATGTTGAAAAGTTTGGCATAGTTACACCGGGGCAGATTGAGCCGGGGTATTCCGGCAGGCTGTCAAGGGTTGAGGGGCTTGTTGAAAAACCCAAGGCCGAGGAGGCAAAGTCGGATATAGCTATACTAGGCAGATACATAATAACGCCGGATATATTCCAAATACTTGAAGAAACGCAGCCGGGAGCCGGCGGCGAGATACAGCTTACCGACGCGCTTAGAACGCTGGCGCAAAGGCGGGATATGTACGCATACTCGTTTGAAGGCGAGCGCTATGATGTAGGTGATAAGCAGGGCTTTTTAAGGGCGACGGTGGAGTTCGCGCTTAATAGACCCGATCTTAAGGACGAATTTTCAGCTTATCTTAGGAAGGCGGCAAAAGAAGGATTATTCGGGTGAGGTAATAGTAATGAGCGATATAAAAGACGCCGCTTTGGCGGCGGAGGGCATGTGCAAGATAGACTGGGTGAAAGAGCATATGCCTATATTGGCGGCGATAGAAAAAGAAGTTGCGGTTACAAAGCCGCTTGACGGTATAAGGGTTGCGGTTTGCGTGCATTTAGAGGCCAAGACTGCCCGCCTGTGTCTGCTTTTAAAGGAGGCGGGCGCGGAGGTGGTATGCACCGGCAGCAATCCGCTTTCTACAAAGGATGATGTAGCGGCGGCGCTGGCTCAAAGCGGCGTTACGGTATTCGCGAGGCACGGCTGCGATATGGATACGTATTACCGTCATCTTAATATGGCGCTTGATATAAAGCCCAACCTTGTAATGGATGACGGCGGCGACCTGCTCGAAATAATGCTCGATTCGCGGCGCGGTCTGCTTGATACCGTGTGGGCGGTATGCGAGGAGACGACAACAGGCGTTGCGCGGGCTAAGGCAAGAGAGAGAGCCGGCGCGCTGCCCATACCTTTTATGAATGTCAATGACGCTATGTGCAAGCATCTTTTCGATAACCGCTACGGTACCGGCCAGTCGGCATGGGAAGGCATTATAAGGGCGACGAACCTTCAGGTATCCGGCAAAACGGCGGTGGTGGCGGGATACGGCTGGTGCGGGCGCGGTATAGCTGGTGTAGCCGCCGGTCTTGGCGCAAAGGTTATAGTTACAGAGATAGACCCTATTAAGGCGATAGAGGCTGTTATGGATGGGCATGAGGTTATGTCTATGGACGAGGCGGCGGCGAAGGGCGATTTCTTTATAACCGCCACCGGCAGCATAGATATAATAACGCGACGGCATTTTGAGGTTATGAAGCACGGCGCGATACTCGCCAATGCCGGTCATTTCGATGTTGAGATAGACAAGAAGGCGCTTTTTGATATGGCGGGGCAGCCGGTTCGCATGAGAGAGTATGTTGAGGCGTATAATCTGCCTGATGGCAAATCCGTTTATCTTTTATCGGAAGGCAGGCTGGTAAACGTTACTTCCGGCGACGGACACAGCGCCGAGATAATGGATATGAGCTTTGCCATACAGGCGCTTACGCTTATATACTGCGCTCAAAAACGAGCGGCACTCAAACCCGGCGTACACGCTGTGCCAGACGATATAGACAGGCGGGTTGCCGGCATAAGGCTTAAAGCTATGGGAGTTAGTATAGACAAGCAGACGCCGGAGCAGCGCGGCTATAATGAGGGAGTTTGAATGAAAGAGCATATGCTTATAAAGAACGCGCATATAATTACCGGCTCCGATGTTGATTATGAGGACGGCTGTCTTTTAGTAAAAGGCGGCGTTATAGAATATGTAGGTCATAAAGGCGGATTGCCCGAATGCGGCAACGCTTATATAGTCGACGCAAAAGGCGGCGTTGTTATGCCGGGCTTTGTAAACGCGCATACACATCTGCCTATGACGCTTATGCGTTCCATTGCCGACGACATGCAGCTTAGCAGCTGGCTAAACGATTGCATATGGCCTATGGAGGAAAAGATGAACGCCGAGGACGCGTACTGGGGCAGTATGCTGGCGATAGCAGAGATGGTAAGAGGCGGCGTTACCGCTGTAAACGACCAGTATTTTTTTATGCCGGCGGTGGCTGCGGCGGTAAGGGATGGCGGCATAAGGGGAATATTGGCTAGGGGACTTAGCGATTTCGCTTTGGGCGGCAAAGAGAAACTTCAAGAGGCGGCTGATTTCCACAGCGAATGGGACGGAGCCGCTAACGGTCGCATAAAAGTGGCGATGGGGCCACATGCCGAGTATACATGCAGCGCCGGATTTTTAGAGATGATAGCGGAGAAGGCGAACGAGCTTAATTGCCTTCTCCATATGCATATAAGCGAAACGGCGAGCGAACACGCCGAATGCATAGAACGCCATGGCATGACGCCGACAGCCTTCCTAAAGGCGGCGGGCGGACTTAACAGCCGGGCGCTGCTTGCGCATTGCGTGCATGTAAGCGATGAGGATATGGATATTATTGCCGAGGCGGGGGCGTCAGTACTGCATTGCCCCGACAGCAATATGAAGCTGGGCAGCGGCATAGCGCGAGTATATGAAATGCTGTCAAAAGGCATAAACGTATGCATAGGCACCGACGGCGCCGCCAGTAATAACGACTTAGACCTTTGGAACGAGATGCAAAAGGCGGCGTTTTTACAAAAGGCGGTGCGGCGTGACGCGGCGGTTGTGCCGGTGGAGCAGGCGATAAATATGGCGACGCTAAACGGTAGTGCGGCGCTAAGACTGCGTAGCGGCGCTTTAAAGAAAGGCAACGCCGCTGATTTTATAGTTATAGATACGCTAAAACCGCATTATTATCCGAGGGCGGATATAAAAGGGCATATAGTGTATTGCGGCAAAAGCCCGGATGTCAGCATGACGGTGGTAGCGGGCAAGGTGCTTTATGAGAACGGCGAATATAAAAACATGGATATTGAAGAAGTGCTTGTAAAAGCCGAGCAATCGGCGCTGAGAATACGAGGCCGCCTCTAAAGGCGGGCGTATGGGTTTGACTTTGCTTTTTGACGAATATATTATTATTTTATATGAGATTGTCGAATAATGTTTGGAGGAAAACGAATAATGCTTAAAACGTTTGCGGCGCTGCTGTTAAGCTGCGTTATGCTGCTTTCAGCCTGCACCCAAAACGGCGGCGTAGTGACGCCGAAATCATCGGAGGAAGGTTTCTTTAACGCAGGACAAAAGGTGGAGGGCGGCTCCGATGAACAGAGCGAAAATGTTAATATTAAAAATGTTCAGATAGACGAGCGAGAGGGAGATATAGTAATAACTCTGTCTTTTATGCTCGGAACAGCTACATCGGATGTTGATACAGCGTCTATGAGCAATGTGCCTAAGTATTCGGCGTTTTGCTTAGGCGCGCCGCACAGGTTTGTGCTGCGCTTTGACAGCATAACATACTGGGATTATGACGAAAGCCTTGAGATGCCGGAAGACTTATCTGTAATAACCGGCATGTTCAGACCGCTTATAAACGTTACAACAGATACAACACAGCTAAGCCAGCCGGTATACCTGTATTTCCAGACAAATGGGGAAACGGCTTATAAAATAGAGGAAAACAAGGACAGGCTTATAGTTACGCTGCGCTCGGTTGAGCCGGAGAGCCGCGAAAAAACATGGCATGCCGTTTCAAACGCTTTGTTCGATATAGATAAAATACCCGAGGATTTGGGCATGACGCCTACGCTTTGCGCAGATTATATGCGCAAGGTGCTTATATCGCCGCCTTTTATGTCGGAGGCAGAGGCGAATGAGTATATGGGCCGCGCTAAGTCGGTATTTTCAGATGCCGGCGTTGACGATGCCATGAAGGTTATAGCGCTTGAATACGGGCAGTTGCCGGAGTTTGACGACGAGCTTGCTGACAGGATATTGACGCAAAAAAGTCTTATAAAGGCAAACGGCCGGGAGCTGACGCTTGATATGGTTATGCCGTACAGCTCATACTTTTGTTCCACCCCAGATGGGCAGAAAATGGTTTTCTCGCGCACCCTTAGGGAATCGGAAAATTCCGGCATTGGCGAGGATATAGACCTTGGCATAGAGGAGCTGTGGATAATGGAAGTTCACGGCAGGGCGAGCAAGCTTATATCCACGGAATTTAGGCCTATAAGACAGGCGGAGTTTTCTCCAGACGGCTCAAAGCTGGCTTTTGTTGAGATGGCGGCGCAAAATACAGTAATGTATGTTTATGACATGGAAAGCAAGGGCATACCGAGAAACATTAGCGAAGAGGGCATAGGCGGCATAACAGGAGCTTTTGTATGGGACGGATCCGGCGACGCGCTTTATCTTATGAGCGGCGACGACGGTATACTCCAACTTAAAAAATACGATTTCACTCAGCCGGAGGGCAGCCGAGTTTCGGTTATAAGCGAGGAGGAAATATATACAAGCGATTTCGCTTATTGGAACGGTGCGCTGTATTACTACGTGCAATACGGCGAAGATATAAGCCCTTACGGTACAATATATAAGCTTGATCCGGCTACTGGAGAGAAGGCGGAATTTGCCGACGGCAGCGAGTTCACAATATCGCCGGACGGCAGGTATATGGCTATAAGAGAAGGTTCTTACAGCGAGGCGTTTTTCTCCGGAGATGATGATTTTGACTATAAACCGACGACCAGCCTTAAAATGAAGGATATGACGAGCGGAGATGAAACATATATTGTAAAGGATATGGATGTCGGAAAGTTTGTATGGTCTCCGGACGGCAAGACGCTGTATTATACTAAAAACATTGCTGATACTATAGATGAAGACGACGAGTTTATATACAGTCTTTTGGCGAATCAGGCCGGCACTTCAAACTCCGTTGAGCTGTGCCGTATGATAACATCAGATTTTTACAGCACAAAGCTTGATGGCAGGCTGCTGCTATCGATAGTGTTTACAGGCGCGGATGGCGCCGGCAACAACTCGCTTTATGCCACATACATGCTTGACCTGTCAAAACTTTAGGCGGCGGGCGGCATTGCGCTAAACGGCGCTGTATGAGATAATTTATTAAAGCCGGCATTGAGCGTTCTAATAGGACGCCGCGATAAAAGGCTACCGATCAAACTATTTTATGAGGTATATTATTTATGCCGAGTTTTAAAAGCAGAGTGTTAGCCGGCTTGCTTAAGCGCTTTAAGCCTATAATATCAAATCTTAGTCTTGAGCTTCAAAGGGTGGGGCAGGATAAGTTTAACGAGCGGCGCAAGCTGCCAAAGAATATATCGCTACACCCCGCCGATATAAAAGATGTAAGGGCAGAGTGGTTTCATCCCAAAAACGGGCCGGAGGACAAGGCTATATTGTTTTTCCATGGCGGCGCTTATGTTATGGGAACGCTGGCGTCGTGCCGTATACTGGCGATGGATCTGGCTTACGAAACATGCCTTAATGTGCTGTCGTTTGAGTATCGGCTGGCCCCCGAGCATGTTTTTCCCGCCGCACTTGAGGACGCACTCAAAGCATATGATTTTCTTATAGAACAGGGCATTGAGCCTCATAATGTGGCTTTTGTAGGCGACTCGGCGGGAGGGGGGCTGGCGATAGCGACAGCGCTTAGCCTTAAGGCTAAAGGCGCGGGTCTGCCTGCCGTTATTGTTGGTATTTCGCCTTGGGTTGACCTTTTGGGCAGTGGGGGAGAGAATCCCGAGGCTGATAAGGATGACCCTCTTATAAACAGCATGAGGCTTAAAGAGGCGGCAAAGCAATATGCGGGAGATGAGCCGCTTGATAATCCGCTTATATCGCCTTTATTTGGGGATTTTAGCGGAGGTTTTCCTTCAACGCTTATACATGTAGGCACAAGAGAAGTACTGCTTGATGATTCGGTGCGCCTTAAGGAAAGAATGGAGGCGGCGGGGGTTGATGTAAGCCTGGAAATATGGCAGGATATGTGGCATGTTTTTCAGATGTTTGATACGCCGGAGTCTAAAGAGGCTATAGAAGCTATAGGCGACTATCTTAATAATAAGCTTGGCGGAGGATGTCCGCCAATTGATATATAAGGCCTTATTAACTGCGAAAGGGTGCCGGAATATGGATAATTGTAATGTTGAACAGGCAAAGTCCTTGAGCAAGAAGAATGTCATAATCGGAATTTTGGTAGTGCTGATGCTTATTGGCGGGTTCGTTATGGTTATGTGGGAGCCGGCTACGCGTATGCGTCAGGATGCGGCGATGCAAAAGCTTACAGAGAGCATTGTAACAGGCGACGGCCGCATGATGGTGAACCCTAAAACGCTTGTCGTTGAGGGCGAGGATGAGGAATATCCCATAGACGATATGGAAGAGGGCATAGAAAGCATAAATGTCGCGAATATGCCGTCGATTTATACAGTAAACGGAATAGGCCTGCTGCATATACCCAAGATAGATTTGGAAATGCCGATTGTGGAGGGCGCTTCAAGAGTAGATTTGCGATATGGAGCCGGACATTATACTCCGTCGGCGGCGCTGGGGCAGCAGGGCAACAGCATTGTGCTGGGGCATAGGATGTATACGCACGGAAGGTATTTCAACCGCCTTGACGAGCTGGCAAAAGATGATGAAATAACGGTGTATGATCTCAACGGCAGTGCGTATAAATATACAGTTACAGAGACGCAGATAATTGTGCCGTCGGCGCTTATGGATTATATAGATATGCCGTATAATGGCAGCAGACTTACTCTTGTCACATGCACGCCGGTAAGAAAGGCAACGCATCGGCTGCTTGTTATGGCGGAGATGACGGAGTAAGTGGCGGATTGAAATCACAATATATTATTGCCTAAAAATTTGCGGCGACATGAAAAAAGCCTTTAAAGGCTTTTTTTTATGCCGTTTTTAAAGGCAGATTTTGCTAATCAAAGCATATATATACGACTTTATATAAGGATTAATACGAGCTATTGCGCCGCCCGCGGATATTCTAGACATTTCTAGCGCAACACACCGCCTTGAGAAAAATGATATGTTTTGCCGGATATAGAGACAGCGCCTGTTTGCATAACTCCGCCGGAGCTGAAATAGTAGCGCAGAGCGTCCTTTTCAAGCCAGCCGGTATGCATGACTCCGCCGTCTTTCATGTAATACCACAGCCCATTATTTTTGAGCCATCCGGTATGCATAACTCCGCCGTCTTTCATGTAATACCACAGCCCGTTATTTTTGAGCCAACCGGTATGCATGACTCCGCCGTCCTTCATGTAATACCACAGGCCGTTATTCTTAAGCCATCCGGTGTGCATAACGCCGCCTTCTCCCATGTAATACCAAAGGCCGTCCTTTTTAAGCCATCCGGTATGTATGGCTCCTCCGTCTTTTATGTAATACCAATCGCCGTCATGCTTAAGCCATCCGGTATGCATAACGCCGCTTTGATTGAAGAAATATTTAACGCCGCCTATGGTATGGAAGCCGGATAAACGGCCGGTTTCGCGGCTGAAGTAAGACCATTTGCCGCCGTTTAAAAACCAGCCGGTATGAAGCGAGCCGTCCTCATTAAACAGCCGGTAGCCGCCGTCAATTGATATAAGGCTGCCGCCGTAAGCTACCGAGCCGTCGATTATATAATATGTTTTGCCGTTGGCTGTAGTCCAGCCGTCGTCCGGCAGCCCATCATCGCTAAAGAAGTATGCCTGACCGTCTATTTGCGAGTAACCGCACGCCATTTTGCCGTCGGCATGAAAATAATATGATTTTCCCGCTATGTTTGCCCAGCCGGTAAGCATAACTCCGTTTGTATCAAAATAATACTTATGCTGCCCGTGTGTGACCCAGCCGGAAGTTAGATATCCGTCGGCGCCGCCGTAGAATATGCTTTTGTCGATGTCGATAAAGCCTTTTTGCGCCGCGAAATTCTCGCCGAAATACGCGCTCTTACCTCCGTTGCTTATAAGACCGGATTGGGCGCGCATTGTTTGGGCGTCGAAGTAGTAGAGATCGCCGTTTTGACTTATAAAGCCGGAGCACAGCGCGCCGTCATTGCCGGAGGCATAAAGGTAGCCTTCGTGAGATATTATGGCGTTTAGTTCGGTGGAGCCGGCGGGGGAAAAGCAGTACTGTTTGTTGTCTATGTTCCACAGTCCCTTAAGATAACTTCCGGGCGCTAAATAGTTTATATAGGACGGATTGCTGTTTGATTGAAAAACGCCGCCTTTAATAAGAGTTAAGGGCAGCGGATAAATAGCGGATGAGTTTTGCGAGAATACCGCCGATGCTAAATACATACCGTCGGGAAGGACGGAAATGTCTATCGTGACGTGGCGCGTAACACTTCCCGGTTCTGGCAAATGTTCTGCAAAGGTTCTAAGCGGACAGCCGCTTAAATCCGATACCGTTATTTGGGCGCTGCCGCCGCCAGGTGAGTCAAAGACCATTTGCAGCGTGAATATCCCTCGAGGCGATGCGAAATTGGGGGAGAAAGGCTCTAATACCGATACTCCGTATTCTATACCTTCTGCTTTTGCGATAGAAAGCGGCAACAGCAGCGCGATTAAAAGCGCGAACACTACTATTATGGCGGACGGAAGTTTCATTTTGCCGGCACCTCTTGATTTGTTTATTATAATTTGGATATGCGATAAGTAAGGCTAAAAATCGATAAATGTCGAAATTTGACAATATTGTATTATTCTGCCCTTATTCATAAACTCCTGCCGCTATTATAAAAATAACGCCGTCCGTTAAACCGGACGGCGCTTTATATATGTTTGCCTGTTATTTTTCGCGGGGCTGATCTCTTAGCATGGCCCTTTTGATTTTGCCGCTTACCGTTTTTGGCAGTTCGCACACAAAATCTATTATCCTTGGATATTTATAAGGTGCGGTTACCTTTTTAACGTGGTTTTGCAGCTCTTTTATAAGCTCCGGTCCGGCCTCCCAGCCCGGCGCAAGCACCACTGTCGCTTTTACTATCTGGCCGCGGATTTCATCCGGCGCCGCCGATATGGCGCATTCGACAACGGAGGGATGCTCCATTAAAGCGCTTTCAACCTCAAACGGCCCTATGCGGTAGCCGCTAGACTTAATAACGTCATCGGCGCGCCCGACAAACCATATATACCCTTCCTCGTCTTTCCACGCTACATCGCCGGTATGATAATAGCCGTCATACCACACCGCAGCCGTTTTTTCAGCGTCCCTGTAATATCCGGAAAAAAGGCCGACCGGCTTTACATCGGTTTTTACGCATATTTCGCCCTCTTCGCCAATCGGCACTTCTTCGCCGTTATCATCGAGCAGGCGTATATCGTAATCGGGGGAAGGTTTTCCCGCCGAGCCGGGAACAGGAGTAAGTCCGTTAAAGCAGCCTAGTAGCGGCGTGCTTTCGCTTTGCCCGAAAGCCTCGTATATCTTAAGGCCGGTAAGCTTGAAAAAGCGGTTGAATACCTCGGGGTTTAGCGGCTCTCCGGCTGTTGTGCAATGGCGCAGCGCCGAAAGATTGTATTTTGAAAAATCCTCGCGTATCATAAAGCGATAGACGGTAGGCGGCGCGCAAAAGCTTGTGACCTTGTATTTTGACAGCTTTTCAAGCAGCGTAACGGGGTCGAATTTTTCCATATCGTAGACGAACTGCGCCGCTCCGCATATCCATTGCCCGTACAGCTTGCCCCAGGCGCATTTTGCCCACCCGGTATCTGCGACGGATATATGAAGCGATGTATCGTCAAGGTTATGCCAAAAGCGGGCGGTTGTTATATGTCCGAGTGGATATACAAAATCAAGAGCCACCATTTTCGGCCAGCCGGTTGTGCCGGAGGTGAAAAACAGCAGCATTATATCTGTATTGGCAGGCATTTGGCTTTCATCCGGCTTTATCCATTGATCGGAGGCGGAGTCCATAAGCTTTTTGTAGCTCAGCCAGCCTTCTCGCTCGCCGCCAAGCAGTATGCGCGATTGAAGGGTGGGGGAATGGGGAACGGCGTTGTCTATGGCGTTTAGCAGTGTGGCGTCGTTTACGCATATTATTGCTTTAACCGACGCGGCGTTATTGCGATACTCTATATCTTTCTCTGTTAAAAGGAAGGAGGCGGGTATGGCTATCGCGCCTATTTTGTGCAATGCCGGCATAAGGTACCAAAACTCGTAGCGACGCTTTAATATAAGCATTACAGCGTCGCCTTTGCCTATGCCGCAGGCTTTAAGCATATTGGCGGCGCGGTCGCTTTCGCGCTTAAGCTCTAAAAAGCTTATTGTTTTTTCTTCGCCGTTATCATCGCACCATATCATTGCGGTTTTGTCCGGCTCAAGCTCGGCCCAACCGTCAACTATGTCGTAGCCGAAATTAAAGCGCGGCGGTATTTTTATTTTATGATTTTTATAAAAATCTTCATATGAAGCAAACGATGTTCGCTCAAGATATCTTGAAAGCATGGGTGGCCTCTTTCTAAGCGTTTTTTAGTCGAGAACTACTGCTATAAACTTGGCGTCGCCGCCTATGGCGGTCATGCCGTGAGGATGCGAGGAATCAAGGTATATGCAGTCGTTCTTCTCGAGGATAACCTCTTTGTCGTCTATTATAAATTTAAGCGTTCCTTCAACGACATAATCAAACTCATGACCGGTATGCGAGTTAAGCGGTATTGTAGCTCCCGGCTTGCCCTCGCTTACGGTTACAAGGAAAGGTTCGATTTTTTTGCCGGCAAAGGAATGTACAAGGCTTTGGTATCTGTATTCCGGATTTCTCTCAACCAACGGCCCGCGCGACTGCCTTGTTACAGCATAAACGGAAAGTCGGGGAACGCTACCTGTTAAAAGCTCTATAACGTTTACTCCTAGCTTGTCCGCTACCTTGCACAAAAAGCCGATAGGAAGATCGTGCTTGCCTTCTTCATACTCAAGATACTCCGAGACGCTTAGGTCCACTTCTTTGGCCAACTCTTCTGCGCTAACCTCGCAGATTTCACGAAGCTCTTTGACTCTGCGCGCGATTTCCAAAATATTATCGGACATTCTATCACCTCCCAAGACTACGCGTTGCGAGGGATTTCCCCGACCTATACGCGCTTGAAAAATTATACCATTGCGCGGGTATAAAATCCAGCGGCAATAAACATTGACCAAAGAACAAATGTTCGATATAATTATGCGCATATGCGGGGGGCGGTTTGTTGCTAAAAATATAGAGCTTTGGTAAAATTGAATCAAATATAATAATAAAGGAAAAAGGAGACGGGCATATGATTAAGCACATTGTTTTTTTCAGGTTTAAAGAGGGAGTTACAGACGAACAGATTGACAACGCAGCTGCGAATATTGCCGCCCTTAAGGACAAGATAAGCGTTATACGCTCTATGGAGGTAGGCAGGGACGTACTTAAAACAGAGCGCTCGTTTGATTTGGCTCTTGTGGCAACTTATGATAGCCTTGAGGCGCTTAATGAGTATGATGTGCATCCCGAGCACCAGAAGGTTAAGGAAATGCTCGCTCCCATACGCGAAGCGGTGGCATCGGTGGATTACGAATTCTAGAATACGGTAGAATACGGAAGGGAATATATGGGCAGGTTCAAGGTAAAATCAGATTACCGGCCTCAGGGCGACCAGCCGCAGGCTATTGATAAGCTTGCGGCTTCCATAATTGAGGGCAACAGGGATCAGGTGCTTATAGGCGTTACAGGCAGCGGCAAAACATTTACAATGGCAAATGTCATTGAAAGGGTGCAAAAGCCGACGCTTGTTATAGCGCACAATAAAACGCTGGCGGCGCAGCTGTGCAGCGAGTTTAAGGAGTTCTTTCCGGACAGCGCCGTTGAGTTTTTTGTAAGCTACTATGATTACTATCAGCCCGAGGCTTATATTCCCTCGGCGGATATTTATATAGAAAAAACAGCGACTATAAACGATGAGATTGACAAATTAAGGCATAGCGCAACTTCCGCCCTGCAAGAGAGGCGGGATGTTATAATAGTAGCTAGCGTAAGCTGTATATACGCGCTGGGAGATCCGAAAGAATATCTTGATTTGTCTGTTTCGCTGCGGCCGGGCATGGAAAGAGATAGAGACGAGGTGCTGCGGCAGCTTGTAGATATACAGTATGAGCGCAGCGATATAGATTTTGTGCGCGGCACGTTTAGGGTGCGGGGGGACGTTATAGATATTTTCCCCGCCAGTACCAGTGAAAAGGCGGTAAGAGTAGACTTTTTCGGAGATGAGATTGAGAGCATAAGCGAAATAAATGTAGTTACCGGTGAGGCGGAGGCGCAGCTTGACCATATTGCCGTTTTCCCCGCCACGCACTATGCCGCCTCCAAGGAAAAGATACAGGCGGCTATGGCGGATATAGAGAGGGATCTTGAAATAGCCGTTAAAAAATTTACTGATGCCGGTCAGCTCCTTGAGGCGCAACGCATAGAGCAGCGCACAAGGTATGATATGGAAATGATGCAGGAGATGGGGTATTGCCCCGGCGTTGAGAATTACAGCCGATATTTCGACGGCAGAAAGCCGGGCGAGCCGCCGTACACTCTGCTTGATTATTTCCCCGAAGATTTCCTTATAATGATTGATGAGTCGCATGTAACGCTGCCGCAGATACGCGCCATGTACGCCGGCGATTACTCAAGGAAAGACTCGTTAGTGCAATACGGCTTTAGGCTGCCCTCGGCATACGACAACCGCCCGCTAAAGTTTGATGAGTTTAATGAAAGGGCAAACCAGATACTCTATGTAAGCGCAACGCCGGCAAAGTATGAGAAGGAGCGCGCCGACGTTTTCGCGGAGCAGATAATAAGGCCGACGGGGCTGGTAGACCCCATAATAACTGTAAAGCCGGCTAAGGGGCAGGTTGACGACCTTATGGCGGAGATACGCGATGTTACGGAAAAGGGTTGGCGTGTGCTTGTAACAACGCTTACAAAAAAGATGGCGGAAAACCTTACCGACTATCTTGCCGCCGCCGACATACGCGTTAGGTATATGCACAGCGATATTGAGACTATAGAGCGCATGGAAATAGTGCGGGATTTAAGGACAGGGGAGTTTGATGTGTTGGTCGGCATAAACCTTCTAAGAGAAGGGCTTGACCTGCCGGAGGTGGCTCTTGTAGCCATACTTGACGCCGATAAGGAAGGTTTTCTCAGGAGCGAGACTTCGCTTATACAGACGGTGGGCAGGGCGGCGAGAAACGTCGAAGGGCGCGTTATTATGTATGCCGATAACATCACCGACAGCATGGCAAGGGCGATGGGCGAGACGGAGCGCCGCCGCGAAAAACAGATGCTGTATAACAAGGAAAATAACATAACGCCGCGTTCGGTCGAGAAGGCTGTGCGTGGGCTTATTGAAATAACCAGAAGGCCGGAGGGCGAAACGCTGCCGCCGGAGGAGCTGGGCAAAAAGATGCAGATAATAGAAGCGCAGATGCGTCAGGCGGCTTTGGAGCTGGATTTTGAAACGGCGGCAAAGCTGCGTGATACGCTTTTTACTTTGCAGGGCAAAAAGCCGGACAAAAAGGGTACTCGCGGTTTTGCCGGCAAAAAGAGAAGATTTAAACGATAGCGCCATTTGCCGTCGGCAGGCGAGAGCG
This sequence comes from Christensenellales bacterium, assembly GCA_050945795.1. Taxonomy (GTDB): domain Bacteria; phylum Bacillota; class Clostridia; order Christensenellales; family MGBC116941; genus JBMNTP01. Next base: position 13,816 of record JBMNTP010000004.1, on the reverse strand, counting down.
TTTACAGTATAATGGGGAGATTTTTTTGAAAAACAGTATATTTATAAAGGGAGCGAGGGAGAACAACCTCCAAAGCATTGACGTTGAGCTGCCGCGCGATAAACTCATAGTTTTCACAGGCATCAGCGGAAGCGGCAAGTCATCGCTCGCCTTCGATACCATATACGCCGAAGGGCGGCGCAGGTATGTTGAGTCGCTGTCGTCATACGCGCGGCAGTTTTTAGGACAGATGGACAAGCCGGATATCGATTATATAGAAGGGCTTTCGCCATCTATATCAATCGATCAAAAGACGACCAGTCATAACCCCCGCTCAACGGTAGGCACGGTTACAGAGATTTACGACTATCTGCGCCTTTTGTACGCGCGCATAGGTTTGCCGCACTGTCCAAAATGCGGAGAGCTTATTGAGCAGCAGGCGGTTGATCAGATTGCCGACGCCATAGCCGCTATGGGCGAGGGGACAAGGTGTATTATAATGGCGCCGGTTGTAAGGGGGCGCAAAGGCGAGTTTCAAAAGCTGCTGGAGGATATAGCCAAAAAGGGCTTTGTAAGGGTGCGGCTCGATGGCGAAATGATAGAGGCGGGAACGCCCGTCGAAATGAAAAAGACTAAGAAGCACTCTATTGAGATAGTAGTAGATAGGATAGTTGTAAAGCCGGAGGCGCGTCAGCGCATATACGACAGCGTTGAGACGGCGCTCGAAAACGCCGACGGGCTGGTGTTGGTGCAAAACGCTGATACCGGAGAGGAAAGGCTGTTTAGCCAGAGCTACGCCTGCGCCGACTGCGGTATAAGCATGGAAGAGCTTAGCCCGCGCATGTTTTCTTTCAATAGTCCGTTTGGCGCGTGTCCCGAATGCTCGGGCATAGGCACTATGCTAAAAATTGACGCCGCTTGCATTATACCGGATAAAAAGAAATCGCTTAATAAAGGCGCGATACATATAAGCGGCTGGAATACAGCCGAAAAGGGCAGCATGGCCGGCATGTATCTTAAGGCGTTGTCTGAGCATTACGGCTTTTCACTCGACGTGCCTGTCGAGGAGCTACCTGAGAGCGTTATAAACATATTGCTATACGGTTCGGGGAGAGATAAAATCCGCGTTGAGTACTCACGTGATTACGGCAGCGGCTTTTTCGACACGCATTTTGAAGGCGTCGCGACAAACCTTGAAAGAAGGTTTCGTGAAACGCAATCGGACGCTATGAAAGAAGAGCTGTCCGGATATATGAAAAATGTTGAATGCCCGTCATGCCGCGGTAAAAGGTTAAAGCCGGAGGTGCTGGGCGTTACCGTTGGCGGCATGAATATAACCGAAGTGTGCGAGCTGCCGGTGCTGGAAAGCCGAAGCTTTTTAACTTCTTTAAAACTCGGTCAAAAGGACGCTATGATAGCCGAGCGCATAATAAAGGAGATTGATTCAAGACTGGGGTTTCTTCTCGATGTGGGTCTTGGATATTTAACTCTGGCAAGAAACGCTTCCACCCTCTCGGGCGGCGAGGCGCAGAGAATAAGACTGGCTACACAGATAGGAACCGGGCTTGTAGGCGTTCTATATATATTGGATGAGCCGAGCATAGGATTGCATCAGCGCGACAACGCAAAGCTTATAAAAACGCTAAAAAACCTTAGGGATATAGGAAATACGCTTATTGTAGTAGAGCATGACGAGGAGACTATAATGAGCGCCGACCATGTGCTTGACATAGGGCCTTTAGCCGGTGAAAGGGGAGGCAGGATTGTTGCGCAGGGAACAGTTGAGGAGATAATGAAAAACCCCGAATCGCTTACGGGGCAGTATCTAAGCGGCGAGAAAAATGTAGAGGTGCCGTCAGAGCGGCGGCAGCCCAACGGAAAGTGGCTTAAAGTTGTGGGGGCGGCGGAAAACAACTTAAAGGGCATAGACGTTGCCTTCCCGCTCGGCGTTATAACCTGCGTTACAGGCGTATCCGGCAGCGGAAAAAGCAGCCTGGTAAACCAGATACTTTATAAAGTACTGGCGCGGGATTTAAATAGGGCGAGAACCAGCCCCGGCAAGGCCAAGTCTATAACCGGCCTTGAGCATCTTGATAAGGTTATACTGATAGACCAGTCGCCGATAGGCAGAACGCCGCGCTCAAACCCCGCTACATATACCGGCGTATTCGACCTTATAAGGGCGGTTTTCGCCGGCACTCCTGACGCTAGGGCGAGGGGATATAAAAACGGCAGATTCAGCTTTAACGTAAAGGTCGGGAGGTGCGAGGCGTGCACCGGAGACGGCATAATAAAAATAGAGATGCATTTTCTGCCCGATGTTTATGTGCCTTGTGAAGTATGCGGCGGTAAGCGGTATAACAGGGAAACGCTGGAAGTGCGATACAAAGGCAAAAACATATTCGATGTGCTGGATATGACTATTGACACGGCGGCGGAATTCTTTAAAAACCTGCCGTCTATAGAGAAAAAACTAAGGACGCTGGTAGATGTGGGGCTGGGATATGTAAAGCTTGGGCAGGCGTCTACAACGCTGTCGGGCGGCGAGGCGCAGCGGGTAAAACTGGCTACCGAGCTTAGCCGCAAAAGCACCGGCCGTACTATGTATATATTGGACGAGCCGACAACCGGCCTGCATCCAGACGATGTGCGACGGCTGATATTGATACTCCAGCGCCTGGCCGAAGGCGGCAACAGCATAATTGTAATAGAGCATAATCTCGATGTAATAAAGACGTCCGATTATATTATAGACCTTGGGCCGGAAGGCGGCGATATGGGCGGCAGCGTTGTAGCCACAGGTACGCCGGAGCAGGTGGCGCAGTGCGAGGACAGTTATACCGGCGTATATCTTAAAAAAGCGCTGGCGGGACACCGGTTTTAACGGCGGCGTAAATAACAAAAATTTAAGGAAAATTATGTTGACGGGCGTTGCGCCATGTGCTAAGATGTATATACAAGTAAGTATGAATTTTAAACCAGAAAATGGAGGGTTATGAAAATGGCTGTAAAAACCAATATACGTTCATTGGTGGGGCCGGGCGCGGCGGAATATGTGCGCGGCGAAGAAGCTTTTGTGAACAGGACTTTGGATTTCCCGGTTGAACTATCCGACTTTCTAAGCTTGAACGGCGTTATAAAGTATGTCGGAGTTACGGAAAGGTTCCGTGATGTAATAGATACTTTTAAAACGCCTGAAGGCGAAACTCCCGCAGGTTTCCGCCCCGAAATGGTGGTAGAGGCGGGCGGCGTTTTAAGGGTAGATCTCGTTCGTGATATATCCTATGACAAAAACGGCATAAAGCGGCCGACGAATCTTCTTTTCTCGGCGGACAGCGCTAATCCGTATGAGGTTGCGCCTATCAAAAATCTTATAGCCAACCTTACCTGCAACCCCGGAATAATATACGACCTTTTTATAAACAACCCTAAAGCCAACGTAGGCGGCAAGTATAAGACCCGCGACGAGGTTATGATTGAACTGGCAAGAATACTCGGACCCGGCTGCGATGTCAGCGTTGAGCTGAACAACCCGTTTGAGGAATCGATGTCGGCGCTGCTTGAAGAGGCGGCGAAATTCCGTGAGATATTCTCAAAGTACAGAGTAGTTATAAAAGTGCCGCACACTGGCTCGGTTAACGCTAAAAACGTAAATGAACTGCTGCAAGGTGACAAGAGGCTGTCCGCGCAGTTTGACGCGCCGACAACAGAGGACGCGCTAAGAGGCCATAACCTGGCGCTTATGATGCATGAGAACGGATACAGGGTGAACTTCACTCTTATGTTTGAGCCTTACCAGACGCAGATGGCGCTGCAGGCCCGCCCGTATTTCATAAACAGCTTTATACGCCATCGCGGCAAGCAGACAGAGGCTATGAATCAGCTGATAGGCTTCTACGATGCTACGCATGATTCCTCGCACATAAAGGCAATGCGCGACTTCATGTTGGCAAACGACTATCTTGCCCCGTCAAACGCTGATATGGATCTTATCGACGTGCTTAAAAAGGGCAGGGATATAGTAAAATACCGTCAGCTCGATAACAAAGAAGGTTTCGACGGACTCGACGGCATAAGGCATAATCTGCGCGTTATGCGCAACTGCAACATGGAAGATACCAGGCTTATAATATGCAGCATGGAGGGCGACTACAACTATCCTGACATTGATAAGCTGCTCACAGAGCCGGAATTCCAGGGCATGAACGACAAGGTTGTTATAACAGCCGAGCCTAATTACCTCGCCAGGTTTACATCGACCAACCAGGTTGTATCGTACCAGAGGCGGTTTATGAACGCGGCACAGGGCATGAGCTAAAAATTAAATTTAACAGATAAAAACGTATTTGTGGCCGTATATGCCTGTTTGGGCATATACGGCCAACAAAGGTTTGACAGCCTTTAACGGGAGTATTAATATATTTATAAGGCCGGATTAAAACGGCAAAGCAGATGCCGCCGGGAAATGCCCCGGCGTTTCTTGCTAACGATACGAAGCAATATGGTTTTTACACATCGATTAAGAAAAAGAGGATTTATAATGCTTGAGCGCAACAACCCCATACCTTTATATATACAGCTCGAAGAATTACTGCGCACCTCTATACAGCAGGGCGAATGGCCGCCCGATAGCATGATACCCTCCGAAAACGAAATGAGCAGGATATACGGAGTTAGCCGTATGACGGTGCGATCTGTTATCACCGCGCTTGTAAAAGAGGGGCTGCTTTACAGGGTGCAGGGCAAAGGCACTTTTGTAGCTGAAAATAAAATAAGCACAAGGCCGCTTGCTTATATGGGCATACGAGAGCAGCTTGAGGAGATGGGATATGAAACGTCTACCAAGCTGACGAATTTTAGCACCATGCCGGCTCCGGATAAAGTAGCGGATACGCTGGGCATAGCGCGCGGGGATGAGGTTTATTATATTGAGCGGCTCAGGTATATAAAGAAAACTCCTCTAAGCATACATAGAACATATCTTCCGGCGGCCTACTGCCCGGGTTTTACTGGAGAGATGCTCGAATCGGAGCAGCTTTGCGTATTGCTTGAGAACAAATACGGGCTTACAATGGATAAAGTCAAAGAAACTTTGGAATCCACCGCGTCAACGCAGGAGGAGGAAAAGCTACTAAATCTGCCGTCCAAATCTCCGCTTTTAAAGCTGGAGGATTTGATATTCGATAGGAGCGGCAAGGCTTATGAATATTCTATAGTTCTTTTTAGGGGAAATAAAATAAAACTACATTTTGAATATGACGTTGAGCAAAGCGTAAAAAGCTGCTGACGTGGCATAGTAAGGAAGGGCAATATTGCCCTTCCTATATAAGCATTAGGGGGTGTGCATTATAAAAGCGTTGGTTAAATACGCCAAGGGCGCCGGCAATGTCCGTCTTATGGATATGCCAAAGCCGGTACCGGGACCGGAGGAAGTACTGGTGCGGGTGGAAGCCTGCGGAATATGCGGAACAGATATTAAAATACAGGACGATCATTTCATATACGACCCGCCTGTAATAATGGGGCATGAATACTCGGGCTCTATAGCTGAGGTGGGCGAGAGGGTGAGCCGTTTTAAGCCGGGAGACAGGGTCATAGGCGAGCAGCATGTTAACGCGTGCGGGAAATGCTCTTTTTGCCTATCCGGACGGCGGCATCTTTGCCCGTCCAAAAGGTCGCCGGGATACCTTAGCGAGGGCGCTTTTGCGCATTATATAAAAGTTCATGAGTCGCTGCTTCATATAATACCCGACGAGGTATCGTTTGATGAGGCGGCGCTTGTTGAGCCTATGGGCATATGTGCTTACGCTATACTAGAGCGCGCTAAAATCAACCCTTGCGAAACTGTTGTGGTGCTCGGCTGCGGGCCTATGTCGCTTATATCTATTCAGATGATATTGGCGGCGGGAGCGTCGCGGGTGTTTGTCACCGGCATGGATGTAGATGAAAAAGAACGCGCCGCCATGGCTATAAAATTCGGTGCCGAGAAGTTTATAAACGCAGGCAGAACAGACGCAGCGAAAGAGATATTAGAGCTTACCGGCGGAGAAGGCGCGGATGTGGTTGTAGATCTTGCCGGAGCGCCGTCAGCTATTGTAAACGGACTTGATATGCTTAAGAAAAACGGCAGGCTGTGTGCGATAGGTTTGCCCGCCGGAGATGTAGCGGTGCCGTGGGCGAAAGCGGTGCTTAAGGCGGTAAGCTTCATTTACAGTTTCAGCTCCGACAATATAAGCTGGATGCGGTGTCTTGACATGATAAAGAGAGGAAAAGTAAAGCTTGAGTCCTTTACCTCCTCCGTTTATCCCATGACGCGCTGGGAGGATGCATTTGAAGAAGCGAGGAGCGGCAGAGCGCTTAAAGTAATTATACATCCCTGGGAATAAGCGATATATGGCCTGATGAAGTGCTATTTCGCTAGGCGAAACGCGCGCTTCGTTAAGCCGGTAAAAACGGTAAAAACCTGCTTCTTATCAACGAGTTGACGCCAAACCCGTGTTGACTACCTCAATATGCCCGTGTTATTATCCGTGTATAACCGCGGCTCGTAAAAAAACCGGGCTGGGAAAGCGGATTTTGCTGAATATAAATACTCAATCCGGTATGTTTATACACGGTTCCGTTTGCCGCTCCGTATGCTAAGCAAGGGCGGGGCGGTTCAACGGGAGAATATTATTTTGGTAGGTTCTAAAAAATATTTGGAGGTAAATATGGCTAAAATTTTTATTACAGATTTGGATCATGTTAGTATTGAGGTGGAAAAATCGGTTCTTGATCCGAGCGGCATACCTTATGAATGGGTGCAATGCCGTACAGAGGACGCCGTAATAGAGAAATGCCAGGGGGCTACCGCGCTCATGATACAGTACGCTCCTATAACCGAAAAAGTTATAGCGGCATTGCCGGAGCTTAAGATTGTAGTGCGCTACGGCGTTGGCGTTAACAACATAGATATAGACGCCGCCACAAAGCATGGCGTCCTTGTTTGCAATGTGCCGGATTACGGCTTTGAAGAGGTTGCAAACCATACTGTAGCGCTTATGTACGCGCTGACAAGAAAAATAGTTCTTATGAATAATCATACTAAAACAGTAGGCTGGGATTATTCGCCCTCCCTTCCCATTTACAGATATTCCGAGCAGACGGTCGGCGTAGTAGGCGTGGGCAGGATAGGCCAGGCTTTCGCAGAGAAAATGCATGCTATAGGCTTTAATGTAATAGCTACTGACGATTACGCCGTTAAGATAGGCATACCCATCCCCGACTATATAAAAATGGTAAGCATTGATGAGCTTATAAAGACATCCGACATTATATCGGTGCATTGCCCGCTCGAGTTTTCTAAAGACCTTATAGGCGATGCCGAGTTTAAGCAGATGAAACCCAATGTATTTATATTAAACACATCAAGGGGCGGCATAATAAATGAAGAAGCGCTTGATAGAGCGCTTGAGCAAAAGCTTATCGCCGGAGCCGGCTTTGACGTTATGGTAAAAGAGCCGGCAGATTTAAGCCATCCGCTGTTCAGGCATGAAAACTTCCTCTGCACGCCGCATATGGCATGGTATTCAGAAGAAGCATCGCTTGAGCTGAAACGCAAGACGGCGGAAGAAGCGGTAAACTTTACGCTCGGAAAACCGGTAAGGTATGCGCTCAATAAGCCGGTAGCAAAGTAAAGCTAATTTTTGTATTCAAAACGCAAGCAGACGCGCGAAACATGAACTGCGCGTCAAAATATAAAGACAATAAGGAGGAGTATTAAAGTGGCTAGAGTTGTTACGTTTGGAGAATTAATGTTGAGGCTTATGCCTCCGGGATATCAGCGTTTCGTGCAGTGCGAATCGTTTGTAGCTACGTTTGGCGGCGGGGAGGCCAATGTCGCTGTTGGGCTGTCGGGCCTCGGCATTGACGCTGCTTTCGTTACCAAATTCCCAGAGCATGAGATAGGGCAGATGGCTATAAACTCGCTTAGAAGATACGGCGTTGATACCTCTTTGATAGTGCGCGGCGGCGAGCGGGTTGGCGTTTATTATGTTGAAAAGGGCGCATCCCAAAGGGCCAGCAAGGTTATATACGACAGAACCGATTCCGCTATAGCTACAGCGCAGCCGGAAGACTTCGATTGGGATAAAATATTTGACGGCGTTAAATGGTTCCACTTTACCGGCATAACCCCGGCGCTCGGCGAGACAGCTACCGCCATATGCAAAGAAGCTCTTAAAAAGGCAAAGGAAAAAGGCATAACCGTTTCCTGCGACCTTAACTATCGCAAAAAGCTTTGGACGCGTGAAAAAGCCGGACAGGTCATGGCGGAGCTTATGCCGTACGTTGACCTTTGCATAGCCAATGAAGAGGATGCCGGCGATGTATTCGGCATAAAGGCCGACGCGACCGATATAACAGGCGGAAAGCTCAGCCATGATGGATACCAGCAGGTTGCTCAGAAGTTGGTTGAGAGATTTGGCTTTAAGCATGTAGCGATAACGCTGCGTACATCCATATCCGCCAGCGTAAACAAATGGTCGGCGATGCTTTATGACGGTAAGGAATACTATATGGCATCGAGCAACTATGAAATACAGATAGTTGACAGAGTAGGCGGCGGTGACAGCTTTGGAGCCGGACTTATATACTCTTTCCTAAACGGATACGATCCGCAATCAGCAATAGATTTCGCTACCGCCGCTTCCTGTCTCAAGCAGAGCATAGAAGGCGATTACAACATGGTAAGCGTTAGCGAGGTAAAACAGCTTGCCGGCGGCGACGGATCCGGAAGGGTACAAAGATAAATAATACTGACATCCATCGGCTAGCCAGTTAGTGAGCAACGCCTCGGAGGCGCGTAGCTTCTGCGGCGTTTTAACTTATATCAGTTTTAATCCGTCGCTAATTGCGCGGCGGTATGTTTGGCGGAAAGGAAGGAATTTTTATGCAGCTTGTTAAGGATAAGGTAGCTATTGTAACGGGAGCGGCAGGAGGAATTGGCGCAGCTATAGCAATAAAGCTAGCCGAAAACGGAGCCAAAGCCGTTTATGTAATCGATATGGACGAAACTAAGGCAGCGGACACTATAAAAGCCGTTGAGAAAAACAGCGCGTGTCATTTCATGAAAACAGACGTTTCGAGTGAAGACGATGTAAACGCGGTATACAAGCATTTAAAAGAAAACTACGGACGGCTCGATATACTTATAAACGCCGCCGGAATAACGGGTACCGACAGCTTATTTGAAATGCAGCTTGACAGATGGGATAAAATCATCAATGTCAATACAAAAGGTGTGCTGCTGTTTTCAAGAGACGCGCTTAATATGATGATTGAGCAAAAGTATGGCAGGATTGTAAATATAGCGTCTATAGCAGGGCTGGTCGGCGGCATACGCACAAATCCCGCTTATTCGGTATCAAAGGCGGGCGTTATATCGCTTACAAAATCCTTCGCTAAGGCCGGAGCCAAGCATAACGTTACCGTTAACTGCATAGCACCGGGACTCGCCGATACCGGCATGATAAACACACCTGATTTCGTATACAGCGTTGAAGAGATTCCTATGGGCAGAGTCGCTACGCCTGATGAAGTTGCCGACACACTGCTTTTCTTCGCTTCGGATATGGCGCGCTATGTCACCGGACAGTGCCTGAGCGTGGATGGCGGAATGTACATAAAGTAGTTTTGCCGCCATCGGCCTTATGCCGTAAAAAAGTTATATATTATAAGGAGAATGAGTTATGGATAAAGCATCAATAAAAGAAACGCTGCGCGGCGTTTTCGCCCCCATAAACACGCCTTTTGATGAAAAGGGCAATGTGGATTATGACGGCCTTAAAGAAAACATGAAGACTTATGCCGCCTCTCCCATGGAGGGATATCTGGCGCTCGGCTCTAACGGCGAGAACAAGTCGTTGTTGCCGGAAGAAAAGCGCAAGGTGCTGGAAATAATAATAAACGGCAAAGGCGCGCATCAAAGAGTAATGGTGGGCTGCATAGCTGAATCTACACTTGAAACTATAATGATAGCCAAAGAAGCAGAAGAACTCGGCGCCGATTTTATAACGCTGCTTTCGCCCTGCTACTTTAAATCTCAGATGACGGACGCCGTTCTTGAGACGTATTTTAGCGACGTAGCCGACGCGGTATCAAAGCCGTGTCTGCTTTACAATGCGCCGCAGTTTTCCGGCGGCATAGTGCTTAGCAATTCGCTTGTGAAAAAGCTGGCGCAGCATGGCAATATTGCCGGCGTAAAGGATTCCGGCAGCGCCGCAACGGTAGACGGATATTTGTTCAACCTACCTAATGATTTCGCAGTATTGGCAGGCTCTATAAACTTCTTTATACCTGCTATGATAAACGGAGCGGCGGGTGGCATTATATCGCTGGCCAATATATTCCCGAACGAAAGCTGGAAGTTATACGACCTTATGAACAAAAAGCAGTATAACGAGGCGTTTGAGTATTATGAGAAGATACGCAGAGTATCCCGCGCGGTATCAAGCCGTGGTTCAATCCCCGCTACAAAGGCGGCTATGGATGTTGCAGGCCTGGCGGGCGGATATCCCCGCCGCCCTCTCGCGCCTATAAGCGATCAGCTAAAGGCGGAAATAAAAGAAATATTCAAGGCGGAAGGCATGATCTAAAAAGATTAAGCTTTATATAAAAAAGCGCGGCTGCTATATTGCGGCCGCGCTTTTGATTTGCTTAATATTATTTGGACATATACCGCTGCGCCAGCTTTATATTTCCTTTTATCGGGCAATCATCGACTATTTCAAACGAATAGCCTTTCATAACCCTCGATTTAAGGTCTATATACTCCGGTGTTGTAAGTCCGCCCGCCACTTTTATAACCTTATCAAGCGGCAGTATCTTTTCCGCCGACTTTATAGCAGTATACAGCACGCCCTGCATACTTTGCAGCAGCGCCGCCAGCATTTGCTCGCGTGTTGATGTCAGCGTAAGCCCGTTCCATGCGCCGCGCTTTTTCCTAAGGCTCTGCCTGTCGCCGGCTAGATACGGCATAAATGTTACGGGGTTGCCTTTCGTAAGATCGAGGCAGCTTCTAAAATACTCGCCGTAGAACTGCTCTTTAGGCATCTCCCGGCAGAACTGCGCGTAGAACCAGTCAACCGCGAAACCGCCGGCTGTGGTGGCGTATATCTGCCAAAGACCGGGCAGTGCGGCGTTTCTTAAGTAATATTTAGGATTTGTTACCGGCTTATCTGTAAGTATTGTCACCATTTCGCTGCTGCCCGCAGTGTTCATAATGCGGCCGGCTGTGCTGTTTCCAGCGCCGAGATGAGCTGATGCCGCGTCGTTTGTGCCCATAGATACCGGTATTCCCGCCGGTACGCCGAGCTGCTCCGCCATATGCGGAAGCAGATTGCCAAGTGTTTCGCCGGGGTTTACAATATCGCTGAACCATTCGCGCTTAAAGCCCAGTTCCTTAATAAGCTCGTATGCCCACCCGCCCTGCGTTGTGGTTTTATAAAGGCCGATCATAGAAGCGTTTACAAGGTCTACCGCCCATTCGCCGGTAAGCTGTTTGTGTATGAATGTCGGAAGGTGGCCGAGGCGATGGGTTTTATTTAAAAGTTCGGGGCTGTTCTGGCTAAACCATAGCAGCGTTGTAGCGGATACGCCGCCGGTAAAGGGATAAACACCTGTTATAGAGAGGAATTCATCGCGGCCTATATTATTATCTATATATGTTGACTGCGCACGGCTGCGGCGGTCAAGGTGAGTTACTATATTATAAAGCGGATCGCCCTGCTCGTCCATAAGAACGAGGGAGGGGGAGAAGGTATCATAGCAGAGAAATTCCACTTTTGAGCGTAGCTCCGGATCAAGCTCCTGCGCCGCTTCATAAAAGGCCGACATAAGCGCTTTGGGGTCGAGTTCCGCCTTTTCACCCGGCAGCATTATGTAAGGATATTCTCTTTTTGCCGATTGCAGAGTAACACAGTTATCATCGGCAACGGATATTTTTACGGACGAAGTACCAAAATCAACGGAAAGATAGAGCATAAAAAGCACCTCCAAATTTTTTAAAACATATGATACCAAAATAATTAAAAGACCCGCGGCCTTTACTTTGCCGGCGGATTCGTTTAGTTCGATATAATTATATCATCTCTTGGCTTTAAGTAAAAGGGCGGGGCGTTAATGGCGTATGTTAAAAAATATTGGCGAAGCTTATATACTCGCTGTCTTTTATATGTTTCATGCGCTTATCCAGCTCCATCGCCTTCATAGGCAACTCATCAGATTCTGTATACGCCAGCATAAGGCAGTCGTCAATAAGTGTTTTGACGCTTTCTACAAGCGTATGGTCAACCAAGGCGTGCATTGTCGCGCTTTCATTATCCCAGTATTCATTGAGCCGCCGCGCAAGGTTCATGGCTTCCTCGTTGTCGCCGTCCATAGCGGCTTCGTATATTGCTCCTGTGTAGCCGGTCATATCGCCTACAACTCTGTCGAGGTAGGATGTCCACCATATAAACAAGAACGCCAGCAAAAGGGCAAGTATAATTGTTATCAAATTACGCGTCATATGCCTGCTCCTTTGTTTTTAGAAATACTGAGCGGTTGTCCGGTATTTTGCCCTGCATAAATAGCGTTCCGGTATCGTCAAGGCTAGCGTAAAAAACGGACGAAATTCCGGTAAAACCGGCGCGGCGCACCTGGCCGTCCAGCCATTTTTCATCTATATTTGAGTTGCCGGTTGTTTTAAGGTGCGGCTTGCCGTCAAAAATAAGCGCCGCGGGCAGGTTGGTTTCCGGATCGCTTTTTTTCATAACGCTTAGATTGCCGCTAGGCTCCAGTATCGCGAATTCGGCGTCGCGTATATCAAACACCTCTTTCATACGAAGCTGCTCCATAAGGTCGTTAAGGTTATACCCCAGCTTTCTAAGCTCCGCCTCATCTATTATGCCTTTATTTATTACAATGCTAGGCTTGCCGTTTATAAGCTTGCGCAGTAGCGGGCTTTTAATAGAGGCGAAGGTAAGGAGCGAATGTATTATCAAAAGGCCTAACATGGGAATAATGCCGTACAGCAACGGCACGCCGGTATTTGACGCCGGAGCCGCCGCCAGGTCGGCTATGCATATTGCTATTACCAGCTCATATGGCTGCAACTGTCCTATTTCCTTTTTGCCCATTAACCGCATTATGCCCATGGCTGATCCAATAAGCACTAATGTCCGTATAAATATAAGAAGCATATGACCTCCGTTTTTAACAAGGCGTATTGATTTTTTGGCCTCTATACGTTAAAATATTCTTCACCCGGTCTGTTAGCTCAGTTGGTAGAGCACTGTGTTCACATCGCAGGGGTCGCTGGTTCGAGTCCAGTACAGACCACCAAAGTCAGGTGCCGAATTGTATCGGCACCCCAAAAAGCCCGTAACAACGGGCTTTTTTGATACTTTCTATTCTTTTGCGGATTTGGGTTCCACCGTGTATCTCCTCCCACAAAACGAGTATAAAACATAGAAATCATAAAAGCGCCGGTCAAGGTAATCCCTTGGTCGGCGCTTTTGTCGTTTTTCAATGCAATCAATGAATTCCGCTATTCCCATTATAACAAGTCAAAATATCTCAGAAAGCGTATAGCGTCAGAAAATCCCTGTGCATAAAAGACAGGTTCTTCTTTCGCCTGAATATCAAATTTGACTTTTAGATATTCGTCCACATATGTTTTCTCTTCTTCATTTGCTGTAGTCAGGTTTTCAACCTTATCAAGCAATGTCGATAATTGTTTTGTCATATGTCTGTAGTCGGCGTCGTTTTTTCTAAGCGATTCCATCGATGTATTCAGTCTTTCATCAATAAAACCCTT
>JBMNTP010000003.1:0-86958 GCA_050945795.1 Christensenellales bacterium | reverse complement strand
GAACTTACGTTTAACAATTATCTAATGCCCTAAACATTCGATTTTCCGCATAAAATAGCGCCGCGTTTATATATAGCTTCTTTCGTATTGACAGCCTAGTCTTGAGTGTACTATCATGTATATATAAGTTAGCGTATTGACACCTTATTATGAAAAGTGAAAGGAATGAAGAACTATGAAAATCGCCATTGGAAACGACCAGCACGGTTTAGAATTTAAAAACCTGATTGTAAACACCTTTCCCGAACATGAATTTGTAGATGTAGGCACAAACGACACCTCGCCCGCCAACTACCCCGACTATGCCAAAGAGGTGGCAACGCTTGTAGCCTCCGGCGAATGCGACAGGGGCATTCTCTGTTGCGGCACCGGCATAGGCATGGCTATAGCCGCTAATAAAGTAAAAGGCTGCTATGCTGCCGTTTGCCACGACGTATATTCCACAGAACGCTCAATACTTTCAAATAACAGCAACGTGCTTTGCATGGGCGCGTTGGTAATCGGCAAAAAAACATGCGAAACGCTGGTAAAACTCTGGCTGTCGCTTGAGTTTGATGAAAAATCGGCGTCGGCGCAGAAGGTTGCGCTTATTAAGGCTATGGAGGAATAGCATCGATATGAAACCTTTTAATCGTGAACAGCTTGAAAAGAGTGCTTTCGAGGCACGCAGCCGCATTATAAAAACAATCGTAAGAAACGGCGAAGGTCACGCCGGCGGCGCGCTATCCGTTATGGATATAATATCCGTGCTTTATGAAGCGATTATGGACTTTGACCCCAACAACCCCATAGACAGAGACAAGCTTATATTAAGCGCCGGCCATAAATGCCTTGCGCTTTATAGTGGGCTTGCCGGTCTAGGCGTTATAGACGAATCCGTTTTCCTTACATATAACGAGCTTAATTCCAACGTTCCCGGCCATCCCGATGCCTCAAAGCTGCCCGGCATAGACTTTTCAACCGGCTCTTTAGGCCACGGACTGCCGCTCGGTTGCGGCTACGCCCTCGCCGCCAGAATGCAGGGCAAGGCTTATAAGACATACGTCATAATGGGTGATGGCGAGCAGGGTGAAGGCAGCAACTGGGAAGCGGCGGCTTTTGCCGCGCATAACAGGCTCGATAATCTTATCGCCGTAATCGACGAGAACACGCTGCAAATAAACGCATGCACAAAAGATATATGCTACCCCTCGTCATTTGAGGATCGCTACCGCGCCTTCGGATGGTCTGTTACCTCAATAGACGGCCATGATGTAGGCCAAATATACGACTCGCTCTCCAAAGCTCCGTTTGAAGAAGGAAAGCCGTCGCTTATAGTTGCCAAAACTATAAAGGGCAAAGGCCTTTCGATGCTTGAAGGTGATCTTAGGTATCATCATTGGCATCCCAATGCCGAACAAGGCAAAGCCGCTTTGGACGAATTGAGCGAAAAAGAGATGAGGTGGTCTTAATGAGCGCAACAACAGATCCCCGCGCAGCATTTGAAGCAAAACTGGTAGAACTAGGCAAAGCTGATGAACGCATAATCGCCGTTTCTTGCGACTCGGCGTCAGGCGGCGGCCTTAAGTCGTTTTTCACTACCTTCCCCGAGCGCAGTGTCGAGGTGGGAATAAGCGAGCAGAACGCCGTTTCCCTAACCGCCGCCATGTCGCGCCAGGGCTTTATACCGGTATTGGTAATTATAAATCCCTTCCTTACAATGCGCGCGTTCGAGCAGGTACGCGATGACATTGGATATATGGACACTAATGTAAAAATAGTTGGTTCGGGCGGCGGCCTTGCCTATTCTACCCTCGGCTCAACGCATATAGCCATAGAGGATATAGCGCTTATGCGTACCGTTCCAAACCTAACGATATTCGCCCCCGGCGATGCTGATGAAGTTGAATTCGCGTTAGAGCAGTCTCTAGCTATAGAAGGCCCTGTTTATATCAGAATGCCGCGGCAAAAACGCCCCTTCTTCAAGCCGTCGGAGCAGCGCAATCTGAGCCTTACAAAGGCCGAAGTCGTACAGACGCAGGACGGCGAGCTGGACGTTTCAATATTTGCCTACGGCCCCAGCGTAAGCGAGGCGGTTAAAGCCGAAACGATTTTGCGCTCAAACGGCATAAAAGCGGCTGTCGTAAACATGCTTACAGTAAAGCCGCTTGATGAAGAGGCGGTACTGGAACACTCCAAAAAATCAAAGCTCATCGTTACTCTAGAAGAGCATATTCCAACCGGCGGACTGTGTGACGCGGTAGCCCGAGTACTGGCGCTTAATTCATCCGGCGTGCAGTTCTTCCCTATCGCCGTTCCAGAGGGCGCCAAAAATACCGGCCCGTATGACGAGCTTGTCGATTATTACGGCCTTAGCGGTGATAAGGTCGCTAAGAAAATAACCGAACTGCTCGGAAAATAAATTCGTTTAGTTTAAAACCGGAGGCAAAGCGCCTCCGGTTTCTTTGTTAAAAGCCGCCTCTTATATAAAAGGCGGCTTAAATCTTTATATTTTATATACGGAATTAACCATTACATATCATGACCAAAGTCATCCTGGAACTTCTTAACCAATTTCTCCGGCCAATCGCCTATCGGCTCAAGGCGTCCAAAGAAGAATCTTAGTACACTCGGCTCCTCAACAAACCTAAGCCCGCCTATAAGCTCGCGGTTTTCATACAGCCACGAAATCCTATCGACTGCGTACTTCACCTGAGACAGCGTGAACACCCGCTTTGGCACAGCCAGCCGCACCAATTCCATCTCGGCAAGATGCTCGCTCCCGTCGGGGTTCCTCTGCTCCGACATTGTGCCGCGCTCCATAGGCCGCACGCCTCCGGCAATAAACACCGCCGCCGCCAGCGCACCCGCCGGATACTCCTTCTGCGGAATATGCTCACAGAAATTAAGCGCATTTACATGGCAGCCAAGGCCGCCTGCCGGCGTTACTACAGGAACGCCTTTAGCGAGGAATTCATTAACCATAGCCTCAACGAAAATCGGCGTCTGCTCTATAACCGACATATCCATTGTTTCCTCAAGACCCACCGCCAGCATTTCCATCTCGCGCACCGACATTCCGCCGTAGGTTATAAAGCCTTCAAACAGCGGTATGAATTCACGCATTTTGGTAAAGATCTCTTTGTTCGAGGTAAGTATCGCGCCGCCGCGCGCAGAACCAAGTTTTCTCGCCGAGAAGTAAATAACATCGCAAAGCTCGCCTAGTTCCTTTGTTATGTCGCGTATATCTATATCAGCGTATTCGCTTTCGCGCGTCTTTATGAAGTACAGGTTGTCCGCAAGAAGACTGGCGTCATAAACGAACGGTATCTCCGCCTCACGGCATATCGCCGATACTTCCTTAAGATTTTTCATGGATACCGGCTGTCCGCCTATAAGGTTTGTACCCGCCTCGATACGCACAAAGCATATTTTTTCTTTGCCAAGACGTGCTATAGCCTCTTTAAGCTTGTCGATATTCATATCGCCTTTGAAAAGGCAATCGCTGTTAACATTAAGGCCTTCGTCAATTATAATCTCCTCTACCGAGCCACCCATGTATGTTATAAGCGCTTTGGTGGTGGTAAAGTGGTAGTTCATTACAGCAACGGTGCCGGGCTTAACAAGCGTATGCGCAATTATGTTTTCACAGGCGCGGCCCTGATGAGCGGGCAAAAAGTGTTTCATACCGAAGATGTCGTGAAGCACTTTTTCGAGTCGGAAAAATGTTTCGGAACCGGCATAACTGTCATCGGCGCGCATCATAGCCGCCATCTGATTGTCGCTCAGCGCGTTTACGCCGCTATCGGTAAGCATATCCATAAACACGTCCCTGTTTTTGAGCAGGAAGGTGTTGTATCCGGCTTCGGCCATAGCCTTTTGGCGCTGGTCGGCGGGCAGCAGGTTAAGCTTTTGTACAACGCGCACCTTATGCATCTCGAGTGGTATCTGTTCTCCTGAAAAAAGCCTTATGTTTCCCATTACAATCTCCTTAAAATTAAATATTGTGTGCCGGAATCAAGGAGTCGCCGTGAAGGAAGGGATGAAACAAAAAAGCCTTCCATCCAACAAGGCAAATCTCTTTGCCAAGGGACGAAAGACAACTTCCGCGGTACCACCCCGATTGCAGTAATATACTGCCGCTCATTTCGGATCCGACAATCCTAGCCTATTAACGGAGGCACCCGTATTTCCCTATTAAGCCCAGCCTTTCGGGAAAACAGCTCTGGAGTGTATTTATATATTCTTCCGGCATCTGCTCACACCAACCGCAGACTCTCTGAGCGCGTTTACGCGCGTTTGCCTTGCCAAATATTTTTCTCTCCGTCATTGCTTTTAACTATTTAACAGTACTCTACCAAATCAGATGCCAATTGTCAACAACAAAATCTTCATACAGCCGCATTGTATGTAAAACCCATATAATACGGCTGTATGAGCTGATTCTAGCACTTTCTGCGCTTATTTTTTATCTTCCGGACGCACCTGATCGCCGGTTCCGTATATAAACAATATTTTAAGAAAGCCGCCCGGCTCGTATTCAAATACATGCCATTCGTTTTCATCAAAATGCAGCAGCATATCCTTTTCAAGTTTTAAACTATAAAGCAAGTTGTCCTTATCGCCGCCGTATCGTACGATAGCGTCCTTTTGGTCAAGTATGTATACCGATTCCTCGGCATGGCAATGCGGCTCCATAACCCCGGCCTCTTCGCAATACATGCCGTAGCCCACCGACATTGCGCTGCTTTTTATAGGCGAATCCCCGCCAACAATTTTGGTTATTATGCGGCCCGGCAGCACTTTGCCTACAAGCTCCCGCTCCCTTACAAATTCCATTAGCGAACACCTTCCTTCTTTGAGTTTTCACGCGGCTTTATCTGTGCCAAAAACAGCTCCAAGCCGCACGCAACCGTCTCCCCGTGTCAACGCGGCGAGCGGCTTTTAAAGCCGCTACTACCTTATTCGTTTTTTGTGCCGAATAAGACGCTGTCCCCAAAACGGCTAAATCACCGTCGGGGACAGCCCGCCATATAGCTATTATTAATTTACATTACCGATAGCAGCAATTCTTTAAAAACCTCACGACTTACCGGCCTTGGGTTATGCTTAATATGTCCCATCGATGTGGCTACATTTTCAACCGCGAAATCCACGTCGATTTTTTCTTTTTCTATATAGTCCGTCACTTTTGAAGGCGCATTTATCTTGCCGGATATATCCTCAAGCAGCGCTACAAGAGCGTCGAAAGCCTCCTCATCCGTCTTGCCACCGCAGTCGATACCCGCAGCGCGCGCTATATCGGCATATTTATCGAGGCAGTAGTCTTTATTCATGCGCATGGACGGTATAAGGAATATAGCGCAAGCGTCGCCATGCGGTATGCCATATATAGCGCCCAGCGGCTGCCCTACGATATGAGCAAGACAGGTGCCTGCCGATATAGCCAATCCCGCGAAATAGCTGCCTAAAAGCATATCGGCGCGCGCTTCTAAGTTTTCCGGCTCCTCATAAGCCTTAACCATGCTTTTGAAAAGCAGTTCTACAGCTTTTAGTGAATACATCTTTGAAAATACGTTCGCGTTAAGCGAAGTGTATGATTCTATTGCGTGAGTTATGGCGTCCATACCGGTTGCCGCCGTCTTTTTAGGCGGCAGGCTTACCGTTATTTTAGGATCCAATATAACTGATGTCGCTATCATAGAGTTGTCGTAAGCGGCTTTTTTATATCCCTTATGCTGATTAAATATAACGCTTACCTTTGTCGCCTCGGCTCCCGTTCCCGATGTTGTCGGTACCGCTATAAAGAGCAGCGGCTGCTGCGTAACGGCGCGTCCGTCTATCTGATAGTTTTCAGTGCATCCGCCATTTGTGGCCATCATAGCCATCATTTTAGCCGCGTCAATGGAACTGCCACCGCCGACCGCTATAACCGAATCACATTTTTCTTTAACGCACATTTCGGTGCCTTTATCTATAATATCGAGATCCGGCTCCTGGCTGCCCGCTACGTATACTGTAAAAGGCACTTCTGCCTCGTTTAGCAACTGCTTGATGTCCTGAACAAAAGTCGGGGTTTCCCTGTATACTACTAGAAAAACCTTCTTCTTGTCGTACCATTTTAAAATAGCGGGCATATTGTTTATGGCGTCATTGCCAAAATATACTTCTCTGTTTGATACAAAGTTAATCATTATGTTCTCCTTTAAAGCATTGATAGATTTCATATATAATTTTATTAAAGTGTTACACCGTCTTTAAAAATGCCTATTTCCTTATAACCTGCTCGCTCGCTTTTGGTTATGTATTCCCCATTCGCGCATTCCATCACCATATCAAAAAGCTCATCGCTAAGCGTTTTAGCGTCGGCGTCGCTAAGAAGACTACCGGCGTCAAAGTCAATCCAGTTGTGCTTACGCTTCGCCATATCGCTGTTTGAAGCTATTTTTATAGTAGGAATTACGCTGCTAAGCGGGTTGCCCCTGCCGGTTGTGAAAAGCAGTAGCTGACATCCTGAGCTAGCCAGCGCCGTTATGGACACCGGGTCGTTTCCGGGGCATGAAAGCAGCGACAGTCCCGCGCTTTTCACCTTCTCACCATATGCCAGAACGTCTACAACCTCGCAATGCCCGCCTTTTTGTATGCAGCCAAGCGACTTTTCTTCAAGCGTAGTTATACCGCCCTCTTTATTGCCGGGCGCGGGATTTTCATAAATGGGCTGATTATGCGATATATAATAGTCTTTAAAGTCATTTATAAGCTTTACTATATCCTCGAAAACCGCCTCATCCTTTGCCTGATTCATAATTAAATGCTCGGCACCAAACATCTCCGGAGTTTCTGTCAATACCGTTCCTGCTCCGCTTTTCACCAGCTTTTCGCATACCATTCCGGCGAGCGGATTGGCGGTAACGCCAGAAAACCCGTCCGACGCCCCGCATTTAAAGCCTACAAAAAGCTTTGAAAGCGGTTGCCGCGTTCTTTTGTCGGTTTTTGAGAGCTCGTAAAGCTCATCTAAAATAGCGCAAGCGTCGGCAAACTCATCCTCCGATTTTTGCGTTACAAGATACCTAATGCGATCGGCGTCCTTCTCATCAATTCCGGCAAGGAAATCGTCCAATATATTGTTTTCACATCCCAAAGAAAGAAGTAGCACACCTGCGGTATTAGGATGAGTTGCTATATCTCTAAGTATTGTAACAGTCATCTCATGGTCATCGCCAAGCTGCGAGCATCCAAACGGTTGATTGAGCGCATTAACGCATTCGGCCTCGGGACGCTTCCTTTTATACTCTGCCTCTATCATACGCGCGGTGTGATTTACGCAGCTTACCATCGGCAGTATCCATATTTCATTGCGAATGCCTACCCTGCCGTTTTTCCTAAGGTATCCCGAGAAAAATCCCTGGCTTTCCTCAGTTACAAGGTTTTCTGCTTTTTCATACTTATATTGGCTTTTGCCAGACAGCGCCGTTTTTACATTATGCGTATGAACCCACTGCCCCGGCTTTATATCCTGTGTCGCCACGCCAAAAGGATAGCCGTATTTATAAACCCTTTCGCCTTTTAAAATATGCTCCAGAGCAATTTTATGCCCGAATTGTATTTCCTCTAGCGCTGTAACAGACGCCCCGTTCTTCTCAGTCACATACTGATCCACTAATACTTTAGAACATACTATCACTGCGGTATTGTCATTTTGGTGTATTCTAATAGCCTGAAACATATTCATCCTCCTGCCGATAATTCGTTAGCATACATGTATATTTTAGGTTTTTAGCATAATATCGCAAGAATATGCCATTTTGACGCATAACAATAGGCTTATTACCCTTTTTGCAAAACTTTTTTTGTTTAACTACTAAGTAGCGCAGTCAACATGTAGTTTCTATAAGCATAAGTTTACCGCTAAAAACATACCTAGCGGTCTTTTACGATAGCATCAAGCTACCTAGCTGCACTGATGCTTTTGAAACTGTTTTTCTTTTAATAAGACTTACCGGCACCAGAATTTTAACGCCCTCACTATAGACATCCAAATCCGTGCTAACAATATTATGAACCGTTATTCTCGCAAGCTCGGCGCTATTGCCATCTATGGTTGTTAAGTCCGGCTCGCTAAACTTTAAATGCTCCATATTATCAAAGCCTATAACGCTCACATCCCTTGGCACAGATATCCCCGCCTTACGCATAGCGCGCATGGCACCTATCGCCATCATATCGTTAAAAGCGAATATAGCGGTGGGCCTGTCCAAAGGCTGCCTTTGGCATATGAGTTTTTGAGCGGCGTCATAACCGCTTTGATATGTCCATTGGCCGGCTATTATATCTTCCTTATACATAGCAAGGCCATAATCTTGTATGCTTTTTGTGCATCTCATCATTTTGTAATCGGAAGACAAGTAGGAGTCCGGGCCGGTAATAAAGCCTATTCTCCTGTGACCCATTTCCAAAAGATAATCTAAAGCAAGTTTAGCCCCTTGGGAGTGGTCGCAGAAAATAGATACCGCTCCGCTATAGCTCTCATTAATAAGCACGACCGGTATTTTTTCACTCATTGCGTGCTCTATTATCTCCCGCTTTGTTTTGGTGGCGAATATTATGGCGCAAAAAGAGGTTTTTCTGGTTACCTCAATTAGATCAGCAACATCGTGTATTGATATATAGATAAGCTGGTGATCGTTAGTGTCACATTCCCTCTCAAGATGGTAGAACAAATCGGCATAATAAGGCTCAGTGATTTTCTTTGTGTTTTTTTCATCATCAATAACAAAGCCTATAATCTTCCTTTCGCCGCCGGTTCCGCCCATGCCTTTGTTTCTATTATATACAACTTCGCTGCCAACTCCCGGTCTTTTTTCTACCAGTCCTTTACCGACTAATAAATCCAGAGCTTTTCTAGCCGTAGTGCGCTCAACGCCGAAGCGTTCACAAATACAGCGTTCCGAGGGGAGCAGCGTCCCTGTTGGATATATATCATTTAATATCTCTTGTTTGAGGGTGCTATAAATTATGTCGTACAAATATCTGTGCTTTGACACTACAAGAATCTCCATCCATATCATCTAAGTTTAGAATGTGGTACATATTATACCACAATAATTTCCAAAATTATATAACTCAATATTATGCTTACCAATATAAAATAACGAGCTAAATCCGGTAAAACACGCTGTTTATTGTCATTACGAGCTCCTAGCCTTGCGTCTAGCTTCGCCGCGACAGCATTCAAGCTAAATTTTACGCTCGATAACACAAAGCATACACGTCACGCATCAAGCGCGGCTTTTATATCGCGTATCATTTGTTGATACTCATCATTGCTAAGCGTCACCGCCGGCTGCGGATGCATCTGAAACATGCCGCCAAAATCGGGGCCACCTTCATATTTCGGAACTATATGCACATGGTTGTGATCTGCTATATCCGAGAACATACCTATATTTATCTGCGCCGGATTATAAACTGCCATAATTGCCTTGGCTGTCTTTCGCATCGCGGCAAAGAATTCAGCATATCTCTTTTCGTCCATATCAGCAATCAGTTTAACATGGCTGTCATACGCCAGCACTACCCGCGCATGATACGCCTGGTTTTTAAACAAGTACAGCAGAAAGCCGTCAACTTCGCATATCGGCAGCATCAATTCAAGTAAATCTTCCGCCTTATCACAATACATACATTTTTTGTCGCTCATAAAATGCTCCTTTGCAATTAACAACGGCTTGTGCGCCAGTGCGCGCAAGCCGTTGCATTGCATATTAACGATAAAATATTGATCTATTAATAAGCTACTTCGTAGTTATCAACGTTGGCCTTTGTTACTATCGGCAGCGACATGCAGTTGTCTTTGTTAACAGGCATGTTGCCCTTAAGTATCTGATGAGCAAATTCCATAGCGCCCGTTATCTCAACCTTGGGGCCCTGATATATTAGGCCTATCATCATGTCGGTGTTTTTAAGGGCGTTAAGGTTAGGCTCCTGGCCACCGGCTGCCGACGCTATTTTGATATGGTCGTTCTGGCCGGTAACATCTTCCTGTACCGCCTGGAAAGCGCCGTATGCGCCGCCGTCGTCAATGGCGTATACAAAGTCTATCTGGCCGGAGTATTTTGTAAGGAAGGTAGCCATATGGCCTTTGGCCTTCTCAACTGAGAAATCGCAGTCAGGCGACTCTTCCAGCTTTACAAAGCCATATCCCATTTCTTCGTTGCGATCTTCAAAGCCCAGCCTACGCAGGCGGCCTGTGCTGTTGGAGTCGTTTTGGCCAAGGTGAACATAGGATTTTCCATCCATGCCGGCATCGTGGCACATATCCGCCGCAAGCTGCCCTTCAACATAGCAATCGGGGCCGAAGAAAGCTGTTGTGAATTCTTCGCCGCTCTCATGCAGAGCTGTGTTGCATACTACAAGGTGAATGCCTTCTTTGCTGATTTTCTCAGCACTCGAAACGAATGCGAGGTTGTCAACGGGCTGAACCATTATAAGGTCGGCTCCCATGGCTATGGCTTCGTCAGCCTGCTGCGCCTGCAAAGTAGCGTCGGACTGAGCGTCAAACGGAACCCACTTTGTGTCAGGGTAGTTCGGGGACAGTTCTGTGAACATCTTGAAGTAAACACCGCTGTAAGGTGATGTTGACTTCGCCATAAGCAAGCATACTGTGGGAACATAGCCGTCCACAAACAGGTTTGTGCCTGTCGGCTCCATCTCGATTTCTACTGTCTGCTCTTCTGCAACCTGAGCGTTGGAATCGCCAGCTGCCGCTGTTTCTTCAGCAGCCGGAGCTGTAGTCGCCGGTGCCTGCGAGGGGCTTTCTTCAGCCGTCGGAGCAGGTGCGCATCCTACGAATACAGCCGCAACCATGCAAAAGATCATAAGCAATGCCAGAACCTTTTTCATTTTTTCCTCCTAAATGTGTATGTAGTTAATTACGATCGCTATCTCCGTATTTTACGAATAAATTTGATCGTAAAATTGTATCTTATATGCCGGGCGTCTTACCTTACGGGTTTTATAGCCTTTTTCTTGCTGGCCTCGGTGCTTATCATGTCAATTATAAGGAATATAATCAGTATGACGCCAACAATGCCAATCTGAAGGTTAGCTATTGACGAATCAACCATATACAGCACCTTCTGTATTAGCTGCATGCTTACAACGCCAAGCACCGCGCGCACTGTGTTTCCGTATCCTCCTGTAACCCTAAGTCCGCCCAGCACGCACGCCGCAACTGTTTGCAGCGAGTATCTTTCACCTATAACCGGGTTACCCGATGTGTTAAACGAAGTAACAAGTATTGCTGTTATGGCGGCAAACAGGCCAGAAATGGCATAGCTTTGATAGGTTATTTTTCTTATGCTTATGCCTGAAAACTGCGCCGCTTCCTTATTCCCGCCCACAACATACAGGTTTTGCCCAAACTGCGTATACTTTAGAACATACGAAGTGATGATCAGGCAAGCGATGAGTATTACCATAGGCAGTGTAAGCGTGAAAATGCCAAGGTCGATTATCTCAAATTCAAAGAATACCTTTATAAACTCGTTTGTATTCATAATGGGAACGCCGTTGCTTAAAACCAACCCTATTCCCCTAAATATCATCTGCGTACTAAGTGTAGCTATAAACGGATTCAGCTTCAGGTCGGCCACAACAAATCCATTGAGCAATCCCGACACTATACCGCACAGCAGCACTAGCGGTAAAAACACCACAACAGGCAGATTCTGTGATAAAAGCACCGTTATAACGGTAAGCATCGAGGTATTAAACCCTACCGATAAGTCGTTGCAGCCTATAAGCATAACAAACGATACGCCTATTGCCATCATGCCCCAAAGCGATATATTTTTAAGGAGCACCGTTATCGACGCGCTGGTTAAGTATGTGTCCGAGAAAAAACCCGGCACAATTAGCAGCAGCACGCTGAGTATGTATACCGCGTTTTGCAGCACGAAATCTTTCGCACTTACGCCTTTAAATCTATTTAACCACATCAGCTTTTGCTCCTTCCTTTAGCGCTTTCAAGTCTTTCATTTACATATATAACCAGTAGCATAAGCGCGCCGCGAATAACCCATTGCCACATATACGTTATGCCAAACTGTATATAGAACATATCAAGAGTACCGAGGAACAACGCACCAAGCAGCGTACCCGACATTCTCCCCGAGCCTCCTGTCATTACCGCTCCGCCCAACACAACCGCAATTATAGCGTTGAATTCCTTGCCTGCGCCTAGAAGCATATCGCCGGTCTGTGTATATGAGGCGAGAAACACTCCAGCCACGCCCGACATAACACCGGCTATGATATACGCAGTCATAACAATCTTTTGAGAGTTTATTCCAGAGAACCTCGCCGCCTCGGCATTGCCGCCGACAGCAAATATCTTTCTGCCAAAAACCGTCTTGTGGAGTATAAAGCCGAGGACGAGGAAGCAAAACAGCAGTAGCAGTATTGGGAATGAAAAACCTAGTATGTTGCCCCTGCCTACAAAGGAGAACAACTGCAAGCCGTCTTTTGCCGCCGCCGTAAGGCCTCCATTGTAAAGCAGGTTGACGCCTTGTATGGCATACTGGGTGCCTAGCGTCGCTACAAATGAATTCAGCCTTAAAATTCCTACAAGTACACCATTTACCAATCCGCACAGCAGCCCTACAATTATCGGTATAGTCAATGCCATTATGGAAGCGCCGTTCGGCCCTAGAGTCTCGTAGTATTGTTGCGTCAGGGTGCAGCTTATTATGACCGTTAGCATAAGCGTTGAGCTAGTTGAAAGGTCATTGTTACCTGTTACAATTACAAATGTAACGCCGGCGGCGATAAACGCAACGCTGGCAACCGACAATACAATCTTTACAAGGTAACCATAAGCTGTCATGCCGCTGTTGATTATGGCGGGCGTCTTTATGATTTGTGCTATAACAAGCGCCAGCAGCGCGGCTATAAGCACCATCGTTCTGATTCTATAAATGTTGTCGCCCTTGTCTTTGGCAGATACTTTTATATTACTCATGCACTTGTCCTCTTTCCGCCAAGCGCCGCCTGCATAACTTCTTGGCTATTTGTTTCACTCGCCTGCAATTCGCCGGTAATCCTGCCCTCGTGCATAGCAATAATTCTGTCACTTATACCTAAAATTTCAATAAGCTCCGAGGAAATAACTATTACCGCTACCCCCTGCGCAGCCAGCTCATTAATGAGCCTGTAAATTTCCGACTTGGCTCCTACGTCGATGCCGCGAGTCGGTTCGTCGAGTATTAGCACTTTTGGGCTCATCATAAGCCACTTGGAAATAACAACCTTTTGCTGGTTTCCTCCGCTCAGCTCGCCTACCGATTTGCTAAGAGTAGGGGTTTTAATGCTCAGATAGTCTTTATATTGATTGGCGATTTTCAATTCTTCCTTGGTGTCTATAACCCCGAATTTGTTTATTTCTTTCATCTTGATTATCATTTCGTTAAACTTGACATCAAGTTTCATAAACAGACCCTGCTGCCTTCTATCCTCGGGTACAAGGCCTATACCAGCCTGTATAGCGGATATAGAACTATTGAATGTCTTTTTCTGCCCGTCAATGAAAATCTCGCCGGCGTCAAGTTTATCAACGCCGAACAATGCCGTCATAACCTCGGAGCGTCCGGCGCCAACTAGACCGAAAAAGCCGAGCACTTCGCCTTTTCTTACATTAAAGCTGACGTCTTTGAAAAAGCCCTCTCTTGTAAGACCCTTGGCTTCAAGCACTACATCGCCTATCGGGCATTCCTGCTTATTGAAGTAGTTTTCTATCTTGCGGCCTATCATATGGCCAATAATCATTTCGCCATCGACTTCATCGGTGTTGTCAAAGGTCGTAACCTTTTGTCCATCTCTAAACACAGATATACGATCTGATATTTCTTTGATTTCCTCCAGCTTATGAGAAATGTAGAATATGGCTATGCCTTTTTCTTTAAGCTTACGGATAACGCCGAAGAGAACCTGCGTTTCCTTTTCTGTAAGAGAGGAGGTCGGCTCGTCCATTATAATTACCTTGGCGTTTCTTGAAACAGCCCGCCCGATTTCCAGCATCTGATGCTGAGCAACCGAAAGGTCCTTGGCTATTGTTCTGCTTGAAATATTAAGTTCAAGCATTTCAAGTACCTGCTGCGCGTCCTTGTGCAGCTTCTTATAGTCAATTTTCATTTTGGAAGTACGCGGGAGATTGCCAAGATACAGGTTTTTAGCAACATCAATCAAAGGAACAATCGTTAGCTCCTGATAAATGCAGCTGATACCCATTTCTATGGATTGATGAATACTTGTGAAGTTAACCGGTTCCCCTTCAAAGAAATACTCGCCTTCATCTCGATGATACGCACCTGTAAGCACTTTCATCAAAGTGGATTTTCCGGCGCCGTTTTCGCCTACTACAGCGTGCACCTCGCCCGGATATATATCCAAATCCACTCCTCCAAGCGCCTGAACGCCGGGAAAGTACTTGCTTATACCCTTTACCTCTAACACTGCTTTTCTGCTCAAGCCATAATCACACCCAATCTTCAAGAGTTATTGTAAATCTCAAAAATAAATAGTTCGTTATATTTATTCTATAAATGTCTTGGTGAAACAATTGGCACTCATGCTTTATATATAAGCCATTCGGCATCCGGTGCTTAGGCAACCCGGTTAAACTGCTTAACTATGGTATAAATAAAACTACATGTATCGTGTTCTGTAATAACTTCAATCATCGTAGCAATGAGGTTTATTTTTGTCAATCTCAAAAATATAAATATTCTCGCTGAATCTTTACCACTGTTTTGTAAAAAATTCACTCTAAACGCCTATATAAAAGGATTTTCTCACTTTTCCCAATGAATAGTATTAATATAACTTAACATATGCATGTAGTCACGAGATATGGTATAATAAACTGCAGAAAAGGGAAAGCGAGGCAGCCTGTACATGTATGTTTTTATAGATATGCCCGATCATATTTGGACTGAGCTTGAACCTAGGCTGCCCGGCCGCGAAGGCTGTTGGGGCGGTATCGCGCATGATAATCGCAAGTTTATAGATGCTGTTTTATGGATAATGTATACAGAAACGCCGTGGCGTAAACTGCCGGAACACTACGGCAATTGGGCTAACACCCACCGCCGCTTCTGCCGCTGGCGTGAAGGCGGCATATGGGAGCATGTGTTGGAGGTACTTATTAAGCACGGCGAATATGTCTGGCTGCTATATCGCCCCTCAAATTATGGTATAGACAAAAAGAAAATACAGTATCCGTATCCATTGCTTAGGATGATATGCCGCTCCGACGGCTTTTTAAAAATCGCCTCAAAAAGTCACCCTAATCTTTATATTAGATAGCATCTCTTTCTCGTGTCGACACTTCTGTTTTTATATTAGCTTGCCCAAACATTTACTACATGTGGTTTTTGAAAAACCGCATGCCGGTCTTTTTTAATCCTCTGAAAAAATCACATGTTTTTTAAAAACCATAGTTTTCCTTTTATACGCTAACTTGCTAGGCTCTTTAAATACCATTTGACTTGTCGACCTACTCTCCTTATAATATCACTTGAAAACAGGTGGTATTGGCGCTTTTATAAATTAAGACCATAAATATATGCAATATCAAAGCCGATACCATAGGCGCTCTTGGAACAACTTGCGCCAATCTTAAATATGGCAGCTTCCTTATTATAAGGTTGACAATCAATACGCTTTAGCAATATCCCGAGCTTTCATAGGCTCGGGATATTGCTTTGTCTAGGCTTGCGGTATTCTCACTCAGCGGTACTTGTTATATTGAGCGACAAAACTGTATTTCCGGCCTTTTGTAAATTACTTAACTTTTTTCTTATATTCTATTTTTCGTCTATCCAAGCAAAATACTGCGCTACAATGTCAAATCGCATAATTATTACCTATGTCGATGTGCTCCTATTGAATCGCCGGCATGACGACTGTAAAAAGACGCTCGGCACCCCTTAAATCCATCACCGGTTTGCCATTTCTCAAGCGCACACGCCGCTACGGCATCCGGCATAAATGTTTTTTAAGAGGGTTATTTCGTTTATAATAAGCGGTTTTTGTATCGGTATTGCGGGAATAATAATGACGGCTCATGTAAACGCCGCGCAGGCTAATATAAGAGTGGCTATGAAACGAACGCTATTTTTAGTGCGATAATGCTCGATACGCTTATAAACAAAAAAAGAGATTAAATTTGCCTCCTAAGCGGGCATATTAAATACAAATAACTGGAGGATAAAAAATGAAGAAAATCGCAACAATAATTATGGTATTTCTAATGATTCTGGGTATGGCCGCCTGTTCGCCTAAAACACCTCAGCAAAGCGCCATCCCATTACCCGAATCTATAATCCCCACCGACTCAACAGGCGGAGCCGATACGCCTACCGACATAAACGTGGCGTATCTCGCTAATAATACCGTTGACGCTTTCCATGTCACTCTAAACGACGCCGCTAAAACAGCGCTTGATGAGATGCAGGAGGAGGGCGTAGTAGCGTCTTGGCAGCTTTATGACGGGCTTACCGACCCCATAACGCAGGTAAACCTCATAGAAGACGCCATCAATAACGGCGCGAACTTTGTGGTGTTCCTGCCTGTGGAAGGCGAAGGCAGCGCTCCGGTAGTGTCCCGCTGCGCTGAACTTGGAATACCGATTGTAGTTGTTAACTCCAAGACGAACAACACCGATCAATTCGCAGCGGCGTTTGTAGGCCCGTATAATGTTGAGGCCGGCGAAATAATGGCCAAGTATGTGCAAGAGCAGGTGCCGGACGGCGGAAAATACATTCATATAATGGGTGTTATCGGAGATTCGGCTCAAATCGACATAGGCCACGGCATAAAGAACATACTTGACGCTGATGAAAAGTGGGAAAGCGCTGGCGACTTCCCTGCCGACTGGGCGGCTGACAGGGCTGTGCAGTTTGCCACCGGTGCCATAACAGAATACGGTGATGATCTTAAAGCAATTTTATGCGACAACGACGATATGGCATCGGACGTTCAGGCGTACTGCAACTTTATAGACCGTTCCGACATAGTATGCATAGGTGTTGGCGGAGAGGCCGGCGCCTTGGCTATGGTTAAGGAAGGCGCGCTCGGCGCCACTGTATTTGAGGAAGGCACGAAGCAGATCGAAGAAGCGATAGCACTTATACCCGATATAATCGCCGGAAGAGAAGTTGAAAAGGTTATGATGGTACCCTTTACTCTTGTAACCTCCGAAAATGTGGACGAGTATCTATAAGCGGCGACAAGCGTGGTCTTGCGCTTTATATAAAGCCGTAGAAAATGTAGGGCGGTATAGCGCCGCCCTACCCCACGGCCAATAATAAAAGATCCGCAAGCAGCGAAGCCAGATGAATAACTTACGCCAAAGAATGGACAGCCGACAAAGAAGTGCCGTTTTTTTTAATGAGGTACTATTGCGCTAATACTGCAAAACTTCGCTTATAACAACTCTCTTTTACTCAACTATATAAACGTATGAATTAATAAGTTAAATGGTATAAATCGGTAAATTAAAGCTGTTATTAGCCTAAAATCTTCGTAAAAGTGTTTATTATTTCATCTGAATATGATAGACTGTTGAAAACCGAAACATTTGCGTAACATTTAATCAGAATTCGGAATATGGAGAACAAAAGTGAAAAATTTATTATATTCGGCAGACAAATTTATAGGCAGGCTAAAAATTAAGTTTCGCTACCTTATAAGGAGTATTGCTAAAAGAAGAGCGGCAGCTCCATCTATAAGGCGGAGAAAGCGCCGCCTTAACAAGCGCGGTGTGATACTTGTAAGCAGCGTGCTGGCTCTGGCGTTTATACTGCCGATAACAATATCGGCTTTTTCTGCTTCCCCAAAAGCTGATGACTTAAGCAAAAGCGCCTATGAAACACCCTCTGGCGATAGCGTTGCCGTAGGAGAACAGGTGGCGGCAGGCGTCGCCGGTTATAATGAAGACGATGCCATTTTACCCGAAAACAAAACAGACAGCGATAATATCGATTCTATAGAGAGCTTTAGCGCGTCCGAAGGCGAACAGCAAAATCCGGACGACAACGTTAACGAAGATACGCCTTCACCCGCACAAGATGATGCTGCCAGCACCAATCCTGTAGACAGCCTTGTGCCCGGCGAGCATTCTGAAGAAGTTAAAAACCTTCAGGCACGGCTTATGGAACTTAACTATATGGATAATGACGACCCGACCGATTTTTATGGCTACCAGACTAACTATGCCGTACAGCTTTTCCAGCGCGAGCATGATCTTCAGGTAGACGGCATAATCGGCCAGGCTACATACGATATGCTTTTTAGCGACGAAGCAAAGCCTTATACGATATCCGTAGGCTCTGTCGGCACAGATGTTGAGGAAATGCAAAAGCAGCTTATAAAGTTTGGTTATCTTAAAACAGCTGCTACCGGCCTTTTCGGTACCGATACCGAAGCGGCTGTAAAAGCGTTTCAAAAGCAGAACGGTTTAGTAGTCGACGGCAAGATTGGCGAGTTCACGCGCGAAATGTTGTATTCAGAAGACGCAAAGGCGGCTCCAAAGCCGCAGCCCAAGGCTACAACTAACAATAAGAGTACAAGCACGAGCAAAAACAACTCTTCAAGTACTACCAAAAAGACGACGCCCGCCAAGACCCCTGCTCCTGCTAAAACACCGACTCCTACCAAAACTACTGAAAAGAAAACTTCGACAACAAAAACAGCCGATCAGAGCATGGTCAACAAACTTATAGAGTTCGCCAAAACGCAGCTCGGCAAACGGTATGTGCGCGGCGGCAAAGGGCCTAATACCTTCGACTGCTCCGGCTTTGTATACTATTGCCTTAACCAAATAGGCTATAAAATAGGCTACATGACTTCCGCAGGCTGGGGTTCAAGTTCCTACCCGGCAGTGTATAAAATGAGCGAGCTGCAGCCGGGGGACATAGTCTGCTTTAAAGGCCATGTAGGAATATACCTCGGCGGTGGCCAAATGATTGACGCCTCGTCCAGCAACGGCAAAATCCGTATAACCGGTAACATGAACAGCTCTACTTACTGGAAGAACAACTTTAGGATGGGACGTCGGGTACTGTAACATATTACATAAAATTAACCCCGCCATTTGGCGGGGTTTGCTTTTGTCTTTTTTATAGGGTTCTCGCTTATTAATTAATATGCTCTCGCGAAGTAGAATAGCCTCTTGGCCGGTTTGCCGCAATGCACGCAATTATCAGCCATGTGCTCCTGCTCAAAAGGAGCACATCTGGTCGTTGCGCCAGTTTCATCCTTAATCTCATCCTCGCAACTTCTCTCCTCGCACCACATCGCCTTAACGAACCCTTTGCCTGTCTCTATCGCCTCTTTGAATTCGTCATAGCTAGTAGCAGATACGGTATGTTCTTCCCGCCTCTTAAGCGCCTTTTCAAACAATCCCTTCTGTACATCAGCTAGCAGCGCCTCAACCTCAGCCACAAGCTTCGACAGCTCCTTCTGTGACTTTTCAAGGTTATCCCTGCGCACTACTGTGAAAACGCCGGCATCAATGTCTCTCGGCCCTATCTCCAGCCTCAGCGGTACGCCTTTAAGCTCCCACTCGTTAAACTTCCAGCCTGCGGATACAGTATCCCTATCATCAAGCTCAACCCTTATACCTGCCGCCTTAAGCTGAGCGGCAATCTCCTCCGCCTTTTCGCTAACGCCCGGCTTATGCGCGGCTATAGGCAGCACAACAACTTGTATCGGCGCGATCTTGGGCGGCAGCACCAACCCGCGGTTATCGCCGTGAACCATTATAACCCCGCCTATCATGCGGGTAGAAGTCCCCCATGATGTTGTGTAAGCATATTTAAGCTGCCCGTCCCTGTCGAGGAACTGTATGTCAAATACCTTGGCGAAATGCTGATCCATATTATGGGAAGTACCCATTTGCAGCGCCTTGCCGTCATGCATAAGCGCTTCCATTGTATAAGTATCCTCGGCTCCGGCAAATTTTTCCTTTTCGCTTTTTTGCCCTGTTATCACAGGTATCGCCAGTACATTCTCGGCAAAATCCTTATAAACTCCGAGCATCTTTAATGTTTCTTCTTGTGCCTCTTCGTATGTGGCGTGAGCGGTATGCCCTTCCTGCCAAAGAAACTCTGAAGTTCTAAGGAAAGGACGAGTGCTTTTTTCCCAACGAACCACATTGCACCATTGATTAAGCAGCACAGGCAAATCACGATACGATTGTATCCAGCGCGAATACATGCTGCAAATAATCGTTTCGCTTGTCGGCCTTACGCAAAGGCGCTCCTGTAGTTTTTCGTTGCCGCCGTGCGTTACCCAGGCACCCTCCGGTGCGAAGCCTTCTACATGATCAGCTTCCTTTTGAAGCAGGCTCTCAGGTATAAGAAGAGGAAAATAAGCGTTCTTGTGACCCGTAGCCTTGAAGCGGTCATCCATCTCCCGCTGCATAAGCTCCCATATACCATAGCCATACGGCCTTATAACCATAAAACCTTTTACATCGGAATAGTCAACCAATTGTGACTGCTTTATTACATCGGTATACCAACCGGAAAAATCCTCCTCCATTGAGGCAATGTGTGTTACAAATTCGGCGTTCTTATGCTTTGCCATCAGTTCTTCCTCTCAGTCTGCGCATATTTGGCAAAATTATATCACCAAAACAGCATCAGCGCAATAAAACGCCGTAGCTTGCCCGCTTTAATCGACACGAAGCGCGTCCGCCGGATGCATAGCCGCCGCCTTTTTCGCCGGTAGTATGCCAAATACCATGCCCACTCCTACAGCGAACACCGCCGCAAGTATAATTGTTTCCGCCGTTATAATATACGGTACTTTTATAAGCTCTGAAAAGCCCCATGTCGTAAGCAGACCGAAGGCTATACCGAATATGCAGCCAAAAAGTGAGTATACTATTGCCTCATATAGAAACTGCATCATTATTTCGCTATCAGTAGCTCCTAACGCTTTTCTGATTCCTATCTCCTGAGTTCTTTCCTTCACCGTTACAAGCATTATATTCATAATGCCTATGCCGCCTACGAGCAGCGAAATTGCGGCTATCGCAGCGATAACCATGCGAAACGTCGTAAGTACCTGCTGCGCTAGCCGCATCTCTTTAGCAAGGTTGAACTGCTTAAAATTATTTGTTCCGCCATGCCGCTGCTCCAGTACTTTTATGGCCTCAAGCCCTATCTCGCCAACATCGCCATCCTTTACAGATATCGATATTTCATCAACAAACCTTACTTTATATTGCTTTTTCATTGCCGTAAGCGGCACATAAACCCGGCTTTTAACTGTAAGCGACGAGTCCTCAAGCACTCCTACAATGGTATACGGCTTGTTCCTAAGCGTAACCATTTCGCCAAGCATTTTCTTTCCTATCGCCTCTTGCAACTCCGCCGATATCACCATCGTGCGCCGCGCATACTGCACGTCATTTGCGTTAATAAATCGCCCCGACTCCATAGTCATAGACTCAATATCAAAAAGCACCTCGTCTACGCCGGCCACCTCAACAGACGCCGTAGCCGTACCCGATTTTATAACGCCGGCCCTGTATGTCGCCTGCGTAACGTTATGCTGCGGCATTACTTCTTTTATAGCCTCAGTGTCGTTCATTGTAATT
Source organism: Christensenellales bacterium (assembly GCA_050945795.1). Taxonomy (GTDB): domain Bacteria; phylum Bacillota; class Clostridia; order Christensenellales; family MGBC116941; genus JBMNTP01. The sequence goes on along the minus strand of JBMNTP010000003.1, from coordinate 65,312 downwards.
GTGCTCATAACGCCGCCCTTTTGTTGCGCATTATATATCCACAGCCTGTTAACGCCAAACTTTTGCAACTCGCTGTTTATGCGAATCTGCCCACCGTCGCCAAGCGATATAACTATTATCATAGCGCCAATGCCTATTGTTATACCAAGCATAGTAAGCAGCGAGCGCAGCATATTAGTTTTTATATGTTTTGACGCCATCGCGACGTATTCGCCCAGCTTCATATTAATCCCTCCGCATGAGGCGTCCGCCCCTAAGTATATATTTTTCTTTCGCGTATGACGCTGTGGCGCAACTGTGCGTTATAAGCGCTATGCTGCAACCGCACTTATTAAGATAGCTCAGCGTTTCCATTATGTCTTTTCCGGTGTCCTCATCAAGGTTTCCCGTTGGCTCATCAGCGAGTATAAGCGCGGGATCGTTTACTAGCGCCCGCGCGATCGCCACCCGCTGCTTTTGCCCGCCGCTAAGCTGCGAAGGCAAATGACTTGCTCTATCAGCAACCCCCATTTTTTCAAGCATCGCCATAGCTCGGCTTTTTCTCTTTGTTATAGGCACATTGCCGTATATAAGCGGCAGTTCGACATTTTCAAGCGCCGTAAGTTTGGGTATAAGATGAAAAGCTTGAAACACATACCCGATTGTGCGGTTTCTAAGATGCGCGAGTTTTGCCCTTGACAGTTTTGAAACGCTGCTGCCGGCTAAAATATATTCTCCGGTATCCGGCTTATCAAGGCAGCCTAGTATGTTTAAAAGCGTGGTTTTCCCGCTGCCAGACGGGCCCATAATAGCCGCGAAACCACCGTCACGAAGTATAAAGTTGACATCCTCTAAGGCGCTTAGCGAGCCGGCCTCCGTCAAATAGCTTTTATAAATTCCTCTTGCCTCAATCAATTATACTCACCTTCTCTCCATCCTTAAAATCGGACGGATAGAGGGCTACAACTTCCCCTTCTTCTATGCCGCTGAGTATCTCAACGCCGTATTCGTCCTGCTTGCCTATCCTTACCGTCCTCTGCTGTAAAACACCTTCGTTCACAACATAAACGCTGCCATCCGAAGCAAGGCACTCTATGGGTATAATTAATACATCATCAATGCCGTCATATATAATGCCTACATCCACCAGCTTTCCGGGCAGCGCCGTAAAGCTCGCGACCGGCTCAACCTCTATCTCAACAACATTCAGCCCGCCAACCGCGTCATCAAGTCGTGTAACCATGCTGCCTATTTTCTTAACCGTACCGCCCCATGCTGTATCCTGCCAAGAAGCTGAACTTATAACGACATCCATACCCTCCTTTACATTAATCGCGTCAGCCTCATCTATATATGCTTTTATTATATAAGAAGATACATCGCCTATAACCATGGCAGGCGCGCCGGGCGCGAGTATCTCGCCTATCCGAGCCATGTTTTTTAGCACAACCCCGCTTATACCGCTCCTTAGTATGCCGGTATCATAGCTGGCGCCGGAGTAATAGTTTTCGCCGCTATATTCCGCCGACATTGTTTCCTCGGCTTCCTCTACCTCTTCCGGCATAAATACAGAATTAAACTCGTCAAGCTCGTATCCTATGCTCTGCGCCAGCGCTAGCGCCGCCTGCCTTTTACTAAGCCCCGCATCTTTTTTAAGCGACTCCGCCTGCAACACCGCCGCTTCACTAACCTGCTCTTTGGCATTTTCCACTTCAGCCATCGCCTTTTCGACTTCGCTGTTTTCAAGCCTTAGAAGCTCTTGATACCCGCTTACGAATTCGCCTTCGCGCACCGCAACGCTTTTTATTTTGCCGCCCGTCTCGCTCATGGCGTAATATTCCCTAACCGGTTTGACCTCGCCCTGCGCCTCCACCCTTATGCTGATACTGCCTATTTCAGCAACTATTGTCTCAACTTCTCGCTGGCTTTTACCAAGGCTTTCCGCCGCCAAAGCAATTCCTAATATGATAGCTATAGCTATTAATATTTTCCAAACCTTTTTCAACGCCTTTTCCCCCATTTGTTTTATCGGTTTTAGTTTGTCATGAGCCGACAAAGTTATTCCATAGTCATGCCATTTTGGGACGATGTTATTATTGGAAAAAGCGTATTGCATTTTTATTCATTTAGATGTATAATATGCGAAATGATAAAAGGATGATTATATGTATAGAGTAAGCGTTATAGGCGCAAACGGATATGCAGGGGCGGAGCTTACACGGCTGCTGACCTCGCACAAAGAAATCAAAATAGCGCATCTTATTTCAAGAAGCAACGCGGGGAAGCGGATAAGCTCGCTTTATCCGAACTTGCGCGGCATATGCGATATTGAACTTGAAGGCGACTTTGAGGCGGCGGCATCCGACAGCGATGTTATTTTCGCTGCGCTGCCGCATAAAGAATCAATGTCGGCAATACCCTTTCTTCTTTCACAAGGAGCCAAGGTTATCGACTTGAGCGGCGATTTCCGCTACGACGACGCGGCTGTATACGAGGAGTGGTACGGAGCCGAACATACGCAGCTACAGCTTCTTTCTGAAGCAGTATACGGCTTATGCGAGCTGCATAGAGATGCTATCTCTAAAGCCCGGCTTATAGGCAATCCCGGCTGCTATACCACCTGCTCGATACTTGCCCTCGCTCCTCTTGTAAAAAGCCATGCGATAGATATAAGCAGCATAATAATTGACGCCAAATCCGGCGCCACAGGAGCAGGCCGTTCACCGTCCGCCATAACGCATTTTTGCGAGCTTGATCAAAACGTGCGCGCATATTCCATAGCCACCCACCGGCATACATCAGAGATTGAGCAAGAGCTTTCAAAGCTGTCTAGCTCGCCTGTCGCACTATCTTTCTCACCACACCTTATACCGGTTAAGCGCGGTATACTCTCTACTTGCTATGCAACATTAAGCCGTCCGGCTACAAGACGGCAGCTTTATGATATGTTTTTAGACATGTATAAAAATGAGCCTTTTGTCGATGTATACGAAGACGGGCTGCCCGAGTTAAAGCATGTATGCGGCTCAAATAAATGCGCCATAGGCTTTGTTATAGATGAAAGGCTTAATAGGGTCGTAGTTGTATCAGCTATCGACAACCTTATTAAAGGAGCGGCGGGTCAGGCCATCCAGAACATGAACATAATGCTCGGCTTTGACGAAACCTGCGGGCTTGAAGCCGCCGCATACTATTTATAAGCGATATTCGTGGAAGGGGCGTTTAAATATGGATTCATCACTACAAAACAAGCTTATAGAGCGCGCGCATATACTTATAGAGGCGCTTCCGTATATACAAAAGCTTAACGGCAAAACTGTTGTTATAAAATACGGCGGCAACGCCATGACAAACTCCGACCTTACAATGAAAATACTTCAAGACGTTACGCTGCTAAAATATGTCGGCGTAAACCCTATTGTCGTTCATGGCGGCGGGCCGGAGATAAACTCGCTTCTTGGAAAGCTCAATATCGAGCCTAAATTCCATAACGGCTTAAGGGTTACCGACGAAGCCACCATGGAAGTGGTCCAGATGGTGCTGACAGGTAAAATAAACAAAGACATAGTAGCCAATATGAACAGCTTAGGCGGTAAGGCTATAGGCCTTTGCGGTAAGGACGCAAACCTTATACACTGCGTTAAAAAGACAGGCGATGTTGATCTTGGCTATGTCGGCGAGATAGTGAGCGTTAATGTCAAGCTGCTTGAACTGCTGTCGAAAGATGAATATATACCCGTTATCGCGCCTATCGGCGTAGGCGAAAACGGCGAAAGCTACAACATAAACGCCGATACCGTAGCCGGCGAAATAGCCGCCGCTATACACGCCGAAAAGCTAATATTCCTTACCGACATTGACGGCATACGCACTAACCCCGATGATCCCGCAACGCTGCTTTATGAAATATCGGTCGATGATATCCATAAATACATAGAGAGCGGCATAATAAGCGGCGGCATGATTCCTAAAGTTGAAGGCGCCATAAAAGGCATTAACCAGGGCGTTAAGCGCACTCATATACTCGACGGCACCATCCCCCACCCCATACTCCTAGAGATTTTCACAGATACCGGCATAGGCACAATGGTTCGGAAGTGAGGACTTAGAATGGATATAAAAAACATTATCGCTCTAGACAGCAAGGCTTATATGAACACCTTTGGCAGCCGCACGCCGATAGCCTTTACGCATGGCTCCGGCTGCACGCTGTATGATACCGCCGGAAAAAGCTACACCGACTTTTTCGCCGGCATAGCGGTAAACAGTCTTGGCTATAACGACACCGGCCTTACAAACGCCATATGCGAGCAGGCAACAAAGCTTTTGCACTGCTCTAATATATATTATATCGAGCGACAGGCTGAGCTCGCCATGCTTTTGCATCGTTTAAGCGGCGGATACCGTGTGTTTTTCTCAAACAGCGGAGCCGAGGCAAACGAGGGCGCTATAAAGCTAGCGAGGAAATACTTTCGCGACAAGGGCGAGGAGAAGTACGAAATAATAACCTTTAACAACAGCTTCCATGGCCGCACCCTCGCAACGCTTGCCGCAACAGCGCAGCCTAAATATCAGCAGCCTTTTGAGCCGCTGCCGCAGTCTTTCGTGCATACTCCGTTTGGCGACGCCGCGGCCGCCGAGGCAGCTATAAACTCAAAAACCTGCGCCATAATGGTAGAAACCATTCAAGGAGAAGGCGGAGTTATTATGCCGCCCGAAGGTTTCATTAAGAGCCTTAGAAGCATATGCGACCGCCACGGCATACTCCTTATAATAGACGAGGTGCAAACAGGTGCCGGCCGTACAGGCAAAATGTTCAGCTTTGAGCATGAAGGCATACGCCCCGATATATTCACAATAGCAAAGGGTATGGGCGGAGGAGTGCCGATAGGAGCGCTGCTCGCCTCAGAAGACGTTTCAGCAGCATTTAAGCCGGGAGATCACGGCAGCACATTTGGAGGAAACCCGCTGGCCTGCGCAGCGTCGGCGTATGTTATAAGCCGCATAGAAGAAATGCTGCCGGATATACAGAAAAAAGGTGAGTATCTACTTAAAACGCTCAAGCAGCTGCAAGCTAATAAGCCGGACGCCGTATCCTCTGTACGCGCGCTGGGTCTGCTTGCCGGAATAGAGCTTAAAGACAACTTAAAGGCGACAGATATTGTTACGACGGCTAGAGAAAAAGGCTTTATAATAGGTACAGCGGCCAATAACACTTTAAGGTTGGCCCCGCCATTTATAATAAGCGAAGAGCAGATAGACGCGCTTTATACATGCCTTAGCGGCATAATCTGACGGAGGAATTATGAATCTTTTAGAATATAACGAAGGCCCCGCCTTTTCTCAAAAACATTTGCTGCGGCTGCAAGATTACTCAAAGCACGAAATACTTCAGGTGCTAAGCCTCGCGCTGCGCCTTAAAAAGATGCGCCAAGAAGGCAAAATTTACCGTCCGCTTGAAGGCAAAACGCTGGCCATGATATTCACAAAATCCTCCACCCGCACCCGCGTCAGCTTTGAATCCGGCATGTTTCAGCTCGGCGGTCACGCCTTGTTTTTAAGCTCAAACGATATACAGCTAGGGCGCGGCGAATCTATTGCCGATACAGCCAAAGTGCTGTCCCGCATGGTCGATGGCATAATGATACGCACATTCGCGCAAAGCGATATAGATGACCTTGCCAAATACGGCAGCATACCCGTTATAAACGGACTTTCAGACCTTCTCCATCCCTGTCAGGCGCTGGCGGACATTATGACGATATACGAGCATAAGCATACGCTCAATGGCCTTAAGCTTTGTTATTTAGGCGACGGCAACAATGTTGCCAATTCGTTGCTTATAATATGCTCAAAACTTGGTATAGATATAGCTATCGGCTGCCCTAAAGGCTATCTCCCTAACAGTGATATAACAGCATCGGCATACGGCAACGCCGCAGCATCCGGCTCTGAAATAATCATAACGCAGGACGCCAATGCCGCCATAAAGGATGCGGATGCTGTGTATACCGATGTATGGTCGAGCATGGGTCAGGCTGCGCCGGACGAGAAGAAAGCAGCGTTGTTCTTACCGTATCAGGTTAACGAAAAGCTGTTCTCTCTCGCTAAGCCTGACGCTATATTCCTCCATTGCCTGCCCGCCCATCGCGGCGAGGAGGTAACAGCGGGAGTAATAGACGGCCCTCAATCGGTGGTATTTGACGAGGCGGAAAATCGTCTGCATGCGCAAAAGGCAGTTATGGCGCTGCTTATCGGAGGTTTATATGAAGCATAGAGTTCAAATCAGAAGGGCTGTTGAAGCCGACGCCAATGCCATAGCCGATATAACGGCGGAAGCGTTTGAGAAATACGCCCTTGATCTTGGTAGCCGCGAAACGGTATGCGCCCTTTATGAAAAAAAGGACGATATTATAAGCGATATAAATACTAAATATGTTTATATAGGCTTTTTAAACGGTACGCCTGTTGGCTCCATACGGTTTGAGATAATAAACGGCGTTTCATATATAAGCCGATTCGGCGTAAAGCTTATAGCGCAGGGCTGCGGTATGGGTCGCGCGCTGGTAAAGGCGGTAAAAGAAGAAAGCTCCGCTCTATCACTTTGCTCGGTAGCACTCCATACATCGTCACGCATGGCCAGTCTTATACGCTTTTATTACGGGCAAGGCTTTTTCATACACTCAACATCTACGCATCGGGGGTATATACGGGCGCTACTGATATGCGAGTTGCAAAGAGAGCCAAACATAGACTACCGGTTGACACTTGCCTCAAAAGAATGATGGGTTTATATTTTCTTTTATAACATATAGCAAAAACGCCTTTCGGCGTTTTTTATATTGCGGCTAAAAATGCTAATTTAGCTCATCTAAAGACAGCGAAAAACTATCCGAAAATTTATCGAGCCACCACTCAACTTCCGGCATATGAAGCGCAATTATGCTTTCAAGTATAGACGCCCGCGCCTTTTCAAACTCGCCGTTGCCGGCTTTAAGTTCCTCAAGACATTTTAGGTAAGCGCATATTCTGTCCGCCGCCTTGATAATGCTCCAGCTTTCTTTATCCTGCTCCGGCGATACTAAAAACGGCCGCATATCTTCTTTTATCTCATCCGGCAGCATCTCAAATATTTTTTTCTCGGCAATTTTTTCTATCGCTTTATAAGCCGCCTTTATTTCGGGGTTAAAGTATTTTATAGGCGTTGCGAGATCTCCTGTTATAACCTCCCCAACCTCATGATACAGCGCCATAGCCGCTATCCTGTCGGCGTTTACATTGCCGCCGAATACCCGGTTTTTTATTATCGCCAGGCTGTGCGCTATCATTGCCGCCTGCAGGCTGTGCTCCTGTATGTTTTCGCTCATTGTGTTTCTCATAAGCCCCCACCGGCTTATATACTTCATACGCGACATATATGCAAAGAAATGACTCATGTTTCCTCCTTAGTAATATAGACTCACTTGACAACAAGCTCGCCTGTGGTATAATGATGGCAAATAAGAATATATTTGCCGCTAGGGGTGCTTTTGCTGAGATGGCGCATCGCCAACCCTTGGAACCTGTGTAGATAATCCTAACGTAGGAAAGCGGTCACTTCAAAGGCTAGTCCTTTGACGCTTTTCCTCGTTTTGCCCATATTGTATTGGGCGACGAGGTTTTTCATTTCCAACACAGTTTTCCCCCGCGGACAAGAAAGGGGTTCAACCATGGAAGAACAAAAAACCATATTCTCGGAGTTTCTCGGTATGTCGACGCCCGCCCTTATATCGCTTATAGTATTGGCTGTACTGGCCGTAGGCGCGATATTGTATTTCAGCCGCCGCAAAACGGTCGGCGCCGCCCCCGCCATTACAACCAAAATGCTGGTATACGGGGCGATGTGCATAGCGATAGCTTTTGTGCTGTCCTTCATACGGCTTTACAGGATGCCGCAAGGCGGCTCGCTGACTCCCGCCAGTATGCTGCCGATAATGGCGTATGCGTACATATTCGGACCGGTACCGGGACTTATATGCGGCGTGGCTTACGGCTTTTTGCAGCTACTCCAAGACCTTTTTGTAGTGCATCCCGTTCAACTGCTGCTTGACTATCCACTTGCCTTCGGGCTAATAGGCTTGGCCGGATTCTTCCGCAAGAATCTAATTCCCGGCGTTATCGTCGGCGGGTTTGCCCGTATATTCATGCACATATTATCGGGAATACTCTTTTTCGCCGAATATGCTCCCGAAGGGCAGTCGGTAGTAGTTTACTCTACCGTATATAACCTTACGGTATTTATTCCCGACCTAGCTATATGCGTAGTTATAGCGCTTATACCGGCTATAAAAAACATGTTCAATAATATAAAGGCGTCAGCAGCGATTAAATAATATACTCCTGCTTCTTTATCGGCCGGGCGTCAAGCTCGGCCTTTTTTTGTTCAAATCCGGGCTTTCCAAGCAGCGCGTAAGTAGCGTTTTTGCCTTCCTCAACTCCGGGCTGGTCAAACGCATCTATGCCGAGCAGCTCGCCTATAAAAGCCGTTTGCACCTCGAAGTAGTAAATAAGACCGCCTATGCTGTATTCATCTACGCGCGGCAGCGTTATAGTCATATTCATGCGCCCCGCCTTAAGCAGCGCGTATTCCGTCGCCTCTCTTTCGCTTTTAATAAGCTCGTTAAGCGTATGCCCGCCAAGGAATGATACATCGGGTATATCCTCACAGCCGTGCGGTATCGGAAAAACCTCGCGGTATTCTTCGGGCGCCAGCAGCGTTACCACCTTATCAAACGGCCCTTCTGTGTAAAGCTGAACCTGACTGTGCTGGTCGGTGACGCCTAGCGCCTTAACAGGCGTTTGACCTGTAAACACTTCCGTGCCGTCCAGCGCGTATCTTTTGCCGAGCGATTCCGCCCATAGCTGAGCGTACCAGTCCGCCATGTATTTTAGCGAATCGGCGTACGGCATCATAACGGATATATTCATTCCCTTTTCAATAGCCAAATATTGCAGCGCCGCCCCCATATACGCAGCATTTTTCCATATATCCGGCTCTTCACAGGCGGCGTCCATATCGGCGGCGCCCCTAAGCAGCTCTTCAATATCTATACCGCACACCGCCGCCGCCAGCAATCCTACCGGACAAAGCTCGCTGAAGCGTCCGCCCACGCCATCCGGCACAAAAAAAGTTTTAAACCCTTCTTCGCGCGCTATTTTAATGAGATTGCCTTTCTCTCTGTCCGTTGTGGCTATAAAATGATCTTGCCATTCTTCGCCCACCTCTTTTTTAACTATATCCGAAATTATGAGGTATTGAGCCATAGTTTCAGATGTGCTGCCGGATTTTGTTATAACATTAAAGCAGGTCTTCTTAACATCTATCACATCAAGCAGCGCGCGCATGCGCTCGGGATCTACATTGTCCTCAACGTATAGCTTGGGGCCGCCGCGCCGTTCTTTATCAAGCTCATTATAGCGCATATGCCTGAGCGCCTGATGCACGGCTATCGGCCCTAATGCCGAGCCGCCTATCCCAAGCACCACGAAATTATCAAACTTTGCCCTTACATCTTCGGCAGTATTTATAATTTCCTTTGCTATTTCGCTTTGATTATGCGGCAGTTCCCGCCATTTCATTTGATGGCGTTTAGCCTTCATGGCCTGCGCCGCCTTTTCAAGCAGAGGTTGAATCTGGGCGAGTTCCGCCTCCTTAATGCCGCGCTCTCCTAGCGTGTGTTCCATCATATTGTTGAAATCCAGTCGCATACCTAAATAATTAATATTCATATAAGCATACCCCCCGACATATTTTTCCTGTTATCTTATATAAATGATATATCACAGTCGCGGCTTTGGCAACGGTGCGTATTTATATAGCGGTGGCGGCATAAATATTACAAACACATTTTTTCGGAGATGAATTATGAAAATATTTAAATCGCCAATACTTCCCGTCATAGTGGCGGCGTTGCTGCTTATCTCCGCCGCTCTTGGCGTATTTTCCTTCGGCGGTATAAGCATACCGGTATCCGGCAGCGCATCGGAATCGGCAACTGTAAATGTGCAGGTAGTGGATGGAAAAACGCTGACGCCGCTTGAAGGGGCGAGGGTTGTTATTATAGAAACCGGCGAAGAGTATTTTACCGCCAAGGATGGGTATACCGGTGTAATAACGGTTCCTGTGATAAGGGATTCTCGTTTTGATAAAGCAGTAGCGCAGCCGTGGGGCGAAATTAACATGATTATATTTATGGACGGCTATCTGCCCTACGCGCTGTTCCATGCCATGGTATTTCCCGGGCAGCTGCGACAAGGCCCACAAATACTGCTGTTTACCGAAAAAGACGCGCCCAGTGCCATGCCTTTTACAATAGTTGAAGCGCCTCATAAGCAATGGGTGAACGCGCTAATAGAAAAATATAGCAAAGATTAATCTTTATTGAAAACCGAGTTTAGAAAATCAACGCCATACAGCAGGTCGGAGCTGTCATTATAGTCTTGAATATATACTTCAAGTATTGCGGGGCCATTATACCCCACCGCGTCAAGCTCTCTTTTTAGCAAGTTAAAATCGCATTGCCCTTCGCCCGGCATTTTAGAATCGGCACCCTCTTTGCCGCATACATAATCGCATATATGGAGGTTCACCATGCGCTCCCCCATATCCTTTACATATTCGCTTATGTTATATCCGCTTCTCGCCGCCTGCTTAAGGTCAAGAGTATAATACAGGTTTTTAGTGGACAGGCAAGAGTTAAGTTCCCGCGCAAAGCCGGGAAATCCATAAAGACACCACTGTACATTTTCCCAAGTGAACTTGACTCCATAATCCGCCGCCATATCAGCAAGCATAGATGCCCTTTTGGCCAGCCATTTATAATCAAGCGGCCTTTTACTTACTCTTTTAAGCATAGTCGGCCCGTGATGCACATACATACCGGCGCCCATAATCTCGGCCGCCTTGAATATTCTTTTCAAAAACACTCTCGCATCCGCCGCCTGTCTGTCGTTTATAGAAAACAGCTGCGGCTCGAATTGCGTACTAAGAGAATGCACAGAGCTTATTCTTACGCCGTATTTACCCGCGATATCAGCTAAAAGCTTAGCGAAGTCTTCGGTATACTCACTATGGCTGCCGAGAAAAACCTCGCAAGTTCTTACGCCCAGCCTGCCTATCTCCTGAAGTGCGTCCTCAGTATTAAGCCGCCCAAAAAAGCTGGCGGTCGAAATTCCTATATCCATATGTCCCCCCGTATAAGTCAATTTTACCCTTCAAAATGCGGGCGTGTCAAGGAGCGACGGATGCGCGTTTTTGGGCGCAAAAAGAGGCCGCTTTCGCGGCCTCTTTTATATAGCTTTTATACTTCCGCCTTTTCCGCTTTTCTAAACGCAAGCTTGCCTTCACTCATGTAAGCCTCTACGCTGTCCCCCAGCGCTATACGCCCAGCCAGCAACTCTTCACTCAGCGAGTCTTCAACCTTCTGCTGTATCGCCCTCCTAAGCGGTCTGGCGCCATACATCTCATCAAACCCTTCGCTTGCGAGAAAATCCTTCGCCTCATCCCCAACGATAAGCTCTATGCCCTGATCCTTCAGCCGCTTGGCGACGTCGGCGAGCATAAGGTCGACAATCTGCCTTGTGTCCTCTTTGTCCAGAGTGTGGAACACGATTATTTCGTCCACTCTATTCACGAACTCGGGCCGGAATGTCTTTTTAAGCTCGTCAAGCATATTCTGCTTGAACCTCTCATACGGCAACGCTCCATCTGTTTGCGCTCCGAAGCCCATGCTCCTTTGCCTTTGGAAAGAGGAGGCGCCGACGTTACTCGTCATTATTATGACGGTGTTCTGGAAATTGACCACTCGACCCTTGCCGTCCGTCAATCTGCCGTCCTCCATTATTTGGAGAAGTATGTTAAACACATCAGGATGCGCTTTTTCAATTTCGTCAAACAGTACAACGCTGTAAGGTTTACGGCGTACCTTCTCGGTAAGCTGTCCGCCATCGTCGTATCCTACATATCCGGGCGGTGAGCCTATAAGCTTTGCCACAGTATGCATCTCCATGTACTCGGACATGTCAAGCCTTATCATGGCGTCCTCATCCCCGAACATAGACTGCGCCAAAGCCTTGCTAAGCTCAGTTTTACCTACGCCGGTCGGCCCGAGAAATATGAACGAACCTATCGGACGCTTGGGGTCTTTAAGGCCGGCTCTTGCCCGTCTTATAGCCCTTGATACCGCACTAAGCGCTTCCTGCTGTCCTATAACGCGCTTACGCAGCTCTCCCTCAAGGTTTAGCAGTCTTTGGCTTTCGTCCTCCGTCAGCTTAACCACAGGTACACGCGTCCAGCTTGATACAATCTGCGCTATTTCCTCTTCGCCAACAGTAAGCTCCCTTTCCTTGTTGGAGTTTTTCCACTCTTCCTTGATGCTTTCTATTTCTTTAAGCGACTTCTGCTCCTCATCCCTTATGCCTGCCGCCTTTTCAAAGTTCTGATGATTAACCGCCTCTTCCTTTTCCTTTTGCAGCCTCTCAAGCTTGTTTTCAAGCTCTTTAAGATCCGGCGGAGCGGTAAAGCTGCTAATTCTCACTTTACTTGCCGCTTCATCCATAAGGTCTATCGCCTTGTCGGGCAGGAATCTGTCGCTTATATACCTGTCGGCAAGCATTACAGCCGCCTCAATAGCCTCATCGCTTATCCTTACTTTATGGTGCGCCTCATATTTATCACGTAGCCCTCTAAGTATTTCCTTAGCCTCGTCGGTTGTCGGCTCCCCTACCGTAACAGGCTGGAACCGCCTTTCAAGCGCCGCGTCCTTTTCAATATACTTTCTGTATTCGTCAAGCGTCGTAGCGCCTACAACCTGAATTTCGCCTCTAGCAAGCGCCGGCTTTAATATGTTCGCTGCGTCAATCGCGCCTTCAGCCGCTCCCGCGCCTACCAACGTATGCAGCTCGTCGATAAACAGTATAACGCTCTTGTCCGCCTTAAGCTCGTTTATCGCTGTTTTCATACGCTCCTCAAACTCACCACGGTATTTTGCTCCGGCAAGTATGGAGCTCATATCAAGCGAAACAACCCTTTTTCCTTTCAAAAGCTCGGGTATATTACCTTCAACAATCTTCTGCGCCAGTCCTTCCGCTATCGCCGATTTACCTACGCCGGGTTCACCTATAAGCACCGGATTGTTCTTTGTGCGGCGGGAGAGTATCTGAACAATGCGCTCTATCTCCTGCTGCCTTCCTATAACCGGATCAAGCTCGCCTTCGCGCGCCGCCTTTGTTATGTCCTTGCCGTATTGGTCAAGCGTCGGCGTAGAGCTGTTGGCGGCGGCGCGGTTTTTGGCCCCCGCTTCTTTTTTAATTATTTCACCAAGAGCCATCATATCAACGCCAAGATCGGCCAGCACTCTAACCGCCACGCTTTCACGTTCGGATATAAGCGCGAGTAGCAGATGTTCTGCCCCAACATAATTATTTCCAAGGTTCTTCGCCTCTGTAAGGCTTGCCTCTATAACGCGTTTGGTTCTTGGAGTGTATCCGATATTGCCCGAATACTTGTTTTCTCCCTTGCCTATAAGCTTTTCAACCATATTAGCGACATTGTTAACTCCTATGCCTTGACTCGAAAGCAGCCTTGCGGCGGCGTTTTTGCCCTCCGCGACTATACCTAGCAGCACATGCTCCGTTCCAACATAGTTATGTCCAAATTCTTTTGCCGCCTCCTGCGACAGATTCAGCGCGTTACGGGCGCCTTCAGTGAATCTTCCATGAATATCCATATCACACCTCCTGCCTTATTCGGCATCCTTCATTATGCTTCGCACCATTTCGGCGCGCTTAATATCTCTTTCTTCCTCCGTCATATCCCTGCCCGATTTCTGCTGTATAAACGCCGGCTGCGCCTCCATAAGCAGATTATGCAACTCAGAGTGGGATACGCCGCTTACAATTCCCGCCGCAACTCCCAGCTTAACATTCGATACAAGCTCTGTCATTTCCTTTGAATCAAGCGTCCTCGCTGTTTTAAGTATTCCACACGAACGGAAAACCTTGTCCTCAAGCTTTATCCTTGCGTTGTCGAGTATAAGCTGCCGCGTTTTTCTTTCTTTATCCATTACCCGGCTCGCGGTGCCGGATATGCTCATTACAATTTCCTTTTCGGAATGTCCCAGCGTTATCTGGTTAGATATCTGGTACATAGCTCCAGCGCATTCGCTGCCCTCTCCGTATATGCCACGCACTGTCATTCCAGTTTTGGATATGCCTTTTATAATCGCCGGCATCTGCCCCGTCATTGTAAGCGCCGGCAAATGCAGCATAAGCGATGCCCTAAGCCCGGTACCCACATTTGTAGGACACGAGGTCAGATAGCCAAGACCGGCATGATAAGCATATTTCAGCTTTTCGCTGAGCTTATCGTCCAAATCGTTTGCCAAATCCATTGCCCTGTCTAGCTGCATCCCCGGCAGCAGACATTGAATCCTTAAATGGTCCTCTTCGTTTATCATAACGCTCAGCGTCTCATCCTCATTTATAAGAAGAGCCGCCTCGCTCCTGGTAGCCAGATTAGGGCTTATTATATGCTCCTCCACCAATGCCGAGCGGGCGATATCGCTTATTTGACCCATCCTAACAAGTCCGAAACCTTCCGGCTTTGAGTCGCATATAAGTGAAGTTACCTTTTCGCAATCAGAGTCGGTCATCATGCCCGGGAAATTAATGCCGGACAAATTCCTGGCCAGTCTTATCCTTGAAGATACAACTATATCCTCATCCGGCCCGATTTCCTTCCATAACGGCATTTTTATTCCCCCTCTCTTTCAAATTCCTTAATCGCGTCACGCAATTGAGCCGCCTGCTCATATTCCTCTTTCTTTATAGCTTCCTCAAGCCTTGCTTGAAGATCCATAAGCTCAACCTCTCTGCGGGTGCTTCCGTCCAAGCGCTTCGGTCTTTTACCGGCATGTGTCGCTTTGCCGTGTATGCTCTCTATAACAGGCATAAGTGAGCCGGACATAGAGCTAAAGCATTGTTCGCACCCCAGCCTTCCGGTTTTTCTAAACTTTTGCAGGCTCATGCCACAGCCGGGGCAAAGCGGAGAGCCGGACACCGGCGCCATGCCCATAAGTCCGGTAAAGAGTTCTCCCATAGAGAACGGCTGGGCCAGCTTAATTTTGGCCGCGCATTCATGACATAAATGTTTCTCATGCTTAACGCCGTTTATAATGGTCGTCATATGTATAGAAGCGTCGCCGCATCCACATTCATTGCATTTCATTTTCTTTTCCCCCTTTGCCTATAAGCGCAAGCAGCATTTCTCTTATTATGCCCGCCCGCACAGTATCTTTGCCCTGTATGCCGGACAGCGCCTTGTCTGAAACCGCCGCCATCATTATATGCGAGGTTTCTTCTTCAATAACCTCATTAGTCAACAATCCCTCGATTATATTCTTAGCCTTATGCCAGCTCATATCCGCCGGCAACCCTCCTGAAAGAAGGCAGGACATATAATCATCGGCATCGGGATTCAGCCTTATTATCCTTATATAGCCGCCGCTGCCCTTCCTGCTTTCGATAACATATCCCCGCTCAAGAGAAAACCTTGTGGTAAGCACATAGTTTATCTGAGACGGCGCGCATCCAAAATACTGCGCCATATCGTTTCTCTGAAGCTCGATTGCCTCTTCGTCAGCAAGCATGGATTTTATGAACTTTTCTATAATATCACTTAATTTTGCCATATCAATCCCAAACTTTGACTTACTTTGACCTTTAACTATATTATAAAATCTATTGGCTGAATTGTAAAGCATTATTTAAATATTTCCCACCTCTTTTAAACGGCTTAAATTTACCCCTTACTTATTGTTGCCGTTCCAATATTATTGACACCCCATTTTTATTTTGATATAATCCTAACGTTGCGTTGGAAAGATGGTACGCGGAAAAAAACAATATATAGGGGTATGATGTAATTGGCAACATAGCGGTCTCCAAAACCGTTCTTGAGGGTTCGAGTCCTTCTACCCCTGCCAGCAGCATGATGCTGCACACGATATCGCAAGTCATTTTATGGCCTGCGATATTTTTTTGCTCGAAAATAGCATCATGTAAACAGTCAAAGTATTATGGCGGATAAAATAACTCTTATTAAAACCCAGTCGGATATGCAACCGAGTTTTTTTATAATACGGGTTGCAATAAAGTTCTTTAATTTTTACGAATGTTTTGCAAAGGCTCCGCCTAAAACGTAATCCCTCTCCACCACCCTCTCACCAGCAAACAGCAAAAAGCGCCGAATACTCGGCGCTTTTCCTATCTCAAATTACACTTTAATTAATCACACTTCAACGCTGCTGTCCTGACCTAGCAAATGCCTTTTTGCGTCTATAATAGGCGATATCTTATCGGCTATAAATTCCTCCACCTGCTGTGCTGCCCTGCCAGTAAAATTCTCGGGGCTTAGCATAGCGTCTATCTCGGCCTTTGTAAGCTTAAACTCCGGATCGGCGGTTATAAGCTCTATTAGTATATTCTCGCGTCCCTCCTGCTTTACCAACCTGCCCGCCTCCATAGAATGCGTTCTTATACTTTCATGCAGCTCCTGTCTGTCGCCGCCGCGGCGCACCGCCTCCATAAGTATGGTTTCTGTGGCCATAAACGGCAGTTCGTCGTTTATGCGCTTTCTTATTACCTTAGGATAGACAACCAGACCCTCAACAATATTCTGGTATAGTATCAATACCGCGTCCGTCGCCAGAAACGCCTGTGCTATGCTTATGCGTTTGTTGGCAGAATCGTCAAGCGTACGCTCAAACCATTGCGTCGCCGCTGTCACAGCCGGATTCATAGGCAGCGACATTACAAACCGCGATAAAGATGTTATGCGCTCGCTCCTCATAGGATTGCGCTTATACGCCATAGCCGACGACCCTACCTGCCCCGACTCAAACGGCTCCTCAAGTTCTTTAAGCGAAGCGAGTATACGCATATCGTTTGAAAACTTAGACGCACTTTGGGCAATGCCGGATAGCGTACTTAGTATCTGATAATCAAGCTTTCTAGGATAAGTCTGCCCCGTCACATCATAACACGCCTTAAAGTCCAGCTTGTCCGCTACCAGTTGCTCTAGCCGCTTTACCTTTTCATGGTCGCCTTCAAAAAGCGTCAGGAAACTGGCCTGCGTTCCGGTTGTACCTTTAACGCCTCTAAGCATCATGGCGGATATGCGACTTTCAAGTTCATAGTAGTCCATCATAAGGTCTTGCAGCCATAGCGCCGCGCGCTTGCCAACGGTGGTTAGCTGCGCCGGCTGAAGATGCGTAAATCCTAGCGTCGGCATGTCCTTATATTGTAACGCAAACTTTGACAGCGCATCCATGCAGCTTAACAGCCTTGCTTTAAGCATATTAAGCCCCTCGCGCATTACTATTATGTCGGTATTGTCGCCTACATAGCAGCTTGTCGCGCCAAGGTGTATTATAGGCTTTGCCAATGGACATTGCACGCCGTAAGCATATATATGCGCCATAACGTCATGCCTTACCTCGCGCTCCCTCGCTTTGGCGACATCATAGTTTATATCGTCGGCAAATGCCTTAAGCTCATCGATTTGCTGTTGCGATACAGGTAAACCCAGCTCGCTTTCAGCCTCGGCCAGCGCAATCCATAGCCTGCGCCATGTTTTGAATTTTTTATCATCGGAAAACAGATGTTGCATCTGCTTTGACGCGTATCTTTGGCATAACGGATTTTGATATATATCGGTACTCATATTTCCCTCCCGAATAGCTTGTTTTTATTTAAAACCATATATTATCATACTATAATAACACGAAATATTAAACAGCGACTCGCGTTTATGTAAGGCGCATGGCATAAAAAACGGCAACCGAGCTAGATCTTCGGTCGCCGCTTTAGTATTGTTTTGTTAAAATCAACTATTTAGCACACATGATATCCGCCGTCAACGTCTATAACGGTACCGCTAAGGTAATCCGAAGCCTTTGACGCGAGGAAAATAACCGCGCCTTTCATATCCTCCGGCGTTCCCCACCGCCCTATCGGTATGCGCGCTAGAATTTGCGTATTTCTCGCCTCGTTGTTTATCAGATTGATGTTCATCTCTGTATCCATATATCCCGGCGCAATAGCGTTTACATTTATGCCCTTCCTGCCCCATTCGTTAGCAAGCGCTTTTGTAAGCTGCGCGACGCCGCCCTTGCTTGCGGCATAAGCCGGCACGGTTATGCCGCCAAAGTATATAAGCATAGACGCCAGATTTATTATCTTACCGCCGCCCTGTTCAAGCATTTTTCTGCCGGCAAGCTGACACATTATAAATACAGCGTTTAGGTTTACGTTTATAACATCATCCCAGTCTTCAAGCGTGAAATCCTCGCATTTGTTACGGCGCTGCACTCCGGCGTTGTTTACAAGTATATCTACACGCCCTCCAAGTGCGCTTAACGCCTCGTTAAACGCCGGTTCTATGTTTTCGCGCTCCAGCAGACTGGCCTTTACGCCGTAAGCCTCATAGCCCTGATCTCTAAGCTCGGCGGCAGTATCCATAACGCTGTCGCTCGATGCGATAATAGCAATCTTTGAAACGCCTGCCTCAAGCAGCGCCTCTGTCATGCCGCGGCCCAGTCCCCTGTTGCCGCCCGTTATAATAGCTGTTTTACCCGACAAATCAAAATATTTCATAATTCGCACTCCTTAAAAGTTAAACATTACTTTTACAGCCCCGCTGCCCTTTGTCGTTATAAGGTCGAATCCTTTTTGCGCTTCATCCGCCGGCAGCACATGAGTAACGATTTTCTCATAGTCCGGCTCCTCTGCCGTTATTTTAGCCGCTATCTCAAAATCTTTAAGACGGTATACCCGCACAAATTTTATGGTTACCTCTTTAAACATGCCGTAAAGAAGCGGCAGTTCTGCCGGCTTTTTATATCCCGCCACAATAACTATATTGCCGCGCACCTTAACTACGTCAAGCAGCGTTGACGCTACCGCCTGCACTCCGGCGCAGTCAAACACCCAATCAAAGCCGTCGCCGTTTGTCTTTTCCGCCGCCATCTTAGGTATGTCCGTATTAGTCGGGTCAAACACCTCAAAGCCCATATCCCTGCCGATAGCAGCCCTTGCCGGATCGCTTTCAACCATAGTAACGCTTATGGCGCCGTATTTCCTAAGCGTTACCGCTACAGCGAGACCTATTGTGCCGCAGCCAAATACCAGAGCGTTGTCGCCGGGTATAAAGCCTGTTTCGCGCAGCGTATGCACAGCTACGGCCACCGGCTCAACAAAAGCGCCCATCTTATCGGAAACGGCGTCGGGTAGCTTTACAATCTTATCAAGAGGCGCGATGGCATACTCTGCCATTCCTCCGTCACAGTCAATGCCGAGCAATTCTAAAGTGTTACATACATGAGTGTTGCCACTTAGGCACGGCGTGCACTCCCCGCACGACAGCAACGGAAACACCGCCACCCTTGTACCCTTTTTAAGACCGGGTGCGTCCTCGGCCATGTAGCCGGAAAACTCATGCCCCATGGCCAACGGCGCTTTCGCCCTTGGGTGCGTGCCCGCATAAATATTAAGGTCGGTGCCGCATATACCGGCATGCGATACTTTTATTAAGCCCCAGCCTTCAGGCGGCGTAGGCATGTCAATGTCTTTTACAGCTATAGTGTTCGGGCCTTGATAAAGAATTGCTTTCATTTAGTATGCTCCTTTGTAATATTAAAATAAGATTGATATATAGATATACGCAGTCGGTATTAAGCGCCGACCGGACTGTTTTGAAATGCCGCAAATCGACGCTATCTATTTTTAAGTACAGTATTAATTATATCATAGGGGTATGCAAAAGCAATGATTTTGCCTTCAATTGTTGCTTTAGAGGTATCTTCGCGAAAAAAGCCATGGACGCCTTTCGGCGTCCATGGCTTTTAATTGCACCCTTGTATTTAAAAAGGGTTATTTTGCGTATTCTGTGGCTCGCGTTTCCCTTATGACATTTACTTTTATCTGTCCGGGATAATCAAGCTCTTTTTCAATCTTTTTAACAATATCCTTGGCCATAAGCGATGCGCCAACATCATTCACGTCCTCAGGCTTAACGATTATTCTAATCTCTCTGCCTGCCTGTATTGCAAAAGACTTTTCCACACCTGCGAATGAATCTGCGATTTCTTCAAGTTTTGAGAGTCTTTTTATGTAGTTTTCGAGTATTTCTCTGCGCGCCCCGGGACGAGCCGCAGAAATAGCGTCGGCCGCCTGAACCAAAACAGCTTCAACGGTACGGGCTTCGATATCGCCGTGATGCGCCATTATAGCATGCACAACTTCGGCATTTTCGCGATACTTCTTGGCAAGATCTCCGCCAATCTGTATATGCGGGCCTTCGACCTCATGGTCAACGGCTTTACCTATATCGTGAAGCAGACCCGCTCTCTTTGCGAGTGCGATATCGGCTCCTAGCTCCGCCGCCATCAGCCCCGCAAGATGCGAAACTTCAAGCGAATGGTTAAGCACGTTTTGACCATAGCTCGTGCGAAATTTAAGTCTGCCCAGCAGCTTAACCAACTCATGATGTATGCCGTGCATGCCCGTTTCAAACAACGCCTGCTCTCCGGCTTCGCGAATTTGCTGTTCAACTTCCTTTCGGGCCTTTTCAACCATCTCCTCTATTCGCGCGGGATGTATACGGCCATCCAGTATAAGTTTTTCAAGCGCTATCCTGGCGACTTCCCTTCTCACCGGATCAAATCCGGAGAGTATAACCGCTTCCGGAGTATCATCGATGATAAGGTCTATGCCTGTCGCCGTTTCAAGGGTGCGGATATTGCGGCCCTCGCGGCCTATTATCCTGCCCTTCATTTCGTCATTAGGCAAAGGAACAACGGAAACCGTTGTTTCGGCAACATGGTCTGCGGCGCATTTTTGTATAGCAAGCCCTATAATGTTTCGGGCTTTCTTTTCCGCCTCGTCCTTGGCCTTGCTTTCGATTTCTCTTACAAGCAAAGCCGCGTCATGGCGCGCCTCCTGTTCCACGTTCTGGATTAGTATATCCTTAGCCTCATCTGTAGTAAGGCCGGAGATACGTTCAAGCTCGGCGAGCTGTTTTTTATACAGCTCCTCGGCAGCATCCTGTGCCTTTTGCACCTCTTTTTGCTTCTTATTAAGGTTTTCTTCCCGGCTTTCAAGGCTGTCCATTTTCTTGTCCAGCGCTTCTTCCCTTTGTATCAGTCTTCTTTCAACTCTCTGGCTTTCATTTCGTCTCTCACGGGACTCTTTTTCAAATTCATTACGCAACTTGTGGATTTCTTCCTTGGCCTCCAAAATCGTTTCTTTTTTCAACGCTTCGGCGCGCCTTTGGGCATCCTCGATCATCTTCTTTACCATTTCCTCCGCCCGGCCTATTTTAGCCTCAGCGATGGATTTGCGGTAACGGTATCCGATATACGATCCCGCTATCAGACACGCGATGCCCACCAATATGGGAACAATCCACTCCACTATGTATCAAGCACCTCCTCCGGTGTTTCTAATGTTAGTTCGGAATTTCTCCGGCAATCACTTTGCCGCCTGGCAAGCGAAAAAGTAATAAACTAATATTATAATATTTAACTAAATTTTATTCGTTTCAACACTGTTTGTCAACCAAATTGCCGTTTAGGTTAAAACAACGAACAGGCATCCACTAAAAACTCATGTTTTATGGATGCCTGTTCATAATATACTCTAATTAACTTAACATATTTATTTTTTTTCATCCTCGGCTTTTTCAGCCTCTTTAGGCGCCGGAGCAAAAGTATCCCTCACTTTTTGCTCTATCTCGGCGAATACCTCTGGGTTGCTTCTAAGGAATGCCTTCGCATTTTCGCGACCCTGACCAATCCTCGTATCGCCGTAATTATACCATGAGCCGGATTTGGCGATTATGTTGCGGGTTGCCGCCATGTCAAGCACAGTTCCCTCTCTTGAAATGCCCTCGCCGTAAAGTATATCGAATTCAGCCTGCCTAAAAGGCGGCGCTACCTTATTCTTAACAACCCTGACCCGCGTGCGGTTGCCTATCTGCTCACTGCCTATTTTTATCCAGTCGGTGCGCCTGACATCAAGTCTTACAGAGGCATAGAACTTAAGCGCTTTACCGCCCGTTGTTACCTCGGGGTTTCCAAACATAACCCCAACTTTTTCGCGCAGCTGGTTTATGAATATAGCCACCGTATTCGACTTTGACACCACTCCGGCCAGCTTTCTAAGCGCCTGCGACATAAGCCTTGCCTGCAAGCCTACATGCGCGTCACCCATCTCGCCCTCTATTTCAGCCTTAGGTACTAGCGCCGCGACGCTGTCTATAACAACAACATCTATAGCTCCGCTGCGTACCAGCGCCTCGCATATCTCAAGCGCCTGTTCTCCGGTATCAGGCTGGCTGACATAAAGGTTGTCAATATCAACTCCTAGCTTCCCGGCATATGCGGGATCAAGCGCATGCTCGGCGTCTATAAACGCGGCTGTGCCTCCCATTTTCTGCGCCTCGGCTATTATGTGCAGCGCCACCGTTGTCTTACCCGACGATTCCGGCCCGAATATCTCTATTATCCTGCCCTTTGGCACGCCGCCTATGCCGAGAGCAAAATCAAGCTCAAGGCATCCTGTGGGTATAACGGACAACGATAAATTCGCTGCGGCGTCGCCCAGCTTCATTATAGAGCCTTTTCCAAACTGCTTTTCAATAGTGCCGAGGGCAACCTCCAGCGCTTTCTTTTTATCATCAACCATTTTAAAGCTCCTTGTTATTATTTGATATAAGCTCAAGGCGAACCATGTTTAGCGCGTTAAGCGCCGCCAGCTGCCTTATCCTGCCACGGTTGCCGCCCAAATCCAGTTTCCTTACTTCGCAGCCGCCTTTTGTAGCCAGCGCCGCATATACAAGCCCCACCGGCTTATCCTGCGTGCCGCCGCCCGGACCTGCTATGCCTGTTATCGCCAGCCCCATCATCGCTCCCGATGCTTTCATAACGCCTTTAGCCATTTCTTTGGCTGTTTCAGCGCTTACGGCGCCGAATTTATCAAGCGTATCCGGCGATACGCCGAGCATTCTTATTTTAGCGGCATTTGAATAGACAATCGCTCCTTCAAGCAGCGATGCCGAAATGCCGGGAACCTCTGTAAGCATATCGCATACCATACCGCCGGTGCAGCTTTCTGCTACTGCTATAGTAACTTTGCCGCTTATCAGCAGCTCAGCCACCTTTTCGTGCAGCCTGCCGCCGGTTATAGAATAAACGTCGGGGCCAAGCATGTCCGCCACTTTTAGCGCCACCGGTCGGGCAAGCTCTCGAGCCGCGTCCTCATCCTTAGCCTTTGCCGTAACCCGTACAGTAACATCACCCATAGAAGCGTATGTAGCTAATGTGGGATTGTCCTGCGCGTTTATAAGTTCTATGAGCCTGTCCTCTACCATGCTCTCCCCCATGCCGAAAATCTTTATGGGGAATGAATACAGCGCAGCGTCTACCTTTTTCATAAGATAAGGCCATACGCTGTTTTCAAACATGCTTTTAAGCTCCGATGGCGGGCCGGGCAGTATTATAACGCATTTGCCGTCTTTCTCAACAATGCAGCCGGGCGCCGTACCGTTCATGTTGGGAAGGATTATAGAGCCTTTAGGAAAAAATGCCTGCTTTAGGTTGTTTTCCGTCATAACCCTGTTCATGGACGTGAAAAAGCTTTCAATCTTCGCTCTTGATTTCGCGTCCTCCACCATAGGCAGGCCGAAAAATTCGGCTACCGTCTCTTTTGTAAGGTCGTCCTGTGTAGGCCCTAGGCCGCCGGTAGTTATTATAACATCGGCGCGCGAATACGCCTGCTCTATCACCTGCCTTAGCCGTCCGGGATTGTCGCCGACAGTAGTTTGAAAGTACATGCTCGCGCCCAGCTCGGCGAGCTTCTGTGAGATGTATTGCGCGTCGGTGTTGGCAATCATGCCCATCAAAAGCTCTGTTCCTATCGAAATAATTTCAGCAATCATACATTTTTTCCCGTCAATCGTTAGAGTTTTTTATTACAGCTATATTTTTTATTAAATACCCTGCCGCCGAATATACTGATATAGCGGCGGATATATAAAGCAGCGCCTCTCCGAGCGGTATGCCAAGATCGGCAAAAAACGCATTATTAACCAACAGCAAAATCACCGCTATTGTTTGGATTACCGTTTTTACTTTGCCCGCCATGCCGGCAGCGATAACATTGCCCTGCGCCGCCGCGATAGAGCGCAGCGCACTTATTACAAACTCGCGGCCAATTATAATTATAGCCAGCCACGCCTCACACCGGCCCCATTCAACTAAAATCAGTATGGCGCTACATACGAGTATTTTATCCGCCATAGCGTCAAGCAGCTTGCCAAAATTTGTTACTTGTTTGAGTTTCCTTGCTATATATCCGTCAAACGCATCGGTTATTGACGCCACAGCGAACACAGCCGCAGCTATATATCCCGTCCTCGTGCTATCAAGATAGCATATAATTACAAAAACCGGCGTTAGAAATATTCTTAGCATGGTGAGTTTGTTGGCTATATTCATAAGTCCGCCTCTCCTGTAATATCATAGTCCCCCGCCGACAGTATACGCACACGCGTAAACTCTCCCGGCGTGAATTCCTTAGCAGTAAAATATACTTTTCCATCAGCGTCCGGCGCTTCCGCGAAGCTGCGGCCATAAAACAGGCCCCGCTCCTCATCAAACCCTTCGCACAGCACCATAACTTCATCGCCTACCCTGCTGCTATTAAACTCGCGCGATATTTCTCTCGCAAGCTCCATAACCGCTCTATGGCGGCGCTTTTTAGTTTTCCAATGCACTTGAGGCATAGAGTAAGCCGGCGTACCTTCTTCTCGGCTAAACTCAAACGCGCCTATTCGCTCTATGCGATTATGCTTTATAAACTCTAAAAGAGCTTCATGCGCCTTTTCGTCCTCTCCCGGGAATCCCGATATAAGAGACGTCCTTACGACAAAACCGCAGTCGTATCCGCGTATATCATCCATAAGCCGCTGCATGGATTCGCGGGTATTAGCGCGGTTCATGGCTTTTAGTATGCCGTTGTCGGCGTGCTGCATAGGAAGATCAATATACTTTAATATTTTAGGCTGACGCGCCATAACGTCAAGCAGCCGCTTATCAACCCTTTCGGGATAACAGTACAGCACCCTTAGCCAGTCAATGCCGTCTATCTCACATGCTTTTTCAAGCAGATCTGCCAGCCGCCTCTCGCCGTATATATCCTCGCCGTATCGCGTTGTATCCTGCGCCACCAGTACCGCTTCTTTAACTCCGGCCTCGGCCAGCCGCTCGAGCTCGGACAGCACATCCTCCTCAGGCGCGCTGACATATCCGCCGCGTATCGATGGTATGGCGCAGTAAGTGCAGCAGTTGTCACAGCCCTCAGCTATCTTTACATACGCCGTATACCATGGCGTTGTAAGCACTCGCTTCATGGCGTTATAATGCGTGTCCGGCAGCCCCGACTCGATTACCCGCCGCCCCTCTTCAACTTCTTTTATAATGTCAGCTATGCCGGCGCTCTGACCTACGCCAAGAAAAGCGTCTACCTCCGGCATAAGCTCGGGCAAATCCTTTATATATCTCTCGCTTAAGCAGCCGGATACTATAAGCCGCTTACATCTTCCTGTCTGCTTCATTTTGGCCATATCGAGTATAGCCTCTATAGATTCTCGCTTGGCGGCATCAATAAAGCCGCAGGTGTTTACAATTATTATATCGGCCGCTTCGGCGTCCGGCGTTATCTCACAGCCCGAATCGACAAGCGCGCCCAACATAACCTCGGCGTCCACCGCATTTTTAGCGCAGCCTAGCGATACCATGCCTATCTTAATGCTCAATCCCCGCCCCCAAAAATTCTCTCATAATCGTCCGTACCTATAAGCACATTTCGCGGCTTGCTGCCGTCTTGTCCGCTTACAATGCCCATCTGTTCCATTTGGTCTACCAGCCTTGCCGCCCTCGCGTACCCCACTCTCATGCGACGCTGCAGCAGCGATATCGATGCTTCCCCGCGATCCAAAAATATCTTTGCCGCGTCAGGCAGCAATTCGTCATAGTCTTCTTTTTCAGCAGCGCTTTCGCTTTGCCCTCCCGACTCTATAGCCTCTATTATATCCTCGCTGTACTCAACTTCGCTCATCTCTCTTAAATAATCGGTAATCGCCGCCACTTCATCATCGTCAATGAAAGCGCCCTGCACGCGTATCGGTTTAGGCTCGCCTATGGGATGATAAAGCATATCGCCGCGCCCGAGCAGCTTTTCCGCTCCCGGCATATCAAGTATAATGCGGGAGTCAAGGTTTGAGTAGACATTAAATGCTATCCTTGATGGCACGTTGGCCTTTATAAGCCCTGTAACCACGTTCGCAGACGGCCGCTGAGTCGCCAGCACCAAATGTATGCCCGCCGCCCTGCCTTTTTGCGCTATGCGGCATATCAGCTCCTCAACCTCCTGCGGCGCTACCATCATTAAATCGGCAAGCTCGTCCACTATAACAAGCACGCGCGGCAGCCTTTCCTCCGCAGATTCGTTGTATGTCGAAAGTTGGCGCACGCCTGCCTGCGAGAACTTTGCGTACCGCATCTCCATTTCATTAAGAGCCCAACGTAACGCTCCCGCCGCCTTTTTGCTGTCTGTAACGACAGGCACATAAAGGTGGGGAATGCCATTATAGCCGACTAGCTCTACCATTTTCGGGTCAATCATAACCATCTTTACCTGCTCAGGCGAAGACCGCATTAAAACGCTTACTATAAGGTTGTTTATACATACGCTTTTACCCGAACCCGTCGTTCCGGCGATTAAAAGGTGCGGCATCTTTTCGATATCCGCTACTATATTCACGTTTCCTATATCCTTGCCGAGCGCAAACGCCACCGGCGATTTATGCTTTATAAATTCAGCGCTTTCAAGAACCTCTCTTATCGATACCATCGACACAACTTTATTAGGGACTTCTATGCCTACCGCCGCCTTGCCGGGTATAGGCGCTTCAATCCTCACTTCAGTAGCGGCTAATGACAGCGCTATGTCGTTTGCAAGGTTTACAATGCGCGATACCTTTATGCCTTGCTCAGGATGCAGCTCATACCTTGTTACGGCGGGGCCGCGCGTTATCTGCTTTACCTTCGCAGGTATGTTAAAGCTTAAAAGCGTCTCCTCAAGCAGCCTGGCGTTTTGCACCGCGTCATCCCTACCTGAAGCCTTAGGCGGAGCCGGCTTTTTCAAAAGCGTAATCGACGGCGGAATATAAGCGCCGTCATGCTGCGCCTTTGTCATAATAACAGGCTGTTCCGGCTCCTTCGCCTTTGGCTCGGCTGCGCATGTCCTGCCCTTAGGCGGCGGCGCTATAACGCTTTGATGCTCGTCCATAGATTGCTGCGCGAAAACCGGTCTCGGTTCCTGTTCCCATGGCGGGTCTAATTCCGGCGGCTGCCGGCGGCTTTCTTCGAATATCTGTATGCGGCGACGCTCCGCCCTGGCCTCGCGTCCTTCCTCAACTTTAGCCTTTATAGTGCTGCCGACCTTCTCGCCTACCTTTTTAACAGAAAGGTTGGTTAGTATTATTATGCATATTACAACGGCGAGCGTAAAGAAGATATATGCTCCCGCCTCACCGAAAAGTATCAGCGCGGGATAAAGTGGCAACGCGCCTATCGCGCCGCCTCCTAAATGCCTGTCAACGCCAAACTCATACGAGCGCGCGACAAATTCGAAAAAACCGCCCGGTTCTCTGCCATCATACCAGAATATTTGCAATAAAGCGGTGAAAAACACAATAAGAAATAGCGATGTCACCAGCTTGCCCAGATGCGCCGCTCGTGACCTTGCCATTATTATAAGCACGCCCGACGCTATCATAATAATAGGCGAAGCGAATGCAAGTATGCCGAACAAACCGAAAAGCAGCGGCTTTATAAATGCTCCTACTATGCCCGCAGCTTCGGTAAAAATGCACAGCACAAAAAAAATGCCCAGAGCTATTAATATAAGCCCGGCAATCTCATTTGCCCTGGCATTTACCGCCTCCGCAGGCTTGCGGGACGATTTCCTTACCGGCCTCGCTGGCATTTTAAGACCTCCAACCAAACAAAATATGCATAAGCCCGGCGCAGGCTGTCGCCCACGTCTCGCCTTTTAGGCCAGGCTGTATGCATCAATTATAATATGAATACGCAAATACTTCAAAGAATAATTTACCTAAGCGACTTTACGCACTCAGCAGTAACCCTCTTTACTTGACAACCCATGCTGCCTATCAAAATTTTCGCGGTTCTTTTTAATATATATTTCAAACAGCTCATTAGCGTCCATGCCGGTTTTAATACACATACTTACAAAAAAATGCAGTATGTCAACAAGCTCCTCTTTTACCGCGTCCATATCAACCGGCTTCTCATTTTTCCACCATTTGAAATTAACCTCATCAAGCAGCTCAGCCAGCTCACTTATAAGCGCAAGTGTCTCTTTTTGTATCCACTGCTCCTGAGATATGCCGTGCAAGCCCCGCTTTTCAATAAGCTCATTGTCAAACTGCTCCTGCATTTTGAATATACTGTCCAGCTTATCCATAAGTCCCCCTAAAAATCAATATGCAATAAATAGCACAATTACTTAAACCAGCCCTCAGCCTCGGCTTTATCAACCCGCCCTATAAATGTAGCGCAAAGTGATTCCTCGTCAAATATTTTTTCGAGCAGCGCGTTCACATCATCCGGCGTAACCGCCTCAATAAGCCTTATATTCTCCTCAACCGTTATAACACGGTCTAGCAGCGTCATATTCTTGCCAAGGTTCGATGCCCTGCCGCCAACGCTTTCAGAGCCTAATATAAAGTTGCCTTTAAGCTGATCTTTGGCTCGCAAAAACTCCTCTTTTGTAACGCCGCTGCTGCTAAGCTGCCTTATCTCCTTAAGACTCAGCTCTATAACCTCTTTTGTCTGATCCGGCCTTGTGGCGGCGTAAAGAGAGTACATGCCGCCGGAGGTATAAGTGCTCGGGTATGAATATATCGAGTATGTTAGGCCGCGCTCCTCTCTTATGCGCTGGAACAGCCGTGAAGACATGCTGCCGCCAAAAAGGTTGTTGAGTATGTAAAGCGGATATATATTAACGGACAGCGCTACGCCGGGAAAGCCTACGCATAGATGCACCTGCTCATTATCCTTCTCGCGCACAGTAATTATTTTTTGCTTGGGACGTATAAACTCAGGCAAATCGTCAGTTTTTCCAGAAGGCTTAGGAAGTGCGAAGAAGGCTTCTTCTAAAACCGGCTTTAGCTCCGCCATATTTATGTTGCCGGCAACGGCTATAACAACCTTGTCCGAGGTGTATCTAAGCTTAAGGTAATCGACTATATTTGCCCTCGATAAGCTGGATACTGTTTCTCGTGTACCAAGTATTGAGTTTGAATTGTTATGACCGGCAAAGAACACCTCGTTATGCAGATCATGCACCATATCCTCCGGCGAATCCTCAATCATAGATATTTCCTCGGTTATAACGCCCTTTTCCTTTTGCATCTCCCCTTCGTCATACACCGAGTTTAAAACCATATCTGCAAGCAGTTTCGCCGCCATATCAATATGCTCATCGGTTACCGTAGCATGATAGCAGGTGCACTCCTTTGATGTAAAGGCGTTTATCTGCCCTCCTACGCCGTCCATCTCGGCGGCTATATCGCTTGCCGACCTTTCCTTTGTGCCTTTGAACATCATGTGCTCTATCAAATGTGAAATTCCAGCGATATCGCTTTTTTCGTTTACCGCCCCTGTGCGCACCCATACGCCAATCGACGCGCTATGGTATCCCGGCATCTCCTGCGCTACAACTCTTATGCCATTTGACAATAATTCGCTCTTTATCATATTACCAATCCCTTACACATATATCGGTGCGTAAAGTCGCCCGTATTATATTAACATCCTCTAAAAACGGCTTTTTATCCAGCCGTAAACCGCCCCCGCTTTATACAAACAGGCACAGCCGTCGGGCTGTGCCTGTAACCGCGCAAAGCCTTTGCCGCGGCTTAGTTTTTGTTAAAATCCCGACGCGGCGGGCGCGGGCCTCTGCCTTCGCCGTCCTGCTTGGGTTTGTCGTTGGGTATAAGGTCTTTTCTTGTAAGGTTAACCCTGCCCTTTTCGTCTATCTCGATAACTTTAACGAGTATCTCGTCTCCAATATTTACAACATCCTCAACCTTTTCAACGCGATGATGTTCAAGCTTGGAAATATGTACCATGCCCTCTTTGCCCGGCAACAGCTCAACAAACGCGCCAAAGTTCATTATGCGGGTAACCCTGCCGAGATAAACCTCGCCCACTTCAACATCCTTGGCGATGTTTTCGATAAGCTTCCTTGCCGCCGCTATAGCATCGGCATCCGGCGACGCTATAAACACGCTGCCGTCATCCTCTATGTCTATTTTAACGCCGGTCTCGTCAATTATCTTGTTTATCATCTTGCCGCTCGGCCCTATGACCTCCCTTATCTTTTCGGGATTAATCATAAAATGCACTATCTTAGGAGCGTATTTTGATAGCTCGGCTCTCGGCTCGTCAATTGTTTTGAGCATTTCACCAAGTATGTGCAGCCTGCCCTTTTTAGCCTGCTCCAGCGCGCGGGTGAGTATCTCCTCGTCAATGCCCTTTATCTTTATATCCATCTGTATGGCGGTTATGCCGTCTTTCGTTCCCGCCACTTTAAAGTCCATATCGCCATAGAAATCCTCAAGGCCCTGTATGTCTGTAAGTATGGCGAGATTGCCGTTTTGCTGATCCTTTATAAGCCCCATAGCGACACCGGCAACAGGCTTTTTAATAGGCACACCCGCGTCCATAAGAGCAATTGTGCTTGCGCATACGCTACCCTGCGACGTAGAGCCGTTAGAGCTTATAACCTCACTTACCAGCCTTATAGCATATGGGAATTCGGTTTCAGAAGGAATAACCGGCAGCAAAGAGCGTTCCGCAAGAGCGCCATGCCCTATCTCACGCCTGCCCGGCCCGCGCATCATGCGCGCCTCTCCAACGCTGTACGGCGGCATATTGTACTGATGCATATACCGCTTGGAATCCTCTGTGCCTATGCCATCGAGCACTTGCACTTCGCTTATTGTGCCTAGCGTGGCTATTGTTAGCACCTGCGTCTGACCGCGCGTAAATACGCCGCTGCCATGCGCCCTTGGAAGTATGCCAGCTTCGCACCATATATCACGAACCTTGTCCATAGCGCGTCCATCGGGACGAATGCCCCTGTTTATTATCTTGTCACGCACAACCGCTTTGGTCATGTCGTAAAGTATGGATTCGATGTCCCTCGCGCTATCAGGGAATTCCTCTGCGAGAGCTTCGGTAATTTCTTTTTGTACCTGATCCGACCTTTCGTTTCTGACGTCGCGATCTACAGTATCAACGCTCCACTCAACTTTTTCAGCAGCTAGCTCCTCAACGCGCTTTAACAGCGCCTCTTCCGGCCCGCTTATAGCCGGCTCAATCTTTTCTTTTCCTATCTCAACTACTATATCATTTATAGAGTCAACGATAGTTTTAATATGCTCATGCCCAAACAGTATAGCGCCAAGCATTTCGCTTTCGCTAACTTCCTCGGCTCCCGCCTCAACCATCATAACGGCGTCGCGTGTGCCGGAAACCACGAGGTGCAATTTGCTCTTATCTCGCTGCTCTGCGTCGGGGTTAAGCACATATTCTCCGTCTATCATGCCTACTGCTACAGCGCCTGTCGGTCCTGCAAACGGTATTTTTGAAATGCTCAGCGCTATTGAAGAGCCTATCATCGCCAATACATCCGGCTGCATATCATTATCGATTGAAAGCACCGTAGCAATTATCTGAACATCGTTGTAGAACCCTTTAGGAAACAGCGGCCGGATAGGCCGGTCTATAAGTCGGGCTGTAAGTATGGCTTTTTCACTTGGACGACCCTCGCGCTTTATAAATCCGCCGGGTATTTTACCCACGCTGTACATCTTTTCCTCATACTCAACGCTTAGCGGAAAAAAGTCTATACCGTCCCTAGCCTTTTGCGCCATAGTAGCGCATACTAAAATCGCTGTATCGCCGCACCTTATAAGGCATGCCCCGTCGGCCTGGCCGGCGTATTTGCCTGTCTCAATGGTAATTTCTCTACCGCCGAGCTGCATTTTAAATTTTTTTTCCATATTCTCTTCTCTCTCCTCCGTTCACACACAATGCCTTACGGCTCACACATCGGCTTTTCAGCCGCAAAATAAACAGTTAGAGCGGAATAACCGCTCTAACTGGTATATTTATTTCCTGAGATTCAGCGATGCAATAAGCGTCCTGTAACGTTCAATATCCTTATCTTTGAGGTAATTTAAAAGTCCCCTGCGCTGTCCAACCATCTTCAAAAGCCCGCGGCGGGAATGATGATCCTTCTTGTGCTCTTTAAGATGTTCGTTCAGATGGTTTATGCGCTCTGTCAGCAACGCCACCTGCACTTCTGTCGATCCTGTATCGCCTTCGCTCCTCGCAAATTGCGAGATAATACTGTTTTTCTTTTCCTTGTCCATTTTTATCCTCCTTAATTATATCCCCAAAAGCAAAGTATGGCGTCGGAGAAGCGCGCAACCTTGCAATTGGTTAAAGCATAAGATAAATTATATCACAGCAATAATTGTTTGTAAATGCCAATGCCTTGTACCAAAGGCACGCCGGATACATTTATTATCCTCAGCTTTCGCGCATAGTATTCATATACTGTCAAGTTTTGCTGCCTCCGCGCAATCCTTTATTATCTGCTCCCTTAAAGCCTCTTTGGAGCCAAAATCAACTATTCCTCTAAGCCGTCGCTTAATACTTAAAGTCACAACGCCACCATAGATCCGCTTGCGGTACCCGAGTATATGCGCCTCAACGCCGCTCTCATGCACATCTACCGTAGGCTTGGGCCCTATATTGCAAACCGCCTTGTGGCTTTCTCCGTCCACATGCGCTATGCAGGCATAAACGCCGTCCATGGGCAGCAATTTGCTTTTATCAACGTCAATATTGGCGGTGGGAGCGCCTAATTTACGGCCTATGGCTTTGCCGTGTATAACCCTGCCGGATATCATATAGTCGCTGCCCAACATAGCCGCCGCTAGCTCGGTATCCCCTTCAAGCAGCGCCGCCCTTATGCGTGAACTTGATACCGCCTGTCCCTCATACATTACCGACTCAGCTATAATAGTATCTATGCCTTTATCTGAAAGCAGCAGCCTTAAAGTTTCGGCGCTACCGCCGGCATGGCTGCCAAACCGGTAATTAAAGCCGGCAACAGCGCACCTTGGGCGTATATGCTGCGCCAGCAAATCAACAAACCGCCGCGGCGAAAGAGACGCCAACTGCTGCGTGAACTCCACCATTATTATATCACGAACGCCGGCGGATTGCAGCGCCTTGGCTTTTTCTTCCGGCGTCATAAGCAGCTTTACCTGCTCTTTTCCCGTTATCGCGGAAGGGTGGTTTGAAAATGTAAACGCCGATACGCCACCCCCGTTTTCAGCCGCCGCTCTTATAAGCGAACGATGTCCGGCATGAACGCCGTCGAACATGCCCAGTACCACGCATGATCCTTCCCCTGTGTACCCATGCAGACTGTTGTATATCATAATCAAGCCCTCAAATAAGCATTGTCTTTATTTTAAGCACTCCGTTCTCAACGCTGCCCATACCAATAAGCACATCATTACATATAACGCGGCTTATACCGGTATCGACTCCTCCAACCTTAACGCTGTTTCCGTTCCTTAGCCTATCCCAATATATGCTTTTGGCGTTGTAAACGGGCAGCGCTATAAGCGCATCATTAAGACGGGTAACATACTTTTCTATATCGCTTTTTTCATCATACGCTTGCCTTAGCTCGTCCAGCGTATAAGCGTTTTCTATATCCATGCCGCCGGATTTTGTCCTTAGAAGAAAAGCCATATAAGCGCAGCCGCCGAGTAATTTCCCCATGTCGTGGCACAGAGTGCGTACATATGTGCCGCGCGAACATTCAAGCCGGAACAAAAAGCGGTTTTCAGCCGTTTTCCTTATCAGCTCCAGAGCGTATATTGTGGCATCTCGAAACGGACGTTCGATTACTTCAATATTCTTATATGCTGCCTTGTACAGCTTCTGCCCGCCCACGCTTACCGCGGAAAACATAGGTGCCTGCTGCTTTATATCGCCTTTTAACGCCTCCGAGGCTTTAAGAAAATCCTCCTCGCCAACATTCATTACGCATTCTGATACAATCTTGCCTTGGCTGTCCTGAGTGTCTGTTTCATAGCCAAAGCATATCTCAGCTATATATTCCTTTGAGCCTTCGAGCATATAATCAAAAAGCCGGGTTCCCTTGCCCGACAAAATAGGCAGCACTCCGGCCGCCATAGGATCAAGTGTTCCGCCATGCCCGGTCTTTTTTGTGCCGAGCAGCCTTCGCATTACCGATACAACAGAACTTGATGTCATGCCGGGCGGCTTTAGCACATTTATAACACCATCAATTCCGCCCGTATTATTTTTCAAGTTCTTCCCCAACCTTTTCAAGTATCTCCGGCAGCAGAATATTTATATTGCCTTTGAGCACGCAACCCGCCGCCTTGCAATGCCCTCCGCCGCCGTAAGAAGCGGCAATACCCTCTACATTGGCTTTGCCCGACGACCTAAGGCTGCTTTTATACGCCCCCGTCGGCGTTTCTCGCAGTAGCAGCGCTATCTCTATGCCTTGAATATCTCTCGCAAAATCTATAACGCCTTCAAAGTCGGTATCGCTTGCCCCCGCCGCCTGCATCTGCTCTAGGCTAATCACCATAAGCGCCACCCTGTTATCAAAATGCAGCTCCATTGAAGATATCGCCTGCCCTATAAGCCTTGTCTTAGCGAGCGTACGGCTGCGATATAGTGTGTTCGCTGTTTTCTCAATGTCAAAGCCCGCCTCTAAAAGTTTAGATGCAGTATAAAAAGCTGTAGGCGTAGTGTTTGAGTAGCAGAAATTTCCAGTATCCGTTGATATACCGACATACAGGTTCTCTGCCATATCCGCGCTTACTTTAACACCCATCTCAAGTATCAATTGATATACTATCTCGCATGTAGACGAAGCGCCGGTATCAAGATAGCACGGCTCTACAAAGCAGTCGTTTGATATATGATGGTCAATTATAGCGCCGGGCCGATCCTCAATAAGGTACGCCGCGCTGCCCAGCCTTTTTATGTCGGCGCAATCTACGGCAATCACCGCCTCAACGCCTTCTGCCTCCTCCGGAAATACCAATCGTCCCGGCATAAAGCTATACATATACGGTATCGGGTTTTGGCATACCGATACAGCGTCCTTGCCTATCAGGCGCAGTGCCTCTACCAGCGCGAAAGAAGCGCCTAAAGTATCTCCGTCGGGATCGATATGGCAAACAATGGCAAAGCTTTTATACTTGCCTATAAAATCAAGTATGGCTTTCATTCCCGCTCCTCATCCCGCTGCTTTATGGAGCGTATAACGTTTGCTATATGTATGCCGTATTCTATAGACGTATCAAGCTTAAAGGTAAGCTGCGGCAGCCTTCTAATGTCTATAAGCCCGCCCAGCCTGTGCCTTATATAGCCGGCGGCATTTGAAAGGGAGGCCATTGTGTCCTTCCTTTCTTTTTCGTCGCCTAAAACGCTAACATATATTTTCGCGAACTTAAGGTCCTTTGTAACCTCCGCCTTTGTAACAACACAGTTGGGGCTAAGCCGAGGATCCTTAATATCTTTCCTTATAACTTCACTGACAGCTTTTTTAACTTCCTCGTTAATCCTGTCGCTGCGTATCTGTGACATACCGCTACCTCGTTATTTCTTCCTCCACATAGGCCTCGATTATATCGCCTTCTTTTATGTCGCTGAAGTTTTCCAGTGTTATTCCGCATTCATAACCCTGCGCTACTTCCTTAACATCGTCCTTAAACCGCCTAAGTCCGGCTATGCTTCCATCATATACAACAATGCCGTCTCTTATAAGTCTCGCCTTAGCGCTTCTTATAATCTTGCCGTCCTGCATGTATGAACCGGCAACTGTACCTGAGCCGGTAACCTTAAATACCTGCCTTACCTCAGCATGACCGGTAATAACCTCTTTATACTCTGGCTCAAGCATGCCTTCCATAGCCTTTTGAACGTCGTTAATAGCGTCATAAATGACCCTGTAAAGCCTTATGTCTATATTCTCTTTTTCCGCTACCGCACGCGCCATGGCGTCGGGGCGAACATTAAACCCTATTATAATGGCGTTTGATGCTGAAGCAAACATTACGTCTATCTTTGTTATAGCGCCAACTCCGCCGTGTATCGAGCGCACACGCACTTTATCGTTGCTAAGCTTTTCAAGCGACTGTCTAAGCGCCTCAACAGAGCCTTGAACATCGCCTTTAACTATAACATTGAGCTCCTTTATCTCGCCTTCTTTTATCTGGCTAAATAGATCGTCAAGCGAAACCTTGGACAAGCTCTTTAGCTGCTCAGCCTTTATCTTATCCCTGCGCTCCTGCACAACCAGCCTGCTCAGCTTATCGTCCTCAACGACATAAAGCATGTCTCCCGCCTCCGGCACTTCGCTAAAGCCTAGCACCTCTACCGGCTGACTGGGCACCGCCTCATCAACCTTCTCGCCCTTATCATCCATCATAGCGCGTACATGCCCGTAAGCCGTTCCCGCGACAATTGTATCACCTGTTCTAAGCGTACCCGTCTGAACGAGTACCGTAGCGACCGGGCCGCGCCCTTTATCAAGCTGCGCCTCTACAATTGCTCCCTTAGCCAGCCTGTTCGGATTAGCCTTAAGCTCTTGAACATCGGCTACAAGAAGTATCATCTCAAGAAGATTGTCTATGCCGGTTCTTGTCTTTG
Source organism: Christensenellales bacterium (assembly GCA_050945795.1). GTDB lineage: Bacteria > Bacillota > Clostridia > Christensenellales > MGBC116941 > JBMNTP01. The sequence continues at coordinate 28,365 of JBMNTP010000003.1, read as the reverse complement.
CCGAAACAGGTACTATTATTGTATCGCCGCCCCATTCCTCTGAAACAAGTTCGTATTCTGTAAGCTCTTGCTTAATTCTTTCAGGATTAGCTTCTGGCTTATCCATTTTGTTAATCGCCACAATTATCGGCACTTCTGCCGCTTTTGCGTGATTTATCGCCTCAACCGTCTGCGGCATTATGCCGTCGTCGGCGGCAACAACAAGTATAGCTATATCTGTAACCTGCGCTCCCCTAGCACGCATGGAGGTAAACGCCTCATGCCCGGGAGTGTCAAGGAAGGTTATGGCTCTATCATTAAGCTCTACCATATAAGCGCCTATATGCTGCGTTATCCCTCCCGCCTCCTGGTCGGTTACGCGAGCGGTGCGTATAGCGTCGAGCAAAGAGGTTTTGCCGTGATCGACATGGCCCATTATAGTAACTATCGGCGGACGCGATACAAGATTCTTATCGTCATCCTCTTTATCCTCGGCTGTTAAAGTGTCTTCCGCCGTTGCAACAGGCTTAAATTCAAGGTCGATGCCAAAGTCGCTGCATATAAGTGTAGCGGTATCGATATCAAGCTCCTGGTTGATCGTAGCGAAAACACCGAGCACCAACAGCTTTTTGATGATATCAGAAGCCGGTTTTCCGGTTTTTTCGGAAAGGTCTTTTACTGTTATGCTATCCGATGTAAGCACCACCTTATCTATAACTATGGGCTCAGGTTTCGGCGTTTGAACCCGCCTCTTCGGCTTGCGGCCCCTGAACCTCTCATCCTCCATGGGTACGCCAACCTCACGGATAACCGTCTTGCGCCCGCGCTGCTGACGCTTTTCAGGATCGCGCTGCCTTGCATATGAATTTTTATTCGGATCATAATTGCTTACGCGTTCCTTTTCAGCCGACGGCAGCAAATCCCCGCCCATCGGTTTGCGCACAAACGGCTTCGCTCCAAATCCGCCCTGCTGCGGACGCTGCTGGTATCCACCCTGTTGAGGGCGTTGCTGATAGCCACCTTGCTGCGGGCGCTGCTGGTATCCACCCTGCTGTGGGCGTTGCTGATAGCCGCCCTGTTGAGGACGCTGCTGGTATCCACCCTGTTGTGGGCGTTGCTGATAGCCGCCCTGTTGAGGACGCTGCTGATAGCCACCCTGCTGCGGACGCTGCTGATAGCCGCCGCGCTGCTGGTATCCACCCTGCTGTGGGCGTTGCTGATAGCCGTCTCTCTGCTGGTATCCACCCTGCTGTGGGCGTTGCTGATAGCCATCTCTCTGCTGATAGCCGCCCTGCTGCGGGCGTTGCTGATAGCCGTCTCTTTGCTGGTAGCCGCCCTGCTGTGGGCGCTGCTGATAGCCATCTCTCTGCTGATAACCGCCCTGCTGCGGCCGTTGCTGATAACCATCTCTCTGCTGATAGCCGCCCTGCTGTGGGCGCTGCGGACCATCGCCGCGTTGCTGAACGTGAGCAGACGGTCTTTCTTCAGGCTGTGCACTTGCTGCCGGAGCTTCGGCATCTTTTTGCGATGCCGCCCGCTGTTGCGCAGCAGCTGCCACTCGCGGCTCTGTCTGTGTCGCGGCAGGAGTTGCTTCCTGTGTTTTTTCCGGTGTTTTTTCAGGTATTATCTCCGGCTTTACTTCCGGCGCTTTTTCTGCTGTTTTTTCAGGGTGCTGCGAAACCGCCTCGGCACTAGTCTGTTCGGCAGTCGTATGCGCAGGCTTTTCTTGTTTCGCTTCAGCAACCGCCTCTTCCTGACGCTCTATCGGCGCCGTCTCCGGCTTTTTAGAAGTAGCAATCTGCTCTCCGCTCGCATCCGGCTTATCCGCGGGTTTTTCGGCCTCAGCCACAACCCGCTCGCTTTGCTGCGCCGCGTTTTGGGCGGCAGCTTCGGCAGCCTGGGCCGCCTCCGCCTTTTCTATTTCAATAGCTTTGGCAAGCTGCTTGGCGCGCGCTTCGGCCTTAGCTTTTTCCGCCAGCTCGAATTCCAGTTTTTTCATGGAGACAATCTGCTCATTCGTGCGTTGTTGGTCAGCTTTAATCCTGTCCAGCACCCTGTTTGCATTTGCCCCCACACTTTTTGTAATTTCTCGTAGTTTAATTTTGGACATACGCCAATCTCCTTGCGTTGATTTAAAAAATTTTCTTTATATTTTTCGCAAAGCCGCTGTCTGTGACCGCCGCCACTTTGCGCATTTTTCCTATTGCCTGTGTAAGCCGGCCTTCCGGCAGAATTATTAGCGGTATTCCCGCGGACGCGCATAGTCTTTCATACAAGCCCCTCGTGTTATTTGAGGCCGATTCATCGAGCAGCAGCAGCTTGGCTTTTTTTGATTTCACAGCGTCTTCTGCCAAAGAGCCGGATATAACTTTTCCGGCACGCTGAGCCAACCCCAACAACGACAATGCTTTATCCATCTGAGCGGCTTTCTATCTGTTGTTTTAGCATGCCTTCAATCTGCGCATCCACCTTAACCTCAAGCGCCCTATCTAGCGCGCGAATTTTAACCGCTTTTGTAACGCATTCGCTTTGCGGACACACATACGCTCCCCTGCCCGGCGATTTGCCTTTTAAATCTACTAATACCGCACCTTCGGCATCGCGCACAATCCTTATAAGCTGCTTTTTAGGTTTCATTTCCCGACAGCCCACGCACATGCGCATCGGCACTTTTTTTTCTTTCAAATTCACACTCTCCGAAAAATCTGATTAGCGGCTGTTACGCCTCATCGTCATCATTATATTCTTCGGCATCCGCCTCTTCTTCAAATGTTTCTTCCTCAAACGCCGATTCAGGACCCGCGACTTGGTAATCCATACCGTCATCGTCGTATCCTTCATCATAATATTCGCCGTCTTCAGCGTCGTCATCTTCGCCATCGAACATCTCGAACATTTCCTGCGCCTGCGTCTGGCTCTTTATATCTATTTTCCAACCGGTAAGCTTTGCCGCGAGCCTTGCGTTTTGCCCCTCCTTGCCTATCGCCAATGAAAGCTGGCTGTCGGGAACAATAACCTTAGCCGCCTTATCCTGCTCATTTATCTGCACCATAATAACGCGCGCCGGATTTAAGGCGTTTGCTATATATTCAACCGGATCCGGCGACCACTTTATAACGTCTATCTTCTCGCCACCCAGTTCCTGAACTATCCTCTCAACACGCGATCCCCTCTGGCCTACGCAAGCGCCAAGCGGATCAACCTGTGAATCGTTGCTAAAAACCGCCATCTTCGTGCGGTAACCCGCCTCGCGAGCAATCGACTTTATCTGCACAACGCCGTCTTGAAGCTCCGGTACCTCCAGCTCAAAAAGCCTTTTTACAAGGTTAGGATGCGTGCGAGAAACCATAATCTGCGGCCCCTTAGGGCTCTTTCTAACTTCGAGTACATAAACCTTTATGCGCTTTGAAGGATGCAAAACCTCGCCCGGCATCATCTCGCTGGCAATAATCATGCCCTCTGTGCGGCCCAGCTCTACATACGCGCAATTTCTTTCAACGCGCTGCACCGTAGCCGTTACAACCTCGCTCTGCTTTTCAATATATTCATCAAATATAATGCCTCGTTCCGCCTCTCGTATACGCTGCACCACAACCTGCTTCGCCATTTGCGCCGCGATACGTCCAAATGTCTTTGGAGTTATCTCATTTGAAACCTCGTCGCCGATTTCATATCTTGTGTCTATGGCCTTAGCGTCCTCAAGGAGAATCTCGGCGTCTTCGTCCTCTATTTCCTCAACAACGGTTTTATATCCAAATACCTTTATAGACCCCGAATCACGGTCAAAATCAACTCTCACGTTCTGATTACCGCCGTAATTGCGCCTGTACGCTGAAATAAGCGCCGTTTCAATGGCGTCTATAAGTATTTCCTTGCTTATTCCGCGCTCTTTTTCAATAGCTTCAAGCGCCTCAACAAGTTCGTTGTTCATGGTTCTTCCTCCGTTAGAATTTAATATACGGCCGCACTTGAGCAATGCCTGAGCGCGACAGGGCAATTTCCCCTTGTTCCACCTCAAGCGTAAGCTCAACGTCGTTATAATTTTTCAATATACCGTTAATGGATTTTTTTCCCTTTATTGGGGCAAAAAGCTTGACCTCGATTTCTTTGCCCATCGCTCTTTTATAATCCGCTTCCTTGCGAAAAGGCCGGTCAAGCCCTGGAGACGACACGCAAAGACAATACGGCTGCTCGATAGGGTCTAAAGCGTCAAGCTCGGCTTCAACAGCCCGGCTTACCATCTCGCAATCATCGAGATTTACGCCCCCCTGTTTATCAATATATATATACAGGAAAAAATCTTGACCTTCTTTTCTGAATTCAACATCTACCAGTTCCATGCCCCCGCTCTCTATAATCGGCAGGGCAACTTTCTCAACAATATTCTCAATTTTCTTCGACATGCTTAATCTCCATCGGCTTTCAAAACAAAGGAGCGGGAATCCCCACTCCGAACAGTTCAAGCCTCAATTACCATGTAATACTATCATATCAAGGCAGGTCATGCAAGCATTTTCTCAATAATAAACAGCTTTTCAGGGCAATTCTCGGCTTTTTACGGCTAAAAGAGGGAAAGTTGATTACTCATCGGCAATCCGGCCAAACATCCGCTTTTTATAAGGGCATCGGTAACCGTTTTATTTACCCTTGCCCTCTTTTGTAAATCCTCCACTGAAAGGAACGGCGCCTTGCCGCGTTCGACTATTATTTCCTCCGCTACGCTTTCGCCTAGCCCCGGCACCGCTCTAAACGGCATCCTCAGCCTGCCGTCCTCAATAGTGAAATGCTTCGCCGCCGACTTTTCAAGATGCACCGGCAAAAACTCAATACCCCTTGCCATCATCTCAACGGCAAGCTCAAGTATAGCGACAATGCTCTTCTCCCTCGGCGACGCTGCCATGCCTTTTACATTTAGCTCATCAAGCCGCTTTCTAACCTTGCTCATGCCGCCGCTTACCATATCCATATCAAACTCATCCGCTTTAACCGAGAAGTAAACGGCGTAAAACGCCTCCGGCATATATACCTTAAACCACGCCAGCCTAAACGCCATAACAACATATGCCGCCGCGTGTGCTTTAGGGAACATATACTGTATCTTTTTACAGCTTTCCCTAAACCACATAGGTATATCATTCTTTTCCATGGCTTCTTCCATGCCGGCATTAAGCCCTCTGCCCTTTCTTACGCTTTCCATAGTCATAAACGCCGTCTTTGAGTCTACTCCCCTGCTTATAAGGTAATTCATAATGTCCTCCCTTGTGCAAAGGACATCTTTAAGCGTAAGACCGTCGTTTTTAATAAGCTCCTGCGCGTTGCCCGTCCAAACGTCTGTGCCGTGCGATAATCCGCTTATCCTTACCAGTTCCGCCATCGATTCCGGCTGCGTTTCAATAAGCATCTGCCTTACAAATGGAGTGCCAAATTCGGGTATGCCGTAAGTGCCTACCGGCGTTCCTATCTGCTCTGGCAAAACGCCGAGCGGTTCGCAATCCTTGAAAAGCCGCATTGTTTTTTTATCGTTTAGAGGTATGCCCATAGGCTTTACCTCTGTTATAAGCTCCAGCTCGCGCAGCATTGTAGGCACATCATGACCCAGTACATCAACCTTTACAAGCGTGTCATGCATGGAGTTAAAGTCAAAATGCGTTGTTATAACGCCTTTTTCCTTGCTGTCCGAAGGATGCTGCAACGGCGTAAAATTATGTACGTCAATATCTTTTGGCACAATTATTATGCCGCCCGGGTGCTGCCCCGTCGTTCTTTTAACACCGGCGCACGCCGACGCCAGCCTATCCTTTTCCGCCTCGCTTAAATCAAGCGCGTGATCCTCGGCGTATTTCAATACATATCCGTAAGCCGTTTTATTTTGCAGCGTCGACACAGTCCCCGCCCTAAACACATGGCCTGCGCCGAATATATCCTCAATCTGCTTATGCGCCCGCGGCTGATAATCTCCGGAAAAGTTAAGGTCTATATCCGGCACCTTGTCTCCCTCAAATCCGAGGAAAGCCTCAAACGGTATCTCATAACCGTCCGTCCTAAAGCGGCTGCCGCATTTGGGGCAGTCGTCCTCGGGCAGGTCAACGCCGCAAGGATATGCCTGAGCATCAACGTCAAAATTGGAATGCCGGCAGCTAGGGCATACATAATGAGGAGAAAGCGGATTTATCTCTGTTATGCCGCTTAGCATAGCTACAAGCGACGAACCTACAGAACCCCTCGACCCTACAAGATACCCCTCCGCCATAGACTGTTCAACAAGCTTATGCGCTATATAATAAAGGACTCCGTAGCCGTACTTTGTTATAGCGCCTATTTCCTTATCAAGCCTCGCGCTTACGATATCCGGCAGCGGATCGCCGTAAATCTCGCGCGCCTTTTTATACGACATATCCCTTATATCCTCGTCCGCTCCCTCGATTTTAGGCATATGAGTTTCGGCGGGGAAAGGCCGCATATCCTCTATGGAATCGGCAATGGCCAAAGGATTATATATAACAGCTTCTTTTGCTTTATTTTCTCCTAAATAAGAGAATTCATTAAGCATTTCTTCCGTTGTTTTAAAATAGAGCGGCGGCTGCTGATCGGCCTGATCAAAATTTTGCCCATGCATTATTATCCTGCGATAATACTCATCATAAGGATTAAGAAAATGCACATCTCCCGCCGCTACAACAGGCTTTTCAAGCTTATCCGCCAACGCGACGATTTTGCGGTTAATATCCCGCAACTCTTCAATATCCGATACCTCACCTTGTATCAATAAGAACATATTATTATCGATTGGCTGTATTTCTAAATAGTCATATAAACCGGCTATCTTTTCAAGCTCGCTATCCGGCGTACCGCCTATAATAGCTTTATAAAGCTCTCCCTGCTCGCATGCCGAGCCAATTATAAGCCCCTCTCTATGATCGAGCAGCAGGCTGCGCGGTATGCGTGGCCTTTTATTGGCAAAATATTTTAGATGCGACGCTGTAACTATTTTATAGAGGTTTACAAGTCCGGCAGGATTTTTAGCAAGCAGTATTATATGGCTGCTGTCCACCCTTCCGGCTATCGCAGTAAGCTTTCTATCGATCTGCCCGAGCGTCTTAACGCCGGACTTTTTAAGCGGCGCGAAAAGCTTAAGCAGTATATTCGCCGTGGCCTTAGCGTCGCTGTCGGCGCGGTGGTGTGTAAGCGCCACTTTAAAATGCTTTGCCAGCGCATCAAGCCGATGCGATTTCATAGACGGCAGCAAAGAGCGAGCCAAAAGCAGCGTATCAAGCACCGGATGCTCTACCTCGATATCTCCGCGCCGCGCCGCCGCCTTTATAAAGCCCATATCAAACTGCGCGTTATGTGCCACAAGACATGCCCCTTCACAAAACGCTAAAAACTCCGGCAGCACTTCATTTATGCGCGGCGCGTTTTGCACAGTCTCATCACTTATGCCGGTAAGCTTGGTTATTTCCGGCGGTATCCTGCGCACGGGGTTTACATAGCTGTGGTATTCGCTTATTATCTTTCCGCCCTCGACAAGCACTGCGCCTATCTCGGTAATAGCGTCTAAATTAGGCTTTAGCCCCGTTGTCTCGATATCAAACACTACAAAACGCCCGTCTAAATCACGACCGTCGGCATTTGTAACTATCCTCGCATCGGCTACAAGATACCCTTCAAGCCCGAATATAACCTTAAAGTCCTTATGCTTTGCCGCCGCCTCAAACGCATCCGGAAACGATTGCACAACGCCGTGGTCTGTTATAGCTATCGCCTTATGCCCCCACGCCGCCGCGGTATCAACAAGCGTTCTTGCGCTCACCATAGCGTCCATATTACTCATATGCGTATGCGCATGCAGTTCAACACGCTTTTGCGGTGCGTTGTCGGTGCGCTTTTCAGGCTCCGGCATCTCACATATGGCATACGGCCATATCTCCATAGAACCCATGCGCGACCTTCCGTAATCGCCGCGCACCTTCAGCCTCATGCCCACCTTTATGCTTTTAGCGAGCGAAAGGTTATCGTCACCCAGTATAAGCTTAGCCGGCACCGAGCCGGTATAGTCTGTAATTTTTATAATAAGTATCTGCCGCTGTTTAGGCGACGGCCTTCTCATATCCCTCGCCTCTACAGCGAACACGTCGCCTTCTATAACAACTCTGCCCGAGTCCTCCTCAAGCGACGACATAGATATAGGCGCCGCTTTTATAGGCTTACCGAGCAGCGTTCTTATTATCTGCGACTTCTTTTTTACCGTTGTCGGCGTTTTATCTACCACCAATGCCTTTGGTGGTGATTTTGCCGTCCCGCCTTCGATTTTCATATACTGCGCCGGGGTGGCCTCGGCGGCGGCAGAAACGGCAGCATCTACGCTGAAAGCCACTTCTGTTTTTATATCGATACCGAAATACGATTTAACGCTGTCGCGTATAATGCCTTCAACGTCGTTTTGCTCAAAAAAATCACCGGCGTTTTTATAAGCCTCTATTCTCATAACACCGTTTTTTAAGCAAACGCTCTCTATAAGTCCCCAAGCGAGCGGCTGGTCGTCTTTGAGTCTTTCGCTTATAAAAGCCGATATATCCTCTTCTTTGCAGTTTTCGGGCAACGAAAAAAAAGCCCCGGCGCGGCCGGATAACTTTTCGGCAATAACGCCCTCAATCGATTTTATCTTTCTATATGGTATAAAGCCGGAGCATTCAAGTCTAAGCTCCATGCGTTTAGCCTTTTTTGATACGACAGCGCCTCTAAAAACAAGCATGTCCACATACTCATCAAAGCCGCAACCGTATATAAGCTTTTTCCATTTTTGATCCAATCCTTCAATCCTCCCGGGAATCCAGCAACATTCTAATCTCCAAAATCAGCTCTTCTAAAAGCCGCTCCTCGTCAATCTTGCGAACAACGCCGCCCCTTTTAAACAGCATAGCGCAGTTCTCTCCTCCGGCGATGCCTATATCAGCTTCCCGCGCCTCTCCCGGCCCGTTTACTACACAGCCCATTACCGCCACTTTTATATGTCGCTTCTCGTTCGCGAATTCTTTTTGAATAGCGTTAGCGATAGGTTCAAGCGAAATCGAGCAGCGTCCGCACGTCGGACAGCTTATAACTTCAACACCGCTTTTCTCAATGCCGCACGCCCGCAGTATAGAAAGTCCGGCCTCCGCCTCTTTTACCGGATCTCCGGTTAACGAAACTCTAAGCGTGTCGCCTATGCCGTCTAAAAGCATAGCGCCTATACCCGCCGCGCTTTTTATAAGCGCGTAAGAGCCGGTACCCGCTTCGGTTATGCCAAGATGCAGCGGATAGTCTATTTTACAAGATAGCAGCCGGTACGCGTCAAGCGACAGCCTAACGTCAGATGCCTTAACTGATATAACTATGTCGTAAAAGCCCGCCTTCTCCAACATTATAACATGCTCAAGCGCACTTTCTACAACAGCCTCAGCACATAGCCCGCCGTATTTGTCCATAATGTGGCGCGGCAACGAACCGGCGTTAGCGCCTACACGTATAGGTATGCCGCGCTCTTTAGCTGCGGCGGCAATCTCAAAAACCTTACCCGCCCCGCCTATGTTTCCGGGGTTAATCCTAAGCTTATCCGCGCCCGCCGCTATACTCGCCATAGCCAGCCGGTAGTCAAAATGCACATCGGCTACCAAAGCCGCGGAGCAGTATTTTTTAATCTCAGGTATCGCCTTTGCGCACTCCATATCGTATACCGATACCCTTACAATATCGCATCCCGCTTGATGGAGCGCCGCCGCCTGATCGCCGGTTGCCGCCGCGTCCCTTGTATCGGTGTTTGTCATGGACTGCACCGATATGCGGCTCATGCCGCCTATCTTAACGCCTCCGGCGATAACCTGCCTCGTGTTTTTACGCATAGCGTCAGCCCCCTATCAGCCGCGCTATGTCATTATAAGTTATAAGCACCATAAGCCCAAGAAGCAGTATTATGCCTATAAAATGCACCATGCCTTCCCTTTCGCGGTGTATGGGCTTTTTGCGTATCGCTTCTACTATTAGAAAAACTATCCGTCCTCCGTCAAGCGCCGGCAGCGGCAACAGATTCATTATACCGAGGTTTATGCTTATAATCGCCGCCATAATCAATACGCTTTCAAAGCTGTACCTCGCCGCCTGCCCTAGTATATCGACGATCGCCACAACGCCGCCTACATCTTCTGTGCTCTGCGTACCTGCGAATAATCCGGTTAGAAAAGATACCATCTCGGCAACACGATTATATACCCATCTAAACGATAGCCCTATCGATTCAAACAAGCCGTAAGTCTGCTTTGTCTGCATGGTAATGCCTATAAGGCCGTCTTGATATCCGACCCGCGCCTGATATTCTCTGCCTTCCCTTTCAAACACCACATCGGCATATCCGTCATCCCTCGATGCCATAAGCGCCGCACGAGCTTCATCAGAAAATATTACCCTTTTCCCGTCTACGGATATAATCCTGTCGCCCTCCGACATGCCCGCCTCAACAGCCATGCTCGTATCCGAGGTCGGAGTTATTACGGTATTGTATTCGCCGTAGGAAAACAAAATAGCGGCGGATAATATAATCGCGGTAAGTATGTTTAAAATCGGACCGGCGAGTATGGTAAGCATGCGCTTTCTCACCGGCTGGTTGTTCATTGCCGCGGGATCCCTGTTATCCTCGTCTTCGCCCAAAAACTGTGTAAAACCGCCTATAGGCAGCGCCCTTATAGAGTACTTCGTGCCTTTACGCTCCCATGCTATAAGCTTTGGCCCAAAGCCAATGCCAAACTCAACTACGCCAATGCCCATCGCGCGGCCCATAAGGAAATGTCCGAGCTCATGAATCATTATTATTATTCCGAGCACCAGTACAGCCGCTAATATAGAAAAACCTACAGATAAAACTGCCGCCATATATTACACCTTTTCATAATCAAACTAATTCTTTAAATATATATTCCCTGCATTTTTCGTATGTCAAGAATATGCTTTCCATATTCACTTCCCCATACCGGAACTTTTTCATGCACTTTTCCACCAAAACGGGTATACGCATAAAGGGCAGCCCGCCTTCAAGGAATAACTCTACCGCTACCTCATTAGCGGCGTTAAGAGCTGTGGGTGCCAATTCTCCAAGCTCCAGCGCCTCATACGCCAGCGCCAGGCAGGGGAACCTGTTTGTGTCCGGCGCCTCAAATGTTATTTTCTTAAGCGAAGCGAAGTCCGGCGCCGATATGCCGGAAGGTCGCCTTTTGCCTTCAAAAAGCGCGTATTGTATGGGTATGCGCATATCGGGTATGCCAAGCTGCGCCAGTACCGCGCCGTCTTTTAGCTCTATCATACTGTGTATTATGCCCTGCGGATGCGTTACAACCTCAATCCGGCTATGGTGTATGTTGAAAAGATGGCTAGCCTCTATTACCTCAAGCCCTTTATTCATAAGCGTAGCCGAATCTATTGTTATTTTCCTGCCCATGCTCCAACACGGATGTTTGAGCGCCGCCTCAACAGTAACGTCATTATGCAGCCGCTCCAGCGTGTATTCTCGAAAAGGTCCTCCAGAGCCGGTAAGCAATATTTTGCTCAGCTCACCTTCCCGGGTGCCTTGAAGGCACTGAAATATGGCGGAATGCTCGCTGTCCACCGGAAAAATGTCGCAACCGTATTTTTTAGAAGCGGCTTTAACCATCTCACCGCCGCATATAAGCGATTCTTTGTTAGCAAGCGCTACCCTTTTGCTAAGCGACAGCGCCTTTATCAAAGGTTTTAACCCTACCATGCCTATAACACTTATTAGCGACACGTCTGCCCCGTCATAAAGGCAGTCGCTTTCAAGTGCGTCGCACCCTGAAATAAGCGTTACTCCGGCAGGGACGTTAATGCCCGCCGCCTCTTCATCGCATATAGCCGCAAACCTAGGCTTAAATTCTTGTATCTGTTCAGCGAGCAGCGCGGCGTTTCGCCCCGCCGCCAGCGAAAATACGCTGAACTCGTCCCTGTACATTCTAATTATATCCAATGCCTGCCGGCCAATAGAGCCGGTAGAGCCAATTATAGCTACATTTATCAAGCGTGTTCTCCCGTCAAATAAATATAAAACGCCCCGCCAATATAAATACAGTATACACTATTGGGGCACAAAATAATATGCTGTCTAGCCGGTCCATAATGCCGCCGTGACCCGGCATAATCTTGCCAAAATCCTTCACCCCGCACATCCTTTTGATACACGAAGCGGCAAGATCTCCAAACTGCGACACAACGGCGCATATAAGCCCTATCGCCAAAAAAGCCGGCATAGAAGTTTTAATGCCGAACAGCATCGGCGTTAGCATAGACAGCACCGCCGCAGCAGCTCCTCCGCCAAAAAGGCCGCCTATCGCGCCGGCTATTGTTTTTTTAGGACTTATTTTTGGGCAAAGCTTTTTCTTGCCAAATAAAACACCTATAAAATAAGCGAATGAATCGGTAAAAATAGCCGCGCACAGCACCAGCAATATTCCCGCCATGCCGCGAGGCTGCGGTAAGTATGTCATATCCATAAGCATTGACAGTAACAGCCCGGGATACAGCATAACAAAAGCCGAAGCGAAAACATCCTTTAGCTCCATATCAAACTTAGCTACCAAACGGCTCATAAGCGCTACAACGCATAACGCCAGCAGCATAAGCAAGCCGCCGACGCCGGCCCAATGCAAAGCCGGCAGCATCAGCGCCGAAAACATGAAGCCGGGCCAGCGAAACGGCTTTAGCCCAGCCCTCGTCAACGAATCAAACATCTCATGGCACGCTATAACGGCAACCGCGGCAATAAGCAATCTTATCACCAATGTCCCCGCCACAAGCGCCGTAACAACCGCCGCCGCGGCTATTATGCTAGTAACGACGCGTTTAAGCATCTATACCCCCTTACACCCCGCCAAATCTCCTCTGACGAGACGCATACTCCTTCAATGCGTCTATATACTCCTTAGCCCCAAAATCCGGCCAAAGAGTATCTGTAAAATATAGCTCACAGTAAGCAAGCTGCCACAGCATAAAATTGCTTATCCTAAACTCTCCGCCCGGGCGAATAAGCAAATCGGGCTCGGGTATGCCGGCGGTATAAAGCCTGTCGTTTATGGCTTCTTCGCTGACATTCTCGGCCTTTCCGTTTTGTATATCTTCTAAAAGCAGCGCCGCCGCCTTGGTTATCTCGGCCCTGCCCCCGTAATTAAGCGCTATGTTAACTATAAGCCCTTTATTCTCTCTAGTTATTTCTACGCTGCGAGTTATAGCTTTAAGAACATTTTGAGGAAATCTTCCAGGTTCCCCCAATATCCGGATATTAACGCCGTTTTCGTGCAGCTCGTCGATTTCCTTTTCAAGAAATTCGACAAGCAAAGCCATAAGCGCTCCTACTTCACCTTCCGGCCGCTGCCAGTTTTCTGTTGAAAAAGCGTAAAGCGTAAGAGCGGTTATGCCAAGGTCGGAGCTAAGGCGTATAATGGTTCTTAGCGCCTCAACGCCGGCACGATGCCCAAACGGACGCGGCAGCCCTCTGCTCTCAGCCCACCGCCCGTTGCCATCCATTATAATCGCCACATGCTTTGGCAGCCGCTCCGGCGCCGCGGCTAAGGCAGCATCCAGCGCCTTTTTTCCCTTTTTGCCGAATATAGCCAATAAAGCCTCCTACAAACCACACCCCAAGACTTTCGCCTTGGGGGAAGCCTTTTACTCGGTTTTGCACGTCGTTAAAAAGTCACTTACAATTAAGCATACGGTTTTCCCGTGACGCATTTGCTTTATAACCCTGCGACTATCCACTGACGGAAGGCGATCCGTCGAATATGGGACTATGCTAATATCATTATATCCACATTGCCCCAGTTCTTTCAGCGCTTCTTCAATATCCAAACCCAAAACGCTAACCATTATACTGACAGTATCTCCTTTTCTTTTTCAGCCGCGATATCATCGATCTCTTTTATATGCTCATCAGTAAGTTTTTGCACCCTTTCGGTTTCCTTCCTGAGATCATCCTCTGTTATAATCGAATCTTTTTCCTCTTTTTTAAGCTCCTCGTTAGCGTCCCGCCTTATTGAACGCACCGCCACCTTGGCTTCCTCCGCCTTTTTCTTAACCTGCTTAACCAGGTCTTTTCTGCGCTCCTCGGTAAGATCGGGGAAAACAAGGCGTATTGATTTGCCGTCATTCGACGGGTTTATACCAAGATCGGATTTTTGTATCGCCTTTTCGACTTCCGTAAGCATAGACGTGTCCCACACCGATATAAGCAGCATCTTCGGTTCCGGCGAGGATATGTTGCCGACCTGATTAATAGGCGTCGGCGTACCGTAATAATTAACAAGTATGCGGTCTAGTAGCTGAGGATTAGCCCTGCCCGCCCTTAGGGATGACAATTCCTTCTTAAATACGCTTATGGTTTTACTCATTTTTTCCCTTGATAAATCCACTATATCTTTTGACATGTCGATACCCCCTTTTGTACTATTCTAATAGATTAACACGATTTTCACAATACCATTCCATCTTCAACCAATATACGTTCCTATTTTATCTCCGCAAATCGCCTTTCTTATGCCATCCTTCTCGCCCAGCCCAAAAGCTATTATCGGTATGCTGTTTTCCATGCACAGCGTTATGGCTGTTGTATCCATGGCGCTAAGCCCGCGGCTTATAACCTCCATATACCCTATCGTATCAAATTTTCTGGCATCTGCGTTTGTTTTCGGGTCGCTATCATATATACCGTCGACATTCTTCGCTAAAAGTATCATCTCGGCCTCAATCTCTGCCGCCCTTAACGCCGCAGCCGTATCGGTACTAAAGAAAGGATTGCCGGTACCGCAGGCAAATATAACAACCCTGCCCTTTTCAAGATGCCGCATCGCCCTTCGCCTTATATACGGCTCGGCTATCTGCCGCATTTCTATCGCCGTCTGCACCCTTGTAGGCAGGCCTCTGTTCTCAAGCGCGTCCTGCAGCGCTAAGGAGTTTATAACCGTCGCTAACATGCCCATATGGTCGGCAGTACTCCTGTCCATGCCTACACTAGCCCTACCGCGCCAAAAATTACCGCCGCCTACAATTATACCTACCTCTGCGCCAAGCGACGCCACCTCCTGAATCTGCGCCGCCACTCCGGCAAGTATGGCCTGGTCTATGCCGGTACCGTTAGGCCCGGACAGCGCCTCTCCGCTGAGCTTGAGTATCACTCTTTTATATTTTAGCCCCATTCTATTTATCTCCTGAATAAAAAATTATTGTAAAAAAGGACACTTATATAAGTGTCCTTTTGGGGTCATTTTCAGGCCTGGCCTGCCTGGCTCATAACTTCATCGGCAAAATTATCCTCGCGTTTCTGGAGGCCTTCGCCCATTTCATAACGAACAAAGCGGCGTATCGAAACATTCTCGCCTATCTTTGATATCTGCTCATGAACGATTTCCTGTATCGTCTTGTCGGTGTCCTTAACAAAAGGTTGCTCAAGCAGGCAGTGCTCTTTGTAATACTTTTCAATTCTACCTTCAACAATCTTGTCAACAATCTTTTCCGGTTTACCCTCTGCCAGCGCCTGCGCCTTAAGAATCTCTCTTTCCTTCTCAATGTTTGCGCTGTCCACTTCCTCGCGCCTTATGCAAAGCGGGTTTGTGGCGGCTATGTGCATGGCGATGTCATGAACAAAAGCCTTGAATTCGGCGGTCTTAGCGACAAAATCGGTTTCGCAGTTAACCTCAACCATAACGCCTATGCGACCGTTCATATGTATATAGCTGTCGACTATACCTTCAGCGGCTATGCGGCCGGATTTCTTCTCGGCATTGGCAAGCCCCTTTTCACGAAGAAGCTCTATAGCCTTTTCCATATTGCCTTCGGTCTCTATAAGGGCCTTTTTGCAGTCCATCATGCCGACTCCTGTGCATTCCCTTAACTCTTTAACATGTTGTGCAGTAATCATTTACTACTTCCTCCAAATGAAATATTGTTCGTACGCGTAAAAAAGGGGAGAATATACTCCCCTTCTATTGCTTATTCGGCAACGGCAACGTTTTCTGCCGTGGGAGCTTCTGTATCGTCTGTGAGCTGCTCTCCCTGCTTGCCTTCTAAAACGGCATCCGCCATCTTCGATGACAAAAGCTTAATAGCTCTTATAGCATCGTCGTTTCCGGGGATTACATAATCGGCCTCGTCGGGATCGCAGTTTGTATCGACTATGGCGACTATGGGAATTTTGAGCGCTCTCGCTTCAGCGATAGCTATTCTTTCCTTGCGCGGATCAACTATGAAAAGTGCGCCAGGCATTCCGCCCATCTCGCGAATTCCGCCAAGATTGTGCAGCAGCTTTTCTTTTTCACGCATAAGGTTTAAAACTTCTTTTTTAGGCAACAGCGATATCTCGCCGGTTTTCTCCATCTGCTCAATGCGGTTTATGCGGTTTATCCTCTGGCGAATAGTTTTAAAGTTCGTCAGCATACCGCCAAGCCAGCGATGGTTAACATAAGGCATTCCGCAGCGCTTCGCTTCTTGCTCTATCGATTCTTGCGCCTGCTTCTTTGTGCCTACGAACAGCAGCGATTTATTATTCATTGCCAGATCACGCACAAAATAATACGCCTCCTCGGCTTTTCTAACCGTCTTTTGAAGATCGATTATGTAGATGCCGTTGCGTTCCGTAAAGATGTATTCTTTCATCTTGGGGTTCCAGCGGCGGGTTTGATGTCCGAAATGCACACCGGCTTCGAGCAGTTGTTTCATGGAAATTACAGACATATTTATACCTCCTATGTTTTGCCTCCCTCTGCCTTTTTTGTCCGCGTCCACCTTTCGGCACATTCGCAGCTTAAACAGAGGTGTGTAATTTTAACCTTGAGAATTATACCATATCTTAAAGGCAACTGGCAAGCGATTTTTGCCAGCCTCCCTTAAATTAGCTCTTCGCGTCGAGATAAGACTGGAGAATTGTTGCGGCAGCGATCTTATCTATAACCTTGCGCCTTTTCTTTCGGCTCATATCGGCTTCTATGAGTATCCTTTCTGCTTGCACAGTTGAAAGCCGCTCGTCCCAGTAAACGACATTACATCCGAGCCCCTCCATAATATCGCCAAATACCCTTACCTTGTCCGCCATAGGGCCGTATGTGCCGTTCATATTCCTCGGCATGCCTATAAGGAGGGTGCCGGCGTCATAGCTTTTAAAAAGCTTTAATATATACTCGGCGTCGGCATTATCCTCATTCACCCTGGTATAGCTTTCAACGCTCTGAGCCGTTATGCCAAGCCCGTCGCTTACCGCTATGCCAATCCTTTTATCCCCAACATCAAGCGCAAGAATTCTTTTCATCCATCCTCCGTCCCGCCCCGTGTTCACGGCAGCAGTTGTAAAAAAGCCATGCCTTTTAGGCACGGCATAATAGACAATTCGTCAAACACGCGTTTTTCGCGCTAACTATTGCAGTTCCTCGTTCTCTTTTATATAGAAACGCACAATCTCCTCAAGCAGCTCGTCACGCTCAAGCCTACGAATCAGGTAGCGGGCGTTGTTGTGGCTGGTGATATATGTCGGGTCACCGGAAAGAATATAACCCACCATCTGGCTTATAGGGTCGTAGCCTTTTTCCTTCATAGCGGCATAAACCTGCATTATGATTTCATTTGCCAGGTTTTTTTGCTCCTTGCCAAAGGAAAATTGAACTGTATCGTCGAATCCGCGCACTATAATCACTCCTCGCCGGCATCGGCCTGTATTGATGACGTATATGATTGTATACGATTATATATTATTTTCCATATCAATTCAAACATTGTGGACATTATGTGCTAAATTATTTTTAACTATAACTTTAAACGCCGCCTTAACCGCTATGAGCACGGGTATCGCGGCTATAAGCCCAAGCAAGCCAAACAGCGAAACGCCCACCATAACTGCTAATACCCCCCACGCCGGACTTACTCGCGCGCTATCCCCGAGCATTTTAGGTGCTATAAGGCCACCTACCGCCTGCTGTATAACTATAACCGCCACCACCGTCATAATAATCGTTAGACCGCTAGAAGGCAGCGCAGCGGCAAGCGCCGGAACAGCCCCGGCTATAGGGCCAAGAAATGGCACCAGAGCCGATATTCCCATTATAACGCCCAGCGAAAAGGCGTTTTCAAGTCCTATTAAAAGATATATCAAAAAAGCCGGTATCGCCGTTATAACGCCTGTTATAAGCTGCCCGTGCATAAACCGGCTGATATCATACGAACAAATGCTCCGCCATCTTTTAAAGCCGTCTCGGTATTTTGTCGGTATTAAATACATTATCCCCGACGCGATTCTCTTTCTGTCCCTTATAAAAAAATAGAAATAAAGCGGGGCAATAGTAATCGACAGCAGCGACCCCGCCTCCGCAAATCCTATGTCTACGCCTCCGGCATACCGCACCGCCTGCGCTTCAATATCAAAAGGTATACTTATTCCGGTTTGCCGCAATGCTGCGATAGCGCGCGATACCGCCGCCGGCAAATCTTTCATCTGCTCAACCGTTTTTATAACCGGCGATATAAATATAAAAGCGATGAGTACAACGGCGGCCATAAGCGTCATTACGCACACAATAGCCGCGATGCCGGGTTTTAGCCGCCTTTCGAGCTTTTCTTGCAGCGGCGTTATAATCCATACCGCTATCGCCGCCACGATAACCGGCACAAACGCCTCCCAGGCGAAATAAACCGCAGCGCACGAAAGCAGAATCAGCCCGGCCGCGAAGAACCGGGCAAATAGCGTGCGTTTCATGTCGATTAGATGATACCTATACCGCGTGCGTATTTCCGCATGGAGCGTTTGCCTGTCCTGAACATTTTCTTTGCTTTTTTGCCCATCTCCTCGGGACACATCATTGCGCTGGCGTAAACTCCGGCCGCCGCGCCTAGCATGGAGCCTATCACAACCCCTGTAACCAATTTTTTCATAATCATATTGCCTCCCAACTTAATCATAATCCGCCTTTGTCCCTTCTTTTCCGGCTTTAAAGCGCCTGGCCGTAGCGCGACCGGAACTTATATCCTCAAATGTACTGGCCGCAATTTCGAGTGCGCAAACTCTGCCGCTGTCCTCGTCGATATACAGCTCGGATATGTAGCCGACCTCCTGCATATGCTTATCCATAGCCGCAGGAAACAATTGGCTTTCATCCGGCGGCGAGAGCAGTTCCGCCTCTTTTTTTAGAATTACTTGCTCGCCTTGCAGTTCAAAATCCCCATGAGCCACGAATTTACGTCGCCTTAGTAAAACCGTCTCAAACACTATGCCGCGTATATAGTCGGCGTCGGGCGAGTAAACAACCGCCTCCGCCACCCCTACCTTTTCCCCTTCAGCACCAATCACTTCCCTGCCACGTATATCTTCGCTTCTTATCATTTTTTCACCGCCTTATAAGTAACGGT
The DNA here is from genome assembly GCA_050945795.1 of Christensenellales bacterium. Taxonomy (GTDB): domain Bacteria; phylum Bacillota; class Clostridia; order Christensenellales; family MGBC116941; genus JBMNTP01. Next base: position 8,967 of record JBMNTP010000003.1, on the reverse strand, counting down.
ATTATTATATCTCTCTCATCGAAAATAATTTAGGAAATTACAGTCATTTTCTTTATACATTGCCCCTCTCTGTCAATTTTGGTTAAAAATTCCAAAATTCAGAACAAAATGCGTTAAATTAAGATATTTGTCTTATTACATGCACAATTCGACAAAAATGCGATGCTTTATCATTTAGTATATCCATCAGCAGACAATATACTCGAAAATGTTTTTTATATGGAGAATATGAAAATGACTGATTACAAAAGAATGTACTTTGAACTTTTCAACTCGCTTACCGACGTCATTGCCGCCCTTCAACAGGCACAGCAAAAAGCCGAAACGCTTTATATAGAGGCAAGCGAGCCGGCTATTCGGTTAGTAGAGCGTCGAGCTGCGCCTAAATCAAATTCTAAAACGGCGCCAAAAACACGCTCATTCTATTGCTGAAAAAGGAGAGGAGGCTATACCGCCTCCTCCTGCCTTTTTAGCTGTGTATTGTATAAATTATAGTAGAAACCTTCTTGTCGTATAAGCTGTTCATGCGAGCCTCTTTCGATGATTTCCCCATCTTTTATGACAAGAATCTCTTTAGCGCCGCGAATTGTCGAAAGACGGTGCGCTATTACAAAACTGGTTCTGCCCTGCATAAGCTTAAGCATGGCCTGCTGTATATTCATCTCCGTCCGGGTATCAACGCTTGAAGTCGCCTCGTCAAGTATAAGTATGCTCGGATTTGCCAGCACCGCCCTTGATATAGACAGCAGCTGCCTCTGCCCCTGGCTAAGGCTTTTTCCGTCCTCCGCCAAAACCGTGTCATATCCTTCCGGCAGCCTTTTTATAAACTGATGCGCGTTCGACATCTTCGCCGCTTCTATAACCTCTTCGTCGGTAGCGTCAAGCCGCCCATACCTTATGTTCTCTCTTACGGTATCGGCAAAAAGCACCGTATCTTGCAATACCATCCCCTGACACCGCCTAAGGCTGTCGGCATTTAAATCCCTTATATCATGACCGTCTATGAGTATGCGCCCAGAGTTTACATCATAAAACCTTGTAAGCAGGTTTACTATCGTTGTCTTTCCCGCTCCTGTTGGCCCAACAAGCGCGATCGCGTCTCCCGGCTTAGCGTGCAGCGACACATTCTTTAGCACATGCTCGCCCTCTTTATATCCAAACGTAACATTTTCAAAAACAACATCGCCGCGTACATTTTCAATATTTATGGCGTCCGGCTTATCCGGCATATCGCTCTTCTTATCCATAATATCAAATATGCGTTCGGCCCCCGCTATAGCCGCCTGTATCATGTTGAACTGGTTGGCTATTTCATTTATAGGGCGGGAAAACTGCCGGCTATAATTTAGAAAACTTGCTATAACTCCTACCGTTATAGCTCCGGATATAACCATTGAGCCTCCGGCAAGCGCAGTAACAGCAAAGCTTAGATTGCTTATAATGTTCATAATAGGCGGTATCGTACCGGAATAGAACTGCGCGTTTACCGCCGCCGTCCTAAGATTGGTGTTAATGTTGTCAAATTGCTCCGCCATTTGCTTTTCCCGTGTAAACGCTTTAACCGCCTTCATGCCGGTTATGGCCTCCTCGGCAAAGCCGTTAAGCTCACCAAGATGCTTTTGCTGCGCAGTATAATGCTTTCTCGTGCGCTTTGCTATAGTGCTGGTAACCAAAAGTCCAAGCGGCACAGAAATAAGCGTAAGCAGCGCCAGCCACGGGTTTAAATAAATCATAAAGGCAAGTGAGCCTAAAACTGTTATAGTGCTTGAAAAAATCTGCGTGACGCTTTGCGAAAGTGCGTTGCCTACATTTTCAACGTCGTTTGCCAGCCTGCTCATAAGCTCGCCATGCGTATGAGAATCGAAGAACCGCAGCGATAGCGTATGCAGCTTGTCAAACGCATCCTTCCTAAGCCGCATAACGGCGCTTTGCGCTACCTTTACAATAGTGCGCGTCTGGAACCAGAACGCCAGCATCACAAAAACGGCTATGCCGAGCATAGTAACAACTGTTCGGGCAAGAGCGGCAAAATCAATACCGTTTGAGGATGATATTCCTCTTTCAATTATATCAACGCCGGAGCCTATCAATATAGGTATAAGAAGGTTTAAAAGCGTGCTCAGCACCGTCAGCGCCAATACTAGTATCAGCCGCGCCCTGTCTCTTTTTAACAGCTCCCATATCCTTCTAAGTGTCTTAGCGCTGCTTCTCGCTCCCTTTGCTTTATTTAAAGCTATACGCGGTCCGCCCGGCCTGCCCATATGCATACCCATTTAGACCGCCTCCTTTCCCATTTGCGAGGAATAGATGTCGCGGTAAATGGCGCTGCTCTTTATAAGCTCCTCATGCCTGCCATCGGCAACAATAGAGCCGTCCTCTATAACAAGAATCCTATCCGCCTTCATAACGCTCGATATGCGCTGCGCAATTACGATAACCGTTCTGTCGTCATGCATGCTCTCAAGCGCGTTTTGTATCTCGGCTTCGGTGCCGAGATCAACGGCTGATGTACTGTCGTCAAGTATAAGCACCGCCGGTTTTTTAACAAGCGCCCTCGCTATGGCTAGGCGCTGCTTCTGCCCGCCAGATATATTAACGCCGCGCTGCCCTAAAACGGTATCAAGTCCTTCTCGCTGAGTGCTTATAAATGAATACGCCTGCGCATCCTTCGTTGCCGCTATAAGCTCATCATCGGAGGCGTTGTCGTTGCCCCATTTAAGGTTGTCGCGTATTGTTCCGCTAAAAAGTATATTGTCTTGTAAAACCATGCCTATCCTGCCCCTAAGCTCATCAAGCTTATAATCACGCACATCAACGCCGTCAAGCAGCACCGCTCCGCCATCCACATCATAAAAGCGCGGTATAAGGTTTACAAGGCTGGATTTGCCCGCGCCGGTAGAGCCGAGTATGCCTATTGTCTGTCCCGACTTTATAGAAAAGCTAACATCTTGAAGCAGCGGCTCTCCTCCCGCCCCGGGATACTTAAACGAAACATTCCTAAATTCAATTTCACCTTTTGGCTGCGGCAAAATACCCTTTCCGTCCTCAATGTCGGTAGGAGTGTTTAAAACCTCGGCAACGCGATCCGCCGATACCTTGGCCCTTGAATAGAAAACCAGCATAAACGAAACTATCATAAGCGACATAAGTATCTGCATTACATAGCTTATAAACGCCATTATCTTGCCAACCTGCATTTCGCCGGCAGCCGCCATCGAGCCGCCGAACCAAATCGCGGCTATAATAGCAAGGTTTGTAAATAACGTCATAAGCGGCATGGCTAATGCCATAATGTTACCCGCCTTTATCATTATGTCGGTAAGGTCGGTGTTGGCGGTGTTGAACCGCTTTTTTTCATGCTCCTCACGCACAAACGCTTTAATAACCCTTATGCCCGTAAGGTTTTCCTGTATAACGCCGTTCACCTTGTCAAGCTTCTTTTGGGTAGCCGTAAAATACGGCAGCCCTTTTCTTAATATAAGCGATATAACAACGAAAAGCAGCGGCATAGATACAACAAGTATAAGCGCCAGCTTTGCGTTTATTGTAAAAGCAAGTATTACACCGCCTATCATAAGAAACGGCGCGCGCACCATTATCCGCATCATCATCATAACGGCGAGCTGTATCTGCTGTACGTCGTTTGTCAGCCGCGTCACCAGCGACGCTGTGCCAAAAATATCAAGTCCGGCGAATGAAAATGACTGAATTTTATTAAACAGCGCCTTTCTAAGGTCTGCGCCAAAATTCTGGGAGGCTTTGGCGGAAAAGTATACACAGCCTATGCCCCCAACTAAGCCTATAGCCGCCGCGCCAAGCATTTTAGCGCCGGTTGTCAATATAAACGTCATATCCCCTCCCGGCAGCCCTATGTCGACTATCTGCGACATTAGCGTCGGCTGCGCAAGATCCATAGCCACTTCAAGCAGCATAAATAGCGGCGCAAGCAGCACTGGGATAAAATACGGTTTTAAATAACTTGCGATTTTTTTCATATAATGTCGGTACCTCCGGTGTCATTTTTTGATTTGGTATCAGGCTTGTCCTTAAGTTTATCGTTTTCCGCCGCTAAAATTCCGTTAAGTATCTTTGTTAGCAGCCTGTCAAATATTTCTAACTCCTCAATAGTTAAAGGCGCCAACATGTCCTCCGCCTGTCTATACATCATGTCCTTAGCTTGGTCGGAACGCAGTTTGCCCTTTTCCGTAAGGTAAGTTCTCGACACTCGCGAATCGCGGCTATCCACCCGTCTTTTTACAAGTCCCGCCTTCTCCATGCGAGATAGCATAACAGTAATCGTTGCCGGCTTTACCAGCGCATCCTCAGACAGCTCCTTCTGGCTGCACCCTCCGTGCTTCTTAAGCTTTATAAGAAGCGGCGGCTGCCCGGGATACAGCTCTATTGTGCCTAGCTTTTCAGCCAGCATACGGTGATTGCTCTTCATAATGCTTACCAGCTTTTTCATAACGCCGGCAGCCTTGCTTTCATTCAAAATTATAACCTCCATGCAAATATGTTGACGGCTAAACAAAGATAATCATAACAAAACAACAGTTAGCCGTCAATATATTTTTCAATATAAAAGCCCGCGAGCGATATTTTCTGCGCCGCGGGCTGTATTATATTTAAAAAGTTTGATTTTGCCGCCTAAAGCAGTATGCATATAAGGCCGCCGCTGCCCTCATTTACAATGCGCTGCAGCGTCTCTTGTATCTTCACCCTCGCTTCATCCGGCATATTATTAAGCTTGGAGGCCAGGTTTTCCTTCACAAGGTCATTTAGCGATTTGCCGAAAATGTTTGTGTTCCAGATCTTGCCCGGATCATTTTCAAACTCGCTAAGCAGATATTTCACCAGCTCCTCGCTTTGCTTCTCTGTGCCAACAATAGGCGAAACCTCCGATTGTATATCAACTCGTATAAGATGCAGACTCGGCGCCGATGCCTTAAGCCTTACGCCAAACCTGTTACCCTGTTTTACAATCTGCGGCTCCTCAAGCTCCATCTCATTCATGGACGGTGATACCATGCCGTATCCCGTAGCCTTAACGCTTTCAAGCGCTCCGGCAATGCGGTCATACCCCTTTTTGGCTTTTACAAGCTCTTTCATAGTAGACAAAAGGTGATACTCTCCTTTAACCGGATACCCGCACTCCTCCTCCAACACTTTATAGAACAAATCCTTCTTTACCGGCAGATTAAAATCAGCGCTACCCTCGCCGAGCTGTATCTCTTTTACCGATGGCGTTTCAAAGAATTCGCTTTCATCAAACGCGCCGCGCAGCTTTTCATAATCCCTTACCTTGCTTATATCGCCAATCGAATTTGAAATCGAGTTATTAAGATCCTCAACCAGCCAGTGCGATGACGGCAGCGCCATTATCCAATCCGGCACATCAAGATGTATTGATTTAAGCGGGAATTCATATAGCACCTGCTTTAGCATATCCGTTATATCGGCAGGGCCCATGCGCATAACGTTGGCGGCAATAATCGGCATATCGTATTTCACCGCCATATTTTCCTTAAGCGCCATAGTATTTTCAGCCGTAGGCGAAACGCTGTTAAGCATAACAACAAACGGCTTCCCAAGCTCTTTAAGCTCTTTTATAACCCTTTCCTCAGCAGCAACATAATTCTCCCTCGGTATATCGCTAAAGCTGCCGTCCGTCGTAACCACAACGCCTATTGTGCTATGGTCTGTTATAACCTTTCTGGTGCCAAGCTCCGCCGCCTGCTCAAACGGTATCTCCTCTTCAAACCACGGCGTGCGCACCATACGCGGCGCGTTTTCCTCGGCATAGCCCACCGCGCCGTTTACAAGGTAGCCTACGCAGTCCACCATCCTCACATTGAGGCGAACATTATCCTCTAATTCCATGCCCACCGCTTCGTTCGGCACAAAATGCGGCTGCGTGGTCATGATGCTGCGCCCCGACGCGCTTTGCGGCAGCTCATCCACCACCCTCTCCTTCTCGGCGGTGTCCGCCATATTGGGAAGCACCATCTGATCCATAAACTGTTTTATAAACGTCGATTTGCCGGTACGGACCGGCCCGACAACGCCTATGTATATATCGCCTTGCGTCCTTTCGGCTATATCGCTGTAAATATTGCTGGCATTCATTAAAAAACCTCCCAATATAATCGCATTTTTACACCGTTTAACATTAAATATATATGTGGGAGGACTTAGAATCATGATTGGATAATTAAAAACTTGATACTACTTGAATAATAACCAACAAAACAAAAGCGCCCCGGCTTAAGCCAAAGCGCTGTAATGCTTAAATATCCGCCTTTAATTTTGCTTAGCGCCCTGCTTTTTACCAAACGACAGCCGGCGCTCATTTCCGGCAATAATCCTCTTAATATTCTCTCTATGCCCTACAACTGTAAGCACCGCAAGTATTATGCCGGTTATAAGCAGCAGCACATTATCGGGATAAAAAATAGCTATGCCTATCGGGAAAAGCACCAGCCCGCATATAGATGCTATCGATACAATTCTCGTTGTGCCTATAATAATTACAGCCGCTCCAAACAAACCAAGGCCTATCATAGGTGCTAACATCATAATAACGCCAAACGACGTTGCTACGCCTTTGCCGCCCCTAAAATTTAAAAACACCGGCCAGTTATGCCCTAAAACGGCAAACAGCCCGCCAATCATGCCGCCTGTCTCGCCCATAATAACGCCGCCCAGCCACACCGCCGCAACGCCTTTTCCAACATCACAGGCGAATGTCAACACGCCCATTCCTACTCCGAAAGTACGCGCTACGTTTGTAGTTCCGGCGTTACCGCTGCCATATTTTCGTATGTCCCTTTTATGCAAAAGCATAGAGAAAATATAAGCAAATGAAAGGCAGCCGATCAGGTATCCGGATACGGCGCACGCTATTGCAGGCAAAAGTTGTATTGGTTCGGTCATAAGAAGGCTCAGTCCTTTCTTTCGCGCATAAGCAGTCTTATTGGCGTGCCTTCAAAATTGAAGGTCTTGCGCAGGTAGTTTTCAATATATCTCTCGTATGAATAGTGCATAAGCTCTTTATCGTTTACAAAAAGCGCGAAGGTAGGCGGCTGCGTTGAAACTTGCGTGGCGTAGTATATTTTAAGCCTGCGTCCGCTGCTTGAAGGCGGCTCTGTTACCACCACCGCCTCATTTATACACTCGTTCAGCGTGCCGGTTGTTATGCGCGTGGTAGCATTTTTATATACCTCTTTAACCATGCCCATAACCTTATCTACCCGCTGCCCCGTCTTTGCCGATATGAAAAGTATAGGAGCGTAACTTATAAACTCAAGGCGCGAATATATATCCTTGCGGTATTTTTCTATTGTATAAGTATCTTTCTCTATGGTATCCCATTTATTGGCGAGTATTATCGCCGCCTTGCCCTCATCCTTTACAAATCCGGCAATCCTTTGATCCTGCTCCGTTATACCCGCCTCGGCATCCGTAACTATAACCGCTACATCGCAGCGGCGTATAGCGGTAAGCGCCCTTAAAACGCTGAATTTTTCCAGTGAATCAAAAGCGATCTTGCTTTGCTTGCGCATACCCGCGGTGTCAATTATTACATAGTTGCCGCCTTCCCATTCAAACGGCGTATCTATGGCGTCGCGCGTTGTGCCGGGTATGTCGGATACTATGCTGCGCTCTTTTTTAAGCAGCGCGTTTACTAGCGATGATTTTCCCGCGTTGGGCTTGCCTACAACGGCTATGCTTATGCTGCTAGAATCAGCGTCAAGCTCATTTGGTGGCGGGAAATGCGCGGCCACAGCGTCAAGTAAATCGCCAAGCCCGAGTCCCTGCTCCGCCGATATCGGGTACAGGTCACCCATGCCGAGCGAATAAAAGTCATAGAAGGTGTCGGGGTTGTCCGGCGTATCTATCTTATTTACCGCTACAACAACAGGCTTTGAGGATTTTCTAAGATACTCCGCCACATCCTCATCGGACTTTACCAGCCCCGCCCTGCCGTCAACAAAAAACAGTATTACATCGGCAGTCTCAACAGCTAACTGCGCCTGCATACGCATCATAGACCACAGCTCATCGTCACTGCTCATCTCTATTCCGCCGGTATCTATAAGCGTGAACTGATGATTAAGCCATTCAACGTCGGCGTAAAGCCTGTCACGCGTAACACCGGGATAATCCTCAACAATGGCTATCCTTCTCCCCGCCATCCTATTAAAAAATGTAGACTTGCCCACATTGGGCCGGCCAATTATGGCCACCAAAGGTTTTGCCATTCGCCTCTCCTGTCAAACTATTTAAAGCGCGGCGGCTTACCGGTAAACGCAAATCGCCCGGCAATTATGCCGGGGCGTTTGACCATGCTGCCCGGCAGCACCCATATAATACGCCGCGTCGGTTCGACCCCTCTTTTGATTTGGAATCTTAAGCAATTATACCATACAGAAGGCGGCACAGCCGACTTCGCCGCACAGCGGCGGCTTCCGCGCAGCGGAAGGTGTTATGGTTCAATGCTCTCTCAGCCGCCGGACGCTTCGCGTCCGCTTGCGGCGTGAGGTTATTATACCATATAAAAGGCAAGCCGCGTCAAGTATGTTAGCCCATAGCTCTGCCGCCTTTCGCTGCCCTTTGCCGCCGGCCGCTTCTTCTTATATGAACTAACATAGCGATATAAGAAACCGCCGCCGATACCGCGAAACAAAGCGCCAGCGTTATATAAGCCGAACGGCCGGAATCCCAGATAGAATATCCGTTTGTTACTGTAACGGCGTATCTTCCCGCCGTGCTCATAACAACGCCTATGCCAGTAGCCGCGAACGCGCTTTTGGGCGAAGCGGCGAACATGCCGTTTATAAGACCGGCAAGCAGCCCCGCCAGCACCGCCATACTAAAGTCGTCTACGCTCCAGCCGTCCGCCAGCTCGGACAGTAAAAACATACCGACTCCGGCTATAACGCCACTGCCAAACGCCACAACCTTTTC
>JBMNTP010000002.1:0-145834 GCA_050945795.1 Christensenellales bacterium | reverse complement strand
TTTTCCGGTGGCGATAGCTAAGGGGGTCACCTGTTCCCATTCCGAACACAGTAGTTAAGCCCTTATACGCCGAAAGTACTTGGCTGGTAACGGCCCGGGAGGATAGGTAGCTGCCGGATCCCAATATATATTTATCGGAAGGCCTTCTTGCATTAACTGCTTGAGGGCTTTTTGATATCTATAAGAAAGCGTTTCTAAACTTATACAGCATAAAAAAAGCCGCATAACGGCTTAATAAATTATTCGATTATAGATGTGATACAAACCTTAAAATATAAGCGAAAGTAAAAACGCTATAATAAGCGAAAGAATCAATATACCGCCGCATATAATAAGGATTTTAATCAGCCTTCGCTTTTCTGCGTCCGGCATTTTTAAATTTGACCTTACGCCGGCACCGGATAGCACATTCCTTTTAAGCATATACCATTTAGAAAAGCCAAGGCTTAAAAGCAGTATATCGGTATACGAGAAGCAAACTAGCATAAGATACAGCATCATAGGCAGCGCGCCTATTGCTACAAGCGGCACAGCGACTGTTTCTGCCAGCGCATTTCCTACCGGCGCAGAATATGTGCGGAGTATGAAGCTATACAGCAGCAGCATATATAGCGATAGCGGTATAACCACGCCGGATATATACAGCATCGCTTCTATTGCTCTGACAGCTAGCCTTCTAAAAAAGGAAGGTGAATACGACGTTATGTCCCGCGTTTCCTGAAAAGAATAGTATTGCCCGGCATTAAAAAGCGGCTGCTGCTTTGCCCTAAGCTTTTCCGCCTGCTGCGCGTCCATAAAACGGAGCTGCCGCAGCTCCATAAGGCTAATATACAATTCCTCGGTGAGGTTTAGCTGGTCGCGCCGCTTAAAGTCGACAATGCTTATCCTCCGTATTGTAAGATCGTATATGCCGCCTAAAGTAAATTCTTCAAAATGCTTGCGCCTACGAACCTTAAGGCGGTGGATTCGGGGCGATTCTGTTGAGAGGGTTTCCAGGGTAGTAAAATATAGCACATAACTGTGCGGAGAATGCTTCACCTCTTTACAGAAAAGAAGCATACTTGACTTTTTTTCAGCCGGCATTACGCCACCTCGCATAAACCAATAGTAAAATACCGAATATACGGCACCGTGAGTATTTCTATAAGCAAGTGCGATAATCCTCTTTTTATGTTAAAATAAAACCTGAACGGAGGGAAGTCATTGTCTTTATCAATTTTAAAGATGCTTAAGGCGTATAAAGATGAGGATACGCTGCGCCTGCATATGCCGGGCCATAAAGGACGACTACCGTACGCACTGGACGCCGCCTACGACGTTACCGAGATTAAAGGCATCGATGACCTTCAGGCGCCAACGCAAGCACTTGCTTGGGCGCAGGAGGCGGCTGCGGAGGTAAACGGAGCAGGCAAGACGATGCTTTCCACCTGCGGCTCGACGGCTGCTGTAACGGCGATGCTGCTGGCTGTTTCAGGCCGCAAGGTAATAGCTACGCGCGACTGCCACCGTTCTGCTATATCGGCAATTGCATTAGGCGGTATAGATGCTGTATTCGCGGCTCCGCAAGCCGATGCAAGTGATATATCAAAACTTATATGCGAACATACTGACGCTGCGGCGGTATATATAACATATCCTGACTACTACGGCAGGTGCTGCGATATAGCGGCGATAGCCGAGGCGGCAAAAGAAGCGGGCATGGCGCTTCTTGTAGACAATGCTCACGGCGCGCATTTCCCGTACAGCTCAGCGCTGCCGGTTACTCCCTCGTATGTACACGCCGACGCATGGGCGCAGAGCGCGCATAAAACGCTGCCGGCGCTTACACAGGCGGCATATCTGCATATAGGACGCAGCTCGCCGCTTGAGGACAGGCTGCGCCGCGCTTTTTGGATGGTACACAGCTCTAGCCCTTCATACCTTATAATGCTGTCTTTAGACGCGGCAAGAGAGTATATGCAGACGGAGGCGGATATAAACGGCTGGATAAGCGAGTGTAAGCGGGCGAGGGAGCGTATAAACAGGCTTGGGGGATACAGATGCGCAGAGAGAGAAGGCGCGTATGATTACGATGTGACAAGGCTGAATATAATAACCGAAGGACGCGGTTACACCGGCTATGAGGCGGATGCCGAGCTTAGAAAAGCCGGAGTGCAGGCCGAGATGGCGGATATAAGCGGCGTGGTATTGATAACGGCACCGGGGCAAAAGCTGGATAGGCTGATTTTAGCGCTTGACGGCTTAAAGCAAAGGTTGCCTGTAACAAATACCGATACTAGTATGCCGCTGTTGCCGCCTGCTGCGCTAAGCGTAAGGCAGGCGATGATGTCTGATTGTGAAAGCGTTGATACTCGGCTGTGCTCGGGCAGGATATGCGCCGAGGCGACGGGGGCTTATCCGCCGGGAATTGCGGCGGTGGTGCCGGGTGAGATTATAACTGATGAGATTATTGAATATTTTAATAATATAAAGGATGCGGGCGCGGCTATGTTTGGCGAGAGAAACGGCCGGCTAAGCGTTTTAAGGAAAAAATAATGCATGGATTATTCATAGTGTTTGAAGGGCCGGATGGCGTTGGAAAAACCACTCAGGCTCAAATGCTGGCGAAAAGGCTGGCGGGCGAGGGACATGACGTTGTTATGACGCGGGAGCCGGGCGGCTGCCGCATATCCGAAAAAATAAGGGATATCATACTCGACAACGCCAACAGTGAAATGGAAGATATTACCGAGGCCATGCTTTACGCTGCGGCGCGGGCGCAGCATGTGGCGGAGGTTATAAAGCCGGCGCTGAATATGGGAAAAACTGTCATATGCGACAGGTTTGTTCACTCCTCGATAGTATATCAAGGATATGCGAGGGGACTTGGCGAGGAGAATGTGCTTAAAATAAACAAGCCGGCGCTTTTAGATGTGTGGCCGGATATTGTTATTGTGCTCAATATGGACGCTGAAAAGGCTATGCTTAGGCTAAGCGGCGGCAGAGACAGGCTTGAAAACGCCGGAGAGGCTTTCCACTACAAGGTTTCAGAGGGTTTTAGCCGGGCAGCGGAGGCGGAGCCAAGGGCATTATGCTTTAACGCGGTGCTTGATGTAGACACGCTAAGCCAGTCGATATATGATAATATATGCAGAGTAATAAGCAAACTGAAAGGGGTTCCGCTATGAAAATGATAATAGCTGTTGTACAAAATGTGGATGCTCCGGCGGTAATCAGGCAGATGGCGCGCGGGGGATTCGGAGTGACCAAACTGGCCTCGACGGGAGGATTTTTGCGCGATGGAAACTCTACTTTACTTATCGGCACAGAGGACGAAAAGGTGGACGCTGCGCTCGAAATAATAAAGGCGGAGTGCGCCGGCCGCAAACAGGTTATACCTAATGTATCGCATATGGCGGGTGTAAATGAGTCGCCGTTTGAGGTTAAGCTGGGCGGGGCTAGCATATTTGTTATGGACATAGAGAGGCATATAAGGTTATAGCCATGAACCACGCCCGGCAATACGGCGATTATGCCGATTTGGCGCGGCGGCTGGGTAATGCCCGGCCTCATGCGTATATGATTTTAGGCCATAAGGACGGCGGCGGTAGCGCGCTGGCGTTAGATATTGCCGCTTACGCTTTACGCGGCGACAGTCAAGCGGCGATAGGCGGCATAAAAGAGCGCATGGCAGCGGGGGCGCATCCCGACTTTATTGAGATACGACCGGATAACAGTATAAAAGTAGATACTGTGCGAGAGCTGGTAGCCGCTATGCAGATAAAGCCGCATGAAGGCGGCAGGCGCGCCGTTATAATATACAGCGCCGAGAAAATGACGGTGCAAGCGCAGAACAGCCTTTTAAAGCTGCTGGAGGAGCCGCCGCAATACGCACTTTTTATACTTTTATGCGGCAATTTATCCGCTATGCTGCCTACCGTTCGTTCGCGCTGCGCTATTATGCATATGCGCGCGGAAGGCTACGAAGCCGCGAAAGCCGCCGCTTTGCATATGGGAGAGGCGAGAGCTGAGGCAGTAGCTAATATATCGGGTGGCTTTATAGAAAGAGCTAAAGCGCTTTCTAAGAATGAGTTGTTTTGGCAAACGAGGGAGCGGGCTGTAAACTGCCTTTTAGAAGGCAAAAAGGGTTATCATATATGGAGGGATGCGTTTAAGCAAGAAGCGGCGGGGCTTGGCGATTTTATAGAAGCCATGCTGCTGTTGCTAAGGGACGCGCTTGCGGCGTCGCTTAGCGCCAAAATCCATAACACCGATATACGGGATAGAATATTTGCTTTAAGCAAAAGCTTTACACAAGAAGGCTTATTGAGTATCATTAGAATATTACAAAAGTCAAAAAGAGATCTGAACGCAAACGCCAACGCCGCTTTGGTGGCGGACGGGCTTGTTATAAGGGTGATGGAGGTCGTTGATGAAAACCGTAATAGGGGTCAGGTTCAAGAGCGTAGGTAAAATATACTATTTTGACCCGGACGGCAAAGACGTTGAGGCCGGCGACAAGGTTATTGTCGAAACGGCAAGAGGAGTCGAGTTTGGCGAGGTCATGGTTGGGCCGCGCGAAATTCCTGATAAAGAAGTTGTGCAGCCGCTTAAAAAAATGCTCAGGGTAGCTACTGATGAAGACCATAAAAAGCTGGCTGACAATAAGAAAAAAGAAAAAGAGGCGGCGGATATAGCCGCTAAAAGAATAGAGAGCCATAAGCTAGAGATGAAGCTTGTGGATGTTGAATATACATTTGATAACAACAAAATAATATTCTATTTCACAGCCGACGGCAGGATAGACTTTAGAGAGCTTGTAAAAGATCTGGCGTCGGTATTTAAAACAAGGATAGAGCTTAGGCAGATAGGCGTTAGGGATGAGGCCAAAATGCTGGGCGGGCTGGGCTCATGCGGCCGGCAGGTGTGCTGCTCCTCCTTTTTGGGTGATTTTCAGCCTGTTTCAATTAAGATGGCTAAGGAGCAGAGCCTTTCTTTAAGTCCTACAAAGATAAGCGGCCTATGCGGGCGGCTTATGTGTTGCCTTAAGTATGAGCAAGACTATTATGAGGGCATGAGGAAGAAAATGCCCAAGATAGGCAAGGAAGTTAAAACGCCGGACGGGCGCGGCGTTGTTATAGAGAACAACGCGCTTAAAGAGCGCTGCAAGGTTAAACTTACTATGCCGGATGGCACCATAGATGTCAGAGACTACCTTCTTTCAGAGATAAAATGGTCTAAACCCAAGCGGGCGGAAGAGGAAGAAGATACTAACGATATAGATGATGAAGTAAAAAAGCTGATAGATTGAAAAATCAATCTATTCTAACATCAAGCTTGATGCTATAATAAGCATATCCGCATAGCTTTATTATAAGGAGGTTGTTTTCATGGCATACATTATAAGTGATGAATGCATCAGTTGCGGCGCGTGCGCTCCTGAATGTCCGACGGACGCCATCAGCGAGGGAGATACCATTTATGTGGTAGATGCAGATCTTTGCATATCCTGTGGCGCTTGCGCTAGCGTCTGCCCGGTAGACGCACCGGCTGAAGAATAATTCACACGTCGCTATTTGGCGGCTGTGAAAAATTTATTAAACCGATTTTGAAAAGCCTCGCATTTTATGCGGGGCTTTTCGTATGCGCCCAAAAGGTATATTATTCCGCCTTTGTATAATAGTGTTGAAATTTAAATAGAGTTGTGATATATTACGAATGTGTTACAAGTGGTGACGCTTTGTAATAAGGCATTGAAAAGGCGAAAGAGGGTGCTTTCTTGAAAAAAAGAGCAGTATTTATATTGCTGGCGATATTAATGGTTTTTTCGCTTATGCCTTCTGAGGCTATGGCGGCAAACGACTTGACAACTATAAGAGTAAGGCTGTCGCTGAGCAGTACGACATCAAGAAACGTTACGGTAAAGGGAATATATACAATACCCGGCTCGACGGTATCGGTAGCTTCCGGCACCAACACCGTATCTATTGTTGACGGTCAGCTTACGCTTACAACCGGCGGTGTGACTCATAATATGGGCACGACGTTTAAAATGAGAAGCGCGGCGCCGAGCAGCGGGGCCAACAGCATAAGAGTCGCTACTACGCAAGGCACCTTTGAGTACCTTGGCAATATGATATTTAGCATATTTGAAGGCAACATACGCATTATAAACGAGATGCATATCGAAACGTACCTAAAAGGCGTTGTGCCGCATGAAATGAGCAATTCCTGGCCCATAGAAGCGCTTAAGGCGCAGGCAATAAGCGCACGTACATACGCGGTAAGGCTGGTTAACAGCTCGCCAGGCGCCGCCTATCATATTATTGATACTCCGGCGAATCAGGTTTATAAAGGCTATAACGCCAGCTATACAAAGGCAATACAGGCAATACATGATACGTTCGCAAAGGTGATACGGTATAATGGCTCTCTAGCACAGACCTTTTATGCAGCCTCAAACGGAGGCTTTACAGATATACCGCCAAATGTATGGTCGGCCGGCTCGAACCTGCCGTATCTCGTGCACAAGCAGGACACGTTTGACGCTCTTAATCCGTCAAGTATATCGCTTGAACAATATACGCATGTACTGCCCGGCGCGAATTTTGAGACACGCCTGTCGACAAACGCTATAAACTACATTAAGAGTTTGGCATTAAAAGACGTTCAGGCGGCGGGATTCGACGCATCTGTTACTACGGATTTTACCATAAACGGCTTTACCAGTCTCCAATGGGTGGATACGGCGGGAGTTGCCAAAAACATAGGGTATGTCTCGCCGGTTAAAGCGGCTGTTAATTATCGGCTTAAGATGGCTATAAGCGTTACGGGGGACAAGCTTGAAGGCGAGGAGCAAACGCCGGTAAAAAGAACACAGACTATATCGCTTACCGATACAATTCCCAGCGACCAGATGGTAAGTCGTGGTCTGGCCTCAAGCGCGGCTCCGTCCCGACTTAAAATATATGTTCTGGCAAGGCAAAGCAACGGCGATTGGTTTATGTATCAGCGCAGGAACGGTCACGGGCTGGGCATGAGCCAGCGAGGCGCGCAGCATAGGGCCAACAGCGGTCAGACATGCGAGCAGATACTTACCTTCTACTATCCCGGCACTACCATATCCACCGCCAATATAAGAGCGGAGGGAGGCTCTATAGACGGAGGATATATACCGACGCCGGTGGCGTCCAATTATGTTGGGGTGCCTAACTGCAATGAATGGGCGAATGTAAGGTCGGGGCCGGCAACAACACATCCGATTCTCGGCAGAATACTAGCGGGTGAGCTGTACGTTGTTACAGCGAAAAACTACAACGGTACCGAGTTCCATCAGATTATTTTTAATAATCAGGTGGGGTATGTTTCAAACGGCTTGCTGAATGTTACAAATGATACGGTGACGGTAGCGCCGTAAGAATATATGAATAAACTTCCTTAAACACAAGGCTTTATAAAAGCGCGCCGCGGCGCGCTTTTGCTATCAGGCTTTGACGGGGGGCTTTTTTGAGGGCGCTGCCCTCAAACACCCGCTTCTTTTCTCGAAGAAAAGAAGCAAAAGACTTTGAAGAAATGCTTTGCATTTCTAAGCTTAGCGGAGAGGCTCGTGTATTAAACGGTTTTAAGAAGAAATATTATCTTTTTGCTTACTCTTTTTAAAGGATTGGCCGCCGGAGGCGATAAACGCCTTACGACGGGATTCTTAAGGGACTTTGTTCCTTAAGCGGAGGTTCCATGGCAGGGCCTCCAACGTTCTCTCCCCGCATCACAATATCCCCACCCCCGCGCGCCATATGTTACAATATACCCGACGGATACGGAGGACGGCATATTATGGATAATATGGATAAATGGCTTAAAGAAGGCGAGAGGGTAGACGACCTTCAATACAAAGGCCTTAAAATAATACAAAACCCCGCCGCGTTCAGGTTCGGAATGGACGCTGTACTACTGGCGGGCTTTAGCGTTATAAGGCGGGGGGAGTGCGTAGCAGACCTTGGCACCGGCAGCGGCATTATAGCCATATTGCTATCGGGTAGAATGCCGTCAGCGCGCATAGACGCACTGGAGATACAGCCTCAGATGGCGGATATGGCGAAAAGAAGCGTGGGTATGAACGGACTTGACGGCGTGGTGCGCGTCGTTGAAGGCGATATAAAGCGGGCGGAGGATTATCTTGAGGTAAACGCTTATCACGCCGTTGTTTGCAATCCGCCATATAAAAAAGCCGGAGATGGAGCTAAAAGCGCATCGCATACGCTGGCGGCGGCGCGGCATGAGGTATTATGCACGCTTGAGGATGTTGTTAAGAACGCGGCGCGGCTTATGAAAACCAAAGGCCGCCTGTATATGATACACAGAAGCGACAGGTTTGCCGAGCTGCTTTATACCATGCGGGACTACGGCATAGAGCCAAAGCGCATAAGGATGGTGCAGCCGTCTTATGGCAAGCCGCCAAACCTTATGCTTATAGAAGGCGTAAAGCAGGGGAGAAGCGGCGTTAAATGGGAGCCGCCGCTTATAGTCTACGGCGAAGACGGAGAATTTACACCCGAGCTTAGGGCAATATACCATATGGAGGGGGAATGAGCGTGAGCGGCAAGCTTTATATTTGCGCTACGCCTATAGGAAACCTTGAGGATATTACATTAAGGGTTAAAAGGATATTATCTGAGGTTGACGCTGTGGCGGCGGAGGACACCCGGCGCACGGCGCAGCTTATGAACCATATAGGCGCGAAAAAGAAAATAATAAGCTATCATCAGCACAGCGGCAAGGAAAAGGAAAACACCATTATAGATATGCTGCTTTCCGGTTCCGATATTGCGTTGGTATCTGACGCGGGAACACCGCTTATATCAGACCCCGGCGACGCTTTAGTTAAGCGGGCGATAGAGGAGGGGGTTGAGGTGGTGCCGCTGCCCGGCGCGAGCGCGGTGCTGGCGGTGCTATCGGTAAGCGGTATTGACGCGCCGCGGTTTGCGTTTGAAGGATTTTTTCCAAGGGAGAACAAGGAGAAGAAAAAGTTCATAGAAATGCTGCGCCAAGAGGAGCGGGCGGTTGTCTTTTTTGAAAGCCCAAAGCGGATATCTAAAACGCTGCAGCTTATGGCGCACGAGCTTGGCGAAAGGCGTATATGCGTCGCTAGAGAGCTTACGAAGCTGTATGAGGAGGTTTTCAGGGGCAGCCTGAGAGAGGCTTCACAAAAGTTTTCGGCCGAGCAGAAGGGCGAATTTGCGCTTGTGATAGCAGGCGTTGTTCATGAGAAGAAGGAACTGAGCGACGAGGATATAAAATCGGCGCTAAAAGAATATATGGCGAACGGAGCAAATAAAAAAGAAGCCGTTTTACAGGCTTCTGAAAGTCTTAATGCTCCAAAAAACAGAGTTTACGCTTTGTCCCTTGATATACGCCTCGATTAATAATCTTTAAGATCATTCAGGCAGAGACGGCATACGTTTTTGCCTTTGTAATAGGCTACATCATCCGCATTGTCACAAAAGACGCAGGAAGGCTGATACTTTTTCAGTATAATCTGCTCCCCATCCACAAAAATTTCCACAGGGTCCTTTATGTCGATCCCCATTGTACGCCGCAGCTCTATGGGTATGACTATACGCCCGAGCCCGTCGACGTTTCTTACAATACCTGTTGATTTCATGCGATTTTTCTCCTTACGCCGTGCTGAGTCGGCAATTTACTGGCGCGCTGATACTATCATTATTAGCAAAAGTGCATTGCCAGTATTATACAACTTAAAAAAACCTCGTGTCAATATGACTCAAGAGTAAATGTAATTTTTTGCAGCTGCTCGTCATAAACAGTACAAAAAGAGATGGCAGGGGTTTTTTAGTATGCTTAATTATATCTGGGCGGCCATGATGGTATTGTCGCTGTTATATTCCATGGCGGCGGGAACGATCGAAAGCGGAGTAAGCGCTATGCTGTCGGCGGGAGCGAGCGCCGTGCAAACGGCGTTGTCGTTGGCGGGGGGATATGTGCTGTGGCTGGGGGTGCTTAATATCGCCAGGCGGGCGGGGCTTACCGACGCTCTAGCTAGGACGCTAAGGGGAGTGCTGCTGCCGCTTTTTCCGGAGCTTAAAAACCGCGATGTGGCGCTAAGGGAGGTTTCAACAAATCTTGCCTGCAACATGATGGGGCTCGGGAACGCCGCCACTCCCGCCGGACTTAAGGCGATGACAGAGCTGCAAGGCTTTAATCGCGACAAGGAGCGCGCTACAAACGCCATGTGCATGTTCCTTGTTATAAACGCCAGCTCGGTGCAGTTGGTGCCTACAACGATAATAACGCTGCGCACAGCTGCGGGGGCGGCAAATCCGGCGGATATACTGCTGCCCGCGCTTATAGCTACGACTATTTCAACGATTATAGGCATAACGGCGGCGAAGCTTTTGGAGAAAAGACCATGATAGCTATCGCGGCGGTTGTGGCGTTTGTAATACTGTATGGGCTTATAAAAGGCGTTAAGGTTTATGATGCTTTTATAGAAGGCGCACGAAAAGGATTTGGCGTTGCTATAAAGATACTGCCGTATATGGCGGCTATAATGCTGGCGGCCGGCGTTATGCGCGGCTCCGGCGCTATGGAGGCTATTGCTAGAGCGCTTGGGCCGGCATTATCTTTTATAGGGCTGCCGGCAGAGCTTACGCCGCTTGTTATTATGCGGCCTATATCCGGCAGCGCCACTTTAGGCCTGCTTGCCGATATTATGGCGCAATACGGTGCGGACAGCCATATTGGGCGGCTGGCGTCGGTTATAGCCGGCTCAAGCGAGACTGTTTTTTATACTGTCGCGCTTTATTTTGGCTATGTTGGTATAAAGCGCACAAGGCATACTGTGCCGGCGGCGCTGGCGGCGACGCTAGGAGGCATTGTGGCGTCTGTTTGGGCTTGCTCGTTGTTCTTTGGATAGAGGTGGGGGCGCAAATAAAAAATACATCAGCTCGGGCTTTTGTGCTATAATAAGCAGACACATCATTTAAACTTGGAGGTAGTATATGTTAATCGACGTGTTTGCTGCATATAATCACGTTGTTGATAAGTATATGAGGGAGAAAACTGCTATTATAGTAGACGTTTTGCGCGCTACCAGCACGATAATAACGGCGCTTGATAACGGCTGCCAGCAGATAATACCGGCGGATGAAATAGATGAGGCGCTAAACGTCGCCCAGACTATGAAATCGGATCAGGTAAAAATGGGCGGGGAGCGCAACGCCGACAAAATAACCGGCTTTGAGTTTGGCAACTCTCCTTTTGAATATACCCGCGAGGCGGTAGAAGGAAAAACAGTAATAATGACAACATCAAACGGTACAAGGGCTATAAGAAAATCAAGAGCGGCGAACAAGGTGCTGCTCGGCGGTTTTATAAATGCTACTGCCGTTGCTCAGGCGGCTATAAATGAAGGCAGAGATTTATGTATAGTTTGCGCCGGAACGGGGCAAAAATTCTCTATGGACGATGCTATGGCGGTAGGCGCTATAATTCAAAGGATAAGGCAGCTTAACGGTAATCTTGATATAGACTCAGACGACCTTGGCATTGCCTGTGAGATGCTCTACCTTAAATACCGCGACAACATAAGAGAAGGCGTTAAATACGCCAGGCATTATATAAGGCTTATGGAGCTTGGGCTTAACGAAGATATTGACTATTGCCTACAGGAAGATATAATAAATTTGGTGCCTGTTTATTCGGACGGGCTTATAACGATATAAAGCGCCTATAAGGCGCAGGGCAGTGAAAGGGTGAGTACGGCGCAGCCGCCTTCAGAGAGCCGCGATGGTGTGATGCGGCGGTATGGTGAGGCCGGAATATGGCCCCGGAGCCACGCACAGCGAGCCGGTATGGCAAGCGTGCGCGTGTGCGCGCGTTACAGCGCAGACTGAGCCGGCAAGTGCTTTGCCGGGAATCAGGGTGGTACCGCGTTTTATAGACGCCCCTGCCAAGGGGTGTCTTTTTGAATTTTACGGATTTTAATGCGCTTAAAAACCAAAGCCAATTAGTCAGGGAGGAACTATTAATGGGAAAATACTACATTACAACGCCTATATACTATCCGAGCAACAGCCTTCATATAGGCAATGCTTATTGCACCGTTGCCGCCGACGCCATAGCCCGCTTTCGCAGACTGGAGGGCAATGACGTATATTTTCTTACCGGCACAGATGAGCATGGGCAAAAGATAGAGCGCAGGGCGCAAGAGGCGGGGAAAGAGCCGATAGAGTTTGTAAATGAGATTGTAGAGAGCATAGAGAAATTGTGGGAGCTGCTTAATATATCGCATGACGACTTTATAAGGACAACGCAGCCGCGGCATACCAAAGTTGTGCAGAAGATATTCCGCCAGCTTTATGAGCAGGGCGATATATACAAGGGCGAGTATTCGGGCTGGTATTGCACGCCTTGCGAGAGCTTTTGGACGGATACGCAGCTAAACGACGGCATGTGTCCCGATTGTGCGAGGCCGGTTGAGATGACAAAAGAGGAATCTTACTTCTTCCGGCTGTCAAAATACGCGCCGTGGCTTATTGAGCATATAAAAACGCATCCTGAATTCATACAGCCTGTTTCAAGAGCAAATGAAATGATAAAGAACTTTATAGAGCCGGGCCTGGAGGATTTGAGCGTAAGCCGTACGTCGTTTAAATGGGGAATACCTGTGGATTTTGATCCCGACCATGTAATATATGTTTGGGTGGACGCGCTGTCAAACTATATAACGGCGCTGGGCTATGGCAGCGACGATGACAGCCTCTATAAAAAGTATTGGCCGTGCGATTTGCATCTTGTAGGCAAGGAAATTGTGCGGTTTCATACGATAATATGGCCGATAATGCTAAAGGCGCTCGATTTGCCGATACCGAGGCAGGTTTTTGGGCATGGCTGGCTGCTCGGCGTAGCAGGCGATAAGATGTCCAAATCAAAGTCGAACTGTGTTGATCCGGTGGTGTTGTGCCGACGTTACGGCGTGGACGCTATACGCTACTTTTTGCTTCGCGAGGTGCCGTTCGGCTCAGACGGCGTGTTTTCAAACGAGGCGCTGTTAAACCGCATAAACTCCGATTTAGCTAACGACCTTGGCAATCTATTGTCAAGAACTGTGGCGATGATAGAAAAGTACTTCGATGGTGACGTTCCCGCCTTCGCCGAGTTTAACGCTGATGACGAGCATGTGCGCGGCATCGCACTAGGCCTTTGGAAGGCGGCGAAGGAGCATATGGACAGCCTTAGAATACCTGAAACACTCGGCGAGATATGGAAGCTGGTAGGCGCTTGCAACAAATATATAGACATCACAATGCCATGGATACTCGGACGTGATGAAAGCCAGCGCGAAAGGCTCGGCACAGTGCTTTACACGCTGGCTGAGAGCCTTAGAATAGTATCGGTAATGATTACCCCCTTCCTGCCCGATACCGCCAAGGAGATGCGCTCACAGCTTGGCATAGGAGAAACGCTGTGCGAGCATGAGCACGCGGATAAATTCGGCCTGCTTAAGCCCGGCGTAAAGGTTAAAAAGGGCGCGGCGCTTTTCCCAAGGTTGGATGTTAAAAAAGAGCTTGAAAGCCTGGCCGCCGAAGTCGGGGAGCAGTGCAACGCCGCCGAGCAGCCTGAGCAGCAGAAACAGCAGAAAGAAAAAGAGAAGGAATATGTTGATATAAGCGATTTTTCAAAGCTCGATATAAGGGTTGCGAAGGTGCTGGAGTGCGAGCCGGTTAAAAAGGCGGACAAGCTGCTTAAGTTCAAGCTAAGCGTAGGCGGCGAGGTGTGCACCGTTTTATCCGGCATAAGGAAATGGTACGAGCCGGATAAGCTGATAGGCAAGAACGTTATTGTAGTTGCTAACCTTAAGCCGGTTAAAATAAGGGGAGAGCTTTCTGAAGGCATGATACTTTCGGCAGCAGATGAGAACGATGAAAACCTTGTGGTATTAACTACGCTTGGCGACTTTCCGGACGGGAGCAGGGTGAGCTAATGAGGCTTTTTGATACGCACGCGCATCTTACTGACAAAAGGTTTGATAAAGACAGGCAGCAAATAATAGCCGGGTTTGGCGAAAACGGCATAGAACTTGTGATGGATGTGGCGGAGGATGTGGAAAACGCCCGGGCATGCATAAAAAACGCCGAGCAGCACGCAATGATATACGCCGCCGCCGGAGTGCATCCGCATCAGGCACAGAAGATGAAAACCGGCTATATAGACGAATTGGCCCGCCTGTTAGAGCACGACAAGGTTAAGGCGGTGGGCGAGATAGGCCTTGATTACCACCATAACTTTTCACCGCGCGAAGTGCAAAAGAAGGTGTTTTATGAGCAGCTTGAGCTTGCCGCCTCGAAAAAGCTGCCGGTTATACTGCATGACAGAGAGGCGCACGCCGATATGCTCGACGCACTAAGGACGTTTCGCGGCAAGCTGACCGGAGTTATGCATTGCTTTTCCGGCAGCTATGAAACGGCTGTAGAGTGCATACGGCTCGGGTATTATATATCGTTCGCCGGGCCGCTTACCTTTATAAATGCCGTAAAGCTGCAAGACGCCGCGGCAAGACTGCCGTCCGAGCGGCTGCTAATAGAAACAGACTGCCCGTATCTCGCGCCGGAGCCGGTGCGGGGTAAAAGAAACGAGCCGAAAAACGTCGCGCATACTGTAACTAAAATGGCGGAGCTACGCGGCGTTGAGCCGGAGGAGATGGCGCTTATAACGTTTGAAAACGGCCAAAAGCTGTTTAGAATATAAAAGAGAATAAAAAGCGCCGCCATTAAGGCGGCGTGAGTTTTGATATCGTCAGTCCGTCGGGGATGGGCTGGTCTGGGTATCGGAGCCGTTATTTTGAGCTCCGGTATCTTTTTTTCTAAACATCTCCCTAGATATATCAAATTTGGGGCGGCCTTCGCCTTCCGGCACATCCAGCATTACCAAAACCAGCTTGCGGCCCTCTCGTTCAACGTGATAGCCTACAAACCATGAAATCTCCCGGGATTTATCATGCCCTATTTCGGCGGTGCCGGTTTTTCCCGCCACTTTTGAGCCGGAGCCGTTAACGAGATAGCCGGTGCCTTCTGAAACAACTTTTTCAAGCATAGGCGCAAGCGCGTATATGGTCTGTTGATCAATAACGTTTGTGCGCCATGGCTCGCTTAGTATTTCTTTTTCAAGAACATAGTCGCGCTCAAGCATTTTATATGTAGCGCCGACAACATGCGGCTTGGCTATTGTGCCGCCGTTGCATATAGCGCTGTACATGGACGCCATCTGAAGCGGCGTTATAAGCAGTTCGCCCTGCCCAAATCCGGAGGCGGCAAGAAGGCTAGGGTTCATTTCGGTGCCTTCATTCTTAACGCTCGGAGCCGCTACGCCGGTATCAAAAGGCACAGCCTCACCAAAGCCGTAGTTGTTGAAGCGGGAAATCAGGTTATCAGAGCCCGTTTTAAGCGCGCAAAAGGCAAAGTATATATTGTCAGAGTGTACCATCGCCCGCGTCATATCGAGCGGTGAGCCGCTGTTAGTTTTGCGCGTTATAGGCGGGTATACCCAATTTATGCCGGATGGTATCCACTTGTTGCCGGTAACCGGCTCGGTAAACACATAGCCGGCTCCAAGAGTTCCGGTTTCTATGGCGGCGGCGGCGGTAAAAGGCTTTATTATTGAGCCGGGAGGGTACAATCCTTGCGTTGAGCGGTTGAATAGCGGCTTGCCGCCGTCCTCCGCGTTAAGCTCTTCCCAGTCCGATTGCGATATAGGACTGGAAAAAAGATACGGACTAAAAGAAGGGTGGCTCGCGATGGCGTCAATAGAGCCGGAGTACGGGTCCATAACTATTACAACGCCGGATTCGCCTTCCTTAAGATGCTCGTCCAATAGTTTTTCGGCTTTTAGCTGCGAGGAGGAATCTATGGTAAGCCATACATCAAGCCCCGGCTGCGGCGGCTGTGAATAGAGGGTAGCCTTTTTTGCGTTGTCTTGGCTTATGATATTTACCTCAAAACCGTCTTTGCCTCTAAGCGTGCTTTCGTATGCCGCTTCTATGCCCTGCTTTCCCACCACGTCGCTAGAGTCGTAATCTTCGCCGTATGTCTCAAGCTCTTTCTCTGTTATAGCGCCGACATAGCCCAGCGTATGCGACAGGTGAAGGCCGGTTTCACTATACTCTGGGTATACTCGTACCGGCGTCATATACGTTTTATCTACGCCGCCGCCGGGTATCTCAAGATAAGCCTCTTCTATGTTTTCGGGGGTTTGCTTGGGCAGATACGTTTTTATTATAGCGAAGCCGTCCCTTTGCGCGGCTTTGGAGTTAAGAGCCTCTATTATTTCAGACTTTTCCATATCCAAAAGATTGGCAGCCGCGTCGGCGAAAGCGTCCTCACTTTCTGTTTTTGATAAAGAGGCGTAAAATGTTGTGGCATAGCCGTTTCCGGCGAGCAGCTTACCGTCTGAAGAGAATATCTCGCCGCGCGGAGCCGATATATTAGATATTCTTACGGTATCGCCCCAGTCCATTTGCGGGAAAACCATGGACGGCGACCAGTTTATAGGCTCCTTTGCTGTAAAGCCGGGAAAAGATATGGACGCTGTTTCCGCGCTTACGCTGTAATTATTCGTTATGTCGCCGGCAAGACGGGTTGAGTATGTTAACGAATATGTGTATGCCGGTGTAAGGGAGGAGGCGTCCGGCTCTATGTTTGTTACTGTTATGGAAGAAAGTTCAAGCGCCGAGAAGATATTTGAGTGTCGGGAGGAAAACTCCTCCAATGTAATTTTTTCCTTTGAAGCGTCGCTTAAAAGATTATACGCTCCGGCATAGTCACCGGCGGATATTTTGGAATAAAACTCCTCAACAGGCGCGGCGGTATCGACGGCACACCCCGCCGCCAGCATAAAAGATATTAATAAAATAAACGCCATAAGCGGCCGGATAATACGCTTCATAACGACCTCCTGATAAAAAGAACGCTTTTTCAACAATATCCATTATAACCCTCTAAGCGGCAGTAGTAAACATAGTCGGGCCGTCCGCGTAATATAATATGATGTGTCCGAATGCGGCGGAAAGCCGAGCAAACGGCTCTAAAATGGTTAATAATGAACATGAAGGGATATAATACATGCGATGAAAATTGACTTTTGTGTTAAGATATCGTAAAATATTAGAGCCAAGGACACCCGGAAGGAGATAAAATGGCTAGGAAAAAAGGAAGGCCCGGAGACATAAGCGTATATCCCGGAGCGCACCTTACAGGCTTATTATATACGGGAGCAAAGATCCAGGGCAAAAAACGGATGTCCTGGGGTGTTGGTCGTTCTTTTATGAAGGCGGCTAAAGCAGGCTTTGGCGCTGCCGCGGGGTTTTTCGCCGCGATTTTTAGACGGCTTAAAAGGCAGAGTATAGAAAGCGCTATAGCTAAAAGACTGCGCAAACAGCCGGCGGTTTTGCCGCCGAGCGCAGAGGATAACGCGAGGTTGCTTGATAAGGCGGGCGGCAAGCTGTCGTTCCAAAAGCCCGGCGTTATAAGCTCTAAGCGCACAAAATGGCAAGGTGCCGAGCCCGACGCTGTTGACGCGCGGTTGGCGCGCTCAAAGCTGATGGTAAAAATAGGCGTGCCTACGGCGTTGGCGCTATTAATAGCTATGCTAGGCTCTTTGGGTATGCCGGCTATGTTCCCTGATAAATACAACACAGTTATAATAAACGACGAGGGCAATACCGTTCGCCTGCGCACCAGAAGCAAAACGGTAGGCGAGCTTGTTTCGAGCGGAGTGCTTATGATAGGCAGCGGGGATATGGTGCTGCTGCCCGACAATATGGAGCTGGCGGCGGTATCCGAGGTGCCGGTAAAGCGGTCTATGGAGATTACCGTTGTTTCAGGCGGCGTTGAGGTAAAGGTAAGCATGATGGCGGGGACGGTGCAGGACGCGCTAAAAGAGGCCGGCATAGATCTTGGCGCCGGTGATTCCGTGGCTCCGTATCCGAATGTGGTGCTAGAGCCGGATATGCGCATAGTGCATAAGGGCCAGAGAGTTGAATATGTTACTGATGAGCAGGTTCTTCCGTTTAAGGAAGTTGTTATAAAAACATCGGCTCTTAAAAAGGGCGAAACAAAGGTGTCAAAGGAAGGCTCAGAAGGTATAAAGAGAACAAAGACAAAGGTTACCTACCTTGACAATGAGGAAATCGACAGGCAGATTGTCGATACCGAGATAACCAAAAAGGCTGTTGATAGAGAAATACTTGAAGGTACTGCGGTTGAGAAGCCTAAAACGGCAACTGCGTCGACAACTAAAAAGACGACGCAAACAACAAAGAAAACCACAAACACAAGTACAACCAAAAAGACAGAAAAATCCCCGACCACTTTAAAGCCGGTGCAGGGTCTTGATATGGATAGAGTGAAAAGTACGGTAGTTGCCGAGCTTACCGCTTACACTCATACCGGAAACCGCACCGCGACAGGTACATGGCCTAAAAAGGGAACGGTTGCCGTTAATCCTAAAAGAATACCTTACGGCACAAGGCTTTATATACCCGGCTACGGTTACGCTGTCGCTGAGGATACCGGCGGGTTTGTTAAAACAAAGCCTCATGTAATAGATGTGTTCTTTGAGACGGAGCGCGAATGCCGCTTATGGGGCAGACGCAGGAACGTAACCGTTTATCTACTTAAATAGGACAAAAAGGCTGTATCGAAATGGTGGCGCAATCCTCCGGCGGCAGACACTTTAGGAAGGGTTTGATCACAAACTTTGTAAAATGCTCATAAATGTGCATTTTAAGAAGCTGCAAGGGAGGAAAATCCTTTGCGATGCGCAGGGGTGAAGCCGCAAAAGCTTGGGTGAAAATATAAAAAAGTGTGCGAAAGCACACTTTTTGTTTATTCTGATATGGCTTTAAGCCGCTATTTTGTTCCAAAAAGCCTGTCTCCGGCATCGCCGAGACCGGGCAGTATATACGCCTGCTCGTTGAGCCGCTCGTCCACGGCCGCCGCGTATATATCTACGTCGGGATGGTCTTTTTGCACCAATTCTATGCCCTCGGGCGCGGCTATAAGGCAGACAAATTTTATATTCGTGCAGCCGTGCTTTTTTAGAAAAGATATGGCCGCCGAAGCGCTGCCGCCGGTAGCTAGCATGGGATCGAGCAGCACCAGCTCGCGTTCGCTTACATCGCGGGGTAGCTTACAGTAGTATTCCACCGGCAGATGCGTATCCGGGTCGCGATAAAGCCCTATATGCCCGACTCTAGCCGCCGGAACAAGGCGGAGTATGCCGTTTACCATGCCCAGCCCCGCTCTTAGTATAGGCACTATGCCGAGCTTTTTGCCGCATATAACGTTTGACTTGGCTTTAACAAGCGGCGTTTCTATCTCAACCTCTTCAAGAGGCAGGTCGCGCGTGAATTCGTATGCCATAAGCATGGCGATTTCCTCCACCAGCTCTCGAAACTCTTTTGAGCCGGTATCCTTGCGGCGTATAAGAGTTATTTTGTGCTGTATGAGAGGGTGATCCATTACATAGAGTTTTGCCATTCTAAACCTCCGGCGCGCAATACTTTTTTTCTATTGCGCTTATCTTATCAACTCTTGTTCCGTGCCTGCCGCCGGCGAATTCGGCTTTAAGCCACGCTTCGAGTATTTCAATCGCAACTCCGGCGCCTATTGTGCGCCCGCCCATTACGAGTATATTGCTGTTGTTATGCTCTTTGGACATGCGAGCCGAATATGTATCGGAGCAAAGCGCCGCCCTTATACCCGGCACTTTATTCGCTGCAATCGATATGCCTATACCGGTACCGCAGAACAATATGCCTTTATCAAATTCCTTTGAAGCCACGCTTAGCGCAACCGTAAGCCCGACATCGGGATAATCCACCGAGTTTTCACTAAAACAGCCTAAATCTCTGTATTCTATGTCATGGGCGTGCAGGTATTCGAGCACAACCTGCTTGAGTTCAAATCCGCCGTGATCGCTTCCAACTGCTATCATTGTATATCATCTCCCTTCCTTTGGCCGCGCCATTAGTCATATATTATAATATATCGCGGCGCTAGGCAATCCAAAGCAGAAAAAAACGGCATCCAATTTTTAAATATCGGAGCCGTTGTCAAATATGCTTTTAAGCGCCGATTGTATCTCGTCGGCGCACTCTAAATATTGCGAAAGGCTGCCTCCATAAGGATCCTCTACGTTTAGATGATAGCCGTCCTCGCCTTGTTTGCCTTTAGCATAGCCTTTTAGCGTATGAAGGTTTTTAGCTGCGCCTTGGTATCGTGAGGCTATATATATGGCGTGCCGCCCCTCCATAGTCAGTATTATATCCGCCCATTCAACATCGTTTAAGCTAAGCATGGACGAGGAAAACCCTTCAAGGCTAAGCTCCATATGCTCCATTGCCTTTTTCGCGCCTTCGCTGGCAGCAGCTCCATCAAAAGCCGAAAGACCGGCTGAGCGCACCGAGATGTCGTTTCTGTTAAGCTCTTGCGCCAGTTTTTTCATAAGCCGCTCCGCCATAGGGCTGCGGCAGGTATTGCCGGTGCAGACAAAAAGTATGTTCAATCGGTATCACCTCCGGTATCAATTATATTATGGGAGGCGGCTCGGCACAGCCTGTCCATAAGCGCGAGCCCTAAGCCGCTTAGCGAAAAGCCTTCTATAAAAGCCTCGTCAGCCTCCCCTTCAAGCTTTAAAAGCGAGTTGTACAGCTCTCTTGATGCCGCGTTATCGCCGCCCGAGCCGATAGCCATAAACCGCCTGTCGCCGTATTCCTTCTCGCGTCCGCCTTTTCCGGCTATTATGGCCCTTACGCCATTTGATACCGCCTCGTCATATAAGCGGCGGATCTTTTGTTGCGCGTTATCTCCGGTAACCACCGTTATTTTAACATCCGGCGCGTAATGCATATATTTCATGCCGGGTGAGGGCGGCGGGCAGTTTGCAGATGCTTTTTCAGCGAGTTTTACAGCGCCTGCCTCCATTTCTACGTCCCGGGGCGTTATAAACCCGGGGCGAAGTATGACGGGCACATCGCCGGTAACATCTATTACAGTTGATTCAAGCCCGACTTCACAGCCGCCGCCGTCGAGTATAAGCGGTATCCGGCCGCCGAGGTCGTTTAGCACATGACCGGCACGCGTAGGACTGGGTCGCCCTGACGCGTTGGCGCTAGGTGCGGCAATTGGAACTCCGGCGGCGCGTATAAGGTCTCTAGCCTCTTTTCGAGACGGCAGGCGTATGCCTACGGTATCAAGTCCGGCGGTTACGCTATCAGGTATCAACGCGCTCTTTTTAAGCACCAGCGTCATAGGGCCCGGCCAATAAGCATCGGCCAGCTTTTGAGCCGCCGGCGTTATAGAAGAAACCAGCTCATGCATAGACGATATGTCTGATATATGCACTATAAGCGGATTGTCCTGCGGCCGCCCCTTCGCCTTAAATATTTTCTCCACAGCCGCTGCGTCAAGAGCGTTAGCGCCAAGTCCGTATACCGTTTCGGTGGGGAACGCAACTATGTCGGAGCCGCGTATAAGCGCGGCGGCCGACGATATGCCGTCAAGATAGTTCTTTTTTAAATCAATTACTACAGTTTCCATTTTTATCCTTTGTCTATTAAATGTGTCCTGCGAGTATAAGTATTATTATGCCCAAAGCCACTCCTAAAAGCAGCCCTCGCCCCGAAGCGGTAGGCGATATCTTCCACGACGCCGGCAGCATCTCCACAAAAACAATCGCCGCCATAGCGCCTCCCGCAAAGCCGAGGCACAGATCAAGCGTCAACACCGACATGCTGCCAACAAGATAACCTATAAGCGCGCCTATTCCAGTCGGCAGTCCGGCTAAAAACACATATAAAACCGCTGTCCACGCACCTTTTCCCGCCATGCGAAGCGGTATTGCCATAGCTAAGCCTTCCGGCATGTCGTGGAGTATTATCGCAAAGGCGAGTGCGGCTCCGCCCTGCGGTGAGGCCATGC
Organism: Christensenellales bacterium; assembly: GCA_050945795.1. Taxonomy (GTDB): domain Bacteria; phylum Bacillota; class Clostridia; order Christensenellales; family MGBC116941; genus JBMNTP01. The sequence goes on along the minus strand of JBMNTP010000002.1, from coordinate 123,860 downwards.
CGCTACCCATGGCAAGCCCTTCGGGGAAGTTATGTGCCGCTATGCCGGCGCCTATCATAATGCTCATCTTGAGCATACTCGGCTTATCCGCCGCCCTTGCATCGCCGCTGTCTTCAAAAAGCCTCCGTATAAGAAGCATAAACGCTGCGCCTATGGCTATGCCGCAGGTGCCGGGCCAGAGGTTGCCGGAGAGAGAGGAGGGAAAAAGGTCAAGCAGCACCATAGAGAGCATAATACCGCCTGCCGCTGACATAATGCCTGCCATTGCTTTTTGGCTAGGGTTTGCCGCTACAAATCCCAAAAGGCATCCCAAGCCCGAGCCGAGTATGCCGGCGGCGCTGCCGACTATCGCCGAAGCGAGTAATCTGTCCATAATTTGTTCCTCCGCCGCCCGCCGTTAAATAAAGCTATGCTTTTAGTACGGTTTTGTGGCGGCGGTAAAGTATATGCGAAAGGCGCGCCCTGTTATTCGCGCGCCGCTTCCTCGCTTGCAAGTGTCAAAGCGTCTATCATTTCGTCAAGGTCGCCGTCTATAAAGGCATCGAGCTTATAAAGCGTAAGCCCTATGCGGTGGTCGGTGACTCTGTTTTGCGGGAAATTATATGTGCGTATGCGCTCACTTCTATCGCCGCTGCCAATCTGGCTGCGCCGATGTTCGGCGTACTCCTGCTCCTTTTGCGACTGCATCATGTCGAGCAGCCTGGATTTAAGCACGCGCATTGCCTTTTCCTTATTCTTTAGCTGCGATTTTTCGTCTTGGCACGTTACAACAAGGCCGGTAGGCAAATGCGTTATTCTTACCGCCGAGTCGGTGGTGTTTACGCTTTGCCCGCCATGCCCCCCCGAGCGGAACACATCGACTCTAAGGTCGTTGGGGTTTATTTGTACATCCACATCCTCGGCTTCCGGCAATACCGCCACCGTAGCCGCGCTGGTATGTATGCGGCCTTGCGATTCTGTTTCGGGTACGCGCTGCACGCGATGCACGCCGCTTTCGTATTTGAGCCGCGAATAAGCGCCTTTGCCCTGTATAGATACGGCTATTTCTTTAACGCCGTTAAGCTCGGTGATGTTGCTTGAAAGCGTTTCTATTTTAAACCGGTGCCTTTCGGCGTAGCGCCCGTACATGCGAAGGAGGTTGGCCGCAAAAAGCGAAGCCTCATCGCCGCCGGTGCCGGCGCGTATCTCAAGTATAACATTTTTTGCGTCGTTAGGGTCTTTAGGCGTGAGTATCCGCCGTATATTGTCCTCGCATAGCTTTATTTGCTCGGATAAATCTCCAATCTCGGTTTCCGCCAGTTCTTTAAGCTCGGGATCAGAAAGCATTTCCTCAAGAGAGGTCAGCTCCTCTTTAAGTCTATTGTACTCATCGTGCGCTGTGGCGGCGTCTGAAAGGTCGCTGTGTTCTTTTAAAAGCGTCTTATACCTATTCTGATCTGAAATAACTTCAGGGTCAGCTATAAGCGCGCTTATCTCATCATAACGCTGTTTAAGTTTTTCAAGCTTGTCGAACATATTCACCTCAGTCCGGCCGCGACCACCCTTAATATACCGCCGGGGTCGCGGGAAAACTCAATATTATCAAATGCCGGCCGGAGCATATCCGCAACCGCCTCAGCCTGCCCTTCGCCCACCTCAAGCATTATATAGCCGCCTGGGGTTATATAAGCCGCGGCATCGTATGCTATGCGGCGATAAAACGCCATACCGTCGCTGCCGCCGTCAAGGGCGGTTAGCGGCTCACGGCGCACCTCCTGTTGCAGTTCTGGGATGTCGCGGGATCTTATGTAAGGAGGGTTTGAAACTATAAGGTCAAAGCACAGCCCTTTAAGCTCACTAAAAAGGTCGCTTTGTATTATAGTTATATCCGCCGCGTGCTTTTTGGCGTTTTTATGGCATACGTCAAGTGCGTCGGCGCTTATATCGGCCGCGGTTACACGGCAGGCGGGACAATTCTTTTTTATAGCCACCGCCAGACATCCGCTACCGGTACAAAGGTCGAGCACATTAAGAGCCCGTCCGCGTATATGCGATATGGCGCGGCCGGCTAGTGTTTCGGTATCGGGGCGGGGGATAAGTACACGACTGTCTACAATAAACTCCAGCCCCATAAACTCCTGACTGCCGAATATATACTGCAAAGGCTCGCCTTTAAGCCTGCATTCAACTAATGCCGATATGCCGACAGCCTCGGCGTGGCTTACCGGCTTCTCGGAAAAAAGCAGCTCCGCAGTGCTGAGCCGCATTATTTTAGCCACTATCCACCTGGCCTCCGAGGCGGCGTTTGATATAGCCGCCCGTTTAAGCCTTGAAGCGACAAAACGCACCGCCGACATTGCCGCTTCGCCGGATATAGCGAGGGTGTCATGCTCCTGCAAAAGAGGCCTCACTCTCCGCCACAGTTTCGCTCTGATTGATATCGGCGTTGCTTTTTTGCGCTTTTTCAGATTGCGCCTGCTCATATTCTTCGGTGCTCATAAGTGCGGCGTTAAAAGAGGCAATAGCCACTTCAAGCATACTGTCATCCGGCTCTTTTGCCGTAAGCCGCTGAAGCGCCATGCCGGGTGCCGACATTATGCGCGTGAATATATTGTCGTATTTACCGGACAGCCGCAAAAGCTCGTATGATATCGCGGCTACAACCGGCATGAGCATAAGCCGCAGTACAACGCGTATAAGCCAGTTTTCGCTCCAGCCGAAAAGCGTAAAAAGCAGTATGCTTATTACGACCACAAAAAGCATAAACGATGTGCCGCAGCGCGGATGAAGCCGGCTGTGCTTGCGCGCGTTTTCAACGGTAAGCTCATCCTCGTTTTCATAGCAGGCTATTGTTTTATGCTCGGCGCCGTGATACATAAAAACGCGGCGGATGTCCTTCATAAGCGATATAAGCACTATATAGGCAATAAATATGCCCAGCCTTATGCCGCCTTCTATAAGGTTCATGCCAAGGCCGCTGCCTATATGCCGGCGCAAAAGTCCGCTCAAAAAGGTAGGCAGCAGTATAAAAAGCCCTACCGCCATGGCTACGGCTAAAATAACGGCAAAAAACATCATCACCTGCTCCGATGTTTTTCCTGTTTTTTTAGCCACAAACTCATCGAATTTGGACGGCTGCTGTTCTTCGTCTTCATATCCGCCCATATCCGCGGCTTTTGTAAGCGTGGCAAAGCCCATGGACAGCGCCTCTATAAAGCTTACAACGCCGCGCACAAACGGCAGACCGTATATTTTCTTTCGTTTTGAGGCGGGAGTATACGGTTGGCGATCCAGCGCTATTTCGCCGCTCGTCGTCCTTACCGCTATGGCTATGGCGTCGGGCGATTTCATCATAACGCCTTCAAGCACCGCCTGCCCGCCTATCGTGCATTTTTTCAAGCCGATTGCCTCCTATTAACAAAAAGCAGACCAAGGCGTACCCCGATCTGCGTCTGCCCGCTTATATTCTTACAGGCCATACCTTCTTTTGAAGCGGTCTACCCTGCCTCCTGTATCAACAAGCTTTTGCTTGCCGGTGAAGAAAGGATGACATTTGCTGCAAATTTCAACTTTTATTTCGTTTTTAACCGAACCGGTTGTGAAGGTTTCGCCGCAAGCGCAGCGCACGGTTGCTTCGCCGTACTTAGGATGTATATTCTCTTTCAAAGGAATCACCTCTTTCAATCCATAAGAAGTCGCAAAAAATATTATACCATACCGGCGCATTTTGTCAATAATTTTGCCCGATATAATATCAGGTTATTGCCGGGGACATTGGAGCGGTGCCTTTAGCTGCCAAGCCGCTCTATGCCGGAGGTATCGGCCTTTATGAATTCTCCCTTTTTCATTTCTATATGGCCGGAGGAATACGGCTCTCCTTCAACGGTAAGATATACGCGTTCAGTTGAGTAATATCCGGCAAATGTATTGGCTATGCCGCGCAGTATAAGCGCCTCGGCACCTGCTCCCGCATTCATATCTTTTATAAGGCCGGAAGTAAAATCGATATATACCGCACCGTCTTGATTTAGATAAAGGCTTTTTATAGCCGCGGATGCCGGCAACGCGCGTCCTACACCGGACGGCACTTCTTTATAAGCCTTTTCAAGCACTGATTTTGTAATATCGTTTGTTGAGAAGGATACTTCTTTGTCGGTGTAATAAAGCTTGTCGGCATCCTCGCCTATATAGTAGAAGCGGACGGTCTGCGTTAGCGATATACCCTCTTCAATTGATTTAAGCTCTGAAACAACCTCGTTAGCACCGGGATTATAAACCGACTTAACAAGCCCTGTATCCTTGGCGTAATACTCAACGGTAACCCCGGTATCGGTGGTTTCGGTTATCTCTATGGCGTTAAAACTGCCGGCTGGCACTTCGATAGCGGCGTTTGTAGATGTTATTTCGCGCGTACCGTTTTTTACCTGCCATGAGGTTCCAACCTCAAGCGGCTCTTTAATAAGCGCATTCGGCTCGCCCTGCTGCGCTAAAAAGTTTTCGCGGGCATAAAACTCAGGGCGGGTATATACAACGCTTACGCTGTCATCGCCACGCTCTAACACCCGTACTATTTCGCTGCCGCCGTTATTTGTGCGTGTTTGCATGCGGTTGCCGTCAATATAGTCTATAAATACGGTATAAGACGCATATTCGTTGCCGGTGCCTTCATAGGTATATTTTACATTGCCGTTAAAAGGCAGATAATCTCCCGCCGAGCCGGGCGCGGCGTCGGGCGAGGGCGAAGCGTCGGGTGAAGGAGTAATTAGTACGGGGGTTGCGTCGGCGGAGGGCGAGTCAAAAGGTCCTTGATCGTCGGGTTTTTTATCGCCGCATGATACAAGCAGCAACAACACCAATAAAGCCGATATTATGGCGGCTGATTTTTTCATTTACAAACCTCCGTCTGCGGGCAATTGCCGCATTTTATTTGAGTAAGACGATTATATACGCACTAAAGCGCGGGTTCAAATATAAATATGCTCAATAAAGAATTAATCTTCGTCGGTATCTCCGGGCAGCGGCGTTGACTCCGGTTCGGTGAGGTATTTACTGAACTGTTGTCGCATTTGCTCTATTTCCTCGGATACGCCGGTTATGTACAGCGGAAAATAAGCTACGACACGCTTGCCCGCGACACCTACGGCATACGAGCTGCCCGACTCGATGCTTTCAACGGTAAGCATGTATACTTCGGGATGCTCATAAATGCCGCCTATAAGCAGGTCGGCTTCGCTGGAGCCGCAGGGATTGGCGACGAGGTATCTAAGCGACAATATATCCGCGCTTTGCTCTGAAACCATTTGCGAGGCCAGATCGAACTGCCCCGTCATAAGCGATATAAAAGCCATGGCGACATCGGTGTTAGATGAGGCGTAGCTTAGAAAGGAGGAGACAGTTGCTTGGCGTGACTCCATAAGCTCATACTTTTGATAATAAGTAAGGCCGCTAAGGTTAGGCGTCGGGCCGGGCGAAGGAGTGGGAGTGGCTGATACGGATGAATCGCCAGCACAGCCCGAGAGCGCCGCCGCCAGAATAAACGCACATATTAAGGAAAGGATTCTCTTTAAAAGCATGTAATTACCTCGTAATTTCTCTTTGGTTATTATACCATAGAGCATAGGCGCGGCCGACTCCGGCGCGTGGCGACTGCTTGCTCATAGCAAAAGGGTTTATGTTTCAGGCCGCCGGACGCTTTGCGCTCATTTGCGGCGTGAGGTTATTATATCAGAAAGCGGCGGTTTGTGGCATTTTTCGCGGGGCTTATTTTGCGGCGGTGACAGGCCTTTTTGCTTGACATAGTACTATTGCTGCGATATATTATAAATCAATAAGTACCGTGATCTCCATGTCTGTACGAATATCAGTTGTTTTCCTGTTTATTTCCATCAATAAATGGTAACAATCGAATTGTTCTCGATAATAGGGGTTTTAAACGTTTCTTATTTTTACGTTGCAGTCATTTTTTATAAATATATATTTTTGCAGTGGGGTGAATACACAACATGGATCCATCAGAACTGTCTGGAATGAGCCTTAAAGCGCTTCGCGAAATGGCGAAAAGCGCAGGCATTAAGTCTATTACAAAGTATCGAAAAGGTGAACTTGCCCAGCTTTTGATAGAAAGAAGCGGGGTTAATGCCATTGCCGATGAGGAAGAGTCAAAGCAGGCGACTATAAAAGAGGCTCCGCCCGACGATACAAATGACGCGGCTCAAGAACAGAGCGAACAATCAACCGCAGCGCCGAGAGAAACCGAAAGACCGGCGCCAAGGGCAAGGCAGCAGGAAAGAGAAGGCGGCGGGTATTATAATCGGCAGCCGGGCCCGAGCTACGGCAGCCAGATGCGCCGCCGGCCTATGCAGTACCAACAAAGGGGCGATGACCAACGCCCGTCATATCAACAGCGCGGCGACGATCAGAGGCAATCATATCAGCAGCGCGGTGACGATCAACGGCAGCAATATCAACAAAGAGGCGATGATCAGCGCCAGCAATACCCGCAGCGGCGCGGCGAAGGATACTATAATAAGGAATACGGCACATCGAATCCCGCCATACCCGAGCTGTTATCGGGAGGCGATTGCGGCGATTGTGAGGGCGTGCTTGAGGTAATGCCGGACGGATACGGCTTTTTAAGAAGCGAAAACTACCTGCCCGGCAATAAAGACGTTTATGTCAGCATAGCGCAGATAAGGCGCTTTAACCTTAGAACCGGAGACCTTATAACCGGAAAAACCCGACCGTCAAAAGACGGAGAAAAGTTTCTCGCGCTGCTTTACATACTTGCCATAAACGGCGAGGATGTTGAAAATGCGCAGAGAAGGCGGCCTTTTGACGAGCTTACGCCTATATACCCCGACGAAAGACTGACGCTTGAAAGCAAGCAGTTTTCGCGTGACCTGGCGACAAGGATAATTGACCTTATAGCCCCTATAGGAAAAGGGCAAAGGGGAATGATAGTAGCGCCGCCAAAAGCGGGTAAAACAATTCTTTTAAAGAAGATTGCCAACTGCATTTCCATAAATTATCCGGATGTTGAGCTTATAGTGCTATTGATAGATGAGCGGCCGGAAGAAGTTACCGATATGAAGCGCTCTATAAAGGGCGAGGTTATTTATTCAACATTTGACGAGCTGCCCGAGCATCATACCCGCGTAGCCGAGATGGTTTTAGAGCGCGCTCAGCGTTTGGTTGAGCATGGTAAAGATGTTGTAGTGCTGCTAGACTCTATAACAAGACTGGCCCGCGCCTACAACCTTACAATACCTCCCACCGGAAGAACGCTGTCGGGAGGACTTGATCCCGGCGCGCTGCATAAGCCAAAGAGGTTTTTCGGCAGTGCTAGGAAAATTGAGGAGGGCGGCAGCCTTACAATAATAGCAACCGCGCTTATTGAGACCGGAAGCCGTATGGATGAGATAATATTTGAGGAATTCAAGGGCACCGGAAATATGGAAATACATCTCGACAGAAAGCTGAGCGAGAAACGTATTTTCCCGGCAATAGACATAAACAAAAGCGGAACTCGGCGCGAGGAGCTGCTGCTTTCGCAGAAGGAGCTCGAGGGTATATTGACAATACGCCGTCTGATGTCAAGCGGCAATACCGCAGATGTTACCGAGCAGCTGCTTTCAATGCTTGTAAAGACCGAAGACAACGAGGAATTCTTAAACCGTCTTCAAGAGTGGCTTAGGATATGGGAGCGCGAGGGATACGCGATAAGGGGCGGCGACAGGTATAACTAAGCCGCAGATAAGAAAAAAATAAATACGCATATATAAAAGCCGCCTTAAGGCGGCTTTGCGTTTAGGTTTGCATCATTTTGCGGGGAAAGCTTCTATACCGGGGAATTTTACATAAACGGTCTGCGATTTCATATCATCGGGAACGACAAATACGAGCGAGCATTCAATGCCTTTTAGCGAAGAATACAGAGCTACTCCTTCGCATTCAAATATAGCGGAGCCGGCGCCGACCATTGCCGCTTCGCTGCCGTCGGTGGGTTTAAAATAAGGGCGCGCTTTGTCAAGGAGTTCGCCTTCCGGCATATCGCTTGTTAGCGCGAGGTTCATTACCACTCTGCCTTCAGGGGCGGTTACACCGGCAAAGGAGTCGGAATAAGAAATTTGCGATAACGAAAAATTGCCGGCGGGAGTGGATATTTCCATGGGTGTTGAGCATCCGGTAAGCGCAATAATAAGGCAGATTATCACTGAAAAATACGCGGTGAATTTGCGCATGGCTTATACCTCCGATAAACTGTATAATCGGATTATAGCATATATATGTATATATTAGCCATAATATATGCGACGCTCCATTAAAATAATAGCGTAAAAGGCGGGAGTACGATTTGGACGGAATAAAGCTGAGCATAGAAGAAAAGGCGCAAGAGCTAGGATTTGACGGCGTGTTTTTTGTAAGCAAAGAAGGCTTTGATATTGGCGATTCCGGCTTAAAAAATCCCGAGGATGTTCTGTTAGGCACGCGCTGCGTTATACTGCTTATAAAAAGATACCGGCTATACGCCTTTTATCCCGATGGCGTAGCTCCGTATTCCCCGTATTATTTCAGCTCAAATGCCGGATACCATGGCGCGGCGGGGCTAGCGCAATATATAAGAGATGCCGGTTTTGACGCCGTTTCAAGCGGCGCAATACCTCAAAAAGCAGCGTTGCAAAGAGCGGGTGCCGATATAGGGCTTAATACTCTGGCTTATATGGAGGGCATAGGCTCGCTGTTTAGCATAAGTTCGATTGTAACCGATGCGTGCGGGCCTTTAGAATACGAAGGTAAGAAACTGTGTGCCGGCTGCGGTAGATGCGTAAAAAGTTGTCCTGTCGGCGCATTGGGTGATGGGGCGGATATAAATAACTGTATACGCGCGGCTATGAATAATCCGTTTTTTGACGGAGCGGCGCGTGATAAAATGGCGAAAATACTGGGCTGTGATATTTGTCAGCAAGTTTGCCCGCTAAATAAGGAGCATATCGGATTGCCGGACAAGGATGAGGCGAATATGTTTTGTTATTCCTCTCTTTTAAGTGGAGAAGCGAGTAAGACGCTTAGGCGCTTTATAGGCCGGAATATGGCGGGAAGAAGGCGGCTGCTGTCGCAAGGAGCGGTATGCGCCGCGAATAACGGACATAGCGCTGCTCTTGCCGATATAGGGCGGCTGACGTTAGATAATGACGCCGCCGTTGCCTTTCAGGCTTCATGGGCTAAGGAGAGGCTCGGGGCTAAGGGTAAATCAGGTCATTGACGCTAATTGTGCTTAATGCTATACTATGATAGGATGCATCGCAGGGAATCCCTGCGAATTTTTTTTCCCAGGAGCGAGTAATATGTCTAGTGTTACGGTATTAGGAGTGCAATGGGGGGACGAAGGCAAGGGAAGATTTGTCGACGGGCTGGCGGCTAAGGCCGATATGGTTGTCAGATACCAGGGCGGAAACAACGCCGGACATACCATAGTTGCAAAAGGCAAAAAGCTTGGGTTGCATCTGGTGCCTTCGGGCATACTGTATGAGGGTAAAGCCTGCGTAATAGGCGACGGAGTGGTTATTGACCCGGCATCTCTTATTGCAGAAATGGAAATGCTGGAAAAAGAAGGCCTTTCCATGGACGCTTTATATATAAGCGAACGTGCGCACGTTGTAATGCCTTATCATTTACTTATCGACGCTCTTGAAGAGCAGGCGAGAGGCGCGAGCGGCATTGGAACGACAGCTAAAGGCATAGGGCCTTGCTATACCGATAAGGCGGAGCGCACCGGCATACGCATGTGCGACCTTTTAGAGCCGGAGTATTTTGCCTTAAGGCTCAAGGAAGCGCTTAACGCCAAAAACAAGTTGCTTTTAGCGCTGTACAATCATGAGCCGCTTGACTTTAATGAAATATATGAAAAATACTTAGGTTATGCCAATCGCCTTAAAAAGCATATAACCGATACCGGCGTTATGACGTATGAATGTTATAAATCGGGCGGCAATGTGCTTTTTGAAGGAGCGCAGGGTACCCTTCTTGATATAGACTATGGAACCTATCCTTTCGTTACATCGTCACATCCTATATCCGGCGGCGCTTGCGTCGGCGGTGGACTTGGGCCGGCTATGATGGACGAGGTGCTGGGCGTAGCCAAGGCTTATACCACAAGGGTTGGCAAAGGGCCGTTCCCGACCGAGATTATAGGCGGCATAGGCGATGAGATACGTGAAAAGGGGCATGAGTTTGGCGTAACAACCGGACGGGCGCGAAGAATAGGCTGGCTCGATGCGGTTATACTAAAATACGGCGTGCGCATAAACGCGCTTACCGCCTTGGCGGTTACAAGAATGGATACGCTGGGCGGCTTTGGCGATGTTAAGGTATGCACGGGATATGAGCTTGACGGAAAGATAATTACCGATTTTCCGGCCAGTATAAATGCGCTTGAAAGATGCAAGCCGGTATATGAAACGTTTGAGGGCTGGAGCGAGGATATTTCCCATATAAGGGAATTTGATAAGCTGCCAAAAGCGGCGCAAGAATATATAAAAGCTATAGAAAGGCTCTCGGGAGTGCCTGTCGCTATGATAGGAGTGGGGCCGGCGCGCGAGGAATGCGTTATAAGGCGGGAGCTTTTTTAAGAAATATAAAGCCGAAAGCTAACAATGGTTTTAAGAAACGGTGAATTGAAAAGTTTAAAGTTTGTCGCGCTAGGCGGGGAGATAGCGGTGCCCTGTACCCGCAATCCGCTACAGCGGGGCTGAATTCCCCTTCTGAGGCCGGCCTTTGTGGAGCCGCGCCCCGGTAAGGAGCGTCGATGGCCGGGTCCCGTGCAATGAGGGCCTGTGAACCCTGTCAGATCTTGACCGAAGCAGCAGTAAGCGGGTTACCGCATGTGCCGCGGGGAAGCCTGACCGGAGCCACCTGCCGGGTTACCGTCCGGAAAGGTGCTGTCGAAGAAGGGGTGCGCGACAATCAAATATATAAAGGGCGCGTCCTTGTGCGTATCTGCGTGAGGATGCGTTTTTGCAAAATGCCGAGGCGTTATGGCTTAAGCGGAGGTGAAGTATTTAATTGGCGGGTATATATGCGCATTACATATGCGCTCAGGCGGCGGCAGAAGCGGCGATGATGCCGGAGCTTAAGGACAGCGGGGCTTACGCGCTGGGCAGCCAGGGGCCGGACATAATGTACTATTACAACATAATACCGTTTAGAAAGCCAGGGGGCATGCACGGCATGGGGGTAAAGGTTCATGACGAAAATACAGGCGCTTTTTTGCGCTCTATGGCAAATTGCGTCAATGGCCTTGAAAAGGACTATTTAAAAGCATACTTTTACGGCTTTCTTACGCACTATTTCCTTGACGCCGCCACGCACAGGTATGTAAAGTGCAGAACGGCATCGAGCAGGCACCATGTATTGCTCGAAACGTATGTAGATTCGCAGCTTTTGGCAAGTACGACGGGCATAAAAAGATGCTGGAAATTTCTTAAGCTTGAGGATAGCAAAATAAAGGACATATCTAAAATGCTGACTCGCGTTTTATTGGAGGCGCATGGCGCGGCGCTCGATAAAAAGGTGTTTGAGACGAGTATAAAAACAATGCCGGTGGCGCAAAAGGCGCTGCATGATCCGCTAGGTATAAAGCTGGCGATGGCTAAAACATTTGACTTTTTCGCGGGCAGGGGTACTGTGGCGCGGTTTATAATTCCTTCTAAGGTAAAAGCCGATTACATGAATTTGTCAAAGGAAAAATGGCAGTTGCCGGACGGGGAAAGTAATGACAGCTTTGTTGAGCTAATAGACAAATCGGCTTTTGACGCTGGAGCGGCCATGAAAACGTTTGAAAAGGCGTTTGATGAAGGCGGCGTGCTTAAGGCGGCAACGGCGCTCGGCAATATATCTATGGCTACGGGATATGAATGCCGGCGAGCCATTGATTGGCCGGTTATGCCGGTGTTTGATGATTAAAAAGGCGATTGGTATGCCGGGTAAAAGCGATTTTGCCCGGCATTTGCTGTATAAGCGGCGTGGATGATGAGCCAAGAAGCGGCTTATATAAGCGATGTGCTTAGAATTGGCGCACGAGGTTTTTTTGGATTTACATTGCTTTTTCTGAATACTCGCTCCGGATATAGGAAGAAGGCAAGGAAGAAAAGCAAGCAAAAAGGCAGGAATGCGTTTTTGCATCCCTGCCCTTTGCGTAAGAGGCTCTTAGCTTAGAATATTTTGCAATTCCTTTAGTCGTTTTTTAATACCAATACAATTTGCTTCTTAATACACTCTCACTGCAAGGCTGTACGGCAAATTTCTTTGCTTCAATGCCATTGTTCGCTAAGAACAATATTATACGGTACGAGGTTCGACTTGCTTTGAACCTCTCACATGACATATGATGCCCCGAAATTCTAAGGATATTCGTTTATTTTAAAAATAATATTGACAAAAAGTAATTTCGGAACTATACTTAAATAGCAATAATTATCGCTGTTAAGGACAGCTGTTTTTTAGCCAAAAATGTTAGGAGAATATAACACATAACAATGGGGAGGCATATGAAATGGAAAGAATGATAGGCAGGAAAATTGATGATTTTAAGTTGCAGGCGTACCATAACGGAGAGTTTGTAGAGGTAACATCGGAAGATACGAGGGGAAAATGGGCGGTGTTCTTTTTCTATCCCGCCGACTTTACATTCGTATGCCCGACAGAGCTTTCGGATCTTGCCGACAACTATGATAAATTTAAAGAAGCGGGCGCGGAAGTTTACTCAATTTCAACCGATTCGCATTTTGTGCATAAGGCATGGGCAGACAGCTCGGACAGCATAAAGAAAATAGGCTTTCCTATGCTGGCAGACCCTACCGGCGCAGTGACGCGGTCGTTTGGGGTTATGATTGAGGAAGAGGGCATGGCGCTGCGTGGCAGCTTTATTGTAAATCCTGAAGGCGAGATAAAGGCTTATGAGGTGCATGATAACGGCATAGGCAGGGATATTGACGAGCTATTAAGAAAGCTGCATGCGGCTCAGTTTGTAACCGAATATGGCGACAGGGTATGTCCCGCGAGGTGGAGACCGGGCGCCGATACTCTAAAGCCGGGCATAGATTTGGTAGGCAAGCTATAAGGCTATGTAGGTTGCGGCAAACGCCGTAAGAAAATATAATTAAAAGACATGGACAAGCGAATTTTATAATGGAGCGGTCGGCTATTGCCGGCCGCTTCTATTGATAATAACCGCCTGTTCTTATATAATAATCGAGAAATACCATATTTCGACAAAAGTTATGGAGGGCATATGGGCGCGGAGGAAATTGGAGCGAGATTTCACAGGTTGCTTGAATACACGCTGGAGGTAAACGCCACAGACCTTCATATTTGCCCCGGTTTAAGGCCGTCGGTGCGGCGCAATTCGCTGCTTGAGCCGGTGCCGGAAACGGAAAAGGCGGGCGCCGATTATGTGGCGAATTTGGTGCCTCTGCTGCTTGACAAGACCAAAATTAAGCGGCTTAAGAAAAAGGGCGCAGTCGATTTCTCATATTCTTTTATAGGAAAAGGCCGCTTTCGTGCCAATATATACAGTCAGCGCGGCACGCTTGCCATGGCTATAAGGGCGCTGCCGTTTGAAATACCGGCGTTTGAGTCGCTGGGGCTGCCGGAGTCGGTGCGCTCGTTTGTTAAAAAAAGGCGGGGCCTGTTTTTAGCGACAGGTGTTTCGGGCAGCGGCAAATCAACAACTCTCGCCAGTCTTATAGATATTATAAACAGCAATTACAACTATCACATACTTACAATAGAAGATCCTGTCGAGTATTTACACAGCCATAAAAAGAGCATGGTAACGCAGCGCGAGATAGGCGGCGACTGCACTACGTTTTCTGAGGCGCTAAGGTCGGCGCTAAGAGAAGATCCAGACGTTATAATGCTAGGCGAGATGCGAGATCCTGAGACGATAGCCATAGCCTTAACCGCCGCCGAAACCGGGCATATGGTTTTTTCAACGCTACATACGGTAGGCGCAGCAAAGTCGATAGATCGCATAATAGATTCTTTCCCGCCGCAGCAGCAGGGACAGATAAAGGGGCAGCTCTCAACGGTATTAGAAGGCGTTGTATCACAGCAACTGGTGCCAAAAGCCAAGGGCGGCGGCATGGTAGTGGCTAGTGAGGTTATGCTGGCTACTCCGGCGGTTAGAAATCTTATACGCGAGGGCAAGCATTATCAGATAAACAATATACTTCAAACGGGACAGGCCGACGGTATGCAGCTTTTGGATTATGACCTGGCGAGGTTATATAAAGCGGGGGAAATCGGCAAAGAGGCGGCTTATCTTAGGGCGCAGGATACCAGGCTACTTGAACAGTTTATAATGAGGGGCTGATATTATGAGCGGAGCCGGACGGAGAAACAGCGGAGCGCCGCCGCTTGAGCTGGCTGTTTTTTGCCGGCAAATGGCGGTTATAGCAAAATCGGATATACCTTTATCAGAAGGCGTTGAATTAACGGCGGAGCAGACGGGAAAAGGGGCGCTTAAAAAGGCGCTTAACAATGTGCTTGAGGATATGCGCTCCGGCGTTTCGTTTGCGGCGGCTATATCGAGGAGGCCGGAAGCTTTCCCCGAATACTTCATAGCCATGCTTAAAATCGGAGAGGCGAGCGGCACAATCGATACTACTCTCACTAATTTAGCCAGGCATTATGAAAAAGAGCATAAGCAAAAGCGCAGGTTAAGGTCGGCAATGGCGTATCCTATGATACTCGGCGCGCTTATGATAGCCGTTATAATAATACTTCTTACCAGCGTTTTGCCGGTTTTCTCTAAAATACTGGGGCCGGCCGGCACAGAGTTGCCGCAGATAGCAAAAAACATGCTGTTAGCAGGTGCATTCTTTGAGAGAAACATAGTGTATATACTTTTGGCGATAGCTATTATTTGCGTGGCGGCGGCACTTATGCCGTATCTGCCCGGCGGACGGCGGTTTATAGACAAGCTAAAGCTGAGGCTGCCGGGGCTTAGAAAGGTAAATTCCGACGTTATTACCGCGCGTTACGCCGGTATGCTTGGCACCATGCTAAAAGGCGGCATACCGATAGCTACGGCTGCGGATATGGCGGCGGATAATATAGGCAACGCTTACGCGGCGGAGCGGCTGCGCGGCTGCAATGAGGCGGTAAAATGCGGCGGCTCGCTTAAAGATGCGCTTGGGGGATTTAGTATATTCCCGGAGCTTTTCCTGCGCATAATAACGGTAGGGGAAAGAGCCGGCAGCCTTGACACGATGCTAAATACAGCGGCTAAGCTTTTTGAGGAAGAGGCGGACAGCTCTATTGAAAGATTTACTGCGTCTATAGAGCCGGTTATGATAACCGTACTTTCGCTTGTAGCCGGATTTATAATACTTTCTGTGCTTATACCTATGACCGGCGTTATTTCCTCAATAGGATGAGGCGGGGAATATGAAAAGACGAATTGACGTCGGATTTATAGCGTGGCTCACGGCGGCGGCGGTTATAGCCGTTATAGCGGCGGTGATATTATTGCCGCTTTCTAAAGCTGCTGCTAATACAGGGCAAGCGCAGGCAGAAAATATAAAAGAGGCTATAAACAGATCGCTGGTGCAGTGCTATGCGCTTGAGGGCAGCTATCCCGCTTCATTGGCGTATCTTGAGGAGAACTACGGCTTGGTGCTCGATCATGAAAACTACTATTATGATTATCAGACCGGCGGCATAGGCAATTTTAGGCCGTCGCTTATGGTGGTGGAAAAATGAGGCGGTGGTTTTCGGGCAGCGGCTTTAATGCTGCGCCTAAAAAAGGCTCGTCGCTTGCCGAAATGGTGCTGGTATTGTGCATAACGACGGTGTTTGTGTTGTCGGTTATACCTTTAGTATACGCCGGCAGCGCCGCTTATAAGCGCATAAGCGTCAGACGGGACGAGGAGTCGGAGGTGCGGGTGGCGGCGGCTTTTATAAGCGTTAAGCTTAGGCAAAACGATGAGGGCGGCGCTATTTCCGTTCTGCCGGATGGAAACGGCAAAAACGGCATAGCTATAAGCTTTGATACCCAAGCCGGAGAGCTGGTAAGCTGGATTTATATGAGCGGCGGCGCGCTTAGAGAGTGCATAGTATTAAATGGCGAGCTGCCGGAGGATGATATAAGCGAGGTTATAGCTTATATAAGCGATTTTAGGGTAGCTATGGCGCCGGACGGCAAATATATTGAATACGGCATAGGCACTGACAAATACGGCGGCGCTCATTTAAGCGAATACCGGGTAGCGCTTAAGGCGGGGAGGTAGCGTATGCTAAGGGGGAGAAAGGCGCGAAGAGGCTTTTCGCTTATAGAGATAATTATTTCATTGGCAGTGCTATCTTTGGCGTCGGCGGTTATAGTAAGCGTGTTTGCGGCGGCGGGGCAGGTGTCTAGGAAGGCAACAGATACAGATAACGCGGCGCAGGCGGCTGTTTTAGAAATAGAAAAATTCAGGTCGGGGCAAAACCCTTATGATTATATAAGCGAATTTACCGGCGGGCCGCTTGAAGGCGGCGGCTCTAATTCTTTTAAAAAGCATTTCGATGATAAATGGCGGCAGGTAAGTGAGCCGAGCCTTGACGGATTTACGCTGATATCATCGCTTGAGCGCATAGGCGAGGCGGCGGAGGCGGACGGCGTTGTAAGCGTTATGTACGGCATAAGCGTTGTTGTGGAGTATGAGGGGAAAGGGGAAAAGCTGTTGGATATGCAAACGGACAAGCTTTTCGTGTACCGGCCATGAGGGTAAAAGGCATTTTAAGGTGCTGCGCCGTCGAATTTAAGAAAAAGGACGGCATGGCATCGCTGCTTGTTATATTTACCGTTATAATACTAGCGCTTTTCGCTGTTTTAACATTCGCTACAGCCAAGGCTAATATGCGGCTTAGTGAAAAGGTGGCGTTTTGGACAAAGGAATATTATTCGCTCGATTCTTTCGCCGAGGAGCGGCGGCAGGAATTTGAAAATATGTTTTGGGACGCCGAAAGCTTTACCGTTAGCTGTATCGCTGACGGTGGGTATCTTGACGCCGGATATACCGGTTTGCCGGGCGGTGTTATAGAGCTTGAAGCTTGGCAGGCGGCGGATGATGAGGAGCGGGAGGCGCTTTTACTTGCGGCGGCGGAGCGGGTTTATGTTTATAAATGCATTGAAATAATGGAAAGAGCCAAAAAGGATATGCCGGAGCTTATTGTAGAGCTGCCGGAGTTTACTAAAGGAGCCGCCGCGCTACTCGACGTGTCGGCCGAATTGCCGGAGCAGGGTAGCATGAGGATAGGATATCTGGTATCACAGCAGCAGGTTGAAACGCCTAAAATGCTGTCGGTTACGCTGGAGCTCAATATGCCGTCGTTTGAGATAGAAAAAAGCGGCGGTGCATACGCCTTAAAACGGCACGGCAGCTTTGTTGAAAGGTTTGCCATTGTGGAATGGGCGGAGTATCAGCAGCCGTTTGATATGGACGGCGCGCAGCAGTGGTGGGACGGTGCGATTGAGGAATATGTTCAGTAGCTGAAGGCATTTTTAATTGGCGAGTGCTTATTATGGGCGGCTAGCATATTCATATAGATTTACAGACAGCGAAAAATGCGCCAAAAGGCGCATTTTTTATTATCGGTTAGAGAGCGGCGCTTATCTGTTGCCGCTCTTTTTTGAAGTTCTAAGGAATATAAGTATGGCGGCTACCGGCAGCAATGCTCCGATTATGCCATAAACAAACCAGTAATTTGGCTGCTTTGGTGTTGCCGCCGCTTCGGGCGCGGCACTTTCTATATCCAGCTCAATTATGGTATCCGGCGAAACGGTCTGCGGTGGCTGTTGTTGCTCCGGTGTTGTAACCTCTAAAGGAGTATCTGAGGGAGAGGTTTCTAAAGCCGCTACAGCCTGAGGTGAGGGCGAAGGGGTAGCGGTAGTCGTAGCCGCCGGCGCGCGTGGGGATGAGGTGCGGCGAGCTGTGGGCGCGGCTGAAGGCGTGGATGTTTGCGAGGGTGAAGGGGCGGCGGTGGGTGACGGCGTTGGCGTAGGCGAAGGGGTGGGTGTTATTATTTCGCCTATGTCGGGATCGTCGTCAATTATTATGCCGCCGCTCGGCTGTTCTTTTACAGTAATAGTATCCGAGCCGGTTGAGGAAATACCTTCTAAATTACAATTGTCGGTATCGGGGGCATGGGAATGTCCGGCGCTCATGCTTATTGTAAGCGTGTAGGAGCCGGGGTCGGTGCCTTCGGGTATATATATGGAAAAGGATAGTTGTTTTGTATCGCCGCTCGCTATAACGGAAACCCGATCTACCAGCGCGCTGAACGGGGAAGAATTAAACTCAAAAGAGTTAAGCTCGGCATTACCGGTATTTGAAACAGTCAATGTACCGTCTATAGTGTCGCCCTGATATGCCTCGCTCGCTAAAAGAGACACGCTAAGCGATGCGGACGGGCGGCACGGGTTTTGCGCCCGCGCCGCACCTAAAGGCATCGCGGCCAAAAGTGCCGCCGCTAATGCCGAACATATTAAGCTTTTTAAAAACTTACGCACAGATAATCCCTCTTTTCTAGAATATGCCCGAGAGGACGTATTCTTATAGGAATGTTGCTCCATATGAGGCATTATCCGGCATGCCGCTCTCTCGACGCTCACAAATGGAGATGTAAAACGGCGTTAGAGGGATTTTTTACATATTTATTTTCGAATTAGACTTTTTGAGGCCCATCCGGCAGCGGTGAAGTGCAATGCGGGCAACGCGTGGCTTTTTCGTTTACGCTGCTCATGCAAAACGGGCATATAAATTCCACAGCCGGCTCGGGTTCGGTCGCGGCGTTTTTCGAACGCACTCTATTTATAAGCTTAACTATTAGAAATACGCACAGCGCCAGCAAAAGGAAGTCTATAATTGAGCCTATAAATGCGCCGTAGCTTAATATAGGGGCCTCGGCGTCCACAGCGGCTTGAAGGCTGGGGTATGAGTTGCCATCGAGCGGTACAAATAAAGCAGTAAATTCGATGCCGCCGGTAAGCAGGCTAATAAGCGGCATAAACAGGTCGTTGACAATGGAGGTTACTATTTTATTGAACGCTCCGCCTATCATAACGCCGACTGCGAGGTCGATAACATTGCCCCGCGCTATAAACTCCTTAAATTCTTTCCACAATTTCAAAGCTCTTTTCTCCGTATCAAAATTTACGCGCCTCGTTTTTTATTGGATAGTCGCCTGCCGTGGCGCGAATAATAAGCGCATACGAGGCCGCATTATGGTGGTCGGCGCGCGCAATGGCTTTATACCTGTATATTGAGATATAAAGCCGGTACGCAAGCGCCGACTCGACAACAAGAACATACCACCGAAGTGCATTTATTGCAATAGTCCGAATACAAAATTACAAGTGTTCATATATTCACATATGAATACAAATGGTATATATTTTGTGATAATTTTTTGATTTTAGCGATATAACGTCTGTTTTATGAGGCTCATGGGAGCGGAGGCGGCTATTATACTTAGAAAGATACGAAAATATTTGATAAGCCGGCGGGCCGCGAACGAAAATGCGTACGGCGGTACTGCCACAATAGGGGGGCCGGCATGATCAGCATACAAAAGGATATATTCCATCTTATAACGCAAAATACCGCATACATAATCCGTGTATTGCCTTCCGGCTATCTCGGACATGTTTATTATGGGCGCAATATTTTCCGTATGGGTGATTATTCCTTTTTATATGATGAAAATGAGGATAACGGCGATACCGTTTGTTTGGGCCGGCAGAGCTATGAATACAGCGGGTTTGGGCGTGGAGATTTTAGAAAAAGCCCTATAATGATAAGTGACGGCACTCTGATATGCGATTTTAAATATGAATCGCATGAGCTGCTGCGAAACAAGCCGGAAATACCCGGCCTGCCTTACGCTGATGACGGGCACGGCGAAAATAAAACGCTTGTTATAAGGCTGGCTGATTGCGTGCTCGGGGCGGTGCTAGAGCTTTATTATACTGTATATGAAAAATGCGATGTTATCACAAGATCGGCGCGCATTATTAACATAGGCGATGCGCCTTTTAGGCTCGATGCCATGATGAGCTATCAAATAGACCTTATGCCCGGCGATTACAGCATGGTATGCTTTGGTGGCGAGGCGGGCGGGGAAATGGGCATGAGCGAGAGGCGGCTTACAATGGGACAACATGGCATAGGCGGCTTAAACGGAGCGCAAAATCCGTTTTTTATTATAAAAAGCGCCGACTGCCGTGAAAACACCGGCGAGTGTTACGGTTTTAACCTTATATATTCCGGCCCTCACCAGGTGCTGGCGGAGGCGTCGGCAGATGGGCATATAAGAGTAATGGGCGGCATAAACCCCGACGGCTTTGAATGGAACATTAAGCCGGGCGAATCTTTTTGCGCTCCAGAGGCGGTATTATCTTTTAGTCACAGCGGACTTAACGGCCTTAGCCGCGGCATGCATGATTTTGCAAACAGCCATATAATAAGCAGAAGATGGCGGGGACTGGAGCGGCCGGTAATGTTTAACACTTGGGGGGCAACGGGTTACGCTTTTGATGAGGGCGTATTGCTGTCTTTGGCTAAAAAGGCGGCGGCGCTCGGCATGGAGTATTTTGTGGTGGGTGATGGGTGGAGCGGCGGCTCGACCGGAGATAAGCATATCGCGGGCGACTGGAAGGCGGATAGATCTAAACTGCCGGGCGGGCTTAAGGCGCTCGGAAGAAAGATACAGGCGACAGGGCTAAAACTCGGCCTTTGCATAGAGCCGGAGGCGGTAAGCGCTGATAGCGAAGTATATAAAGAGCATTCGGACTGGGTTATATCGGCGCTTATGAGAACGCCTTTAGCTTCAAGCGGGCGGCTGCTCCTAGACCTTACACGCGAAAATGTGCGTGAGCATGTTATAGAAACGGTAAGGAAGATTATAAAGAGCGGCAACCTCGGCTATGTAAGATGGGATATGCTAAGGAGCGTTACCGACATGTATTCGCCAAGGCTTGAAGGGCAGGGCGGATTTATGCATAAGTATATAATGGGGCTATACAAAATATTAGAGCGGCTTACAGCCGAGTTTCCGGATGTTTTGTTTGAATCGGCGGGGCCGTCGGTGGGCAGGTTCAATCTTGGTATGCTGGCGTATATGCCGCTTATGTCGGCGGGAGGGGGAGAGGGAGTCGATTCCAATCTTATGGCGCGGCGCGCGGCGTCGTATGGATATCCTGTATCCTGCCTGTCGTCGCATATTTGTGAGGATAGAGAAAGGCTAGAAGGGGCGAGCGCTTTGGAGCATGGTTTTAATGCTGCGGCGTTTGGCGCTCTTGGCTATCAGCTAAACCTTAACGCTATTAAAAAGCCGAATATAAAGGCGATAACAAAGCAGATAGAGTTTTATAAAAAGAACCGCGCGCTGCTGCAATATGGCGCGCTGCTAAGGGCGGATACCGCTTTAGGTGATGCTATTAGATGGCAGGTTGTATCGGAGGGCATGAGCGAAGCGATTATGGGCGTTTACCCTAACGACGCCATGAGATTAAGCGATGCGCCAAGGATTAAATTCCTCGGCCTTGATCCCGAAAAGGTATACACGCTTAGCTCCAGAAGGCAGGTTATAAGCATTAAGGATAATGACGGCATTTTGCCTTTTATAAAGCGGGGGCTTTTGATAAGCGGGCAGGCGTTCGCTAAAAACAGGACTTATATAGAGCAGCAGAGCTTTTTAGCCGGAGGCGACGCTCTTATGTACGTCGGCTTTAAACCGAGGGAAACGGTTCTAGGAGAGCAGGCGGCGGGGCTTGCCGTAAACGGCTCAAGGGTGTATCATGTAGGCGTGACGGGTTAAAACTATTTGATACAGGAGAGCAAAATTGGACTTAAAAAAGATTGTTTTTATGGGGCTTGGCGCGATAGGTACGGCTTACGCGTCGGCTATATGCAAGCTTGAAAGAGTGGAGGCTTGGGCCATACTCGATGGTGAGCGCAAAAGCTCGTATGAAAAAGAAGGCGTAACGGCGAACGGTGAGCCGCTTAATATTAAGTATGTAAAGCCTGACGAGGGCAAAGGCGACGCCGAGCTTATAATTGTAAGCGTTAAGGCCGGCCAGCTTGAGCAGGCTATTAAAGATATGAAAAGCCATGTCGGGGAAAATACGCTTATACTCTCGCTTATGAACGGCATAGAAAGCGAGGAGGCGATTGCCGCGGAGTTTGGCGACAAGAATATTATTTACGGATTATCGGTAGCTATAGACGCGCTTAGGCAAGGACGCGCCACCACCTTTACAACGCTAGGAATAATACGCTTTGGCAGGGCTGATAACCGCGAAAAGGACGAGGCTGTAAAGGCGATATCTGCGCTTTTTGACGAGGCGGGCATTACATATGAAGTGCCGGACGATATGATTTACGCTATATGGAAAAAGTTCATGCTCAACTGCGGAGTTAATCAGGTTTCGGCGGTGCTGGGTTTGGATTTCGGTCTGCTGCGCTCTATACCCGAGGCCGGCGAGCTTGTTGAGGCGGCGATGAGAGAATGCGCGGCGGTGGCGGCAAAAAGCGGAGCAAAGCTTGGCGAAAGCGATGTTCTCGAATGGCGTCAAATAGTGAGCGTTTTATCGAGCGGCGGCAAAACGTCTATGCTGCAAGATGTTGAGGCGGGGCGGCCTACTGAAACGGATATAATGGGCGGCGAAGTGGCGAGAAGGGGCGAAAAGTACGGCATACCCACGCCGGTGAACTCCCTCCTTTGCACATGCATAAAAGCGCTCGAAAAAAAGGCCGACATGAGCTGATGGATGAGATTTTCTCGTTTGACCCGGTTATAAACAGCGATACGCGGCTTTTAATACTCGGTTCCATGCCCGGAGCGGCATCTTTAAGAAAGCGGCAGTATTACGGGCATGAGCGCAACTACTTTTGGCCTATAATGTCTAGCGTTATTGGAAAGCCGCTTGACGGCGAATACAAAACTAGACTTAATACTTTGCTTGAAAGCCGAGTGGGGCTGTGGGATGTTATAGACAGTTGCGTAAGGCCGGGCAGCCTTGATAAAGATATTATAAATGAAAAACCCAACGATATACCGGCGCTGCTTGACGCGTATCCCGGCATAAGGCTGCTTGCCTTTAACGGGGCGAAAGCGGCGGCGGTATATAAAAAATATTTTGCCGGCTTAACAAAGCCAACGCTGACTTTGCCGAGCACAAGTCCTATACCTACAAAGACAATGAGAAGCATGGAGGACAGGCTTAAGGTGTGGATGTCCGTTCGAAAGGAGCTTTTGCCGTGATACATGGGTTTATAAAGGCCGCGGCCTGCACGCCGGAAATTAGAGTCGCCGACTGCGATTATAACGCTAAGGCGGTTATAGAGCGGGTTATGGAAAACGCGGACGCCAAGCTGATTGTATTTCCCGAGCTTTGCGTTACCGGCTATACCTGCGGCGACTTATTCCTTCAAAGGACGCTTATATCCGCTGCTTTTGATGCGCTAAAAAGCATACGGCAGGCAACCGCCTCAATTGACGCTGTTATTGTGGTAGGATTGCCGGTAGCGGTTTTAGGAAAGCTTTATAACTGCGCCGCCGTATTGCACAAGGGCGGCATACTCGGCTTGGTGCCTAAATCAAACATACCTAATTACGCCGAGTTTTATGAGCTGCGGCATTTCGCCGCCGCCCCAGAAGGCGTAAAGTATATAAACATTGGCGAAGATAATGTGCCATTTGGTGCAGACATATTATTTAGATGCGCCAACATGCCGGAGTTTACACTTGCTGTAGAGATATGCGAGGACCTTTGGACGCCGGCTCCGCCTTCTTTAAGGCATGCGGTGGCGGGGGCGGCTATTATAGCAAATCTTTCCGCCAGCGATGAAACGGTGAGTAAAGCTGATTATCGCAGGCAGCTTGTTAAAACACAGTCGGCGCGGCTGATATGCGGCTATGTATACGCCAACGCTGGAGAAGGCGAATCTACAACGGATATGGTGTTCGCGGGGCAGAATATGATAGCTGAAAACGGCGCCATGCTTTGTGAGGCGAAAAGGTTTGCTACCGGCAGCATAGTAAGCGATATAGACGTTTTTAGAATGTGCGACGATAGGCGGCGCATGAATACATTTGTGCCGGATGATCGCGGACATATAGTTGTAGAATTTGAAATGGATATAGTTAAAGCCGAGCTTTTAAGAAGCATCGACAGGCATCCTTTTGTGCCGGAGGCAGATGGTGAGCGCAAGCAAAGGTGTGAGGATATACTCGCCATGCAGTCGACGGGGCTTAAAACGCGGCTTAGGGCGGCGGGATGCGAGAATGTGGCGATAGGCATATCAGGAGGGCTGGACTCAACTCTGGCGATACTTGTCGCGGTGCGCGCGTTTGATATGCTCGGACTGCCGCGCGCCGGAATACACGCTGTAACAATGCCATGCTTTGGCACATCTAAGCGCACATATAATAACGCGCTATCTATATCGGGAGCGCTCGGCGTTACTTTAAGAGAGGTTAATATAAAAGAGGCGGTAGCGCTGCATTTTAGGGATATAGGGCATGATCCGAACATAAAAGATACTGTGTATGAAAACGCGCAGGCGCGCGAACGTACGCAGGTGCTTATGGATATAGCAAATCAGATTAACGGGCTGGTTATAGGAACAGGTGATCTTTCGGAGCTGGCGCTGGGGTGGGCAACGTATAATGGAGACCATATGTCTATGTACGCTGTAAATTCGGCGGTGCCAAAGACGCTGGTAAGGCATCTTGTAAAGTATGAGGCGGATAGGGCGCAAAATAAGGCGCTTAAGGCGGCGCTTGAGGATGTTTTGGATACGCCGGTAAGTCCGGAGCTACTGCCGCCGTCTAAAGGCGCTATATCGCAGCAGACGGAGGATATTATAGGGCCGTATGAGCTGCATGACTTTTTCCTGTACAATATAGTAAGGCTGGGTTTTTCGCCGGGCAAAGTTTTTAGGTTATGCGCTTTGGCGTATGAAAATGAGTATAGTGCCGAGGAGATACTTAAATGGCTCAAGGTTTTTTACAAGAGGTTTTTCTCGCAGCAGTTTAAGCGTTCGTGTCTGCCGGACGGGCCGAAGATAGGCTCTGTGACGCTATCGCCGAGGAGCGATTGGCGTATGCCGAGCGACGCGTCGGTGAATATGTGGCAAAGGGAGCTAGATAGACTTTGAAGCTACGAGGACGACTATAAATATTAGTTCGCGTGCAAATATATTTTATTGATATGCAAATATCGGTATGCTATAATAGCCGAGATGGAATAAAGGCGTTCCGACCTTGCGGGTTTGGAGCGTCTTTTTTGGATTTAAAATTAAAGATTGGGGGAATCTTTTTGGCTAAATATACAAGGCAGGATATTATAAAATTGGTTGATGAAAACGACATCCATTTTATAAGGTTACAATTCACCGACACTTTCGGCACACTTAAAAACATGTCGATTACCAAAAGTCAGCTTGAAAAGGCGCTCGACAACAAGGTCATGTTCGATGGCTCGTCGATAGACGGTTTTGTGCGCATTGAGGAAAGCGACCAGTACCTTTATCCCGACCTTGACACTTTTGCTGTGCTGCCGTGGCGGCCGCAGCAGGGCAAGGTGGCCCGGCTTATATGCGATGTCTATACGCCGGACGGACAGCCGTTTGAGGGCGATCCGCGATATGTGCTTAAAAGGATGGTTAAAAAGGCGGCGTCTATGGGCTATACGTTTAATGTAGGGGCGGAGCTGGAGTTCTTTTTATTCATGCTGGGAGAAGGCGGGCAGCCGACACTTGAAACGCATGACGAGGCGGGGTATTTTGACCTCGGGCCGCTCGACCTTGGCGAAAACGCGCGCCGAGACATGTGTATAGCGCTGGAGGGGCTAGGTTTTGAAATAGAGGCGTCGCATCACGAAGGGGCGCCGGGGCAGCATGAGATTGACTTTAAATATGGGGATGCGCTGAGCGCCGCCGATAATATAATGACGTTTAAGCTCGTTGTTCATGCCATAGCCAAAAATCACGGGCTGCACGCCACTTTTATGCCAAAGCCCAAGCGTGGCGTAAACGGCTCGGGTATGCATACGAATATGTCGCTTATGAAGGACGGGCAAAACGCGTTCTATGATCAAGACGGCGAGCTTCAGCTTAGCAAGACGGCATATCATTTTATAGCCGGACTGCTTAAGCATATAAGAGCGATAACGGCTGTTACAAACCCTGTCGTAAACTCATATAAAAGGCTTATTCCCGGCTATGAAGCGCCTTGCTACATAGCATGGTCGGCAAGAAACAGAAGCCCGCTTATACGCATACCCGCGGCGCGCGGCATGGCTACCCGTACAGAGCTGCGCTCGCCAGACCCCGCCTGCAATCCGTATCTTGAGCTGGCATTAGTGTTGGCGGCGGGGCTTGACGGCATAGAAAATGAATTGATACCGCCGCCCGCAGTTGAGGCGAATATATTTGGCATGTGCGAGGAGGAGCGGTGCAAACACGGCGTAGGCAGTCTGCCGTCAAGCCTTAAAGAGGCGCTCTTTGAATTCTCCAATAGCGATTTGGTAAAAGAAACGCTGGGAGAGCATATATTCAACAATTACATAAAGGCCAAAACGCAGGAATGGGATGAATACCGCACACAGGTGCATGATTGGGAAATACAAAAATATATGCGCACGCTTTAAGTGCAGGGCTTTGCGGTGGGATATAATAAAAAGCAGCGCATATAATGGAAGGGCGATATTAAAGCGCAGTTAAGGCATAACGGCGATTATAAATAAACGGCATTGTATTGGTACCCGTCGTGTTATGCTGTATAATTGTAGTTAAGTACAAAAAATATGATAAGAGGTGAGGTCAGTGAAGAAAATCGAGATAATTATCAGGCCGGAAAAGCTTGACGAGGTACGCGCATTGCTCGATGATCTCGGCGTAACCGGATTGATGATTACCAGCATCACAGGCTACGGCAATCAAAAGGGCTTGGCTGAGCATCACTTAAAAAACACTCCCAAAAAGGCCGGTCTTGTTTCACAGTATAAACTTGAAACGGTGGTGGGGGATGAAAAGGTTGATGGCATTATAAATTCAATAATTAATACCGTGGCAACAGGTGAACCGGGCGACGGTAAAATTTTTGTTTACAATGTTGAGGACGCTATAAGAATCCGTACCGGCGAAAAAGGCGAAAGCGCTATGTAACCGGCGTATCTGTCGCTAAAATCCGCTTCCCTAGCCGGTTTGGTAAAGAAAAACCGGACTTTATGCGGTGGGCGGCAATGTAAATTAGGCTTTACCATAAGGGGCGGGAATTCTCGTACCCTTTTTCATGCTGACGGCAGTGACGGCAATGTGATACAATAGCAATGAGGTGACAAAAAATGAGAATATGGCATGATATAAATCCCAGCCGTATCACCCCCGAAAAATTTATGGCGGTGATAGAGATATCGGGGGGAAGCAAGAAAAAATATGAAATGGATAAAGAGACGGGTATTCTTAGGCTGGACAGAATACTTTACACATCCACTCACTATCCCGCCAACTACGGCTTTATACCCCGCACATACGCCGATGATGGCGATCCGTTAGACGTTTTAGTTCTATGTACTGAAAGCCTTGACCCTATGGTTATGGTGGAATGCTACCCGATAGGCGTGGTTCGCATGATGGACAGCGGCAAAATGGACGACAAAATTATAGCGATACCGCTCCAAGACCCCACATGGAATTTCTATAAGGATATATCAGAGCTGCCGCCGCATATACTTAGCGAAATCGTACACTTCTTTGAAGTATATAAAAACCTGGAGCATCTTGATACTACCGCGTCCGAGATAATGGATAGGGAGCAGGCCAAGCACATTATAAAAGAAACAATGAATATATACGAAATGCATTTTTGTGGCAAAATGAGCTAAACGCCTTTAAAAAGTTGATTGGAAGTAAAAAACTCGCCTTGTGGCGAGTTTTTCGGAATTATATTAATCTTTGCTATTCTTTAAGGTTTACAACCGAATACAGCGGATATTCTTTAAGCAACTCCCTGCCGCCCAGCCCGTCTATTTCACCATATACCCATATGCCGAGTATTTCTCCGCCAAGTTCGGTTATTAGGTCGGCAACGGCTTTTATGGTATTGCCGGTGGCGAGTATATCGTCTACTATAAGGTATTTAGCGCCGGGAGTTATTTTAGATTTTTGTATCTCCAGTCTGTCCTTGCCGTACTCTTTGCCGTACTGTGCGCCAAGAAGCTCACCCGGCAGCTTGCCCGGCTTTCTTGCCATAACAAGCCCGCGCTCTATAGCGCCGGATACGACAGTTGCATATATAAGGCCGCGCGATTCTATGCCCAACACATAATCGGGTTGCGGGCCGGGATAAGACTCACGGAACTGTTCGGCAGTCTTTTCAAACCAATTATCATTTTGGAGAATAGAGCTTATATCAAAAAAATTTACACCTTTTATAGGGAAATCCGGAAAGATTTCCATTTCATAGCCAGTCATTAGAAAACCTCCTGAAGTTTGTGTTGTAAATACACAACATATCTATTATACCCCTACCGAACCAGCATAGCAATAGATATATGCCGCTTAAAGCCGCTGTTGTGGACAAGCCGGTTTCTAATATGAACAACCGGATGCTTTTATCGATATGTGACATTGTCACAGAAAAGGCGGGCAAAGCTTGGTAGGATTATGATAACAAAAGATGGGGGATGCAGCGATGGCTACTATAAAACTTACTAAAGATAACTTTAAAACAGAGGCTATGGCAGAGGATACAACTATGCTGATTGACTTTTGGGCGCCGTGGTGCGGGCCATGCCGTATGCTTTCGCCGATAGTAGACGAGATAGCCGGCGAGCTTGCCGGTAAGGCAAAGGTTGCTAAGGTTAATGTTGATGAAGAAAAGGAATTGGCGGCTCAGTTTCGGGTTATGGGGATTCCAACGCTGGCGGTGCTAAAAGGAGGAGAGCTTGCCGCTATGTCGGTAGGCGTTAGGTCAAAGCAAGAAATTTTAGAGATGCTAGAGCAATAATAGATTTTTAGAAGGCGGCTTGATACGTTTTCAATGCCGCCGCAAAATAGAAAAAATGAAAGGGAGAGTAAAAAATGGAAGAAATGCAAGTACGAAGAATGCCTCTTATAGGAGATGACGCACCCGCCTTTAAGGCTGTTACAACGCAAGGAGACATTAACTTCCCCGACGATTACAAGGGCAAATGGGTAATACTCTTTTCGCACCCCGCCGACTTTACACCAGTATGTACAACGGAGTTTATGACGTTTGCATCTATGGCTGACGAGTTTAAGGAACTCAACACAGAGCTTATAGGCTTGTCGGTAGACTCACTGTACGCGCATATAGCCTGGCTTAGAAAAATTCAGGAGCTGGAGTGGAACGGCAAAAAGAACATAGAAGTCAAATTCCCTCTTATAGAGGACATACGCATGGAGGTAGCGAACAAATACGGCATGATGCAGCCGGGGCAGTCGAATACGCAGGCCGTTCGCGCAGTATTCGTGATAGACCCTGAAGCCAAAATACGCACCATACTATACTATCCGCTGTCCACGGGACGCAACTTCGATGAAATCAAGCGCATTATACTGGCGCTGCAAAAGGCGGACAACGATAAAGTGGCGACTCCTGCCGACTGGCGGCCGGGGGACGATGTCATTGTGCCTACAGCGGGTTCGTGCGGTACAGCTAAGGAAAGAATGGATAACCAGAGCGACGACCAATACTGCCTCGACTGGTTTATGTGCTTTCGCAGGGAGAAAAAATAGAGCATGAATTGACCAAAGGCTTATACATAAAATCGCCTTTGTTGAAATAAAAGCCGGCAGACCTTATACTTAAAGAGTATAAGGTCTGCTTTTTTGCCTTATATTCGGGAGGGAAAATGGGAAACGAGCCGGTTTGCTTAGAGGAAATATTCCCGTGCTGGGACAAAATTGATATAAAAGAGCAGGAAGTCATAAAAGAGTGTGCCGAGCTGCGCCGCTTTAAAAAAGGAGAGCGGCCGCATCAAGGCTCCGGCGACTGCGCGGGATTGTTCCTGGTAAAATCGGGGCAGCTTCGCGTTTTTATACTCTCTGAAAGCGGCAAGGAAATAACTCTTTATCGCCTTTTTGCTTGGGATATATGTTTGTTTTCGGCGGCGTGTATAATGAGCAACATAAGCTTTGAGATGCATGTTGAGGCGGAAAAGGATACCGAGGCGTTTATCGTGCCGGCGGATTTATATGAAAAGCTGGTTAAAAAGTCGCTGCCGGTTGCGCATTATACAAATCAGCTTATGTCGTCGCGTTTTTCCGATGTTATGTGGATTATGGAGCAGGTGCTTTTCACCAGCTTTGACAGCCGTCTTGCCGCGCTGCTTCTTGAGCAGAGAGTTATTGAAGGCTCAAATGTTTTATTAATAACGCATGATGAAATTGCCCGTCATATGGGCAGCGCCAGAGAAGTGGTGACAAAAATGCTTAATTATTTGGCCGGCGAAGGCATGCTTAAGCTGGCGCGCGGTAAAATAACGCTGCTTGACACCGAAAGGCTCAATGGCCTTATAAAAACGAAATAGCGGCATAGTACTATAAAGCCTTTTATTGAGCTCGGCATCTGCTACGTTGTTTATTCAATGCTTTTTAGCGCATCCACCATATTTATATTATTGAGGGTGCGCTTTGTCATCCAGTTGACTATTATAGCGAAGCATAACGTTATGGCGGCAGCGATTATATAGCTTATCGGCTCAACATGTACGGCGAAATGTATCGATGGCAGATGCAGCACTACTGTAAGCAGCCCGCTTATAAGCCTACCAAACGGCATGCCCAAAAGTATGCCCATAAGCGTTATTATAAATGTTTCTTTATGAACATATTGATGCACTTCTGCGTCATGGAAGCCTAAAACCTTTATTGTGGCTAATTCGCGTACCCGCTCAGATATATTTGTGTTTGACAATGTGAAAAGCACTACAAACGCCAGACCGCCGGCAACGGCAACAAGCAGCAGCACCACCGCTCCTATAAGGTCAAAGCTAAAGCCGTCTCTAAGCTCTGACGCGTTCATAGCCGACATCGCCACTTCATCATTTACAAGGCGCTCGGCATATGCGGCGTGGTCGGTGTAAGATTCGCTCAGCAGCGCTAAGGCTCCGTTGGCCTCGTATTTACCAAAAAGCGTTTCATACATACTCTCGCTCATATATATATTGTTGCCTATATAATTGGCGGCAATGCCGTATATTTGTGCTTCGCGTTGCACAAGATCTATGTCTTGTACGGCAACCGTCTCTCCTATGCCTATATCAAGCATCTCGGAGGCGTTTTTAGTAATTATAGCGCCGGTATCGCTTAAATCAAGAGCGTTGCCATTTAAATCAACTATATTTATATATTCGCTTATGTCGGCGCTTCTAGGTATCACCATAAGTTGCGCCGCTTCTTCTTCGCTGTCGGCGTTTATAAGCTTAACGCTTTCTATGCGAAGGTTTATATACTCTAAAATTTCGTCGTCTGAAGAGAGTAGCGCTGTTAATTCGTAGTTGCCATCGTCTTTAGCGATAGCCATAAGATCATATTTGTATATTTCGCCGTATTGCCTTAGCGGCAACCGCTCGACAGAGTCTTTTATGGCGAAGCCGCAGAGTATAAGCGCGGTGCAGCCCATTATGCCGCCTATCGTCATAAACAGCCGCTTTTTATACCTGAAAAGGTTTCTTATAGTTACTTTGTTTAAAAAGCTTATACGATTCCATATAATCGGTATGCGTTCTAAGAATACGCGAGAGCCGGCACGGGGCGCTTTGGGGCGCATGAGTACGGCGGGCATTTGCTTAAGCTCTTTTCTAAGCGCCAATATTGTTGAGCCTATTATGCCCGCCATAAAGAGCAGTACGCCGCCAACGCCGTAGAGCGCATCGAAACGAAGGTAATACTCCGGCATAATGTAAAGCTGGGCGAGTATAGCGGATATAAGCTTTGGCATTAGTATAAAGCCGAAAAGGTCGCCGAGTATGCCGCCGCCAATGCAGGCGGCCAAAGCGAACAGTATATATTTGCTATAAATGGCGGCATTGTAAAATCCGAGCGCTTTGTATGTGCCTATAAGGCCGCGCTCCTCCTCCACCATGCGGGTCATGGTGGTGAGGCTTACAAGTATGGCAACAAGCAGGAATATGGCGGGGAAAACCTGCCCCACCGCCTCAATTGACGATAAGTCATTTTTAAGGCTGGAATAGCTATCAAGGGAGGAGCGGTTTTGCACATACCACCTTGTCATGTCTATGTCATAAAGCTCAATATACGCCTCGGCAAGCTGGTTATACGCATCATCCTTTTTTGAAATATACTTCTGCTCCTGCTCTAGCAATTCGGATTTGCCGTCATCAAGTTCAGCTCTGCCGTCATTAAGCTCCGCCCACGCTTCGGCTATTTTTCTGTCAGCGTCTGCCGCCTCGATATTAAGCCGCGCTTTACCCGCCTCAAAATCGGCTATGCCCGCCGCAAGCTGCTGTTTTCCCTCTTCAAGCTCGACTTTTTTTTCATCTAAAAGCGTGCGCGCCTCGGCAATTGATTTTTCTCCGGATATTATATCCGACTCCGCCTCATCAAACGCTTGAAGCGCGGCTGCCTTAGCTGCAAAAAAAGCTCCTTTTCCGGCGTCAAGTTCTTTCTGCCCCGCCGATACCATACCCGAGGCAATAGCAAGCTGTACCGCTGTTTCGGGCGCGGTATCAAGGCTTTCCAATTGCTGGTTCATTTGCTGTATAGTAGTGTTTAAGCCGCTTATCTCTAAGGCTTTAGTGTCGCATGAAGAGGACAGCGAAGCGACTTCGCCATCAGAATAGGCTACGGCGGCGGCCGCCGATTCTACATCAGCGCTGGCGGTATCAACAGCATATTGCGCCGCGGCTACCACTATAAGCTGCTCGTTATATTCAAGGGAGCCTTCTTCAAGCGCGTTGAGCTTATCCGTTTCAATTTTAAGAGCGTCGGTTGCCGCAGATAATAATGCCTGCTTATTTAAAAGATTTGTTTTCGCGGCGTCGGCGGTTTGCCTGGCGTCTTTAAGCTGATTGTTTAGAGCGTTAAGCTCGTTATTGGCGATGGTAAGCGCCGCCTGTGCCACGCTTATTTCGTGTATCAGCGCCGGTTTTATAAACGCTACGCTAGTATGCATGGCGGCGGCGAGAGCGGTTATTTCAGCCGCCGCAGCATGTTGTATGCCGGTTTGATCGACGCCTTGTGCCGAAAGCGCGGCGCTGCGATTTGCTAACGCGTGCCATTGCGGTGCCGGCCATAATTCGCCAAACGCCGCTTTAAGCTGCGATACGCCGGACTCGATCGCCGCGCGCTGCGCCTTTAGTTGGCGATCGGCGTCGTTTAGTTCTGACTCGGTTGCGTTTAGCTCATCAAGAGCCTGTCGCTTTTCCGTTTCAAACTGCGCTCTACCCGATGCCAGCTCATCGGCGTTTGCGTTAAGCTCTGTTTCGGCTGCCGATAGCATATCCTTAGCGGCGTTTGCCTCGGCGATGGCATCAGCTAGCGTATTTCCGTAAGATAGCATTTTTGAGCGGGCCTGCCGTATTTTAATATCGGCGTCTTTTTGCCGGGCTTTAAGCTCCTTTTCGCCGTCACGCAGCTCGCGTTCGGCCTCGAGTATATCATCCCAAGCGTCGGTGAATTTTTCGTCCGCCTCGGCGAACTTTTCCTGCATTGTATTTTCGGCGTCCTTTATGGTTTCAAGCGCCTCATCGAAAACCGAGTGGTAGCGTATTTTCTCTCTTTGCCTTTTTATAGTGTTTTCTATATAAGAAGTAACGCGCCCAACCGCGCTTTCGTATTCCTCTGAATAGCAGAGCATATCCGCCGTTCCTCTAAGCCTAATATACAGCACTGTATAAATATCGCTGTCGATGTTGTCGGCGGTTATAAACAAAGTATAGTCGGTGTCGATATCCGAACGAAATGATGTGCCGTTCTGGTTGTTCTCTATATTCATAGGGTCTACAACTATACCGGTTATGGTATAGGCTGTATTTAAAAGGGCGGAGGAGTCTTCCTCAAATTCGATATCAGTATCAACATCAAAATCTATATCGGTATCGGAGGCGGTTTTATCCGGCGCATTTGCGTTATCCGCTGTATCTGTTTTGTCCGCCTTGCCCTTTTGATGCTCGTCTAAATCTAATAGAATTGTATCGCCTATTGATTTGCCGCTATCGTCAATGTATTTTTGCGTAACGGCAATTTGCCCCGATCTTTGGGGCAGGTCGCCCTCTATAAGCTTTGGGGTATTCAATCCTTTTTGGCTGATTACGCTTATTTCGGCGGTTTTACGCACGCCGTCAATATCGTTATATACATTTTCGCTGTATCCGCCCTCGAATATTTCAACATCGTCAAGTTTTGAAATGGCGTCAAGGTCGGTTTGACTAAAGCCGAGCGTTGATAATATGCGGATATCAAAAAGGTTGTGCTCGTCATAGAACTTGTCCGCCGAGTAATACATATCAAGGCAGGCGGCGTACAGCCCCGACATCATGCCGACGCCCAGAGCCGTTATAATTATAATCGATATGAAGCGCTTCCAGTTTTTTATTATGGTGCGGAATATATCCTTTTTGTAAGCCGTTCCCATCATATCACCATTCGATTTGGGCGATCGGCGTAGGGTTGCTGTTGACGACTGTTTTTACAACTTTGCCGCTTTTAAAATGTATGACTTTATCCGCCATCGGCGAAAGCGCAGAATTATGCGTTATTATAAGAACGGTTATATTGTCGCGGCGGCAGGTGTCCTGCAAAAGCTGGAGAATCTGCTTGCCGGTGTTGTAGTCGAGCGCACCGGTCGGCTCGTCGCATAAAAGCAGCTTGGGGTTTTTGGCAAGCGCCCGCGCTATTGATACGCGCTGCTGCTCGCCGCCAGAAAGCTGGGACGGGAAATTGTTTTTGCGCTCCAAAAGCCCAACCTTTTCAAGCATTTCATCGGCGCTCAAGCAGTTTTTTATAATTTGCGCCGCCAACTCTACGTTTTCAAGAGCGGTAAGGTTGGGTATAAGATTATAGAACTGGAATACAAAGCCTATATCGGTACGGCGATACTCAATAAGCTCTTTATGTGTGTAATGCGATATATTTTGACCATCGACGATTACATCGCCGGATGTAGCGGTATCCATGCCGCCCAGTATATTAAGTGCCGTTGTTTTGCCGGCGCCCGATGCGCCTAGTATTACCGCCAGCTCGCCTTTGTCTATGGAAAAGCTGGCGCTATCAAGCGCGCGAATCGCCACTGAGTCGCCGGAATACTCTTTTACAACCTGATTAAATTCTATATATGACACGGTGCCTCCGTTTTGCTTCAAAGCCTGGTTTGGTATCGGCGCTATGTATAAGCAGACGTATCGCTAAAGCTGTAAAATACCGCTCGCGAATGCGCTGTTGACTTTTAGCCGCCTGATTATTATTATATAGACACGGTGTCTCTTTGGCAACCTACAGATGTTTATAAAACGATGATTTTACGACACGCGCGGCGGTGAATGTTGAGTTTAGGACATACGGTGGCAAGTTGTTTTGGGGGGGAAAGCGGTATGAAGGAAGTAAAAGAAGTAAAAGAAGTAAAGATGGATCGACGAACACGCTATACCCGCATGGTGCTGCAAGATAGCCTGATTGAGCTTATGAAAGAAAAGCCTATGGCTAAGATAACGGTAAAAGAGCTGTGCGAAAAAGCGGATATAAATAGAACAACCTTCTATTCGCATTATGCCGACCAGTACGATCTTTTAAGGCAGATTGAAGAGGAAACGCTGTCATGGGCGAAAGAGGTAATCATATCCCTTTTAAGTAAGACCGAAAAGCATGAAATGATGAAATTACTAGAGCAGATATGCCAATATTGCGTAGAAAACAGCAGGCACCTTCAGGTGCTTATGAGCGATAAGGGCGATATAGACTTTCAAAAGCAACTGTTTACGCTTATATATCAGCAATGCGGCATCGACCCGTCGCCAGACAGCGAAGGGGATACCGCGACAAGGGAATATTACTTTATATTTATAGTCGCCGGCAGCGTTGGCCTTATAAGGCAGTGGCTGAAAAACGGACTGAATAAAACGGCGAAGGAAATGGCAGAGATTATATACAATATGGCTATTGTGATGTGGTAGTGCGAGGAAGATTGCCGTAGAATGAATTAGGGCGACGATTACGACGAATATTAATAGGGCAAAAAATGGATATCGTTGGCATTTTTAGAATAGAAAGGGGCGACCTGTTTGGATGATTCGAAGGATATGCGCAAGCTGTCAAAAGGGGACACGAGCCGGTTAGGCTGGAAAGTGTCCCCGATAACGGGCAGGGAATACTACGACTTCGCGGAAGTGGAGGAATACGAACTGGAGAAAATGCTCAACGAAAGAGCGCGGCGGCATGCGGAACGGCAGAAAGACCAGAAAAAATAGCCCATTCATAAAAGCGCATTTTAAAGCTTCTTGTTTTAGATTATAAAGCGGTATAATGGGTTTAGGGCGAGAGATGGAAGCTGGAAGTAACAATGGAAGAGAAATAACCGCGCAAATGTACCATGTTTTTAGCAGGCCGGGATAAGAATGAGTCAGAGAGGTAGCAAACCGGTACAATAGCATCATATGAACGTGCGAGTTATGCATATATTGAGGAATAACTTGTACGGCGGATAATTACGCATCGGATAATTCAGATGGTAATTTCTTTACGATTCCCAAATGAGTTTTAGTGAGCATAAGCGCATATGTAAACGCGTTGATAACAATTTGCTCGACATTCGGATGTTTAGCCATCATATCAATACACTTAATAAAAGGGAATTGCATAAATGAAAATTGTGACCGATAGCCATCGGGTATTTGCTCAAGCTGTGAAAACACCGGAAAATATGAAACGTCGCCTCTTTGCAATATATCAGGTTTCATTTTGATATCGTGCTTGGCGGAAACGGTATCGCCTTTTTTAGCTGTCAGAAAAGCATCGACATCCTCTTCGGACAGCTTCATTACCATCGGAACCCACACTATGGAATCCCTTAAACATCTTAGTATGCCGAATAAATTTTCACCTGTATTATCATGATATATTCTCTCGATTAATGCTGTTAATATTTTTCCATCTTCTAAATCGCTGCTTGTTATCATATAAGCCCCTCCTCATAGTTGTTTTTTGAATAGTATTTTAGAAATAGAGAGAATTTTTATAGATAAATATCTAAAAGGGAAACGCAGTATTTTTTTGGTTATTAAGCTGCTAGCTAATAGCTATTCTTTTTGTTGCTTGATAGTTACGTTAAGATGATATTATGCAACATCATTATACATGCCAAGATATACATAAAGCTAGGGTTTTATGATATAACGGTAGCGGCTTAAATGGTGCTCGGAGAGACGGCGGATGCGGGAAAGCGAAGAATATGGATTTGTGCAGCAACAACATAATATTCGTGGTCTATGGATCGATTTCCTTTATATGGCACAAAGGCTATGATATATTGAAATAAAAGGGGGCGATATGATGTGGGAAATGTCTAATTTGGAAATATGGACAACGCTTTATGCAATAAATAATATGGACAGAGACAAATTTCAGCTTTTGGAGCTCCCGGAGTATTATCCATCGGAAGAGTATGCCAGCGGCGATATCAGATTTACCGGCGCGTATGTACGAGCCTTCGGTGAGGTATTCGTTATTTGTTGCGTGAAACGTAATGTTGTCGACGATCCTGTGCTCGTGAGCAGGCGGTGGAAGAAATGGAGGACATTTTTGGCGATACACCTATTATACTTATGGCGAACAGATCTATGGGTAGGACGCGATACTATGGCAGGGGGGATATAGTCGATCGTTTATGCAAGGTAGTATCGGACAGCATACCGCTGCAAAATTATAAAATATACTGGTAGAGAAGCTCTTCAAACGAAGAGCTTCTGCTTTTGCCAGGCAGTTTTAGCTATATGGTATTGTTTGTAAAGAGGCAAAACGGAGCGCGAATAAAAAATATCGCGCACCATCAAAAGACAGCGCGCGAATTGATTTTGTTTGACTTACCTTTCTTTTTTCTAAAAGAAAGGTAAGTGGCGTGCCCGACAGGATTCGAACCTGTGACCTCTTGATTCGTAGTCAAGCACTCTATCCAGCTGAGCTACGGGCACACGCGAATTATGTTATTATAATGGCTGTTCGCAAGAAAAGGCCGGACAACCGGCAAAGCAAACTCAGCCATGCCGGACTATTATAGCATAAGCTATCCGGCCATGCAAGTGTTTAGTTTTATGCAAAGCATGAGGGGATGCGGACGGACGGTGTTTTATGCTATATTATGCTTATAATACTTTGGGGGTAATTTTATGCAATACGGCTTTAATACCAAGAGATTCGGCGTAATTGGCGATCCAGTGGCGCACAGCCTGTCGCCTTTGATGTACAATACACTTTTTGAGCGCTATGGGATAGATGCACTGTATCAGCATATATTCATACCCGAAGGCGGCATAGACAGGCTATGGCATATTGTCGAGGCGCTATCGCTGTACGGGTTAAATGTGACAATGCCGCATAAGAAGGCGGTTATACCGTTTATGCATGAAATGGCAGAGGAGGCGCGCGATTGCGGCGCTGTTAATACTATAAAAATTGAATCGGGGCGCATGTACGGTTTTTCAACAGACGGACGCGGCTTTATAGCTGCGCTTGAGGAGACGGGCATGAGTGTTAAGGGCAGTAGCGTGCTTATTATGGGGGCGGGCGGCGCGGCTAGCAATATCGCTTTTAGTATGGCGCGGGCGGGGGCGGGCGGCATAAGCATACTCAACCGCACTGTTGAAAAGGCGCGGGATCTGGCGGCGCAGATAAAAGAAAAGACGGGGCTAAAGGCTCAAGCCGGCAATATGGACAGCGGCACTATTAACCGCTATGCCGCTAAAAGCGATGTTATTATAAACGGCACATCGCTGGGCATGGCAGGTGATTTTGACAGCCTTGAATTTTTAAAAAAGGCTCCTAAGGATGCTGTCATATGCGAAACTGTTTATCATCCGCTGTACACGCCGCTTTTAAAAAAGGCGGAGGAATACGGCTTTTCAACCGTTAACGGGGCGGCTATGCTGCTACATCAGGGGCTATTGGCGTTTGAGATATATACCGGCATAAAGCCGAATGCAGACGACGCGCGGGTGGTTCGTGAGCTTATGCACGAGGCGATTTTAAAAGGTCTGGGAAAAGATTGATGATATAAAGGGCGGAGTCGTTTGCGCTGCCGGTGTTTGGCACAACGGCGGAGGCGGTGGATATATATATATCCCTGCGCTCAACGCTTAGCTTTAAAAAGGCTTCCTGTCCGCCTTTAAGAAGCGGACGGGGGCCTGTTTGTATATCGGTGAGTATTTGTTCTGGCGGACGGTCTATAAATACAATGCTGCCGTGCTGTTTCATAAAATCGGTGTTTTGGCTGCGCAGTACAGCGCCGCCGCCTGTTGCTATAACTGTATTTTCAAGCGATGCCGTTGAAAAAAGGGCTTCGGTTTCCATATCGCGAAACGCTATCTCGCTATAATTTTCGAATATATCATAAATGCGCATACCCGATTTTTTTTCTATTAAGGTATCTAAGTCTATAAAAGGCGCTTTGGTAATATCCGATATTATGTGGCCTATCGTAGTTTTGCCGCAGCCGGGCAGTCCTGTAAGGTATATGTTATTCATTTATTTTATTCCCCGCTATATAGTTACCGAGCACTCTAAGCTCTACACAGTCTTTTTCCAGCGCCTTAAGCGCTTCTTTAACATCGTTGCCCGATAGATTGCCTTCAAAGTCGACAAAGAAAACATACTCCCAGCTTTTATATGGGGCGGGGCGCGATTCAACTTTTGTAAGGTTAAGTCGGGTATTAGCAAAATGCGACAGCGCGCTATGCAGCGTGCCGCTTTGATGCTTAAGGCTGAAAAACAGGCTTATTTTGTTTTCAAGGCCGGTGTTTTTAGCGCTGTTAGATACGACTATAAAGCGGGTATAATTGCCGCCATAAGTCTGTATGCCTTCTGCCAGTATATCAAGACCGTATGCCTCGGCGGCGCGGCGGCCGGCTATAGCCGCGTTTGAACGGTCATTAAGTTCGGCGACATGGCGGGCGCTGACGGCAGTGTTATGATACGGCAGCTGGTGCCAATTTGGGTATGCGGCTAAAAATGCCGAGCATTGCAAAAGCCCCTGCTCATGCGAATATATGCGCTCAATATCTTCTATCGCCGCGCCCGGCACACATAAAAGGCAATGATTTACCGGCAGATAATATTCGCCGGTGATGACGCAGCCGTATTGCATCAAAAGGTCGTATACGCGCGCTATGGAGCCGGTGGATGAATTCTCCAGCGGCAGCACGCCGTATCGCGCGCCACCCTCGCTTACAGAGCGAAAAACCGCCTCAAAATCGTTAAGAGGTATACCTGTCATATCATTTTTGAAATACGCCAGCGCCGCCTCCTCACCGTAACAGCCGGGTATACCCTGATAAGCCACGCCGACGCCGCTGGCAGCGGATGAAGGGGAAGGCTGCTTTTTAGGCGGGGGATACTGCGCATTTTTGCTAAGCCGCATAAGCGAAGTAAAAAACTCCCGTGCGGCGGGCTTAAGCTTTTCATCTTGCACTTTATCAAGCCGGTTTTGTATAACCTGCTTTTCTCTATTTTCATCAAGCACCGGCAAAGAGCGCTCGCGCTTATATTCGCCTATGCTTCGCGACACCGCCATGCGCTTTTCAAAAAGCTCAAGCAGGCAAGAGTCGATTTCATCTATCTTATTTCTAAGCTTGTCAAGTTCGTTCAACCCGTTCACCTCCATAGCAGCATATCGCCAAGGCACAGCGCCGTCGCCGCTTCTATTGCCGCCAGCGCGCGCGGTACTATACAGGCGTCGTGGCGACCGGATATTGATATGGTTTGTTTTTGCATTGTTTCAAGATTTACAGTTTGCTGCTCTGAAGATATAGACGGCGTAGGCTTTATGGCGCAGCGGAATATAAGCGGCATTCCGTTTGTAATGCCTCCGTTTATGCCGCCGTTATTGTTTGTGGCGGTGGCTATATCGCCGTCTTTTATTATAAAAGCGTCGTTGGCGGTGGAGCCTGTCATTTTTGCCATGCCAAAGCCGGCGCCAAATTCTATGCCTTTTATGGCGGGTATCGAAAAAAGCGCAGCCGACAATACGCTTTCAACCGAGTCGAAAAACGGCTCGCCTAGCCCTGGGATAAGCCCAACCGCCGCACATTCAACTATGCCGCCTAATGAATCGCCATCGGTCGAGGCTTTGGCTACGGCGTTAGCCATGTCAAGGCCGGCTGTTTCATCTATAACCGGCAAGCGGCGCTGGTAAAAGCCTTCGGGCAGCGCTGGCGCTACGGCGTCAAACGGGGTGTCCTTTATGCCGCCTATTTCGGATATATGAGATATAACGCTTATGCCAAATCCGCTTAATATTGCGCGCGCTATGGCTCCGGCAAAAACCAGCGGCGCGGTAAGACGGCCGGAAAAATGCCCGCCGCCGCGCCTGTCGTTAAAGCCGGAGTATTTTACATGCGCTGTATAATCAGCGTGTCCGGGGCGGGGCAGGTTTTTTAAGGCGGCGTAATCAACGCTCCTTGTGTCTGTGTTTTTGATTATGGCGGCTATAGGCGCTCCGGTAGCGCGGCCGTTAAGTACGCCGCTTAGTATCTCGGGGATATCCGGCTCGCGACGCGGCGTAGACATGCTAAGAGACGACGCCCTGCGTGACATTTCAAATCTTATGCTGTCCATATCTATTACCGTTCCCGCCGGAACGCCGTCAAGCACCGCTCCTATCGCCGATCCGTGCGATTCGCCAAATATAGTCAGGCGAAGGCTTCTTCCTCTACTCGCGCTCATATGCTTTACCTCCGAGGCTTTTATATTCATTATAAAATTCCGGCGCCGATTTAGCCACCGATTCATGACCATCAAGTATTATATCGCCTTCGCATATCGCCGCCGCCGTAGTTAGCGACATGGCTATGCGATGATCGTTCCAGGCCGAGCAGCTGCCGCCTTTTAGTTTTCCGTTGCCGCGTATTTCAAGAAAGTCTTCGCCTTCTGTAATATCCGCGCCAAGATTAGACAGCCCCGCAGCCATAGCGCTAAGCCTGTCGCTCTCCTTTATACGCAGCCGCGCCGCATTTTCAAGCCTCGTAACGCCGTTTGCCGCACAGGCCAGTACCGACAACGCCGGCACAAGGTCGGGTATTTGAGAAACATCTATTGTAGCGCCGCGCGATACGCGGCCGCGAGAGTATACAACATCTTCGCTTATGCCGCAGTCGCCGCCCATAGAGCGTATTATTTCTATAACGCGGCTGTCGCCCTGCGAGGTATCGCCAGAGAGGCCGAGGCATTCTATATCTCCGCCCATAGCTCCGGCGCATAGGAAAAAGGCGGCGTGAGAGTAGTCGCCTTCCACCGTCATTTTGGCCGGCTTATAGCTTTGATTTCCGGGTATTTCAATTGTGCGTTGGTCCAGCCAGCCTGCCCAAACGCCAAAGCGTGACATCGCTTCAAGCGTCATATCTATATAGCCGCGCGATTCCACAGTTGCGCTAAGCGATATAACAGAGCCGGAAGCTGTAAGCGGCAGCGCGAACAGCAGACCCGATACAAACTGCGAGCTTACATTTCCGGGCAGCCGGTATTCGCCGGGGGAAAGTTTGCCGCTTATGCTTAAGTGGTTTTTTTTCTGCTGCCATGTAACACCCATAGGTGTGAATATATCGCGGTAAACGTCGAGCGGGCGCTGCATAAGCCTGCCGCGTCCTGAAAATACGCCGCCGCCGTTTAAAAGAGCTATCGGGATTAAAAACCGCAGCGTTGAGCCGGACTCGCCGCAGTCGGCTATGCCCTGACTGCCCGGCTTTGGCTCCGATACGTAAAGCGCATTACCTTTTTGATTAAAAGATGCTATACCGAGGGAGGCCAGCGCACCGAGCGTAGCGGCAGTGTCTTCCGAGCGGCCGGCGTTTATAACGGCTGCTCCTTTTCCCGCTAGCGCTGCGCATATAGCGGCGCGGTGCGTCATGCTTTTTGAAGGCTGTATTTTTATCGCACCGCTTAAAGTGGCGGGAGGTATTATAATGCTCATTTTACCGCCTCCCAAAGTAGCGCAGCTCTATCAAGCGATACTTCAAGCGTTGTGGTCCGACCAATACTTTCAAGCAGCACCAGCTTTACAGCGCCGCCGCCGGCTTTTTTATCCTTTTTAAGCGCCGACAGCACGCCTTCAAGGTGCGGCGCTTTATACGGCAGATTGTTTTTTTGCAGCACAGCCTTTATGCGCTCGGCGCTGCCCAGCGGCGTTATGCCTTCGCTTTCTCCAAACCGCGCGGCGGCGTACATGCCTATAGCCACGCCTTCTCCATGCGTTATTTCGCCGTAGCCCGCCGCCGCCTCTATTGCGTGGCCGAGAGTATGGCCGAAGTTGAGCTGCATACGCACGCCGGTATCTAAGGCGTCGTCTTGCACATAGCCTCTTTTTATTTCACAGCAGCGCGCTATAACTCTATCGAGGTTTTGGTGTAGCGCAGTGTTATCAAACCTCTCCAGCTGGCTAAAAAGCTCGGCGTCGGCTATGGCGGCGGTTTTTATTACCTCTGCCATGCCGGAGGCGAACTGGCGTGGTTCCAGTGTTGAGAGGAGGGAGGTGTCTATTATAACGCCGGAAGGCTGATGAAAAGCGCCTACAAGGTTTTTGCCCTGCGGCAGATTTATAGCAGTTTTGCCGCCGACAGAGCTGTCGACTTGTGAAAGCAGCGTTGTAGGTATCATAAAAAGCGGAACGCCGCGAAGATATGTAGCAGCGGCGAATCCCGCCGAATCGCCGGTTGTGCCGCCGCCAAGTGCGACGATGCCGTCGCCGCGGCTTATATTAAGCTCTATGAATTTATCATACAGCCGCATAATCATATCCATGCTCTTTGAAGCTTCGCCTTCGCCAGTTATTACCAAAGATGCTTCGTATCCGGCGGCAGCAAAAGCGTTTAGCGCCGCGTCAGAGTATAGAGCGGCGACTCTGCTGTCGCATACCACAGCCAGTTTCCTGCCTTGGGGGAGCGGTATATTATTGCCGGCTTCGTGTAAAAGGCGGCTTTTTATAAGTATGTCATAGCTGCTGCCGGCTAAGTTAACGTGAATCCTTTGCATTTTGCCATTCCTCCTTTAGTTTTACCGCCTTTAAAAGCGCCTGTTCGATGTCCTTCGTGTTTCGCCCTTCTATAAGCAGCCGCAAATATCCAAGCGAATCCTCGAGCTTTTTTACCGACGATGATAAATAGTCGGCATTTAAAGCAAAAAGGCTGCTCCACATCAAAGGATCAAGCTTGGCAACTCGAGTACAGTCGCGAAAGCTGTTGCCGTCAAACCCAATAGACGCTTTTAAGTCGCTGTCAAAGCATATTGCCGCCGCTAGTACATGCATAAGCTGGCTGGTGTATGCTATGTTGCGGTCGTGCGTTTCGGCGGTTGAGGTTATTATATTTGAGCATCCTATATAGGCGGCCAGCTCGCGTATAAGGGATACGCTTTTATCAGATGCGTTTTCCGGAGTTATTATATAATTCGCGCCCTTAAATAAGTCTTTCTGGGCGTTTTTAAATCCGCTGCATTCTCGTCCCGCCATGGGGTGCGAGCCTACATACTCTACTTCCGGTGGCAGCAAGGCTATGGCGGGGTGTATCGCCCGCTTAACGCCGGATATATCGGTAACAAGGCTTCCCGGCTTAAAAAGCGCGGCGTTTCGCTGTATAAACGAAATGGTGTCGGCGGGATTTAAGCATAATATTGCAAGGTCGGCTTTGGATATAATATCGGGCGATGATGAGCCGCTTTCAATAACGCCGCTTTTAAGCGCCGCCGCCATTACTTGTTTA
This sequence comes from Christensenellales bacterium, assembly GCA_050945795.1. GTDB lineage: Bacteria > Bacillota > Clostridia > Christensenellales > MGBC116941 > JBMNTP01. Next base: position 78,892 of record JBMNTP010000002.1, on the reverse strand, counting down.
TCGGTATCAATAGCGCATATCCTGCCGCCTTTAAAGCCTTGTGCCGCCATGGCGAACGATCCGCCCATAAGCCCAAGGCCGACTATAACGGTGGTAAACATAATTGCTCCTTAATCAAGCTCCCGCCCTACAAGCGGGGCAAGCTGCCTTAGCTTTTGCATAAGGGAATCGAACTGCTCAGGAGTGAGGGACTGCGGCCCGTCACAAAGCGCGCCTTTAGGGTCGTTATGCACTTCTATCAAAAGTCCGTCTGCGCCCGCCGCCACCGCCGCCATTGCCATGCTTTCGACCATCCATGACATGCCGCAGGCGTGGGAGGGGTCTACTATTATGGGAAGGTGGCTCATGCGCTTTACGGCGGGTATAGAGCTTAGATCGAGTGTGTTTCTGGTGTATGTTTCAAATGTGCGTATGCCGCGCTCGCATAGTATTACATTGGGGTTGCCCATGTTGAGTATGTATTCCGCCGACATAAGCCATTCCTCTATTGTTGAAGACAGGCCGCGCTTTAAAAGCACCGGCTTTTTGGTGCGCCCAACTTCTTTTAGCAAATCGAAATTTTGCATATTGCGTGCGCCTATCTGTATTACGTCTACAACCATTTCAAACATCTCAACATGGCGCGGCGACATTATTTCTGTAACTATGGGAAGGCCGGTAAGCTCTCGTGCCATAAGCAGCATGTCAAGCCCCTGCTTTTCAAGGCCTTGGAAAGCGTAAGGCGATGTTCTTGGCTTGTAGGCTCCGCCGCGCAGCATTTTAGCGCCGGCGTCTTTTACCGCCATAGCAACGGCTCCTATCTGATCTTTGCTTTCAACCGAACACGGCCCCGCCATAACGGTAAGCTTTTTGCCGCCTACCGTAACATTACCAACCCTTATAATTGTATCGCCGGGATGGACTTTGCGGTTGGCTTTTTTGAACGGCTCACTAACCGGCATAATACGGTCTACGCCCGGCATCATGCTTATTTTATCCTTGTCTATGGATATCGTATCGCCTATAACGCCAAGCACCATACAGCCTATGCCGTCATTCATTTGCACCTGCATTCCCAATCCCTCCAGTTCTTTAACGACATTCTCCGTCTCGCCCTTGGGCGAGCCGCCTTTCATAACTACTATCATTTAAATTCGCTCCTTAACTTTAAATCAAATATAAAAAACGGATGCCGCATAAGCATCCGTTGTAACCGTTAAAACAGGGTTCTACGTTTATATTTCCATAATACGGTATCGCTTATGCGCCGATTCGATTTTCGAGTACTTAAAATAGCCGTAGCCCATAAAGAGGAAGCTAAAGCTAAAATACACGAATACGAATGTCAACGCCAGAAGCTGTTCCATATCCTTTGCCTTTCGTTAATAATACATGGATTATAACACACGCCGCCGCGCCATACAAGCACTTTCTGATTGCCGGCTTTAAAAGTGGTGGGAAAGCCGAAGGTCACGCCCTTTAAAAAGCGATATTATTGTGCTGCCGGTATCAAAAAGCCGGGAGGCTATTCTATCGCCATAGCGCTCCTGTATGCGCTCTAAAACGAGGTTTGTACATATTAGTGTATGCCGGCGGCGCGTCATACGCTCATTTAATATGTTGAAAAGAATTTCGACAGTCATATTGTTATACATAGGCTCGCTGCCCAGGTCGTCTATGGCTAAAAGCGGGCAGGAAATAAGCTCTGAAACGGCGGTGGCGCGCTCATCGCCAAAGCCCGACTGCATTATTATCTCTATAAGCCGGTAGGCGGTTATAAATATTACGCCGTGGCCGCGGCTGGAAACCTCGCGGCATACGCTTTCCATCATATACGTTTTTCCAAGCCCCGCCTTGCCTATAAAAAGCATATTGCGCTTTTTTGTGGCAGGGAAGTCGGAGGCATATTTTTTGCAAACCGGCAACAGCCTTTTTATATGCTCTAAGTGCTCCGCATCCTTGAATACCGAAAGATCGAAGCTTGAAAAGCTTGCGCCGGTATCCGCCATGCCCCATGCTTTAGCGTAATAAGCGGCAATTTTCTTTTCAAAGCAGCGGCAGCGACGGCTGTTTTCTAAAAAGCCGGTATCGCGGCATGTTTTACAATGGTATTGCGGCTCAAGATAATCGCGGGTAAGCCCTGACGCTTCAAGTGCCGCCTTTATTTGATCGTTTAGCGAAGCTATGCGCTTAAGAGCGTCATCGCGTTCGGCGGCACCGGGGCGGCAGGCGAAAAAGGCGGAGTATTCCTTGCCCAACCGCCGCTGAATTTTGGATACGCCGGGCAGGCAAGACACTTTAGCCAGCCTTTCCTCAAGCTCCAGCTCGTTTTTAAGACGCAGCCGCTCATATTCTCTAAGTATGTTTTGTTCGACAGACATAAATCGGTTCCTCAATAATTATTGTATAGTGTATCGGCAACATCGGAATAGTCGTGCATATCGTATTTCGTGCCGCTTTGACTGTGCTTGGGTTTTCTCGCCCTGGCCTCGTCCGGCGTTTTTACGCCGTTTTTATGCCACTCATCCAGCACTTTTTGTATAAAGGCCGTTTTATTGCGCGCTTCCTGTGCCAAAGACGCGGCATGACATATAAGTTCCGAGCTCATGCCGTATTCACTCGTCGCCCGTGCGTACCATTTCCTATCTGTAGCCGACGGGCTGCGCTTTATGCCCGCGCAGTTAAAAACAGCACGTAATTCGTGATCGGTTTCGCGGCTTTCCTCATAATATGCTTTAACCTGCGCGAGAGTTGTTATGCCGTCTGTTTTAAGCGCCCAAAGCTCGGCTTCAACATAGGCGGGGGAGGGATTGCCCTCGAGCGCCGCGTGCTTGCAGGCGTGTATTATCGATTTATGCTCAAAGCCCCATTCCTCGCTCCAGCGCTTGTACATCTCTATATGGGCGGGGGCGGGCGCTCCTTTTATAGCAAGATTATAAAGCATTTCGCCTACGCTGCGGTTAAGGTCGGCCTTGCCGCTTTGCGCCGCCGTTATGTCTTCGGCGGTTAGAATCCCCTGCGCCCGATAGCTTTCAAGCACCTTATCAAGATACGCCATATTGGGATTGCGCGTCCGGCTCATATCGAGGCAGGCGGCGGTTACCGCTTCGCGCGTGAATCCCCACTCAGATGTCCATTTAGAATAAAGCTTATGTTCGTCAACAGTAGGCGCGCGCTTTATGCCTATATGCGCCAATATGCCGCCTACGGCGGAGCGCAGCGCCTCGTCGCGCCTTATATGTTCTTCCGCTCGCTCCAGCGTTATTATACCGAGCGACGCCCAGTCCTTCGCAACTTTATCGATATACGCGAAAGATATCTTAGGGCCTTTTCTGCTTACGCACCATGAAATGAGTACGAGCACCGCGTCCGGCTCAAGATTGTATATTTCTATCCAATCGTACGCGCGTTGGAAATCGTTTTGCAGCAGCAGGCGGCCGGGCAGCAGCTCTTGAAGGCGGTTGTTAAAATCTTTGTATTTATAAAGCACCGAGGCGGTGTCGCGGTCAAGCTCTATTACCGCCTTTGCCGGCATATATTCATAGCTGTTGCCGCTACGGCGTATAAGCCCTTGGCGCTCCCAGTAGTTAAAGGCGTTTAGCACCTCGTTTTCCTCTAGCGAAAGCGCGTGCGCAAACGTCCTTGTCGTGGCTTCGCGGGCATGATAGCAATGCATAAGCCCGTATATATACACCTTGACAAAGTCGCCCGGCGCGCGGCGCATGTATTCCTCAATGTATAGATTTTCCAGCGGAGTTACATCGAACATGCAAACGCTGTCCGAAAATTTAACAAACGACAATGCAATTCCTCCTGTGTAATCATAAGAATATATTATCATATATTGGCTCTGTTGTTATCTATCATTTTTAAACCGCCTGAAGCTTCCGGCGGTAAACCCTTTAAAAAGGGTTTGATCCAAAACTTTATAAAATGCCGCACATGCCACATTTTAGCAAGAATAGAGCAAAGAAAGATGTAAAAGAGGCTCCATGCGGAGCCTCTATATTTTTAGGCGATTTAGATTTTAAGAGAAATACTCAACGCCGCTTTTGAAAATATGCTGCTCAAAATCGCCCGGTACATTTATATAAAGCCCTTTTGAATACCGCTCGCTATGCCCCATTTTACCGAGTATACGTCCATCGGGACTGCAAAGTCCTTCAACAGCATACATAGAGCCGTTGGGGTTATAAGGCATTTGAGCTGAGGGAACGCCATCCTCTCCTACATACTGCGTGGCTATCTGCCCGCTTTTAAAGAGCCGCGCTATTTCATCATCTTGGCCGATAAACCTGCCTTCACCATGCGATACCGGTATAGCGTGAACTTGACCCGGCTCGCACAAAGACAGCCACGGCGACAGCACGCTTGTTACCCTTGTATTTACTATGCGGCTGACATGACGGCCTATAGTGTTGAAGGTAAGAGTGGGGCTGTCCGGCGTCATATCGCATATGCGCCCGTAAGGCACGAGGCCGAGCTTTATTAAAGCCTGGAATCCGTTGCATATGCCGAGTATAAGCCCGTCCCTGTCGTCCATAAGCGATGTTACGGCGTCGGATATGCGGGGGTTTCTAAACATTGTCGCTATGAATTTGCCGCTGCCGTCCGGCTCGTCACCGCCGCTAAAGCCACCGGGCAGCATTATTATCTGACTGTTGGATATAGCGTTGGCCAGCTCTTTTATGCTGTCCTCTATATCCGCCGGAGTGAGGTTTCTTATTATAACTGTCTGAACTTTGGCTCCTGCCCGCTCAAACGCCAAAAGAGAATCGTATTCGCAATTGGTGCCGGGGGAGACGGGTATCACAACGCGCGGCGCTGCTATTTTGGCCTTGGGCCGCACTGTGCTCTTGGCGCTATAAAGGGGCATGTCGCCGCTTATTGATGAAGGCGCGGCGGTGGTGGGGAAAACAGTATCAAGCTTGCCGGTAAAAGACTTTTGCAGCTCTATAACCGGTATATCGTAGTCCGGCGCTGTTATAGCGGATCGCTCGCTTATCCGTCCTAGCCTTACTCCTATGTCGATATCTTCTAAAAGCTCAATTATTATGCCGCCGCAGTTATCGCCAAAAAGCTCATCATCGCTTAGGTTGTTTTCAAGCTCCACGCCTAATGTGTTGCCAAAACAGCAGGTCGCTATGGTATGAGCAACACCTTTTATGCCGACAGCCGCCGCCGAAACGGCTTTGCCCTTCGATATAAGGTCAGTTATTTTATTAAAGCCGCTAAGGAGCTTTTCAAAATCTATCACTCCGCCGGATAGTTTATCGGCTTTTATATATCTTAATATATTGCCCGCCGCCTTAAATTCCGGCGATACTATTTTTGTCATATCGGCGGGGCATACGGCAAAAGCGCAAATGGTAGGCGGCACGTCAAGCTCGTTAAAGCTGCCGGACATGCTGTCCTTACCGCCTATCGCGGCTATTTTAAGTCCTCTTTGCGCCGCCTGCGCTCCTAGCAGCGCCGCGAACGGCTTGCCCCATCTTTCACTTTCGTTGCCCAGTCGCTCAAAGTATTCCTGAAGCGATAGGAAGCAGTTTTTAATATCGCCTCCCGCCGCTACTATATTCGCAGCCGCGTATACGACAGCGTTCATGCCGCCATGGAACGGGCTCCAACTGCCGGTATGCGGGTCGATGCCAAAGCTCATAAGAGTGCCGTCGTCTGTATGCCCATGCAGCACAGGTAGATGCGCCGCCATAACCTTAGCCGGTGTAAGCTGCGTTTTGCCGCCAAACGGCATTAAAACTGTAGCCGCGCCGACGGTGGAGTCGAATATTTCCGCCATGCCCTGCTTTGAGCAGCCGTTTAGGTCTGATACCGCCGCTTTCCATTTATCAAGCGCGCTGCCCTCTATAATCTTGGGTCGCGGCTTAGCCGGCGCTTTTACCAAAACCTCGGCTTTTTGCGTAACTCCATTTGTATTTAGAAAATCTCTTGATATATTTACAATAGTATCGCCGCGCCAATGCATTACCATCCTAGCGTCGCCGGTAACCTCGGCTACAACGGTAGCCTCAAGATTCTCTAGCGCCGCCAGCTCTTTTATGCGCTGCGCATTTTTGGCGTCGACAACGACGGCCATACGCTCCTGAGATTCAGATATGGCCAGCTCAGTACCGTCTAATCCTTCATATTTTTTAGGAACAGAGTCTAGGTTTACCAAAATTCCATCGGCAAGCTCGCCTATAGCTACGCATACGCCGCCAGCTCCAAAGTCGTTGCACCGCTTTATAAGGCGGCTAAAAGCCGCATCGCGGAACAGTCGCTGCAGCTTGCGCTCGGTAATAGGATTGCCCTTTTGCACCTCGGCTCCGCCGCTTTCTATGCTTTCTTCATCATGCGCTTTACTAGAGCCGGTCGCTCCCCCGCAGCCATCTCTTCCCGTTCTGCCGCCTATAAGGAGGATTGCGTCGCCGGGTGCCGGCCGCTCCCTTACTACGTTTTTAGCGGGGGCGGCGGCTATAACAGCGCCTATTTCCATGCGCTTGGCTTTATATCCTTCATGATACAGCTCGTCTACTATGCCGGTAGCCAGTCCTATCTGATTGCCGTAGCTAGAATAGCCTTTCGCTGCTTGAGTGGTTATTGTCCTTTGCGGCAGCTTGCCCTCCATAGTGTCATGGATGCTCTCAAGTATATTGCCGGCTCCGGTTACCCGCATCGCCTGATAGACATAAGACCGACCCGAAAGCGGGTCTCGTATAGCTCCGCCAAGGCAGGTGGCCGCGCCGCCGAAAGGCTCTATTTCGGTGGGGTGGTTGTGGGTTTCGTTTTTAAACATTATAAGCCATTGCTCTTTTTCGCCGTTTACAGTTATATCGGCTTTTATAGAGCAGGCATTTATTTCCTCAGATTCATCAAGCGCGTCTAACAGCCCCGCCGCCTTAGCCTCACGCATACATATCGTAGCCATATCCATAAGGTTTATATCACGATCGGCGCGCCCGATTTTTTCTCTCGCGGCTATGTATTTATCGTATTCTGATTTTATACAGTTAGAAAACTCGCCCGGCTCTATCTCCACCTTTTCTATGCGGGTAAGGAAGGTAGTATGGCGGCAATGGTCGGACCAGTATGTATCTATAACCCTCATTTCGGTTATCGTGGGATTACGACGCTCTGAGGCGAAGTAATCGCGGCAAAACTCAAGGTCGTCAAGGCTCATAGCCATGCCTAACCGCTCCCATAGCGCCAAAAGCTCCGACTTATCCATATTTATAAAGCCGTCAAGCACAGATACCGCTGGCGGCGATTCAAGAACATCGTAGAGTGTATTCGGTTTGTCAAGCGACGCCTGCCGCGAATCGACGGGGTTTATGCAATAAGAGATTATAGCCGAGATATCCTCGCTTGAAAGATCACCAAAAAGCACATATACACGCGCCACCTTTACCTTCGGCCTTTCGCCCTGCGTCAACAGTTGCACGCATTGCGCGGCGCTATCGGCACGTTGGTCATACTGCCCCGGCAGATACTCCACCGCGAATATAAAGCCGTCGCTATCCGGCAGCGCCTCGTCGTAAACATTATCGGCAGGAGGCTCTGAAAAAACCAGCGTGCGAGCCGACTCATATTCTTCATCCGAAATGCCGGATATGTCATATCTGTTGAAAATTCTAAGGCCGCTAAGAGCCTTTATACCAAGATTTTCGCGCATATCATTAAGTGTTTGCCGCGCTTCAACATTAAAACCTTCTTTTTTTTCTACATATACCCGTCTAACCAAGACAAGCTCCTTTCATGGCGCGTCGCGCCCTCATATAGATAGCAGTATAATAGCATATAACGGGATAATTATAACACCCGCAACAGTAGTCCAAAAGAAATTTTTTACCGCATAATAAGCGTCGGCGCCGTAAGCCTGCGCCGTTATGCAGGTAGCCGACAGCACCGGCATGGCGCTTAAAAGCGTCATAATCTTAATATCCTGACTGCCTAGCCCCAGCGCCTTTGACAATACAAAAGCCACCGCCGCCGCAACAACGCAGCGCATTATAAGAACGCTGATAACGCCTTTTTCCAGCTTCATGCCTTTAATGCCGGCATCATAAATTATTATGCCGGTAAAAAGCATGGACATAGGCGTTGTTAACCCGCCAAGATACCCCGCCGTTTGCAGTATGAACTTTGGCAGCTGTATTTCAAGTATTATAGCCGCTGTCATAACTAAAAACGTTATAAGAGGAGGATTGGCCATTTTTTTAAGAGCTATACGCCATGTTATTTGTTCACCTGCGTCGCCGGCTATAGCTAATAGCCCTACCGTCCAAAATATTATAATATTCGATATATAAAAGCAGATAGAAGCGACTGCCGCCGCCTCTCCAAATATGGCGGAGGAGATGGGTAGCCCTACAAATACATAATTGCCAAATGCGCAAAGGCATATAAAAAGCCCGCGCCTGTTTGAGGGTATTTTAAGCAGCCGTGCTAAAGGTATGGCGGCAAGCATTATTATAACTTGAGCCGCAAAACCCACCAAAAAAAGCAGCGCCGCTTCACTAAGCATTGATACGCTGAATTGATTATATATTGTCGAAATAAGCAGCCCGGGTATACTCACCATAGTAACAAGCTTAGCGAAAACATCGCCGGCCTCGCGGTTGAGTATTTTTCTATGGCAGAGGTAGTATCCCGCCGCCACCAGGACAAAAACGCCAAGTACAGATTGGAGTATCGAAAAAATATCCACTTAGCCCTCCGTTCAAATAAGCGAAAACAAAACCATATAAAATGGTATAAATACAAAGCTGAGCAAAGACGTCCAGACAAAGCCGTTTGTAGCGTATGCCGCGTCGGCCCCGTATCTTTCCCCTAGTATAGAGGCTTGCAGCATAACCGGCATGGACGCCTGTATAACCATAACGCTGAGCATAAGTTTGTCGGCTTTTATAATCGTTCCTATAAGGAGCATTATAAGCGGCGATAGTATAAACCTCGACAGCATTACAAACGGTATGCCCTTTTCCATTTTGAGGCCTTTAAGGCCGATTTTATAAATTATAATGCCGCTAAAAAACAGCGAAAGCGGCGTTGTCATAACGCCGAGGTATCCGGCTACGTCGAGCACTATTTTTGGCGGCGTGAAACCTATTAATATAAGTGATATGGAGATTAAAAAGGTTAAAAGCGGGGGAGACATCAGCTTTTGTATTACCTCTTTAAAGGAAATACGCCCTTCTCCCTCGCCGTCGCGCCTTATTGTGTAATGCGCGAGCGTCCAAAGAGTTGTGGTGGTGGCTATGTAGTAAAAAAGCGCGTACGGTATTCCGGCGTCACCAAAAAGCGCTTTTGAAACCGGCAGCCCCACAAACATGGAGTTTGAAAGCGAAAACATGCTTTTAAAAAGCCCCCGCCGTCCTTTTGGTATTTTAAGCAGCGAGCAAAGCGGCCAGGAAATGAGATAGGCCGTGAAAATGCTTCCCCAGCCCATTAAAAGCCCGGCTCCGGCCGAAGCGAGTATTTCCCGGGTAAAATATGTCCATAGGTTAGTAACTATCATGCAGGGGAAGGTGACCTCTATCACCAGCCTGACTATCATATCGCCGGTTTTTTTGCTGTCGAACCAGCCAACGCGACAGAAAAACCAGCCCGCGAATGTTAGCAGCGCTATAACAAGCACCGCCTGCACCGCGTCCCAAACAACAAGACCCATTAAAAGCTACCCTATACTTTCCTCAAGCAAAGCGCTTAGTCGATAAAAGCCTCATATATCGCTCTTACCGCCTCTTCAAAGTCGTTGCCAGCTACACCGACTATTATATTAAGCTCGCTTGAACCCTGATCAATCATTCTTACGTTTATTCTCTTAGCCGCCAGCGCCCCAAAGAGCTTTGCCGATATGCCGGGACGGCGTATCATGCCGTATCCCACCGTTGCTATAAGTGCAAGGTCGGTTGTGACTTCTAAGCGGTCAGGATCTATTTCGCTTCTAAGCCCATCAAGCAGCATGTCGAGTTTACCTTCAAGCTGTGAGTCGGATATTATAAGGCAAAGCGTGTCTATGCCGGTTGGCATATGCTCAAAGGATATGCCAAGATCCTCAAGCACTGTAAGAACCCGCCTTACAAAGCCGTATTGCGCATTCATCATATCTTTTTCAAGAGAAACGATAGTAAATCCTTTGCGCCCCGCAACACCGGTTATGCTATTGAGCTTGACGTCTTTAGGGATTTCGGAATATATCATAGTACCTTTTTCATCAGGGAAGTTTGTGTTTTTTACATTTATAGGTATGCCGGCTTTTTTAACCGGGAAAATGCTTTCTTCATGCAAAACGGTAGCGCCCATGTATGAAAGCTCTCTAAGCTCGGCATATGTAAGCATATTTATAGAGCGAGGGTTCATTACTATGCGAGGATCTGCCATAAGAAAGCCGGAAACGTCCGTCCAGTTTTCATAAACATCGGCGAATGCGGCACGCGCTACTATTGCGCCGGTAATGTCCGAGCCGCCCCTTGAAAATGTTTTTATGCTGCCATCCGGCATAGAACCATAAAAGCCGGGTATAACGGAATTTTCTTTGGTTTTTAGTACGGAGGAAAGCACCTGCTGTGTCTTAGCCGAGTCGAGGGTGCCGTCCTGCTTGAAAAAGATTACATCGGCGGCGTCTAAAAACTCAAAGCCGAGATAATCGGCTAAAAGCAGCGCGTTAAAATATTCGCCGCGGCTGGCAGCATAATCTCTGCCCGCTCCGTTAAGTATATCGGTGCGAGCCTTATCAAGATGCTTTTCTATATCTATTTTGAGGCCGAGCTTGTCCTTTATTTCGCCATAGCGCTCTTCTATACGCGTAAATATGGCGCAGACCTCTCTGTCCTCTCCGGTAAGCTGCGCGCAGGCATACAACATATCGGTTATCTTTTCGTCGGCATAATCACGTTTGCCAGGCGCGGAGGGTATAACAAAACGCCTGTCGTTGTCCGACAAAATAATCTTCTTAACCTTTTTAAACTGTTTGGAATCGGCCAGTGAGCTTCCCCCAAATTTTACAACTTTTGTGCCCATACACAACCTCCTATCGTAAACTTCAGCAGATTTTTCTGCATTCAATATAAAACCGTTTGTCCTCCGCCTCACCCATGGAGAAAGTCTTTCTCGGCAGCGGACCGTTGTCGCTTATATAGCTGAACAGGTGGCTTTTATCCATTGCCGGAAGTATAAGGCCGAGGTTTTCACCGCGCCTAGCCGCTTCAAGCACCGCCTCTTGGCCATGAACATAGTCAATCGCCGCGCCGCTTTCTTTTATATATTCATCCAAAGCCGGCTGTAGTATTCCTACGGCAAGGTCAGATACCGGCTTCTCGATTATCAAATGCCCTGTTTTATCTCCATAAATAAGCTCTATTGAAAATCCGTCACCGCTGTACTCGCTCTTATCTTCCCAATTAAGGCTGACGCCGCGATTACCGGCGGCTAAAAGCAATTCAACAATTCGCTCGGTACAGTTAGTATCGACAGAGAAAAGAATTCTGTGAATAGGCTCAAATTCAAGCGCCGAGTCATGCAGGTTGACTATCTCAACAAGCGCAAACCTCGCCGCCGAGGTTTTAGCCGCCTCTTTATCTTTCGCCTTAAGCTCCTCGTAACACGCTTTAGCGGTAGCGAGTGAATGATTGCCATCGCCTACGGCGTATAAAAGCGAGCGTCCTTTAGATAGTTCGGCTAAAGCGGTTAGTATAGCGTCGGTGTCGCTGTCTTTTTCGGCCAACCAGCCGTCTATGCGTCCCGCGCCCTTCATAAGCTCAAAGCCGTACAGCTTTTTATAGCAGTTCTTAGCGCGCTCGGCGCCGCCTATGACAATGTTTTTCTCATCGTCTATAAGAACCATTATATGCGGTGTTTCAAGCGGAGCGCCGCGCCTTATCTCTACCCTAGGGGGTATACGCTCTATAATTGTGCCTTCTGTGGCGCGAATCAAAGATTGCGAGTTGGGGCTGTAGTCGTATCTGTCCAGGTCAAGCGCCAGTACCAGCCCTTTTCTTAATCCCATGGTGGTTTGCCGCTCAACATATACAATGCCGCGATGCTTTTCAAATATACCTTCATCTATATACTTACGCATAGCTCCGCGTATACCGGCTATGCGCTCGGGCTTGTCTTCGTCCTCAAGGTATACTTCGGGCAACGTTATGCGAAGGGTACTGGGCGCTTCTTTTACAAGATCATCAGCAGTTTGCCAGTATTCTATCTGTGAAGTATACTGATCGCAGGCAATAACCGCCCATTTTTCCATATCAACGCCGGTGCGCGGCAACAGTATCTCCGGTATAACGGCAGCGGTCTCTTTAAGGTATGGCGCGGTATTGCAATGTGTGGACATTTACAAATTTACTCCCTTTATATATAATGCTGGCAGTTAGAGTGGGTAATATACACGCATTTTCCAGCTAAGTATACATTATATCACCAAAAATGCCATTATATCAATCGGTTTATATAAGCCCGCTTTGCCACCGTTTATTTTGATGGAATCGGATGGCAAACAGCGGCTATTTTGTGGCTTTAATCTGACTAAATATGGTTAAAACATGAAATAATAATGAGAGATGTTTCGGAATTAAGCAATAATAGACTGGTAATATTTAGTTTTTATAAAGGGCGCGTAATACTTGCGTAATAATGTGAATTGGAGTACAATACCAACGCAGGATAAATTTTAACTTGGGAGATTGTTTTGAAAAGAGATTTATTTGGAAAAATAAGTAAATATATGAAGGTGTTCGCGGTTGTATTAGCCGTGGCTATGTTGACGGCATGCGGAGGCGCCGGAGCATCAAAGCTGCTTAGCGGCATTGAGCAGCGCGGCATAATAAGAGTAGGTTTTAAAACCAAGACACCTAAATTCGCTTTTAAAGACGAAGATGGCAATATAAACGGGTTTGAGCCAGAGCTGGCTAAGCTGCTTTCAGAAAAGATAACCGAGGACAATGTTCATGTGCGGGAGGTTGAGGTCAACAGTTGCACAGCATATCCTTTGTTGCAAAGCGAGGATGTCGATTTTATAGTTTCCACCATGGCATACGAGGAGGGGCGCAGCAAGAGCGTATCGTACAGTAAGCCGTATTATATAGACGCGGCAGGGCTTATGTGCCTTAAGGGTGGTTTTGCGTCCGCCGATGATATTGTAAAAGGCGGAGGTAAAATAGGCTATACCAACCCGGATGTTATAGGCGCTATGCTAACAGGCCTTCAACAGGACAAGAAGCTGGATTTTGAGCCAATCAGCATCGCTTCGTATCCCGAGGCGGTGGAGGCTCTTAAAAACGGCACTATAGACGCTTTTTGCTCGGGATTCGCCACACTCTGCGCTATGGTTGATGTCGACACCACAATATTGCCGGAGTCGCTTGGCGATATAAAGTATTGCGTGGTGCTGAGCGGTGGTGAGCAGAAGCTAGCGGAAAAGATAAGCCAGACTATAACCGAAATAGAAAAGAGCGGCGAGTTGCAGCAACTGCTCGACAAGTGGGGCATAGAATAATCTGACATTGGAAAACTCAATCGGTCATGACGAAAGTGCGCCTCGGCGCGCTTTTTTGTTCGCCGGGGCATTGGTAACAACTAGGAACGATGGGACGAGAGGACGAGAGGACGAGAGGACGAGAGGACGAGAGGACGAGAGGACGGGGGACGATATGAGGGCGCAGCCCTCATACTCCCGCTTCTTTTCTAGAAGAAAAGAAGCAAAAGACTTTGCAGAAATGCTTCGCATTTCTAAGCTGATGTATATTGCCGTAGAGTTTTTGTTATGCGATGCAAGCGCGAGTAAATTACGGGCGCGGGGGTTCTTTAAGTTTGCGTTTCAGTATTGGAGGGATGTTTGTTTCGTGGTGTGGGTAAACATATCTCACGGGCGCAAGAGGTTTCTATTGGGATATGTTTCAATACTTAAGAGGCTTTTTGTTGCGAGAGGTTTCTATTGGCTTGTGTTTCAATACTTAAGAGGCTTTTTGTTGCGAGATGTAAACAAACGTATTTTATGGTTGCGAGAGGTTTCTATTGGTTTGCGTTTCGATACTTAAGAGGCTTTTTGTTGCGAGATGTAAACAAACGTATTTTATGGTTGTGAGAGGTTTCTATTGGCTTGTGTTTCGATACTTAAGAGGCTTTTTGTTACGCTATGTAGACAAACGCATTTTAAAGGCGCAAGAGATTTCTTTTGGTCCTACCTTTTCTAAAGAAAAGGTAGGGGGATTGTATTTTTAAAAAGCTGTTGGTAGAATTCGAATTACAATAATAACACAATTATGAGGCAAACATTATGGGAGAGAAAAGCAAAAATTATAAACTGAAGCGCTTTCTAGCGTATTATAAACCGCATATGCGGCTTTTTATACTGGATATGTCGTGCGCGCTTATGATAGCGCTGGTTGATTTAGGGTTTCCGCTGGTGTCGCGTTATGCGCTGCAAAACCTGCTGCCGCAAAATCTGTACGCTCCGTTTTTCGTACTGGCGGCGGGGCTGGTGCTGCTGTATGTATTAAGAGGCGGTATGCAGTATATAGTAGATTATTGGGGGCATATACTTGGTGTGAAGATGGAGGCGGACATGCGCCGCGACCTTTTTTCGCATCTGCAGAAGCTGTCTTTTAGCTTTTATGATAAAACGCGGACGGGTCATCTTATGTCGCGGGTTATGAATGACCTCTTTGAGATAACGGAGCTGGCGCATCACGGGCCGGAAGATCTGTTTATATCGCTTATAACGTTTATAGGCGCGTTTATAGCGCTGCTGTTTATTCAATGGAAACTGGCGCTGGTGCTGTTTGCGCTGGTTCCGGCGCTGCTGTTCTTTACTATAAGGAACAGGAGAAGAATGTCTAGGGCTTCAAGGGAGGTTAAAGAGAGCACGGCGGGCATAAACGCCGGTATAGAGAGCAGCATATCCGGCATACGCGTGGCGACGGCGTTTTCAAACGAGGAGTATGAGCTTGAGAAGTTTGAAAGGGGCAACAGGGATTTTAGAAAGTCCAAGCGGCATTTTTATAAGGCCATGGGCATTTACCACAGCGGCATGGAATTTATGACAAGCATACAATATGTAATGGTTATCGTTGTGGGCGGGCTGCTGGTTATGAGAGGCGATATGGACGCTACCGACATAGTGACGTTTACGCTGTTTGTAAGCGCCTTTCTTCAGCCTATAAGACGGCTGACGGCCTTCGTTGAACAATATGAAACGGGCATGGCCGGCTTTTCCCGCTTTGTAGAGCTTATGGAGGTTGAGCCGGACATAAAGGATTTGCCGGGTGCTGAGGCTTTTGGCGAGGTTAAGGGCGATATAATTATAAAGGACGTTAGCTTTTCATACGACAAGGGCGTTAAGGTGCTTAACGGTGTTAATCTTGATATAAAGGCGGGCAGCCGCGTGGCGCTGGTGGGGCCATCAGGCGGCGGAAAAACAACGCTTTGCCAGTTGCTGCCCCGCTTTTACGATATCGACAGCGGCACTATTACAATAGACGGCCGAGATATAAGGCAATTTACGCTTGCTTCGCTGCGTGAAAAGATAGGCATTGTGCAGCAGGACGTATTCCTGTTTGCCGGCAGCATATACGACAATATACTCTATGGTAATGTAAAAGCGTCGCGCGAGGAGGTTGAGGCGGCGGCGAAAAAAGCCGAGATACATGACTTTGTTATGTCGCTTGAAGATGGCTATGATACTATGTGCGGTGAGAGGGGAGTAATGCTGTCGGGCGGGCAGAAGCAGAGGATAAGCATAGCTCGGATATTCCTTAAAAACCCGCCTATACTTATACTTGATGAGGCGACATCGGCGTTAGACCTTGAAACAGAACACAAAATCGGCCAGGCGCTTGATGAGCTTAGTAGGGGACGTACCTCGCTTATAATAGCGCACCGGCTTTCGACAGTGCGCTCGGCGGATATGATAGCGTTTATAGATGATGAGGGCATAAAGGAATACGGCCCGCATGATGAGCTTATGGCTAAAGAAGGATATTATTACCGCCTGTATCAGACGCAGTTTCTGCTTGATGCAGACAAAGCCGATTTAAACGACTGATTAGAACATATTTACAAGAAGGTTTATAAGCGGCAAAAAGGCTATGGGCAAAAATATTGAGGGCAGCATATCCGAAACGCGAAACTGCTTTACTTCAAGCATTGTAAGGCCGAGCGCTATTAAAAGTATGCCGCCTACCGCCGTTATTTCAGTAAGTGCAGGGCCTGCCATTACGCCGGAAAGAGCGTGAGCGCCGAGCGCTATTACGCCTTGATAAATAAGAACGGCGAGAGCTGAAAACAGTACGCCAAGACCCATAGCGGAAGTAAGGAAAATTGATATTACTCCGTCCATGACCGCCTTTAGCAGCAGCGTGCTATGGTCGTGGCTCATGCCGCTTTGTATCGCGCCGGTTACAGCCATAGCTCCGGTGCAAAACAGCAGCACGCTTGTTACAAATCCTTCGGCGAATTTGCCATCGCCGGCTTTAAGCTTATCTTTTAGCCAATCGCCGAGGTCTGAGAGGCGGTCGTGTAGGCGCAGCATAGTACCTAGCGCTGTGCCGCATAATATGCTTATCATAAGGCAGAGCAGTTGCTGTGATTGCAGCGCGTACTGCATTCCGAGCATTAAAACAACAAGCGCGACGGCGTTCATATTAAGGGCGAGATATTTTTGCGGCAGTTTTTTTCTAAATATATAACCTGTTAATCCACCAACCAGTATGGCGGCGGCGTTTACCAGCGTACCTGTAAGCGGCATAAGCGATTTCCCCCAAAAAGCTATATTTGAGGCGGTTGCGCCTCGCTGTCTGGCCGGGTAAGTTGTCGTGGCCATATTCATATATTTTATATGCGCCGCTTAAACTTAGTCAAGCAGGGATTAAACAGGCCAGTGATACGCACAATAAGAAAAAACGTCCAAGGAGATAAAAATGGGCTCTGATTCTTATTGGCTTAATGAGGAAATGCCGAAATTCGGAACGCTAGAGGGCGCGCACAAGGCGGATGTAGCGGTGGTGGGCGGCGGTTTATGCGGACTTAACGCAGCGCTGTTGCTGCAAAGGGCGGGTGTGAGTGTGGTGCTTATAGAAGCCAACCGCATAGGCAACGGTACTAGCGGCCATACTACGGCGAAAATAACGGCGCAGCAAGGTGTTATATACTCAAATCTTATAAAAAAATGGGGACAGGATGTAGCTCAGGCTCATGCTATGTCGCAGACGAGAGCGATAGAGCAATACGCCGAGCTTATAGATGAGCTTAGTATAGACTGTGATTTTGTTAGGGCGGACGCCTATACCTTTTCAAACACCGCGCAGAATGCCGAAAAGCTGTATAAAGAGACGGATGCCGCCCAAAAATGCGGTCTTGTGGCGGATATGCATGAAGAGAGCGAATTGCCTTTTGAGGTACTGGCGTCTATGCGGTTTAAGAATCAGGCGATGTTTCATCCGGTTAAATATATGAGGGCGGTGGCGCTAGAGCTGTCAAAGGGCGGCTGCCGCATATTTGAAAATAGCAGAATGCTTGAATATCAAGAGGGCAGGGTCATTACTGACAGGGGCAGTGTTACCGCCGGACATGTCATAATGGCGACACGGTATCCTATTATAAACGCACCGGGCTATTACTTCATAAAGCTTCAGCAGAACCGCTCAAACGTATTGGCTATGCGGGGCGGTAATGTTCGCGGCATGCACTTATCGCTTGATGGAGATGGGTTTTCTGTGCGTATGAACAGGGATGTGCTTATAGTGTCAGGTTTTGATTATAAATGCGGCGCGCGCCGTCCGGTAAAAAGGCATGACAGACTGGCGAACCACGCAAAAAAACATTTTGGCGGAGCCGTTATAAACAGGTGGTCGGCACAAGATGGTATGCCGCCCGACGATCTGCCTTATATAGGGGAGTATGCGCGGTCTATGCCCCGACTTTTAACGGCGGCAGGCTTTGCCAAGTGGGGTATAACCGGCTCTATGACGGCGGCGAATATACTTAGGGATATAATTATGGGCATAAACAATCCTTTGGCGCAAGTTTACTCGCCCAGGCGCAGCATATTTCCGGGGCTTGGCGCCATAGCCGGTAATATGGCTGCGATGGCGGCGTCTTATATAGGCGGTATTGTGCGCCGGGATGATCCTATCTGCTCGCATATGGGTTGCCGGCTGCGTTTTAATAAGGAAGAGGGTAGCTATGACTGCCCGTGCCACGGCTCGCGGTTTACAAAAGACGCTCATGTTATTGACGCGCCGGCGCGATTGCCGTTTAAGAAAAAATAAAGGAGGAGCGCAATTATATCGCCCCGCCGGAATATAAGCTTTTAAAAGTTATCTCGAATTAAGCTCCGAATACTTAAGCATATTTCTGCAAAGGTAGAAAACCAGAAGTGAAACAGGTATGTTTAAAGCTATAAGAGAGATGAGCATCGTCACATCTTCAGATACTATTACAAAGCCGTTTGATATAAGCAATATAGC
Organism: Christensenellales bacterium; assembly: GCA_050945795.1. Lineage (GTDB taxonomy): Bacteria > Bacillota > Clostridia > Christensenellales > MGBC116941 > JBMNTP01. The sequence continues at coordinate 60,449 of JBMNTP010000002.1, read as the reverse complement.
GGCTATAACGCCCGGTGCGCACATCAATATAAAGGCAAGGAAGTAGAAAAGGAATATCAGCGTTTTCATAGGCGATGAACCAAATACCCGCTGAACCAGTATATTAACGGCTGTAAACAGCATAGCGAAGGATATCCGCACAGCTATGCACAATAGCGTTAGAAGAGGCGGCAAATTAAGTATGAAGGATATAGGCAAAAATACAATCACCGCTTCGACTACAAAGCCCGAAAAGCTTTCCTTTATGGAAGCTACAAGCTTTTTATAAGGAGAGGCGGGGACAAGGTATATATAAGGCTTCATAAGTTCTTTTGACAGCCTTCCCATGGCGACTGAGAAAAACTGCATATAAGTGCTAAACGCGATTATAGGTATAAGCCCCATGCTTTTAGTGAAGTAGGCATATATTATTATGCATACGGCGAATATAAGCGAGGAGCCGCTTAGTATGAACACTCGCGATCGCCTGTTCTCAACAATGTGCTTATAATAGAAAGCATCTGCGCCTTCGCCGTTGCCTATGCCTATTTTGCCGGTACGCACGCCACGAATAGACGCCTCGCTAAGATTACCGCTTTTCTTTGCCTCAAGCGCCGAAAACGATGTTTCGGCGGCGGAAAGAACGTCTTCATAATAATCCTGCTTTGTTTTTATAATAAGAATTACTATGGCCGCAGTATAAGCCACGCAAAGCGCGAGGCCCAAAAGCGAGGTTAAAGTACTGCCGGTTAAAAGGCCGTAAACACCTGACGCCGCCCAGCCTGATACCGGGAAAAGCATCGCCGGCAGACTTGTAGCCGCTTCTAAGGCGCGGGGGAGCAGGTTTGAATAATCGCCGGCTAAAAACAGCAGTGCCGCGGCGGCGTATGCTATGACTATGCCGTAAAAGATCGTTTTTATCACTCTTAGCCTTTTGAAGTTGGAGTTTGTAAAAGAATATATCGCCATGGCGGTAAGCTGGGCGAGGAAAACGGTTACAGCGTAAGCGGCGAATATAGCGAGCAACACTTCAAAGCCGGCACCGTATATCGAGCTTATCCAGCCGTATTGGAAGAATATAAAAAAACCAATTATAATCGATGAGCCAAGCTGCTGGAAAAGGCCGTAAAACAAAACCTTTGCCGGACTTATAGGCGATGTGAACACTAGGTTTACATCGGGCAGCGAGAACATGCTGGCTCCGCGCTGAAAGCCGTTATGCGATATAAGCACGAACATAATAGTATAGAGGGCAAGGGCGATGGCGTAAAGTTCGCGTATATCGCGGTAATCGCCATGCGCTGCGCCGTCCATATTCTGAGTAGTCGCCGACAATACCAGAACGGCAATGAGTATTAAGGCGTAAGTCAGTTTACCGGGGCTTTTTAGCAAGCCTTTTATGTTGTTTTTAAGCCGCGCGGCAAGAACGTAAGTTAAGGCGGCGCTCATTATTTGCCACCTCCGCTTTCTGTTATGCTAAAAAACAGCTCCTCAAGCGATTTGGCTCCGGCTTCGCCGCCGGGGTTTATGCTGGTGGCGGCTATTTTGCCATGCATCATTATATGGGCGACGTCCCAGTAGTCCTCAACGCTATCGAGCATATGCGTGCTTATAAGCAGCGCGGCGCCCTGCTGTTTAAGCTCGGTTATAATAAGCTTAAGCTCTTTTATAGCGTGAGGGTCGAGGCCGACAAGCGGCTCATCGAGCACTATAACCGACGGCTTATGCGAAAGAGCGCAGCATATCGAAAGCTTTTGCTGCATGCCTTTTGACAGCTCTTTGCCAAGTTTAGATTTTTTGTCGGCCATTTCAAAGCGCTCAAGCAGCTCTTCGCCGTACTTGTAATCGCTAACGCGATATGCTCTGTTTATAAACTCTATATGCTCTGATACTGTTAGAAGGTCATATACGGCGGGCATCTCCGGCACATACCCTAAAACACGCTTGGCGTCTATAGATGTATTTTGATGTCCTTCAATGCTTATAAGGCCGGAAAACCGCAGCAGGCCGGCTATGCATTTTATAATTGTTGATTTGCCGGCTCCGTTAGGGCCAAGGAGTATAGCCGCCTGACCCGACTTAACGCTAAAACTCAGGCTGTCGTTTGCTAGTGTTTTGCCGTATTTTTTAGTCACATTCTCAACTGTAAGCATATTATCAATTCTCCCTAAAAAATATGAGATAATTATATCATACGGAAACAGTCCGAGAAGGATTTTGCCATAGAAAGTACTTAAAAAGCACTTAATAATATGCAGATGATAAACGATAGTATGTTGATTGCCTGCCAAATTCACCATATTCGGAGGTTTAGCGGGAATATGACGGCCATAAATAAATATAGATTCCTTGTGCATATAATGGCGATGGTTTTAGGTGCTGGCGGGTATGATTTTGCGGCGGCGGATACGCTGTTTTCATTGATAGGGCGCGAAAAAGATGGTATTATGTTAAATGTAGTTAATTTTAGAAATTTCGTGATGGGAAGTATGAACATTGCGTAATTATTCACTATATAAAATTGTGAGAAGTAGCGATTTAAAGCATACGGTGATAGGCGGAGCGGTGGTGTCTGCCGGTAAAAGCGATTACATTAAATCACCGGTTAAGGCCGGGTATAATGTGCATTTTTCCGGATTTATGAAAAGGGTTTCGCGCGCCGCTTACGATTTTCTTATCGATATTATCATGGACGAAAAGAACATAGCGTTTATTATAGGCAAGGACAGCTATTTTAGTGCGCTTTCTTATTTAAACAGGGCAAGTATAAAATTGGCGGATAGCGCGCGTGGATATACCGGCGTTTGTATGCGTAAAAAAATGGCGAGCGCGGGGGAAGCAGCATGAGGGTTTATTATATTGATATGCCGGCTGAAATTCCGCCTGCTATAAAAGAGCGTTGGCTTGGCGAACTTTATGAGACGAAAAGGCAAAGGGCGCAGCGGTTTAAAAAGGAAGAGCATATTATTTCGCTGCTGGTGTCGGACAGGCTGGTTAAATTCGCGCTTAATGACTATGCCGGCATAAGTGTAGGCCCTGAGGATTTCATTTTTTCCGAGCGGGGCAAGCCGTATATAAGCGGCGGCATATTCTTTAACCTTAGCCATAGCGGCGGCGCTGCCGTTTGCGCCGTTGATAAGGCGGAGGTGGGGGCGGATATAGAGAGAGTGCATGAGGTAAGGCCGGAGGTCGCGAAGAGGATTATGTCTAAAGCCGAGTTTGGGGCGTATAAGGCATCGGGTTACGATAAGCGGCATTTTTGCGCCATCTGGGCGCTTAAGGAAAGCTATGTAAAGTTTATAGGCACCGGCATTTCATATCCTTTGACGAAGCTGAGTTTTGAGCTTAATACTAAGGGCGGATACAAGGCATCGAATATTGAGGGGGCGCGGTTTGCCACCTTCGATTTGCCGGGGTATGCCGCGGCAGTTTGTTATAAGACGGAGGAAGAACCGGAACTAAGAAAGGTTTTGTTTTCTGAACTTCTCAATACTAATTCAGTTTGATTTATACAGAAGATGGGGGAAGGGCATTGAAAAAGGACAAGATTAAGTATCCTTTGACGCATCCTCAGCAGAGGGTATGGTACAGCGAAAAAAGGTTTCCGGGAACCGCGATGTGGAGCAATGCGGGTACGCTCAAAATAAAAGGCCGCATAGACCTTGAGTTGCTCAAAAAAGCTATACGCATGTATGTAAGGGACAACGACTCGATACGCCTTAGAGTGGGCGAGGAAGACGGCGTCGCATATCAGTATGTTTCAGATGAAATGCCTGGAAATATCGATACGCTGGATTTTAGCGCCGAAGGCGAGCAGGCGCTTTACGCATGGGATACGCTCCAAAGCCAGACGCCGCTTACATTAATCGATTCAAACCTCTGCTATTTCGCCGTTTTTCGGCTAGGTGAGCAAGAAGGCGGCATGTACGCAAAAATACACCATATTATATCAGATGCGCTTTCTATGGTTACTTTTTCAAGCAAAGTGCTTGAAACATACGGGCTTTTGCTAAAAGATGAGGAGCCGGACAGCGTTTTTAGCGGCAGCTATATAGATTTTGTAAACGCCGAGCAGGAATACCTTTGCTCGAAGCGGTTTGAAAGGGACAGGAGCTTTTGGCTATCGAGGTTTGGCAGTTTGCCGGAGCCGACGGTACTTAAGCAAAAGCCACGCAAGCAGGGAACAAGGGCGAGAAGAAAAACATATGTGCTTAGCAGCGAGCTATCGCAAAAAGTGCGTGATTACTGCGCTAGATTCGACGTGTCGGTATTTGCGTTCTTTTTGTCGGCACTAAGCATTTACATAAGCAGGATAACAAACAAAAAAGACCTTATTATAAGCACACCGGTTTACAACCGCACCAGTCGCAGCATGAGGCAGGCTTTCGGAATGTTTGTAAGCACTGTGCCGGTAAGGATAAACATTGATGACGAGCTGACGTTCAGCGGCTTTGCTCAAAAAGCGGCTAACGAATGGTTTTCCGTTTTAAAGCATCAAAAATATCCATACGATATGCTTTTACAAGAGCTTAGAAAGACGAATAAAGAGCTCGACTCGCTTTACGACATCACGCTATCATATCAAAACGCCAAATTTGAAAGAAAATCAGACCTTTTTTCATATGAGGGGCGTTGGCATTTTACCGGCTATCAGGCCACTTCGCTTAACATACACATACACGATAGGGACGATTCCGGTAAGCTTTTAATAGATTACGATCATCTTATACCCATGTATTCGCTAAAGGAAATAGAATACATACACATGCATCTTCTCGCCATATTCGAGGCGGTATTTAAGCATGCATCGCAGCCGCTGCACTCTATAAACATACTTACTAGCGAGGAGCGGCAACGCATACTCTCGACCTTCAACGACACCGGCATGGAGTTCCCAAAACAAAGCACAATAGCCGATTTGTGGAACGAATGGGTGGAGAAGCAGCCGGACGCCGCAGCTTTTGTATGCGCGGGTAAAACGCTTAGCTATAAGGAGGCGGACGAGCTGGCGGCCGGAGCTGCCGCGAAGCTGCTAAAGTTAGGAATAGGCAGGGACGACGCTGTTGGCGTTATGACTTATAGAAACGCCGATGTTATTACCGGCGAGATGGGGGCGGTAAAAGCGGGGGCGGCGTTTGTGCCGCTCGATCCCGATTTGCCGGATGAAAGGATAGCGTATATGCTCAGCGACAGCGGGGCGAAGGCGGTTATCGTTTCAGATGGTCTTGCGGAGCGGGCGGCGGCGCTTAGTGATGTGCCTATAATTTCGGCGGCGGATATATTGCCTGTCGTCGATTTTAAAGCGCGTATGCCGGAACCGGGCGATATTGCTTATATAATATATACTTCCGGGTCAACAGGACGGCCAAAGGGGGTTATGATAGAGCATAACACGCTCACGCACTACATATTCGCCACCGCGGCGCTGCACAGCTATGGACCCGGCGCGCGTATGCTTTGCGCTTCCTCAATATCGTTTGATATAAGCATTATGGAGATATATTGCCCTCTGGCGCTAGGCGGCACCGTTGTTATGGCGATGGAGCATGAGGTGAATATACCTAAGAACATGGTTAGCCTTATATCAAAAGAAGGCGTTACCATAATGGTGCTTACACCGGGCAGAATGGAGATGCTGCTTTCAGACCCCGGTTCTGATACCTGTCTTAGGGATATGACGGATATTATAAGCGGCGGAGATGTGCTGCTGTTATCGCTATTAAAGCGCATACAGGCCAGGACAAACGCGCGTATATATAATTATTACGGGCCGACAGAGATAACGATTGCCGCGACCTGCAAAGACGTTACGGAAGCGTCAGAGGTAAATATAGGGCGGCCGCTTAAAAACGTTAAAGCTTATATACTCGATAGCCATATGAATCCGGTGCCTATAGGCGTTTACGGAGAGCTTTATATAGGTGGCCTTGGTCTTGCGAGGGGGTATATAAACAATCCCGAGCTTACCGCCGAGAGATTTGTGCAAAATCCGTTTGCTAAAGGGGAGATGCTGTATCGCACCGGCGATATGGCGAGGTGGTATCCAAGGGGCGAGATAGAGTTTCTAGGCAGGATGGATCAGCAGGTAAAGATACGCGGGTATCGGGTGGAGCTGGGCGAGATAGAGGAAAAGCTTCAGCGGATAAGCGGAGTTTTCGCCTGCGCTGTTGCCGATAGGATAGATAATAGCGGACAAAAATATCTTGGCGCATATATAGTGGGGGAGACGGAGCTGACGGCGGCGGATATAAAGCGGGAGCTTTCAAAAGAGCTGCCTTCTTATATGGTGCCATCGCATGTGGTTTTCCTTGATGAACTGCCGCTGAACAACAGCGGCAAGGTGGATAAAAGGCGGCTGCCCGATCCTATGCATAAAATTGGCGATGCGGCAGCTGAGATTGTGGCGCCGAAAACTACAACGGAAAAAGAGTTGGCGCAGATTTGGAGCGAGGTGCTGGGCGCTAAAAATATAGGGCGGGATGATTCGTTCTTTGATATAGGCGGCAACTCGCTTTCGGTTATTACAATGCTATCGCAGGTGAGAAAGAAATACGGCGCGGAAGTGTCGCTTGAAGAATTATACCTTGACGCTTCGCTAAAAAACGCCGCTTCGCTTATAGATGCCGCTGTGCGCGGCAGTTATGCGCCTATCGAGCCGGCGCCTAAAATGCGCGACTACCCGGTATCGTCGGCGCAAAAACGCATGTATGTAATGGCTATGAGCGATGCGTCATCGCTTGCTTATAACATGCCTATGGCTTTTGAGTTTAAATCTCGATTGCCTAAAGGTGAGCTTGAAAAGGCGTTTAAAAAGCTTATAGAGTCTAGAGAAGCGTTTAGAACGGTGTTTGAGATAAGGCGCGGCGAGCTTAGGCAGCGGGTTATGGCGAGGGCGGCGTTTAAGCTCGATATAATTGAGCAGGACGGGCGGCGCATAAAAAGCTTGCTTAAAAGCCTGGTGCAGCCGTTTGATCTGGGCAGTGCGCCGCTTATACGCGCGGGTATAATACGCGGAGCTACCGGAGATGTGCTGTTTGTTGATATGCACCATATAATCGGGGACATGCGCACATCCGAAATTATACTTGAGGAGCTGGAGCGGACGCTGGGCGGCAGGCCAGGGGCGGCTTTTGAAATAGAATATAAGGATTACGCCGTTTATGAAAACAAACGCATGGCGTCCAAGGAAATTGCTAAGCAAAAGGGCTTTTGGATGTCGGAACTTAGCGGAGAATTGCCGCTGCTAAACCTTAAAACGGACAAGCCGCGCGGCGCGCGCATGAAATATACCGGAGCGAGATGCAACTTTACAATTGAGCCGGAGCTGTCAAGGCAGCTTAAAAGCATAGCAGCGGCAGCCGGAGCTACGCCGTTTATGTTTATGCTGGCGGCTTATAATATCTTCCTTAAAAAGTACACCGGACAGCATGACATTATTATTGGCGCGCCGGTATCCGGCAGAAACAGGTATGAGCTTAAGGATGTGGCGGGCATATTCCTAAACACGTTGCCTTTAAGGAACAGGCCGGAGGCGAACAAAAGCTTTTCCGACTTCCTTGAGGAGGTTAAGGATAATTGCGTCGTGGCGTATGATAACGCCGATTATCCGCTTGATATGCTGGTAGGCGATCTTAACATACAAAGAGAGGTCAACAGAAACCCACTTTATGATACCATGCTGGTATTCCAAACCGGAACGCAAAGGCCGGTTGTGCTATCGGGGCAGAAAGGGCGGCTGCTGCCGTTTGACCCCGGCGTAGCCAAGCTTGATATTACTCTTGAGGTTTACGACGGGGACGGCATGGAATGCCTATTTGAATACAACTCGTCGCTTTTCAAGCGTTCTACCGCGCGGCGTATGGCTTCGCATATGAAGGAGCTTATAAAGCACCTTTGCGAAAATCCCGGCGCGCTTATAAAAGACGTAGGCGTTATGAGCGGCGAGGAGCTGCATATGGTGACGCGCGGCTTTAACATGACGGACGCGCCGCTGCCCGATGGCAGTATACAGGGCGCGCTTGAAGAGTTAGCAAGGCGTATACCCGACAAAAAAGCGCTGGTGGTGGACGATAAGAGCATTACTTTTGGGCAGCTTAACGATAGAGCTAATCAAATAGCGCTGCGCCTTAAAGAGGACGGCGTTTCAAGAAATACAGTTGTGGCGCTGCATATAAGCCGCTCTTTTGATATGATGGCGGCGCTTATGGGCATATTAAAGGCCGGCGGCGGGTATCTGCCGCTTGACCCGGCATATCCTGATGACAGGGTGGCGTTTATGCTAAAAGACAGCGGCGCGACGCATATAATAACCGATTGCGATATAGACTTTGAATTTGATGGCGCAGTTATATATACAAAGGACATAAGCACGGCGGGACGGGTCGAAAATCCTGAGCATATAAACGAGCCGCAGGATGCCGCGTATATAATATACACATCCGGCTCTACCGGCACGCCAAAAGGAGTTGTGCTGCCGAGGATAGCGCTGTATAACCTTTATGAGGCTACGAAGTCGACGATAGCGTTCGATCCGGACGAGATAAGCGTGTCTGTTACTACTGTATCCTTCGATATATTTGTAATAGACGCTATAATGCCTATGCTATTTGGCTGCACAGTTGTAATATGCACAGAGGAAGAGTTAAGGCAGCCGGTGCTGCTTGCCGGTCTTATAGAGCGCGAGGGCGTGGCGTTTATACAGACAACGCCGACACGCATGCGGCTTATGATGGAGGACAAGGCGTTTAGAAAGGCGGCGGGCGGCAATATTAAAAAGATTGTATTGGGCGGTGAGGAGTTTCCTTCATCGCTGCTGGCGCTGCTTAAAAAGCATACTTCGGCGCGCATTATAAGCGGCTATGGCCCGAGCGAAACAACTGTGTACTGCACATTCAAGGATTTAAGCGCCACCCGCCATATCACAATAGGAAAGCCTATTATAAACACCCGCATGTATATACTCGATGCCGATATGAACCCTACTCCCATAGGCGTTCCGGGCGAGGCTTATATTGGCGGGCATTGCGTTGGGACGGGATATATAGGCCGTAACGAGCTTAATAAAAAAAGCTTTTTGCCCGCCCCGTTTTTCCCCGGCGGAGTTATGTATAAATCGGGGGATATATGCGCGTTTATGGAAAACGGCGAAATGGAGATAATGGGGCGGGCGGATAACCAGATAAAAATAAGAGGGTTACGCATAGAGCTGGGCGAAATTGAAGCGGCGATGCGTGAATTTCCCGGCATAGACGAGGCGGTTGTGAAGGATTTTGGCTCCGGCATGAATAAATATCTGTGCGGATATTTTGCCTCAAAGCAAGCCGTTGACAAGGACGAGCTGCGAAAAAAGCTGGGCGAAAGGCTGCCTAATTATATGGTGCCGCAGTATCTTCTACAGCTTGAGGCAATGCCACTTACATTAAACGGCAAGGTGGACAGAAAGGCGCTGCCCGAGCCGGATAAAAAAGCTCAGCCGGAGGCGGCGGTAAAGGCATCGGGTATGAGCGCGGCGGAGAAGAAGATGGCAAGGATATGGAGCCGTGTGCTCGGCGTTTCGGGAATACGACCGGATGATAACTTCTTTTCGCTCGGCGGCGATTCTTTAGCGGTTATAAAAGTTCAGGCGGCAATTATACAGTTTGGCTGGAGCATACGCACGCAGGACTTCTATTCCCTAGGCACGCTAAGAAAAATATGCTCGCGCATTGACATGAAAGAAGAAGCCAAAGCGGCGGGCGGGGCGAAAGGTACGCCGGCGCTTAGGGTAAGCGTTGTGCCGTCTGATGAGCCGCTTATGCCGGTGCGGCTTGAAACTGTGCTTCTAACGGGGGCGACGGGATATGCCGGTGCTTATATACTAAGGCAGCTTAGGAAGGAATACGGCTCAAAGGTTTATTGTATTGTCAGAGCGGAGGATAATGACGCGGCGCGAAAGAGGCTTTTTGATACCGTAAGATATTATTTTGCTATGGAGGCGGAGGGCATACTCGCGGGTACCGAGGTTTTAAAAGGAGATGTATCACGACATCGCATTGGGCTTTCACGAAGAGATTATGAAAAAGCGGCGGTTGTAGATACGGTGGTGCATTGCGCGGCCATAACAAGCCATATCGGAAGACCGGAGGACTTTGACAGGGTTAATGTTGAGGGTACAAGGCAGGCGGTTAGGCTGGCAAAACAAGCCGGAGCCGTACTTCTGCACCTATCGACAATAAGCGTTACCGGCACGCATTTTGAAGGCGACGCTCAAAAGCACGGAGAGCTTAGCGAGAGGGATTATTTTATAGGCCAGAATTATACCGACAACGAATATGTTAGGACAAAGTTTATAGCCGAAGGCATTGTGCTTGAGGCGATTGAAAAGGGGCTGGACGCCCGCATATACAGAATAGGCAACCTTACCGGCAGGACGGGGGACGGAAAATTCCAAAGAGAGCCGGAGAAAAACGCTTTCGCGCAGCGCATAAAGGCGCTTATAAGCATAGGCGCTATACCTCAAAGCATGGAGGGACAGCAGCTTGAGCTGGCACCTGTAGACGCATCGGCAGAGGCGGTGCTGGCGCTAGCGGCGGCGAAGGGCATGAAGGAGCGGGTATATCATTTAGACAATCCCAATGTTGTAACCGCCGGATGGCTGGCGAAAACGCTGAGCCGCATGGATCGCGCAATCGAGGTTAAGCCGGATGCCGAATTTACCGAAATAGTATTGAGTATGAGCCGCTCGGGAAAATACGACAGCCTTGCCGGACTGCTTGTAGACGTATCGCAAGGTGAGCAGAGGATTGCCCTTTCAAGCGATATTACATCGGAGTGTCTTAAGGGCATAGTTTTTAAATGGCCGGTAATTGATGAGAAGTATATAGAAGGCTATGTATCGGATATCTTTGCTTATGATAAGGAGGTCAGCATATGAATGAACTATGGCTTTATGTGCTATGCATAACAACGCTGTTCCTTATAGGGCTTTTGGTATACATATTATCTATAAAAAAGCGGTCGATACTGCATAATGTTTTTCTTACTATTGTTATAGAGCTTATAATATGGTCGGTAGCGGTTATATTTGAAAGTTTGGCCGCAAATATAGGCGATGCGGATATGATTATGTTCTGGGAAAACATGACGTATCTTGGTTCGGCGCTGGCGCCGGTGTCGCTGCTGGTACTGGGGTTGGTATTTGCGTATCCCGAAAGGGCGATTTACAGGCTGTATAAATATATATTGATAGTACCGATTATTTCCATAATAATGGTATGGACAAACGACTATCATCATCTTTTCTATCAGTCATACAGCGCTCTTGATACCTCTTTGAATGTAACCGGTCCGTATTTTTATTTCCATGCCGCATATATGTATGTTTGTATGCTGGCGGGGCTGGGCTATCTTGTGTTTTTTGCCATAAAAAACTCCGGCATACTTTCGCTGCAGGCTATAACAATAAGCGTAGGCAGCATTATACCGCTGGCGACGAATGTGCTCTACACGATTCGTGTACCCGGCTTTACCGTTCATACCACGCCGGCGGCTTTTGCGCTTACATTAGCGCTGTTCGCACTTGGCATATTCAGGTATAATTTGCTTAAAATAACGCCTATCGCCACGCAAACGGTGGTAAACAGAATATCTGATAGCTTTGTAGTTATAGATTCCGATTACAGAGTTATAGATCACAACAAGGCGTTTGAGGATAATTTCATACTCAGGTCGGGATTGCAGCCAAGAGCGGTAAAAAATCTTTCAGATTTTGCTGATACTAAAATCGGAGCCGATTATAGCGTGCAGAAGATAAAGGAGTTTGCCCAAAAGGTATTTCAAAGCGGAGAGGCGGCGATGCTGGATTTCAGCCTCGAATGGCAGGATGAAAAGCTGTATTATATAATTGAATTGACGCCCATAGCTTATAAAAACAATCATACAGCGGCGGTTATACTGCTTTTTAAAGATATAACGCAGCATGTAATGGATACAAAGACAATACAGGAAAACCAGGTGGCGCTGCTTGAAAGAGAGCGGTTGGCTATGCTGGGGCAGCTTATAGGCGGCATAGCGCATAACCTTAGAACACCTATAATGTCGGTTGCCGGCTCTATTGACCAGATAAGGCATTTGACCGAGGAATACCGCGATTCGATAGGCGACAGTTCTGTTACAGATGACGATCATAGGGAAATAGCCGGTGAGATAATGCAATGGACTGCCAAGGTCAAAACACATATGGGGTATATGGCGGATATAATATCAACGGTTAAAGATCAGGCTACAAAGTTTATAGGCAGCGAGGAATCGTATTTCACAATTGAAGAACTTTTTAAACGCGTCAATATTTTAATGAGACATGAGTTGACAAAATCCGCCTGTTCCATGACAATAAATACTGAAGTAGATTTGAAAACAAAGCTTAAGGGCGATATAAACAGCCTGGTTCAGGTGTTCGATAATATTATTGTCAATGCCATACAGGCTTATGGCGGTAAGCCGGGCGTTATAAAGCTTGATTTAACCAAGGAAAACGATAATCTGATTTTCGCCATTAAGGATAAGGCGGGCGGCATAGACAAAAGCATAAGGACCAAGCTGCTCAACGCTATGGTGACAACGAAAGGCAAGTACGGGACAGGTTTGGGGCTGTATATGTCGCATAGTACCGTTAAAGGCGGATTCAGGGGCAAGATGTGGTTTGAGACAAGATCGGGGGACGGCACGACATTTTATATATCTATTCCGCTTTTATAGCTTAAGAGGGTTGATGTTATGAGAAAAACTAAGACCAAGGATTTGTCTAGGGAATATAAAATTATGCTGGTAGACGACGAAGAGGGCATAGTTGATATCGTTGGCGCATTGCTTGAGCGAAATGGATACTGGTCTATAGGATTTACCAACCCTATGGACGGCATTGAGGAGCTTAGGCGCGAAAAATACGATATACTCGTGCTCGATTATTATATGCACCCGCTTAGGGGAGATATGGTTGTTGAAAGCATACGCAAGTTCGATAAAGAGCTGTATATACTGCTGCTCACCGGCCATAAGGATTTAGCGCCGCCTATAGAAACAATAAAATCCCTCGATATACAAGCTTACTGCGAAAAAAGCGACAGGCTGGATCAGCTTCAATTGCTTATTGAGTCGGGCATAAAGTCTATATCGCAAATGCGGCTTATAAAAAAATTCCAAGAGGGGCTAAACAGTATTCTTGGCGCGGTGCCAAAGATATATCAGCTTCAGCCCATAGGCAATATACTTGAGGAGATATTAGAGCAGATACTGCCGCTGGTAAACAGTAAGGATGCGTTTATACTTATAGATGAGCTCGATGAAAAGGGCGGCGGGCAGCAGAGTATATTTAGGGGCATAGGCAAGTTTATGGCGCCGCTTGAAAGATTCTCAGAGATACTCGGGCCAAACCTTTTAGAGCTTATTGGCCGGGCGCGCGCCGGAAACGAGGTTATAGAAAAGGATAACGGCGTTGCTATACCGCTGTCAAACGATACGAGAAACTCGATAGGCGTGCTGTTTGTAGGCGGCAAGCAATCGCTTGAAGGCATAAAGCTGCTGCAGATATACGCCAGTCAGGCTGCGTCATCTATAAACAACGCATCTTTACATTCTCTGGTTAACACCAAAAACGAAGAGCTTATACACACCTACGCCCAACTTAAGCGCAGGTATATGGATACTATAGAAGTCTTAAGGCTTACCGTTGACGCAAAGGACGAATATACTCGAGGTCACAGCGACAGGGTATCGTATTATTCGCAGGTTATAGGCAAGCGGATGGGGCTAAGCGAGGATGAGCTTGAAAGGCTGCACCTTGCCGGCATATTCCATGATATAGGCAAAATAGGAACAGCCGACGACATACTTTTAAAGCGCAGGGCGCTGACAAAAGAAGAATATGATGAAATAAAGAAGCATCCGAGCAAAGGCGCTATGATACTCTCCGCCGTATCGATGTTCCAAGATGTTGTGCCTATTGTGCTGCATCATCATGAGAGATACGACGGGAAGGGTTATTCTGACGGGCTTAAGGGCGAAGAGATTGGGATTTCGGCAAGGATACTCGCCGTAGCAGACGCTTTTGACGCCATGACGTCGGACAGGCATTACCGTACCCATCTTACACTTGAGGAGGCTAAAAAGCAGTTGGTGCAGGGCTCGAACACACAGTTTGATAAGCGCGTAGTAGATGCTTTTTTGGATATTTTAGAAACCGACGCGGAGGTAAAGAAAAACGCGGCGAGCCAGGATTTTATGAGATAGTTCGCTTATCCTTTAGCGCCGGTATATAGTGCGCGGCATAAAAATATAATTAATTGACGGCTGATACTGCGCGCGCGACATAAAGAATTATGTTGTGCGAGGATATGGTTTTATGCTATAATCAGCCAAGGATAACGGCGTTCTGGAGTGGGATAACTGAATACCCTTCAGGACGTTTATTCTGTTTTTTTATTGTATGGTTTAGACGCGCGGATAGGAGTGGAATTAATGTGCGGTATAGTCGGATATACTGGAGATAAACAATGCCAGCCGATATTGCTCGGCGGACTAGAACGGCTTGAATACAGGGGATATGACTCGGCGGGAGTAGCCATATACGACGGCGGCACAATAAACATAGCCAAAGCTAAGGGCAGGTTGACAAAACTCCAAGACAGGCTACTTAAAACCCCTCTTTCAGGAACAACAGGCATAGGGCATACCAGATGGGCTACACACGGCGAGCCTTCCGACATAAACGCGCATCCGCAGTCAAATGCGGGACACGGCATAGCCGTAGTGCATAACGGCATAATAGAAAACTATTTCAAGCTTAAGCAGATGCTAAGCGCAAAAGGCTATAAATTCGCATCGGAAACGGACACTGAAGTAATAGCGCACCTGCTCGATTATTACTACAATGGCGATATGGTGGCGGCGATATATAAAACGGTGGCGGTGCTTAAAGGCTCTTACGCATTGGCCATAATATGCAACGACGCGCCGGAGAAACTTTATTGCGTAAGAAAAGACAGTCCTCTTGTAGTAGGACTTACAGAGAATGAAGGGTTTATAGGTTCCGATGTAACGGCGCTTCTTGAATACACTCGAAATATATATTTTTTAGACGACCGCGACGTCGCTGTCATAGGACGCGGCACCGCGGAATTTTACGATGAATTCGGACAGAGAGCTCAAAGGCCGGCGCAGCGTATAAGCTGGGATATAGAGGCGGCAGAAAAAGGCGGCTTTGAGCATTTCATGATAAAGGAAATACACGAGCAGCCGTCGGTACTTAGAAATACACTCGAAAAATACGTCGATACCGAAGCTATGGCCATGCGCGATGAATTTATGCCTATAGACGCTGAGCGGGCAAAGCGGCTTAGCTCTATAAAGATAGTAGCGTGCGGTACGGCATACCACGCCGGTATGGTGGGCAAGGCGATTATAGAAAAGCTGGCGCGTATACCCGTTGAGGTCGACATCGCCAGCGAATATAGATACAGAGATCCTATAATAGACAAAGGCGATTTGTTCATTATAATAAGTCAGTCGGGGGAAACCGCCGACACCATCGCCGCCATGCGAGAAGCCAAGCGCAGGGGCGCCGAGGTTATAGCGATATGCAATATGATAGGCTCGACAATAGCGAGGGAAGCCGACCATGTGCTTTATACCATTGCGGGGCCGGAGATTGCCGTAGCTTCTACTAAGGCGTTTATATCCCAGGTGCTCATGCTTTATATATTGGCGTATGACATGGCTTCTAAAAGGGGAAATATAAAAAGCGAGGAGCTTTTTGCAGCTATAAGCGAGCTTAAGACGCTGCCTGAAAAAACGCAGGCGCTTCTTGAGAGAAAAGACGTTATACAATACTTTGCCAGCCGGGTTTTTGATCGGCGGCATATGTTTTATATAGGCAGGGGGCTTGATTACTGCTTAGCGCTTGAAGCGGCGCTAAAGCTTAAGGAAATATCTTATGTGCATGCCGAGGCATACGCGGCGGGAGAGCTTAAGCACGGGACTATCGCCCTTATAGAGGAGGGGGTGCTTGTTGTGGCAATAGCCACGCAGGGCTACCTAGTCGATAAAATCGCTTCAAACGTTAAGGAGGTAAAGGTCCGGGGGGCGGAGGTGCTGGCGTTGGTTAGCGAAAACGACGATGTTATGGAGCAGGAGGCCGACCATATTTGGCGGATACCACACACCAACCGCTTTTCGCCTATACTATCGATAATACCCATGCAGCTTTTCGCGTATTATATGGCGCTGGAGAGGGGATGCGACATTGACAAGCCGCGAAACCTCGCAAAGAGCGTTACTGTTGAATGATGGAGTGAGGCTTTTATGAAGATTACAAGAGAGCATGTAGAACACGCTGCGGCGCTGGCTATGATAAGCATTGGCGAGGACGAGATGGATGCGCTGGTGGAGGATATGGGCAATATAATTGAGATTGCCGATAAGCTGTCTGCGCTTGACGCGTCCGGCATAATACCCACAACCCACGCTATGCCGGTTGAAAACGTTTTAAGAGAGGACAAGCTGGTGCCGTACTCTGACAGGGCGGCGCTATTGCAAAATGCGCCCGAAAAAGACGAATGCTGCTTTATAGTACCAAAGGTGGTGGAATAATGGACAGGCTGTATGAAAAAACGGCTCATGAACTGACGGGTATGATGAAAAGGCGGGAAATCTCGCCTGTTGAGCTTACCCGCTCTGTATTTGAAAGGATAAAGAGCGTTGAGCCTCAGATTGGTGCTTATATTACGCTGACAGAGGATTCAGCGCTTAAAAGCGCCGAGGACGCCGAAAAGCGTTACGCTGCGGGCGAGGGCGGCGGTCTTTTAGGCGTGCCTTACGGCTTAAAAGATCTGGTATGTACAAAAGGCATATCAACGACCTGCGCTTCAAAGATGCTTAAGGATTTTGTGCCGCCTTACAGCGCCGATGTATACGAAAGGCTTAGTGATGCAGGAGCGGTAATGGTGGGCAAAACCAATCTTGACGAATTCGCCATGGGCTCTACAACAGAGACATCGTATTTTAAAAAGACATGTAACCCGTATGATACCGAGCGCGTTCCCGGCGGTTCAAGCGGCGGCAGCGCGGCGGCGGTAGCGGCGGGAGAGGCTATATTTTCAATAGGCACCGATACCGGCGGCTCTATACGCCAGCCGGCGGCGCTGTGCGGCGTTGTGGGACTAAAGCCGACGTATGGCAGGGTGTCGAGGTTTGGAGTTGTGGCTTTCGCCTCTTCTTTAGACCAGGTAGGGCCTATTACAAAGGATGTTACCGACGCGGCGCTGGTGCTAAACGCCATTTCAGGGCGAGATGAGAGGGATGCGACATCGCTCGACGCTCCGGTTCCCGATTATACTGCGGCGCTTACCGGCGATGTAAAGGGTATGCGCATAGGGTTGCCTAAAGAGTATTTTGAATGGATAAATGCCGATATTAAAGAGGCGGTATTAAGCGCCGTTAAAAGGCTTAGTGATGCCGGAGCGATTGTAGAGGAGTGTAGCCTGCCGAGTACCGAATTCGCGCTGGCCTCTTATTATATAATATCGTCGGCTGAGGCTTGCTCAAACCTAGCGCGCTTTGACGGCGTTAAGTACGGTTTACGCGCCAAGGATTACGATGATTTAAGGGATATGTATATCAAAACGCGTACAGAAGGCTTTGGAGTCGAGGTTAAGCGCCGTATAATGCTAGGGGCGTATGCGTTAAGCTCCGGCTATTATGACGCGTATTATAAAAAGGCGCAGCAGGCGAGAACACTGCTCAAGATGGACTTTGACAAGGCGTTTTCCAGCTTTGATGCGCTTATAATGCCTACTTCGCCCAAAACGGCATGGCGCTTTGGCGAGGTATCGGATATTAAAGAGATATACGCCGCCGATGTCTGCACGGCGTCTATAAACGCGGCGGGGTTGTGCGGCATGAGCATTCCCTGCGCCATGAACGGAGGATTGCCGGTAGGTATGCAGATAATAGGACCGCCGCTTGGCGAGGCGGCTATACTAAGGGCGGGATACGCATATGAGCAGGCGGCGGGAGGCATACCCGCCCCGAAGCTGTGAGGAGGTGCGCAAATGGATTATGAAATCGTAATAGGGCTTGAGGTTCACGCCGAGCTTGATACCGATTCTAAAATATATTGCGGATGCACAACGCGTTTTGGCGGAGAGGAAAACACGCACTGCTGTCCGGTATGCGTGGGTATGCCGGGCATGATGCCGGCTTTGAATAAAAAGGTTGTAGAGTATTGCATAAAGGCGGGGCTTGCCATCGGCTGCTCTATTTCAAAAAATTCAAGGCAGGACAGAAAGCATTATTATTATCCCGATCTGCCCAAAAACTTTCAAACCTCTCAATACGATCAGCCTATTTGCCTTGGGGGAGCGGTGGAAATAGATACCGAGAACGGCAAAAAGACAATAGGCATAACGCGTATACATATAGAGGAGGACGCCGGAAAGCTTATACACGAAAGTTACGGCACGAGGATAGATTACAACAGGGGCGGCGTACCTCTAATTGAAATAGTGTCGGAGCCGGATATAAGGTCGGCGGAGGAGGCAAAAGCCTTTCTTGAGACGCTGAGGTCGATACTGCTTTATACCGGGGTGTCCAACTGCCGCATGGAGGAAGGCTCTTTAAGGTGCGATGTAAATCTGTCGATAAGAGAGCGCGGAGCCAAAGAGTTTGGGACAAGGACAGAGATGAAAAATCTCAACTCTTTTAGGGCGGTTACAAGGGCTATAGAATATGAGGCGCAGCGGCAGATTGATGTTATAGAAAGCGGCGGCGAGATAATGCAGCAAACGCTGCGGTGGGATGACGTCCAAGGCATAAACTACGCTATGCGCTCTAAAGAGGATGCGCACGACTATCTCTACTTCCCGGAGCCGGATATAATGCCGATAGTTATAGATGAAAAATGGCTAGAGAGCATAAGGTCCGAGATACCCGAGCTGCCGGCCAGCCGCAAGGAGCGGTATGTATCGCAGCACGGCTTTTCAGAGCGTGATGCCGGCGTTGTTACAGCGTCTAAGGCGCTGTCAGACCTGCTTGACGGCGCTGTTGAAATGGGGACGCAGCCCAAGGACGCGCTTAACTACATAATAAGCGATATAAGCAGGGTTATAAATGAAAAGGGCATTGAGCCGGAGGATGTTCCTATAAACGCCGAGCAGCTTTCAAGCCTTATAGATATGGTGGGCAAAGGCACAATAAGCCGTACAATAGCCTCAAAGGTTATGGAGCTTATGTTTGAGAGCAAAGGCGTTATGCCGGAGGAAATTGTAAAAGAAAAGCAGCTTGCCCAGATAAGCGATGAGGACGAGATAAGGGCAATGTGTATTAAGGCTGTTTCTGAAAGCGAAAAAGCCGTAGCAGATTATAAAGCCGGCAAAGAGAAGGCTCTTAAATCGATAGTAGGGCGGGTTATGAAGGCCAGCGCAGGCAAGGCCAATCCGGCTATTGTAAATGAGATTATAAAAGAGCTGTTATCTTAAAAAATATTATATTATTAGTTTCTTAAAGGGGTATATTATGTCAACAAAATTCGTCTTTATAACCGGCGGCGTTGTATCATCGCTGGGGAAGGGCATTACCGCCGCCGCGCTGGGTAGGCTTTTGAAAAACCGCGGATTGAGCGTTTCTATAAATAAACTGGATCCATACATAAATGTTGATCCCGGCACCATGAACCCATACCAGCACGGAGAAGTATTTGTGACTGACGACGGCGCAGAGACGGATTTGGACATAGGGCATTATGAAAGGTTTATAAATGAGCCGCTAGCGCGCGAAAACAATACTACAACAGGTCAGATATATCTAAGCGTTATGGAAAAAGAGCGCAAGGGCATGTATAACGGAGCTACGGTGCAGGTTATTCCTCATATAACAAATGAGATAATGAGCCGCATTATAAATATAGCCAATAAAGTGCGCCCCGATGTGCTTATAACGGAAATCGGCGGAACGGTGGGGGATATAGAAAGCCAGCCATATCTAGAGGCTATTCGTCAGATAAAGTGGACGGTCGGCCCCGAGAACTGCGCCTATATTCATGTTACGCTTATGCCTTATATAGGAACGGCGGGCGAACTTAAATCAAAGCCGACACAGCATAGCGTAAGGGAGCTTTTGGGGCTTGGCATACAGCCGGATATACTCGTTTGCCGCAGCGACAGGCCGCTTGGCGAGGATGTAAGAACTAAAATAGGGCTGTTTTGCAATATTGATCAGGAAAATGTTATTGAAAACCTTGACGCCGCGGCGCTATATGAAGTGCCTTTGTTGCTTGAGGAAAAGGGATTGGGGCGCGCGGTATGTAAAAAGCTATGCCTTGATTTACCGGCGCCGGATATGCGCGAATGGGAAAAGATTGTGCATAACCAGCTTAACCCTTTAACGAGCTGCACTATCGCCATTGTAGGCAAATATGTTGAGCTGCACGACGCTTATCTTAGCATAGCCGAGTCACTTATACACGGCGGCATATATAACAGGAGTGACGTTACAATAAAGTGGGTGCAGGCGGAGGATGTAAACGCTTCTTCAGTGGCAGAGTTGCTTGAAGGGGTCGATGGCGTTATTGTGCCGGGAGGGTTTGGCTCAAGGGGGCTTGAAGGAAAAATATCCGCCGTTAAATATGTAAGAGAAAATAAAATACCTTTCCTAGGTATATGCCTTGGCATGCAGATGGCGGTTGTGGAGTTCGCGAGAAATGTAATAGGGCTTAACCGCGCCCATACAACCGAGGTAGATACAGCGACGCCGTATCCGGTAATAGATATTATGCCGGATCAGCGCGGCCTTGACCGGCTTGGCGGCACAATGAGGCTGGGCAAATATACCTGCGACCTTAAAGAAGGCACATTGGCAAGAGCGGCGTATGGAAAAGAAACGATATACGAGAGGCACCGGCATAGGTATGAGTTCAACAATAAATATGTAGAGGCATTTGAAGAGGCGGGTATGGTGTTTAGCGGCTGGAATCCTGACGGAAAGCTGGCTGAGATAATCGAGCTGCCGTCGCATCCGTTTTATATCGCCTGTCAATTCCATCCTGAATTTAAATCGAGGCCGGATAACGCGCATCCGCTTTTTAAAGAGCTGATTGCCGCGGCCGCAAAACATAGAGAGAAAAGGTGAGGAGAGTGAACCAGAGGATAGTCGTGCTGGATTTCGGCGGCCAGTATTGTCAGCTTATAGCGAGAAGGATAAGAGAGGCGGGAGTATTTTGCGAGATACTTCCTTACTTTGACAGCCTTGAGAAAATAGCCGGAAATGAGCTTCACGGCATAATACTTTCGGGAGGGCCGGACAGCGTTCACGGCTCTGGAGCTAAGCGCTGCGACCCCGGCGTATTTGATTTAGGCGTGCCTGTTTTAGGCATTTGTTATGGCTTGCAGGTAATGGCAGAGCAGCTGGGAGGTAAGACGGGCAAGGCGGAGGTGCCGGAGTTTGGCAGAACGCGTATCCGCTTGGACCAGTCGCCGCTTTTTGAAGGCATAGATAAAGACAACGAGGTTTGGATGAATCACAATGATGCTGTGATTGAGCTGCCGGACGGCTTTAGCGGCATTGCATCAACTGATAATTGCCGTTTCGCCGCTATATCCGACGAGGCTAAAGCGTTTTATGGAGTGCAGTTCCATCCTGAGGTCAAGCATACAGAGTTTGGGCAAAAGCTGCTTGACAACTTCGCTAAGGGAATATGCGGGTGCAGCGGAGATTGGAAGATGGAGGATCTTTGCGACACGCTTGTCGCGGATATAAAGCGCAAGGCGGGCGACGGGCGGGTTTTAAGCGCGCTGTCCGGCGGAGTGGATTCTTCTGTCGCCAGCGTTTTGGTGCATAAAGCGGTTGGTGACAGGCTGACATGCATATTCGTTGACCACGGCCTTATGAGAAAAAATGAAGCCAAAGAAGTTTTGGATTATTATAAAGAAACGCTCGGCCTTAATATTATATTCGTAGACGCCGCCAAGCGGTTTTTAAAGAAGCTTGAGGGCGTTGTGGAGCCGGAGCGCAAAAGGAAGATAATAGGCGAGGAATTTATAAGGGTTTTTGAGGAGGAGGCGGCAAAGCTTGGCGATGTCGACTATCTCGTACAGGGCACTATATACCCCGATGTAATCGAAAGCGGAAGCGGGGATGGCGGAGCCGCCGTTATAAAGAGCCATCACAATGTAGGCGGGCTGCCGGAAAATATGTCATTTAAAGGCATAATAGAGCCGCTGCGTATGCTGTTTAAAGATGAGGTGCGCGCGCTTGGTGAAAGCATGGGGATACCTAAGCCGCTTATATGGCGTCAGCCGTTCCCAGGGCCGGGTCTGGCGATACGCATTATGGGCGAAATCACAGAGGACAGGCTGAGAATAGTAAGAGACAGCGACGCCATTTTGCGAGAGGAAGTTTCGGCAGCTGGGCTGGAGCCTAATATATGGCAGTATTTTACGGTGTTTACCGGAGTTCAGTCGGTGGGCGTTATGGGTGACCAGCGCACATACGATTATGTCGTGGCGGTGCGTGCGGTAACATCGACCGACGCTATGACGGTCGAATTCGCCGAGCTGCCGTATACGCTGCTAAAGCGTCTGTCCGAGCGCATAATAAACGAAGTTCAAGGCGTCAACCGTGTGGTGTATGATGTGACAAGCAAGCCGCC
Source organism: Christensenellales bacterium (assembly GCA_050945795.1). Taxonomy (GTDB): domain Bacteria; phylum Bacillota; class Clostridia; order Christensenellales; family MGBC116941; genus JBMNTP01. Next base: position 37,795 of record JBMNTP010000002.1, on the reverse strand, counting down.
GGGAACGATTGAGTGGGAGTAAGAACGGGAATGCTGCAAAGCCGCTAAATAAGCGGGTTTACGGCAATTGGCCGAGACGAATGGCAACGTTTTGGCAACATCTGTAGTATCAATATAGTATCAGACATATCAAAAGAGCTAACTGATTTTGAGTAGTCAGTTAGCTCTTTTTTGTTTTGCTGCTGGCTATTCAGTGGGTTCGGCATTCTTTTCCTCTCTAAGGGAATCAATCGCCGCCCGGGTTCGTTCCGCCTTGGCTTTAGGATAGTTATAGCGCCAATCATTATATTCCTCCTTGGTGATTTCACCAGCTTCGAGCTTTTCAGCTTCCCGTTGCCACGCGCTGAACATATCAAACATGGGAGTATAGGCGGTGCCTTTAGATTTATCAAGGGTCATGCACAATTCGCCATCAATATTGTTGATGCTAAGCCCATAGATATCCTCCAACGCAAAGAAAGTATGTACCAGGCCTAGATTAGAGTCGATGTCGGGAATGGTAAGTGCTAACGGGCTAACCCCAAAAACATTGGCAATGTCGGCAACCACCTACCGGGATTTACGGGGAGTGGCATAGCCGGATATATAAAGGCACATAAGAAAACATTTTACACTGAGCTGCTTACTTCCTAAAGGTTGCACTCCTATATTGCTACTGTCAATGAGCAGGTATCGGTATGCCTGGATACGCATGTTAACCGGCGTTTAGGTATCTAGTGGCTGTCAAGCATAATCATTATATGAGCAAAAGACCACAGCACTAAAGGCGGATACATGCAAGAACTTATGACGGAGGCTTGGTATGAAGGATATTCATTCAAAGCGGCTATTAGAGCGGGTTTTAATGCAACTTAGATAATATTAGAACGGTTTAATAAAACGGTTTGAAGAATAGTATATCAAAGGGTGTTGATGAATAATTGACGCACATGATACAATGACCTTGTCGAAAAGAACGCACATCACAACAATACATAGGCAGAGTTGCTGCCGGTTTTTAACACAGTTAAATATAAAATAGTATAAGCTTGATTGAACCAGAAATTTCTCAGAAAATTAGTCTGTCAGAGGTCTGTTTGCTATGCATTTTAGTCGAAATATCAGAGTGTTTCATGTATATCTAAATTTGTGACCCGCCGCGGTGGCTTGGGATTTTCATCGATAGTTATGATGGCTTAACCGCATCGGTGCATTAATCAGGAAAGAGGAGAGAAGGTTGGATAGAATCAGAAAGCTTTTCCGAAATGATCTGACAAGCGTTTTGCTGCCGCTGATCATATTGCTTGTAGTTCTGATAAGCAGTTCGCCGGGATTCTTATCGGCATATAATATGCTTTCGGTTTTCCAGAGTGTGGCGATTTTTGTATTAATCGGGCTGGCACAGATGTCGGCGCTGGCTCTTGGGCAGTTTAATCTTGCTGTTGGAGCTATGGGCTCTTTATCCGCGGTATTGATGGGCTTATTTATGCAGGAGCTGGGGATACCGGTGCTTATAGCTGTTTTTATGGGGCTACTTATTGCTATGGCACTCGGCGGCATACAGGGGGTATTGATAGCCAAAAGCGGATTAAGTCCTTTTATAATTACGCTTGCGTTGCTAAGCGTATACACCGGTATTGCCACCGTTATCACAAAAGGCAATTCCTACAGCAGGTTGCCGGAATTCATAAAAGATGTTGGTCGCGCGCAGATAGGCGCTGTACCGGTCACGTTTATAATAGCGCTTATAATCTGCGCGTTGGCATTTATATTATTTAACTATACCAATATAGGCAAGAGGCTTCAGGCAGTTGGCGCCAATCAGCGCTCAGCCCGATTTTCGGGCATAAATGTTGATATGAATATAATACTCGGGCATGCACTATCCGGATTGTTTTGTGGATTCGCTGCCTTTATACAGATATGCAGGTTCAATTCCGCACAGCTTGCCATAGGCAGCGATTGGATGATGACATCGTTTGTTGTGGCTGTGCTGGGCGGGACGCTGCTCTCGGGCGGCAAGGCTTCTGTAATCGGTACGCTTTTGGGAAGCCTGCTTATGGTTTTTATAAACAATGCGCTAGGGCTGTGGCGTGTCAATACATATGCGTTCCAGGCTATTATGGGCGTTGTGCTGCTGATTGCTTATGAGGTTGACAGGGCCAGGGTTGCCCTTGTTAAGAGGCAGACGTTACTGGCTGCAGAAGCGGCGCAGAAGGGGGATAACAGGCATGAATGAAAAAGCAGCGCTATCATCATCGGGGATATGGCGTAGAATAGCCAAATCCAGCACATTCAGCTCCGGTGCCATAGTTGTTGTCCTGCTGTCTATAATGCTTATAATAAAGCCTAATTATCTGTCTCCAAACAATGTATATGCGCTGGCAAAGGTTCTTACGGTAACGGCGTTAGTCGGCTTTTCGCAGATGGTTATAATAGCTTGCAACGGTTTAAACCTTTCGATCGGCTCAACCGGCGCAATATCCGCCGTTATTGCCGGATGGGCGATGTCGGTGGCGGGGTTGCCGTGGTGGCTTGGGGTGCTGATGGGACTATTTGTCGGCGTTGTATGCGGCATATTAAACGGGCTTTTGATTTACAGGGCCGGAGGAGTAGGCGTAGCATTCTTTATGACGACGCTTGCCACAGCCAGCGTGTTTCAGGGCATTAATCTTATGATAACAAGCGGCAATACGTTTTATGGCCCTGACGGTAAGTTTGACAAGGTTTTTCTCTCTGTCGGAAACGAAAAGATACTGGGGCTGCCGTCTTCAATCTTTATAATGCTTATAGTAGCTATTTTGCTCAGCCTGATGTATAGAAAGCTTTCAATAGGGCGGCAGATGCTGTCTTTTGGGGCAAACAATAAGGCGGCTGGGCTGTATGGCGTATCAAAATTTAAGGTTGTGCTGTCGGCTAATATAATTGCGGCGGTACTGGCATCGATTGCCGGCATACTCGCTATGATAAGGATAGAAGCGGCGCAGCCGAATATGGGCGCCGACTGGATGTTGCTGTCATTCGCTGCTCCCCTTATAGGCGGTACAAAGAACAGCGGCGGCAAAGTAAATGTTATAGGGGCAATATTAGGAGCGTTCGCGCTGACAATTATAAACAACGCACTGGTGCATCTTAAGGTGGATGTCTACTGGAACGAGCTGATATACGGACTTATTATACTTATCGCCGTAACAATTGACAGGGTTCGTTATATCAGAAAGTAAGGAGAAGATTATGGTAAATGTCGATAAATCTAATCTTAAATATGTGCTGGAGCTAAAAAATATAAGAAAAGTGTTTCCCGGCGTTGTGGCGCTTGACAAGGTGAGCCTTTCTCTAAAGCCGGGCGAGGTACTGGCCTTGGTAGGCGAGAACGGTGCGGGCAAGTCCACGCTTATCAATTGCATGACAGGGGTGTTGACACCGGACCAAGGGGAAATACTTGTGGACGGCGTGCCGGTGCAATTGAAAAATCCGCAGATGGCAACGGAAATGGGTATCAGCGTTGTGCATCAGGAGAGGAACCTTATACCCACGTTTGATGTGGCGGAAAATATATTCTTCGATAAGATTTGTGGCAAAGGGCTTAAACCGGTTAACAGCAAGTGGATGCATGAAAATGCCAAAGAGCTGCTTAACAGAGTACGTCTTTCGCTTGACCCTACTGATTCGGTGGAGGATTTGTCCTCGGCGCAAAAACAATTAATAGAGATTGCTAGGGCTCTTTCTGTAAACTCGCACATACTGCTGCTGGATGAGCCCACGGCATCCATATCGATAAAAGAAGCGGATATGCTGCTCGATATAGTAAAAAAGCTAAGGCAAGAGGGAGTGGCGATTATATATGTCAGCCATAAGCTGGAAGAGATATTCTCTATTGCCGATCGCGTTGCAGTAATACGCGACGGGAATAACGTAGGTGACGCAGTGCCTATCGGAGAATTGAATCGCGATCGTCTGATTGAGATGATGGTGGGCAGCCGCGAGATGCTGCAGCGTTTTAATTCGCAGGATAGATCGGATGCTCCGTATGTGCTGCAGGCGATAGAGGTTGAGTCTAAAGAGAGCCCTAAGGCGGCCAGTTTTGAGCTTAGAAAAGGTCAGATTTTAGGATGGTATGGGCTGGTGGGTGCGGGCAGAACAGAGCTTGCGAGGAAAATAATAGGCATTGATCCTATTAAAAAGGGTGAGCTTATTATAAATGGTAAAAGGGTAAGGATAAGGTCGTACAAAGAAGCATTTGAAAAGCACAGTATCTATTATCTTAGCGAAAACCGCAAAGAGGAAGGGCTGTTTTTGATGCACTCCATAGCTACAAACATATCGATAGTGGCGCTGGATAAAATCAAAAACAAGGCAAAGCTCAATTCAGTAAAGCGTGAAAGGCGATTGGCTAAAGAATACGCCAAGCGCATACAAATAAAGATGAGTTCGCCCGATGCGGTGGTATCAAGCCTTTCGGGAGGCAACCAGCAGAAGGTTTGTATAGCCAAGTGCCTTATAACCGAGCCGGAAATAATTATATTCGACGAGCCAACGGTGGGCATTGATGTTAAAACAAAGTCCGAGATACACCGGCTTATATACGATCTTTCCATGCAGGGCAAATCAATAATACTGATTTCCTCCGACTTGCCAGAGCTTATTCAGATGGCAGAGAAGGTATTGGTATTTCGGGACGGGGAGATAGTTGGAGAACTTGAAAATAGCAAGGATTATGAAGTTATGAGTACTGCAGTGATGGAAAACATACTGGGCATTTAAAGTAAACCAATTTGCGGCGGCGTGCCGCGAATATAGGATATAGTAGAAAGGAGAAAACATGAAAAAATTAGTTTGCCTCATAATTGCATTGATGCTGACTCTAAGCTTTGCGGCATGTGGAGCGCCGGACGGAACAACTGATACCCCGGATAGCGGAGGAGGGCCGCAAACAACACAGGAAACCGGCACCGATGCGCAGGCGGACAACAAGCCCGCCATTGATATCCCATTTGGGCCTACCGCCGGCAAAACGGATGCTGATTACCAGTTTGGGTTTTCCTTTGGAGGAATAAACCCATATGCCGACCCGGTGGAGCCGGCAGCTACTGTAGCGGAAGCCGAGCTCGGCATAAAAAAACATTTATTGATTTCCACTCCACAAGATTGGGTGCAAAATGACCAGAACCAATTGCTGGACGCGCTGATTTCCGGTGGCTGCAAGGGCATATTCATGATGCCGTCTGAAGCTACGGCGTCCAACGAGCAGATTACAAAGATGGTTAACGCCGGCATACCCGTAGTATGCATGGGCGGAGCGCCCGAGCTTCCCTCTGACGCCACGCTGACACTGGCCACAGACGTTTATACATCGGCATACGAAGGTACAAAGGCGGTTATAGAGGCGATAGGCGGCAAGGGCAACATTGTGGGCTTGACCGGAGCGCTCAACGACACAAATACCCAAAAACGCCTTAAGGCTATTGAGGACGCCTGCAATGAATATCCGGGCGTGGAGCTGTTCCAGACATTAGCAGACATTGACAACTCCGAAGCTTCTATGACGGCGGTAGGCGACTTGCTGGCCGCTAGCGGCGATGAGATAGGCGGCATGATAAGCACGGCTTACTATCCTTCGGTTGCTATGGCCAAATATCTTGGTCAGGAAGAATACAATCATATAAAGGGCGTGGGTATTGATACTGATAGCGCGGTATTGGACGCCATACGTGAGGGCAGCCTATATGGAACAATGTCACAAAACCCGTGGGGACAATCATACATAGGTATATACACTCTCAAGATGCTCATTGATGGCTACACCTACAAAGATGGTCAGCCGGAGGTTATTGACTCGGGGTCGTTCCTAGTGACGGCAGAAAACATTGATGAGTATGACAATTTAAAAATGCAAGTAACAAATGAAATACTTAGCACATGGCTGGATAGGTTTGATGCTCCGGCAAAATAGATAATCGCTGAGAAAGGAGGCTCCTTATGGACGCCTCCTAACTCGGCAATATCGCAGTAAAAAGCGAATGGGAAAATAGTATTTATAGCAATTATAGGAATACTCCGCGGCATTATGCCGCAAACAGAGGTGAAAATGGCAACTATCAGAGACGTAGCAAAGTTGGCTAATGTATCGGTTTCCACTGTGTCACTTATGCTAAATGGCAAAAAAAACATCAGTGAGGAAAAATACTACCGTATTATTGATGCAATTGAGCAGCTAAAATACCGGCCCAATTATATTGCGCAAAACCTGAAAAAGCAGAAAGCGCGCATAGTTGGGGTGGTGCTGCCTGAAATGGATACATTCTACGGACAGATTTTCCACGGCATTAACCATATATTTGACAACGAGGAGTTTTATGTAATAACAAAGACATCTAAAAACAATGTACAAAACGAAAACAGGGTTTTAGAGGAGCTGTTGGATATTGGCGTGAGCGGTATGCTGGTGGTACCATGTGAGCCGGAAAATGTAGAAAAGTACCAGCGGATTGCGGATAAGGGCATACCTATTGTTTTTATTGAAAGAAAGGTGAACGATACTGCCTTTAGCAATGTGCTGTTTGATAATAAAAACTTGATATACGATACGGTGTATGAGCTTTTAGATGAATTAAGTGCCAAGGATATAATGCTTATTGTCGGCCAAGCGAAATATAGCAGCGAGCGCGACTGTGTAGAAGGATATTTAGAGGCCATGGAAAGATGGCATAAGGAAAAAGGTATTGAATTAAAGAAAGAGCATATAAGGAAATTTGAAGTATGGCTGCAGAAAGAATATGCCTTTAATACGTTGTTTGATCATTTTTATGATATGGACGACAAGCCACGTTGCTGTATTACGTCAAATCAGCAGGTGGCCAGGGCATTGCGCGAAGTATTTGGCATACTAAAACATGAGGCTAGAATTATTACGCTGGCCGAAAGTGATTGGATGAGCGTTACAAAAAACAGCTTTGGCATGGAGCGGCGCTCGCGCGAGACTGTAAAGATGGGGGAAAAAGCCGCCGAGTTACTGGCCAGATTTACCAAAAACTCTCTGCTTGTTGAGAACCAGACTATTGTTGTACACAGCAATGACGACATTGGCGATAAAAGCGAGAAAATCAAAAAGCCGATCTCAAAAAAGACGCTTAGGGTACTGCTCTTTGAATCTAACGCTATGGATGCTTTAGTTAAGCTGTCTAAAGGCTTCGAAAGCCATTATAATATGCGGCTGGAATTCAATATACTGCCATACCTGGAGCTTAAGCAGGAGGTCAAAAAACAGATAGAGGGCAAAAGCAGCGAATACGACATAATAATGGTGGATTTGCCGTGGGCGAATAAAGTCCAAAACAGCGGATTGCTGTTGGATTTGAAATCTAAAATGGCCGGCGATGAATCCATTCTTGACAGCTATCCGCAGGGCATTAAGTCGGCATTTTTTAAAACGCAGCGCAATATATATGGCTTACCCATTATCGCAACTACTGAAACACTTTTTTACCGCAGCGATATATTCGAGGACAAGGATATCAAGTGGAGCTTTTTTAAGAAATACGGCTTTGAAATAAATCCGCCCAGAACATGGACCGAGTTTAACTATATAGCTGAATTTTTCAACAGATCTGTCAATCCAAATTCTCCGGTGGAGTACGGTACGGCTATATGCGGATTGAATCCGATTGGTATTGTAGAGGAGTTTTTTCCACGACAATGGGCATTTAATGGGAAGATACTGGATGAGTGGGGCAAGGTGGATTTGGACAGCGACGAGAATGTCCGCGCGCTTACCAGCCTGGAGGACACATATAAAAACTCTCCCAAAGAGTCGCTATCTTGGTTCTTCGATGATGCTTTCAATAAACTTCTTTCGGGCGAAATCATAATGGCACAGGGATTTTCTTCGCATTATTTACCATATAAGCATTCCAAGCTGAACGATACATTTGACCGCTTTATTAAAGTAACTACTATCCCCGGGGGAAAACCCATGCTGGGATGCTGGATACTCGGCATCAACAGCTACAGCGACGCTCAGGATGAGGGGTATACGTATTTGCGCTGGGCGACGAGCAATACTTTAGCGGTGCATAATATCATGATGGGCGGGGCGGTGCCGCTCAAGGCGGTTTGCGATAACACGCTGCTTAAAACAAAATTTCCGTGGCTAAGATTTATTGATGAAACGTTTTCAAATATGGGCACACGTGAGGTTATACGCGACTCTAAAGGAAACCTTATAGACCCAGATGTTACAGACCCAATACTTGCGGACGCCATATATAGAACTCTAATGGGTAATGAGACGGCTAGAGAATCGTTGATAGGAGCAAAAAAAGCTTTCCAACAACTTGTAAATAATTAGGAGGCGGTAGCTTACCGTAAGTCGGATCATTTAATGCGGACTTGTGCCGCGAGCAAGATTGTAACGGCAGTTGACACCAGAGTTCATGAGCATTATTAAAAATAAAAATACAAGATAATAATTCTCACATACTTAATGTATAGGGGGTGTATTTAGTGATGAAAAGATTTGGTGAGGTAATTAAAGTCCGGCCGGAAAAGCTAGAGTATTATAAGGAGTTGCATGCCAATCCTTGGCCGGGTGTTAACTCTATGATAAAGAAATGCAATATACAAAACTTTTCTATTTATTATAAAGATGGCTATTTGTTCTCTTATTTTGAATATACCGGTGACGATTATGAAAGAGATATGGCCAAAATGCGCGATGATGCGGAAACGCAGCGGTGGTGGAGGGAGACGGATCCGTGCCAGCAGCCGCTCGAAACGCGCAAAGAAGGCGAATGGTGGGCTGATATGGAGCAAGTATACCATATTGACTAAAGGGGGTATGGGAGTGAAACGTTCGAAAATCAACAGTATGCTTAAGTGGGCAAAAGATCTGCTTAATAAAAACCATTTTAAACTGCCGGGTTTTGCATATTGGAGCATGGAGGAATGGAAGGCGGCGGCTGATAGTATTGGCAGGATAAAACAGACCATGCTTGGCTGGGACATTACTGATTTTGGCAGCGGGGATTTTGAAAAAACCGGTGCTGTACTTTTCACGCTGCGTAACGGCGATATAAACAATCACGGATGCGGCACGCCTTATGCTGAGAAAGTTATATTAATGAAAGAAGGGCAGACGTTGCCGCTGCATTACCACTATTCAAAAACCGAGGATATTATAAACCGAGGCGGAGGGCTGTTGGTGATTAAGCTATACGGCTCGCTACCGGACGGGGGCGTGGATCAAAAAAGCCATATCAGTGTTTATATGGACGGCATTAAGCGTACTGTTGCGGCGGGGGAAAAAGTTGTCATCACAAGGGGCAATAGCATAACGCTAACGCCGCATATTTATCATCAATTTGCAGCAGAAAACGGCGATCTTATAGTTGGAGAGGTGTCGAGCATAAATGATGATAGCAAGGATAATCATTTCGCCGATACGGCCACCCGGTTTTCCAGCATTACAGAAGATGAACCTATACTTCATCCGCTGTGCAATGAATATTCAATGTTATTCGATAGGCGATGATATAAGCGGAACCGGCATGGACAGCAGCGTTATACGCCGATTGATATCGCTGGGTGTGCCGGTGCGTTATGCCAAAAAGATAGGGATATTTGAACTGACAGAAAAACCTCACAGCAATTTTAACGATGTAAAACTGAGGATGCGATAAGGTCGTGCTGTTTTGGTGGCTGACCTTTCAAGATATATTACCGGGAAGTATATAAGTATCAATGGGGAAAAGCACATTGGTTAATGATCATAGAAAACATATAACAGGAGGGGAATAAATATGAAATTGGCAGGAAAAGTAGCTATAGTTACAGGATCTAGCAAAGGCATAGGCGAGGGTATCGCCAGAGCATTTTCAGCCGAGGGCGCAAAGATTGTTGTGGTTTGCAGGAATATAATCGAAGGGCAGGCTATGGCAAAGCAATTAGGCTCGGATAACGGCAACGCAATATGTATAAAGGCGGATGTATCGGACAGCGGTTCGGTACAAAATATGATAGAGGAAGCGGTAAAGGCGTTTGGCAGGATAGATATACTTGTAAATAACGCCGGATACCATAACTCTAAGGATATAGAGAATACGTCTGATGAGGAGTGGGATTTCATACAGAGAACAAATCTGTACAGTACCTTCTATTGCTCCAAATATGCGTTGCCGCATTTGAAAAAGACTCATGGGAATATTATACATATAAGCAGCATGGTGGCGCTGGTCGGCCAGGCAAATGCCGGCGCATATTCTGCCACCAAGGGCGGCCAGATTGGCATGACTCGCAATATGGCTGTTGATCTTTCTAAATATGGAATACGCGTTAACGCTATTTGCCCCGGCTGGATCCAAACGCCGCTGTTGGACGACTGGTTTGCGCAACAAGAGGATGAACAGGCATCAAGACGGTATATTGATCAGCGGCATCCTTTAGGCAGGGTGGGAACTATAGAGGATTGCGGCAAGGCAGCGCTGTATCTTGCCAGCGAGGACGCGTCATTTGTTACCGGGGTTGTGCTTAATCTGGATGGGGGCATTACGCTGGGATACTGATAAGGAGAAGGATATGCGTATTAAAAGAATAATTGACTTGTCTCAGCCGTTTGTCGAGCATGGATACCAGAACCCGGCTTTTGAGGATGGGCATGTTGAGATATGCATGAGGCACGAGAAAGAAGGATGGCATGCCGAAAAAATATACACTGCGACGCATGTCGGTACGCATGTCGACGCGCCGCTGCATAAATTAAGGGGCGGAAAGTCTATCGACGCTTTTAACCTTACAAGGTTTGCGGGGGAAGGCATACTAATTGATCTTCGGCATAAAAAGCCGGACGAGGAAATAACGCTAAAGGATGTGCAACATGAAGGCATAACGGTGGGCTCCATTGTTTTACTGTGTACCGGATGGCCGGATAGGAAAACGCCGCAGCAAAAGGATAAATATCTTTTCCATTCGCCATGGCTAGGGGAAAAGGCGGCCAGGTATTTAGTAGAAAAGGGAGTAAGCGGAGTTGGGATTGACCACTTTAGCATAGGCGGCGCTAATGCAGCCAATGTTGAGATACCGCATGATATACTTTTAGAAGCCGATGTACTTATATTCGAGGGCCTGCTGTTGCCGAAGGAGCTTTTTGAGTTAGATAAGTGGTTTTTTGCCGCATTCCCATTGCTCATAAAAGGGGCAAGCGGTAGTATTTTAAGGGCGGTTGCAATGGATATTAAGGCTTGAAAAAAGAATATATTTTAAATTCTATATGGGCAGTCATATAATCGCTATGGCTGCCCTTTTTATATTAGCGGTTATAGTTATTTATGGGGGTTGTTGTGTTTTCGATTGAATATAGCTGTGGAATATGATTTATTATTTGAATAGAGATCAATCGAGTTGGAGCAAGCGTTGGCAGAGTTCCTATCTAAAATATATAAGCAAGACAAAAACAAATTTATTTTATATTGATATGAACCATAGGCCCTTCCGTGTTGCGGAAGTCGTGGCTGCGCTGATGCTGGCTGTGCCGCAGCTTTATGGTATAATAGATTAAGCCGTGCGTCTGGTAGGGTTTGGCGCGCGGCATGAGTGAATAGCGGCGGAGAGGTTTGCTCCGGTTTTATCAATCAATTCTGCATAACTATAAAAATGGAGGTTTATTTATGCTTTTTAGAGAAATCGGCAATAGTGGTATTCAAGCGTCTGTGATTGCTTTAGGAACATGGGCGGTAGGCGGAGACGAGGCATGGGGAAAATCAGACGACGGACTTTCCATCCGCGCCATACACGAGGGGCTTGAACATGGCATCAACCTAATCGATACCGCACCCGCCTATGGTTTTGGGCATAGTGAGAGGGTGGTAGGGCAAGCGATAAAGGGAAGAAAACGGCAGGATATTCTTGTTGCTACCAAATGCGGTCTTGTTTTTGACGAGGAAGGCACGCCTTTCCTGGAGAGAGATGGCAGAAAGATTAACAGGAATCTATCTAAACAGGCTGTACGAAAAGGGGCGGAGGATAGCCTTCGCAACCTCGGCACCGACTACATAGATATTTTTATCACCCATTGGCAATCGCAGCCGCCGTTTCTGACGCCTATTTCGGAAACCATGGAGGAGCTTCTCCAATTGAAAAAAGAAGGCAAAATCCGAGCCATTGGCGTCTCAAATGTTACCGGGGAGCAAGTGGAGGAGTATCTCAAATACGGCGATATCGCGCTGATACAACAGAAGTATTCCATGCTTACAAGAGATGTCGAAAAGGAGCTGCTGCCGCTATGTGAAAAACACGGCATTACGCTACAGGCATACTCGCCGCTTGAGCAGGGATTATTGACGGGGAGATTGACAAGGGATTATGTTGTGCCGGAAGGAAATATACGGAATAAAATAAAATGGTACCAAAGCGATTTGCGTGAAAAAGTCATCTCTATGCTAGAAGGCTGGCAGCCGCTTTTGGATAAATACGAATGCGACACCGTAAGCCTTGTCATTGCCTGGACCGCCGCGCAGAGCGATAAACTCAACGTGCTATGCGGAGCCAGAAAGCCGGAGCATGTACTAGCAAACGTAAAGGGCGGAGGCATACTTTTGGAGTCGGCGGATGTGGAAAAGATGCGCCGCGATATTGAAAACCTTGAACAGCCGCAATGAAGCCGGGTGATCAAGCGTAATAACTGATAAAATGAAGCGGAGCAGGGGGCTTATGGGACTTCCATTATCCCCCTCCTGCTTTATTATTTGATTTTGTTAGGCTTTTAAAGTTCTCCGTACGCACTTTTACTTTAAAGACAAACGCCTTAGATCTGGTATTAAAGATCGATACCGGCTAATCATATGCAACTAAGATACTCTATAGCCTTCAATAATTTAAACTTAAACACTTCATACACCAATTAAATTCATAACTGCCGGTAGAGTCAGAGCCGGAGTATATACCAATACGACTTATGGATTGATTTATATAAAACAAAGATAATATGATTATAGAGAAGTAATAGACGGCTTGAATTAATGTGAATAACAGTTTATCATGCTCATGGAGTAAGTAAAACTATTGAAAAGCTCGATATTCGGCTGGGTATTTAAGATTTAGAAAATACTATTCATTTAATATATTCACAAAACTGTTTTTGTATATTTATAGAGGACAAAAACTAAAGTAAAGATTTTTTATAAAAGAAAGTGGCTCGATTGACGGGCTTTATCGGCATTCTATCTTCTTATTGTGTTAGGGAGAGCGCATTCGTCATATGTGCGTGGACATCAAAAAGGAGGCGCTTTAGTGAAAGCCATGAGCGCCGGCGGTATCGTGGCAAGATTGTTTTGGACATTGAAAAGAGAAATAGAAATGAGGTTGAGAAGCTTTGAAAAAGACACAGCGACAGACGATGGATGGTAATATGGCGGCGGCATATGTTTCCTATGCTTTCACCGACGTGGCAGCTATTTACCCAATTACGCCATCTTCGCAAATGGCCGAATCTGTGGACGAGTGGGCTGCGCAAGATAAAAAGAATTTATTCGGGCAACCGGTTAGGGTGAAGGTTATGCAGTCGGAAGGCGGAGCGGCCGGCACTCTGCACGGCGTGTTGCAGGGCGGGGCGTTGGCAACCACCTATACGGCATCGCAGGGGCTTTTGCTTATGATACCGAATATGTACAAAATTGCCGGTGAGCTTTTACCCTGTGTATTTCACGTTAGCGCGCGCTCGCTTGCCTCTAACGCGCTAAGCATTTTTGGAGACCATCAGGATGTGATGTCCACAAGGCAAACAGGCTTCGCGCTATTGGCGTCCAGTAGTGTGCAGCAGTGCATGGATTTAGGGGCGGTTGCGCATTTGAGCGCCATTGAATCCCGTATACCCTTCCTGCACTTTTTCGATGGTTTTAGAACCTCGCATGAGATGCAAAAGATTGATGTTCTAGACTATGATGACTTAGCTGCTTTGATAAACCATAAAGCGGTTGATGAATTTAGGGCGCGGGCGCTTAATCCTGATAATCCGGTTTTAAGAGGAACTACTCAAAACCCCGATGTGTTTTTCCAAATGCGCGAGGCGACCAACAAATTTTATCTGGACGTTCCCACGGCGGTTGTTGCGGCAATGGAAAAAATAAACGCCATTACCGGACGGAACTACGGTCTTTTTAATTATCATGGGCATGAGGCGGCCGAGCATGTTGTTATAGCGATGGGATCGGCTTGCGAAACTATACGCGAAACAGTTGATTACCTAAACGCCATAGGAGAAAAGGCGGGTGTTTTAGAGGTGCATCTGTATCGCCCGTTTTCGGCAGAGCATTTCCTGGGCGCGCTTCCTCAAACGGTGAAAAAGATTGCGGTGCTAGACCGGACAAAGGAGCCGGGAGCTATAGGAGAGCCGCTCTATTTAGATGTGCGTAATGCGTTCTACGAAAGGGAAACGCGGCCGGTTATAGTAGGCGGACGTTATGGATTGGCTTCAAAAGACTTTTATCCAGAGGATGCGGCGGCCGTTTTTGAAAACCTTAAGCAAGAAACACCAAGGAATGGTTTTACCGTCGGCATTGTTGATGACGTGACGCATACATCGCTGCCGGCGTATCCAATGCGGATTGATTCCACGCCTTCTGGCGTTACAGCCTGCAAGTTTTGGGGGCTGGGCTCTGATGGCACTGTAAGCGCCAACAAATCGGCTATAAAAATTATTGGCGGTAACACCGACATGTATGCGCAGGCATATTTCGCATATGATTCAAAGAAGTCCGGGGGCTTGACAGTTTCGCATCTTCGCTTTGGCGACTCGCCGATACAATCTCCATATCCCGTCACAAAAGCTGACTATATAGCATGCCACAATCAGGCGTATGTCGGAAGATATGACCTTTTGCAGGGCATTAAAAAGCGTGGCAAATTCTTATTGAATTGTTTATGGAAAGAAGCGGAATTAGAAGAGCGCCTGCCCGCCGTGCTTAAGCGATCTATAGCGGAAAATGAAGTTGACTTTTATACTATAAACGCTGTAGAAATTGCCCGGCAGATCGGGCTTGGCGGCAGAATTAACATGATTATGCAAGCTGCCTTTTTCAAGCTTGTCGGTATTTTGCCCATGGAAGAAGCTATTCGTCTACTTGAGGATGAAGTGGAAAAAGCTTATGGTAAACAGGGCCTAAAAGTTGTTGAGATGAACTTTGAGGCATTACGCCAGGGCAGCCAATCCATAAAGAAAATAAGTTATCCAAAATCCTGGCAAAACGCCGAGGACGCAGCTGCGCCACAGATGAAGCTGCCGGAATTTGTAGAGAAAATCATTGAGCCTATGAACAGGCAGCAGGGTGATTTGATTCCTGTAAGCGCTTTTAATGGCCGCGAGGATGGGACTCACCCTACCGGCATCACCCAGTGGGAAAAGCGGGGCATAGCTATTGAGACGCCTCGGTGGATACCGGAAAACTGTATACAGTGCAATCAATGCGCATTTGTATGCCCTCATGCGGTGATTCGTCCGCTGCTGCTTGATGAGGCTCAGCGACAGGCCGCTCCATCAGGATTTGACTGCGTTGCGGCAACCGGCTATTCTGATCGCCATTATGCGCTAGCCATTTCTACGCTGGATTGCACAGGCTGCGGCATCTGCGTAGAGACATGTCCCGCCAAGCAAAAAGCGCTGGAGATGGCGCCGCTTATTGCCAATGATAAAGAGCAAAGTGAACGGTGGGAATTTGCTAAAAATATTGAGAACAGTAAACTTATCGATTCTTGGAAGATAAATGTTAAGAGCAGCCAGTTTCTTAGGCCGCTGCTAGAATTCTCCGGCGCATGTGCAGGCTGCGGCGAGACGCCTTACGCAAAACTTATTACTCAGCTATACGGCGAGCGCATGATGATATCAAATGCCGCGGGTTGCTCAACAGTATGGGGCGGGTCTCCAGCTGTATCGTATACCAAAAACAAGCGCGGGCACGGGCCGGCATGGGGTTTTTCGCTATTTGAGGATAATGCCGAATACGGCTATGGTATGTTGTTGGGTGTCGACTCGGTACGCAACATGGTTTTAGACGATGTGCGAAGCGCGCTCTTAAAAGATATAAGCGACAATCTCAAAAAAGCTATGAAGGCTTGGGTCAATGGCTTTGCTAAGCAGGACGGAACACGTCAACGTGCTGATGACTTGGCTGCCGCTCTTGAAAATGAGGAAAGCAAAACCCCGTTACTCCAGAAAATATATGGTAAGAGAGAGTACTTTGTAAAACGCTCGCATTGGGTGTTCGGTGGGGATGGCTGGGCATATGATATAGGGTATGGTGGGCTTGATCATGTGTTGGCGAGCGGGGATGACATAAACGTGCTGGTGTTTGATACCGAGGTATATTCAAACACCGGCGGGCAGTCTTCTAAGGCGACGCCTACCGCTGCGGTAGCGCAGTTTGCTGCCGATGGCAAGAAAACAAAGAAAAAGGATCTCGGGCTTATGGCCATCACTTATGGATATGTATATGTGGCGCAGGTTGCCATGGGCGCGAATAAAGAGCAAACGCTTAGAGCCATTCGGGAGGCGGAGGCGTACAAAGGACCCTCGCTGATTATAGCATATGCCCCGTGTGTGAACCACGGCATAAAAGGAGGAATGGCGCAGTCGCAAAATCAGATGAAGCGGGCGGTGAAGGCGGGTTATTGGTCTTTGTATCGGTATAACCCGCAATTAAAGGAACAGGGGAAAAACCCGTTCATACTTGATTCGGCTGAGCCGAGCGACAGCTTCGAGGAATTTTTGATGAGTGAGGTGCGTTACTCGGCGCTATACAAGCGAAATCCGGGTAGCGCTAAAGGGTTGTTTGAAAAGGCGAAAGAAGATGCCATGGAGAGGTATGATGCCTACAAACGCCTGGCAGGGCGTGAACGCTAAAGTTTAGAGGTTAATAGAGCGGCATCGCAATGACACGAAAAATCATTGCCGCTTATGCCGGATACTAATACCATAACAGCTATAAAAAAACGTCAGACAGCAAAACGCGATTGCGCTGTCTGACGTTTTTTGCATTTATAAGCGTGTGAAAGAATCGACCAAATAAAACGCTCTATGCCCTACACACTAAGATGTGTTATAATATCCAAAAGGGCGGAGAACACGCCTAATTGAAAGATTTAAGGCCCTTTAATAAGATAGTTTCAAAATTGCAGCAAAAGCTATTGTTAACAGCTAAATTCGATAGTTAACGGCTTTATTATGCGGCTCATACTTAGAGCTTTTACGCAAGTCGCTGCCGCGCTTAAATATGATTACAAGTTCGCTATTAAACATCCAATTCGCATATTAGAATCAGAACAAAGCGGCATAATAATAAAAACGCTTTGCTATATGGCGGTATATGGATTAATTATAAAGCCTGGCCGCGATTTTCAGACTTAAGCGGGGAGCGGTATTAGGCTTGGGGAGGAGATAGATGGTAATAAAAGTTAAAATCTAGCGGGGAGGAAAGATTATTTGGAGATGTTTTTTAAGCAGTTTAAGGATGCTGCGCTATCCGTTATACCAATAACAATTTTAGTAATAATACTAAGCTTTACTATAGTACCTATAGAAAATGAAATGCTAATGAGGTTTATTATAGGAGCGCTTTTCGTAGTAGTTGGACTAGGGATTTTCCTTTTTGGCGCGAACATAGGCATTACCGCTATTGGAACATTAATGGGCGAAACGGTAGCCAAAACAAACAAAGCGGTAATAGTTGGAGTTTTAGGGTTTGTATTAGGATTTTTAATAACGATAGCTGAACCCGATTTACAGATACTAGCAAATCAGGTAAACATGGCCACCGGCGGCATAGTACCAAGCACTCTCATACTGATAGTCGTTTCTATTGGGGTAGGCGTGATGGTTGGCGTAGGGCTTTTAAGGATACTGTACGGCAAACCGCTAAATATATTGCTCACAATAACTTACGCCATAATATTAATTTTAGCATTGAATGTTTCGGAGGAGTTTTTAGCAATGTCCGTTGACGCCTCGGGCGCGACAACCGGCGCTATGGCTACTCCTTTTATATTAGCTTTAGGATACGGCGCGGCGCAGCTTAAAGGCGGAAAGACCTCTGAAGAAGACAGCTTTGGAATGGTTGGCATAGCATCAACAGGGCCGATACTGGCTATAATGCTTATGAGTATAATCGGCAGGCTTACAGATATTCAGGGTGCGGCGGAGGCGTTTGTTGTAAACACCGGCATCATTACACCATATTTAAATGTATTTCCCGTTATATTAAAAGAATCTACACTCACTCTGTTACCGCTGTTTATATTATTTCTAATATTTGATAGAGTAAAATTCAAATTACACAAGAAAAGCAGGCGTACTATATTAAAAGGACTGCTTTATACTTTTTTAGGACTGACTTTCTTCCTTGTCGGGGTTAATGCCGGTTTTATGGAAGTAGGAAGGGTTATGGGAGAAGGCATAACGAAATTCAGCCCGTGGCTACTGCCTGTTTTTGGGTTTTTATTAGGCATGGTTGTGGTTTTGGCCGAGCCTGCGGTATATGTACTTACAAGCCAAGTAGAAGACGTTACATCCGGGTATATTAAAAAGAAAGTGATATTGGCGGCTTTATCAATAGGCATAGCTTTCGCGGTATCTATGTCGATGCTAAGAATAATGATTCCGAGTTTAAAGCTATGGCACTTTTTATTGCCGGGGTTTGCGATAGCCGCCTTTTTATCGTATAAAGTGCCGCCTATTTTCGTAGGAATAGCATATGATTCAGGAGGAGTAGCTTCAGGGCCTATGACAGCTACATTTGTATTGGCATTCGCGCAAGGCGCCGCAAACGCTATACCGACGGCAAATGTTCTTATAGATGGTTTTGGGGTTATAGCCATGGTAGCTATGACGCCGCTTTTGGCAATTCAAATTCTTGGCCTTATTTTTCAAATCAAGGCTAAAAAGGAGGCGCGTTAAATGGAGGACGGTAGCTTCAATCCTCTGCTGTTTTGTTGTATATTAGACTGCGGCAAAGGCACCAAAATGTTTAAGCTTTCCAAAGAGCTTGGCGGGCTTGAAGGAACTATTTTTATGGGCAGAGGAACGGTAAGAGATGAGTGGCTCAATATACTAGGCGTTGTTGAGACAAGGAGAGAAATATTCCTAACGATAATAGATGAAAAAATTGAAGATACCTTCTATCAAAAGGCATCTGAGAAGTTCGCGTTGGGCAAGCGTCATCATGGAATTGCTTTTTCCCTGCCTTTAAAATATTTTATAAAGGGTAGTAGCGGTAAAGCCGGCTCCGGATATGTAAAGGAAGGAAAAAATAATATGGATTATCAAGCTATATTTATCGTTGCGGATAAAAACCGCCTGGATGATATTTTGGAAGCGGCGGAGGCGGCAGGCTCGACTGGAGGCACTGTAATCCACGGAAGAGGAGCCGGATGCCAGGAAAAGGCGAAGCTATTTAATATAGAAATAGAGCCGGAAAAAAACATAGTGCTGATATTGGCTGAGGTATCTAAGGCTGACGCTATTGTAGCGTCGGTAAGCGAAAGGCTTAATATAAAGGAGCCTAATTCAGGCATAATATTCGTTTTAGATGTAAGTAGGACGCTAGGTCTGTTCAAAGGATGATAATATATACTTAGAAAAGCCTTTGCCATATTTTAAATAAGTCGGCACGCGCTATTTTACGCGGTAGTATAAGCCGGATTTGGCTTTAGGCTTAATAAGTATAGAGAAGGAGTTTGGCATGGAAAAGATTTTGTTTTACGGCATGACAGGGGAGAAGATGTGTTTCCAGCACATATTATTAAATGCACTGGATCTGCATTTGGCCGGTGCGCAAGTAAAGATAATATTTGAAGGTGCGTCGGTTAAGCTGATATCGCTGTTTGATAAGGAGGCGAATCCGCTATATAAAAAGGCGAAGGAGGCGGGGCTTATAGCCGGCGTTTGTCTCGCTTGCTCTAAGGTTTTAGGCGTTTACGATGTGAACAAAGAGCTGGGGCTTACAATGCTTGAGGATATGTCGGGTCATGCGGGCATGAAACCTTATATTAACGACGGATACAAGGTTATAAGCATATAGACCGCCTATAGCCGCTGCTGTGGGCTTTTAAGCTGTTGTGGGCCGGGATAGGGTGATTTCAAGCGGCAGTATCGTTAGCGCGGCTTAATGGCGCGAAGCGGTATATACAGATGTTTATAGCGGGCTCCATTGGGGCCTGCTGTTTATTATCACGAAAACCAAAAAGAATCAGCTTTCAACAAAGACTTAATCCGTTGTTAAAAGTGGTTCTTTATGGCTTAGATATAAGCGTTTTGCATCGGCGCGACTATTTGTCTAAAACGGCTTGCGGTATGCGGCCAAGCCGACAAGCGCAACGCACGCCGTCTTTATAGAATGCCTTTCCCATTGGATATTTCAACTGTGACGTTGATTGTGAAAGTTTAATATCTGCGACACATAAGAGACAAGGGGTTATATATCGCTTTTATTAAACAAAATCCTACAAGTTTTAACGTTAAACTAAATGAAAAAAATTATATACTACATACCCTCCCTTTTGTCTTTTAGTTGCATTGTTAATTACGCAGGCAAATGGTGTCAGTAAAGCCGTTATCGGCTCAAAAGAAGATTATTTGCTTAACGTTAAACCAACCATACAAGTGCATTGCTTAGCCAATTCAACCAAGCAAATAATCAAAATGATTTTATGCTGTGTCTTAAAAGTTACAGGTTAATATTGCTTCTTTAAGCAAGTGGTAGGATAAGTAAAACTTAGAAGTCGAGTTGATTATAATATGTTCTAGCTGGG
The DNA here is from genome assembly GCA_050945795.1 of Christensenellales bacterium. Lineage (GTDB taxonomy): Bacteria > Bacillota > Clostridia > Christensenellales > MGBC116941 > JBMNTP01. The sequence goes on along the minus strand of JBMNTP010000002.1, from coordinate 17,029 downwards.
AATGCAAGATAGCAAAACCCAAAAATATGTAAATATACAAAGGGGTTTTAAACCTCGTTTTGGGTTTTTGAAAACCGTATTGCCGGAGTGCCTGTAATAAAAGGGCTTACGCCGCTTGCGGGTGCGCTATGCGTTATGATAAACTAAAAATTAAGCGAATCCGCAATTCTAATACTGGAGCAGTAAAGTGAAAAAAGGGCGTGTTACATTAAAGGATATAGCAGAAAAGGCAGGCGTTTCCGTTATGGCAGCGTCTCTTGTTATAAATAATAAAGGTGCTATTTCCCAGGCGACTCGTGAGCGCGTATTAGCTATTGCTAAGGAAATGCAATACCGCCCTAACGCTATAGCCAAAAGTTTGCGCATTAAAACCACCAATACAATAGGCATAATAACCTCGGACAGCTCGGACTATGTTTTTTCAAAGGTATTGCTAGGAGCCGGTGATGCGGCTGCTAAGGCCGAATACAGCGTTATTATCGCCAACACCAACCAGCGGCCGGAAAATGAGAAAAAGGCATTGAATACAATGCTTGAACATCGCATAGACGGACTTTTGTTCATAGCTCCTCTGCGTACACGCAAAGAGGATTTGCAAACGCTTAAAATGCTGGGCGTGCCTACAGTAATACTCATGCGCTCGGGTAAGGCGGGAGAGATTGACAGCGTCAGCACTGATAATTTCCGCGGCGGATATGAGATAGTAGATTATCTGTTAAACGCGCGCGGCGGCGACCTTCGTTTTATAAGCGTTTCAGAAGACCGTCAGATAGGCTTTGAGCGCATGGCGGGATACCGTGAGGCAATGTTTAAACACGGCAGGGTGTGGGATGACTCGCTTGTATCGTATTGCGAGCCTTTCATTGAAAGTGGCTTAAAGTCCACACAAGCGCTGATAAAATCGGGGTTTAGGCGCGGCACTATATGCTGTAGCGCCGATGTACTGGCTATCGGCGCCATGAAAGCCGTTCGTGATGCCGGGCTCTGCGTTCCGGATGATATCTGCATCGCCGGTTTTGATGATATAGAGCTTTCAGAGCATCTTTCGGTAGCTCTTACCACTATGCGTCAGCCTAAGTATGAAATCGGATACGAGGGTATGCAGTTGCTGCTTGAGCGTATGCGGGACTCTAATATGCCGGTAAAGCAAATACTGCTGCCGAGCCAGCTTATCATTCGAGAATCGGCATAATATTCATATCAGAATTATATATGTATTAATAAAAATACCTTACTTATGTGGCGTGTTTTAGTATTATTTACGCTTGACACGGCTATATATTTTTAATATTATCAGTATAACGTTAAACGATGCTTTTAATACCGTTTTCTCTTCCTTCAGAAAAGAAGAATCGACGTACCGACAGATTAATATTACATAAGAAACAGCTGAATATTTATAACCGCGCGGCGGTGTTAAAGCGGCTTGCCTTAAGTGATTATACGCGGCTATGCCGGCTTATGATACTCGGCGCCGCTGAAGCTATCGCAAATTGCGTTTAGGCAAGGCGTAGGCGGCGGATTTAGTATTTGGATATCGGTTTTTGGTATGCGGCGGAGGGTATGAGGTATATTAATAGGTGTAAAGGCTGGCGGAGTCGGCGGATTTATTGTAATAAAAGGCCGCACCTTTAGCCGCGACGGCAGAAAAACAGCTTAACAAGTACAACGCGCGTAACGGGCGCATCCACATATATTTGGGAGGATAAAACATGAAACAGATTGTTCTTACGGCGCCTTATACATTTGAAATAAGTGATGTTCCGGTTCCGGAACCGGCGGATAATCAGGTATTGGTAAAGATACGGCAATTCGGCATTTGCGGCTCAGATATACAGATGTATCGCGGGCTGCATAAGTATATGACTTATCCTGTAATCATAGGGCATGAGGTGGCGGCGGTAGTAGAAAAGGTGGGCAAGGATGTAGTAGGATTTTCTAAGGGGGATAATGTAACGGTAGAGCCTCAGATATTTTGCGACGAGTGCTATCCCTGTAAATCCGGGCGCTTTAATGTATGTGAAAACCTAAAGGTATTGGGCGTACATCTAGATGGCCTTGCCAGGGAATACGCAGTGCTTGAGACCTTCTGCTTGCACCCCTGCGACGGACTTGACACCGACGAGACGGCGCTTATAGAGCCGCTTGCGGTAGGCGTAGGATGTGTAAAGCGGGCGGGCGATATATCGGGGCAGAATGTGGTTGTGGTAGGCGCGGGTACAATAGGTAATCTTGTAGCTCAGAGTGCTAAAGCTATGGGCGCGGCCGATGTTATGATAACGGATATAAACCAGAAAAAGCTTGATTACGCTAAGGAATGCGGCATAAACCATTGCGTTAATACCGCCGAGCGTCCGCTTAAAGAGTGCATAGAAGAAGCGTTTGGCATGAGAAAGGCGGATGTTATAATAGACTGCGCTGCGACGCGCGGCTCGATACTGTCGATACTTGAAGCGGCAAGGCCATCCTCAAAGATTATAGTGACCGGCAACTTCAAATATCCTATTGAAATAGAGATGCCGGTGCTGCAAAGGCAGGAGATAAGCCTCATAGGCCATATGATGTATGTATTTGAGGATTTTTCCGACGCTATACGGCTGGTACAGGAAAAGAAGGTTAAACTGCAAGGCTTTGCGACGCAGCGTTACGGCATAGACGAGCTGGACGAAGCATTCAAATTTATAGAAGAAAACCCCGATGACGTTATGAAGGTAATGATCTCCATCTAAGCTTGGAGGTAGAAGTTTTAGAAGCGGATAAACAAGATTTAAGCCGAAATTTGCGGCTGTACGGTTATTTTAATTACATGAAACGGCGGGTTGTATAGCGGCCTGCCGTTTTGTTTTATAAAGGCTGCGATAAATTTTGCATTGACGCATGTGCGGTACATTGTTAATATGAAAGATATACATAAGCGTTAGCCGCGGTAAATACAATAGTCAGACGGTATTAAAAATTGGCGGTAGACGCCGGCATTTATGTCGGCAGCTTATATGGAGGGGATGCGCTATGCGAGTAATTATAACCGAAAGTTTTGAGGAATCGAGTAAGATAGCCGGCGGTATGGTGCTAAATGTCATTATACAAAAGCCGGATGCGAGGTTGGGTCTGGCAACGGGGGACAGCGTAAGAGGTATATACGATTATCTTATAAAGAAGAATAAAGCTGGAGAGGTGGATTTCTCCAAAGTATGCACAATAAATCTGGATGAATATGTCGGACTTGGCGCGGAGCATCCGCAAAGCTACAGATATTTTATGGACTGCTATCTTTTTGATCATATAAATATCGAAAAGAAAAATACAATTGTTCCTTGCGGCATTGGCAATATGGATGAAAACATTAAAGAGTTTAGGCGTCAGATTGAGCAAGCGCCGATAGATATACAGCTTTTAGGCGTTGGGGCGGACGGACATATAGGGTTTAATGAGCCGGGGCCGGCGCTGTATTGTGGGGCGTATATAGAAGAGTTGAGCGACAGTACGATTGAGGCCAATTCCCGCTTTTTCCCATGCTGTGATGACGTGCCAAGGCGCGCTGTTACCATGGGGCTTGGCGATATTATGAAGGCAAGGCGTATTATATTAATCGCAACAGGCGAAAGAAAAGCCGAGGCGATATCCGGCGTGATTATGAACGATACGGTTAATACCGATAATCCCGCCACCATGATTAAAATGCATCCGGACGCGACGGTAATTATAGATAAGCAGCTTGCCGACATTATAGGATACGAGTATTAACGTGTAAACACGAATGAAAAGACAAAAAAGGACCGGCTGAGTGCCGGATTCCGATTTATAAGTCGAATATGAAATAAAATATTAAATAGCGATATAGTTAATCCGGCATACCGGTTTTGGTATGCCGGATATATTTATGCGTTTATGCCTTTTTATGCGGATAATCATAGAAGCCGCAGCCGCTTTTTCTGCCCAGCTTTCCGTCACGAACCATTGCTTTTAAAAGAGGATGCGGACGGTATTTAGAGTCGCCTGTTTCAAGCTGCAATACCTCAAGTACAGCGAGGCAGACATCAAGCCCTATAAGGTCGGCGAGCGCCAGCGGGCCTATCGGATGATTGGCGCCTAGCCGCATGGCGGTATCTATGCCCTTTGCGTCGGCTACGCCTTCAGAGTATATCGCCGCTGCTTCGTTTATCATGGGTATAAGCAGGCGGTTTACTACAAAGCCGGCAGCGTCTTTCATTATAACGGGAGTTTTGCCTATGCTCTCAATTATAGAGAGTATACGGTTTAGCGTTTGCTGCGGCGTATTATGAGGGGGTATGACTTCAACAAGCTCCATTACCGATACGGGGTTAAAAAAGTGCATACCTATAACCGGCCTGTCTAGCCCCTTTGAAAGGTCGGTAAGAGAAAGCGAGGAGGTGTTTGAGGTAAAGATGGTATCTTTTGAGCATAAATCCATAAGAGATTCAAAAACAGCTTTTTTAGTCGCTATTTTCTCCTGAACCGCTTCGATAATAAGCGAGCAATCAGCCGCGAGGGAAATGGTGCCCGGCGTTATTTTTTCAAGGGCGGACGCCGCTTGTTCCTGCGTAATTCTGCCTCTTTGCACAGCGCGGCTCAATCGTGCCGATATTTTATCATTGCCGGACTGCGCTAAAGCGTTGGTCATATCGCACAGCTTTACCTCATACTTGCCGGACGAGGCGAACACCTGCGCTATTTCCGCTCCCATAGTTCCCGCTCCAATTATACCGACAATCATTGTAACTACCTCCCGCTTAATTGATATAAAAGGCAATGCTGTTTTTTAGTCGGCCCTCTCTACTATGCAGGAAACGCCCATGCCCCCGCCCACGCATAGTGTAGCTAGACCGCGCCTTTTACCGGAGCGCTGCATTTCATGCATAAGCGTAACAAGTATACGGCAGCCCGACGCGCCTACAGGATGTCCGAGAGCTATAGCCCCGCCGTTGACGTTTACGCGCGCCGCGTCCCATTCAAGCAGCTTGCCTACTGCTAAAGCCTGTGCGGCAAACGCCTCGTTCGCCTCTATAAGATCTATATCGTTTATAGAAAGCTTGAGCTTTGAAAGCAGCTTTTTAGTGCTCGCTGCCGGGCCTATACCCATTACAGCAGGCTCAACGCCGGCAGATGCGCCGCCCATATATACCGCCATAGGTGTTACGCCAAGCTCTGCCGCCTTGCTTTGGCTCATAAGCACGATAGCGGCGGCGCCGTCGTTTATGCCGGAAGCGTTTGCGGCGGTTACGGTGCCGTCTGGCTTAAAGGCAGGCCGCAGCCCCGAAAGACCGCTCGCCGTTACGCCGTCTCGTGGATATTCATCTTTGTCGAAAAGCACTGTGTCCTTTTTAATCTTTATTTTCACCGGTGTTATTTCAGTATCGAATTTATCGGCTTTTTGCGCCGCCTCACACTTTTGTTGACTCATAGCGGCGAATTCGTCCTGCTCCTCGCGGCTTATGCCAAACTTCTCAGCTACATTTTCAGCGGTTATGCCCATATGATATCCGGCGAAGGCGTCTGTTAAAGCGTCGTATACCATGGAGTCTATTGCCGCGCCGTTGCCCATGCGGTAGCCAAAACGCGCAGAGGGCAAAAGATAAGGTGCGGCGGACATGTTTTCAGTTCCACCGACTACTATTATATCCGCCTCCCCCGCCGCTATAAGCGAGGCGGCTATATTAACGCTTTTAAGGCCGGAGCCGCAAACATTGTTTACTGTAAGCGCCGGAACCTCTACAGGTATGCCGGCGGCTATTGCTGACTGCCGCGCCACGTTTTGGCCCAGCCCGGCTTGCAGCACGCAACCCATAAACACTTCATCAACCTGCTCGGGAGGTACGTTCGCGCGGCGCAGCGCCTCTTTTATAACCACCGCACCAAGATCTACGGCGGGTACCTTTGCAAGAGAACCGCCGAATTTACCTATCGCCGTGCGTACCGCTCCGGCTAATACAACTGTTTGAGACATTGAAGCACCTCCGGTTTTTAATGCTTTTGTTTTATAGGATTAAGCGAATATGTCGCCGTATATGTTTATTTTAACATCTTATTGAGTCGGACGGGCGATTTTTTAAAATATAGCTGTTTTTGGAGAAAACGTCGGTTAGCGCGGCTGTTGCGCCGGTAAGTTTATGCGTGATATAATATTTTTTATAACAAAGGCGTTCATGCGTTCATTGCGCGCGGAACGCCTGAGTTGTATATGAGGTGCCGATATGGCTGTCTTTGACAAGCATGACATAATGCAGCTGATAAAAGATAATGATGTGCGTTTTATAAGAATGCAGTTTACCGATTTATTCGGCACGCTTAAAAACCTTGCCGTTGCCGGCAGCCGTGTGGAAAACGCAGTTGACAACGGCATTGAAATTAACGCACCGCTTTTTGGCTATGGCGAAGGCAAAGGCGAGAGCCTTATACTGGCTCCTGACCTTGATACGTTTTCTATATTGCCATGGCGGCCGCAAAAGGCTAGAGTTTCAAGGATAATATGTGACATAAAACAGCCGGATGGACGCCCGTTTTTCGCCGACGCCAGGCAGATGCTTAAAAGCGCTGCCCAAAAGGCCAAGTCCAAGGGTTATATTCCAAGGATAGCGGCGAGTTGCAAATTCTACCTTTTTCAAACAGACGACCGCGGGCGGCCTCTTTATACCTTTAATGACGACGCAGCGTATTTAAGCGCCGAGCCGAGCGATTTAGGCGACGGCGTAAGAAGAGATATGTGTTTTACAATGGAAGATATGGGCTTTGAGATTGAGGCGTTATACCATTGCAAAGATGCGGGGCAACATGAGATAAGTTTTAAGCCGGATGGCGCTGTTCGCACGGCAGACGGCATAGCTACCTTTAAAATGGTAGCGCGCACAATAGCCGCACGTCACGGGCTGCACGCTACGTTTATGCCTATGCCTAAAGGCGCCTTATACGGCTCGGATATGAGCCTGCGCCTAAGCCTTGATGGCGACAATGCCTTTTATAAAGCGGAGGCCGGCAAAGGATTAAGCGAAACCGCTTATATGTTTTTAAGCGGCGTTTTAGAATGCGCAGGCGATATGGCGGCAATAACAAACCCTACCGTCAATTCATATAAACGCCTGCTAAAAAGCGGCGGAAGGTTGGCGCGTCTGGTCGGGAACTGCGGGCCGGAGGACATATATGTAGAGCTTATGTGGCCTGATGCGGCGGCAAACCCTTATCTGACGCTGGCGACGGCGATAAGGGCGGGTCTTTACGGCATTGAAAAAGGCGATATAGAGCTGCGCCGAGGCGAAAAACACTCTGCTATGCCGCGCAGTCTTTTGGAGGCTGTGCAGCTTATGGAAAGCAGCCCACGTTTGAACGAATGGATGGGGCGGGACGCTGTTGAAATGTATATTGATTGTAAAAGGCGTGAGTATCGTGAATACGACGGGCAGGTACATGACTGGGAGATGGACAGGTATTTGAAACTGTAGACGGCGGAAGGATACTTATGGATATTTACCAGAGAGGAATAATAATAGCCGCGCCTCTCTCCGTAGGGGACGCGTTATGCGGCATTTTGAGCGCGGCGCGCCATGATGTGCTTTTCGTATGCGCTAAAGGCCGTGAGGCTATACGCCGCGTACAGACCAGTCAGCCTGCTATATTAATAGTGACATGCAAGCTTGAGGATATGCCGGGCATAGAAGTGGCAAATGCCGCTTATTCAACCAGTAACGTTATAATGCTAGGCTCGCAGAGCGAGCTTGAAAATATAAGGCAAACGGCGGCCGATATAATACTCCTTGATTTCAATTCGCCGCCGGGTATAATATTGCAGACCATAGATGTAATATTCAGTATGCGCTCTAGCATGAACAGGCTGGAAAAGCAGATAAGCGAGCTGACGCGCTCGCTGGAAGAAACAAAGATAATATGCAAGGCGAAATGCGCTTTAATGGAGGCGCGCGGCATGAGCGAGGTGGAGACGCACAGGCGGCTGCAAACGCTTAGTATGGAGCGGGGGGAGCGCATGGCGAGCGTGGCGGGCAGAATCCTTGAGGAGCTAAGCGGCGAATGAAAAAGGCTCGGAATATAGTAATAATCGACTATGGCATGGGCAATCTAAGGAGCGCACAAAAGGCGTTTGAATACTTGGGATACAATGCGCGCGTAAGCCGGCAAAGCAGCGATATAAAGCTCGCGACGCATGTTGTGTTGCCTGGCGTAGGCGCTTTTGCCGGAGCTATAGAGCGCATATCGCTTTTTCCGCTTAAGCAGGCGGTTTTAGACGCCATAGCTGCCAAAAAGCCGTTTCTAGGCATATGCCTTGGTATGCAGCTGTTGTTCGACACAAGTGAGGAAGGTGGTATGCATGGAGGACTTTCTGCGTTTGAGGGGGATATAAAGCTGCTTGATACCCGCCTTAAAAAGCCGCATGTAGGCTGGAATATCGTAAAATCAGTAAAGCCTGACTGCCCTTTATTTAAGGGGCTTAACGATACATATTTTTATTTTGTGCATTCGTACTGCCTTCGCAGTGAAGCGCCTCATTGCGCCGCCGGCATTACCGACTACGGCGGAATTTTTACTAGCGCCGTATGGGATGGAGGGGCGCTTTTCGCTACGCAGTTTCATCCCGAGAAAAGCGGCGCATCGGGGCTTAGAATGCTTGATAATTTCGCGAGTATTTAGGAGGGAATATGCTTACTAAAAGAATTATACCCTGCCTTGACGTTAAGGCGGGAAGAGTGGTTAAAGGAGTTAATTTCGTTAATATAACAGATGCCGGCGATCCTGTTGAGGTATCCAAGCGATACAACGCCGAGGGCGCCGACGAGCTGGTACTCCTTGACATAACGGCGACGCACGAGGGCAGGGAGACCATGCTTGAGGTTGTTAAGAAGGTGGCGGAGCAGGTGTTTATACCGTTTACCGTTGGCGGCGGAATAACCGAATTAGCCGACATTCGCCGCGTACTTAAATACGGGGCGGATAAGGTTAGCATTAATTCGGCGGCTATAAACGATCCGTCGCTTATAAGCCGAGCCGCTGATACCTTCGGCAGCCAGTGCATTGTGGTGGCGATAGACTGCAAAAGACGCGACGGCCGTTTTGAGGTGGTAAAAAACGGAGGGCGCATATTCACCGGACTTGACGCTGAAGAGTGGGCGAAAGAAGTTGAAAGGCGCGGAGCCGGTGAGATACTCCTTACCAGCATGGACGCTGACGGCACAAAGGCGGGCTATGATACAGAGATAACCGGCAAGGTAGCGGCGGCTGTAAATATACCTGTTATAGCGTCGGGCGGGGCGGGCGAAAGCAAGCATTTTCTCGATGTATTTGAGGCGGGAGCCGATGCGGCGCTCGCGGCTTCGCTGTTCCACTTTCAGGAGCTTGGTATAATGGAGCTTAAGGAGTATCTATCAGAGCGTGGCGTTGCGGTAAGGATGCCGGATAAGGCGGAGGAATAACAGAAAAGTCTAGTGTGTATACGTTTATATGGCATAACGCTATTTTAGGCTTGACATGTTGCTCTAGCTGTGGTTTATTCTTAATAGCAGAGCAAGAAAGGAGATATTAATATGCAGAAATACAAATGCTTGGCTTGCGGTTACATCTATGACCCTCAGATAGGCGATCCCGATGCCGATATACCGGCGGGAACGGCTTTTGAAGATCTTCCCGATGATTGGGTATGCCCGCTTTGCGGAGTCGAAAAGGACATGTTCGAACCAACGGATGAAGACTAAGGCAGGTATAAGCGAAACCATGCCGGAATATTAACCCCGTGCTTGCGATGCGGCCCAAAAGTATGTGGCTGCTTTGCCGGCGCGGGGTTTACCTTTTCTTTGGAAAAAGAAAAGGTAAAGCCAAAAGAAATCTCGTAGTGGGTTTAGTTTTAAGGCGGGGTATAGATAATGGTCAGGCGGAGGTGGTTAAATAGCAGGAGATGCTTTTCTTTGGAAAGAGAAAGTAAAGCCAAAAGAAACCATGTAAGGCGTTTAGTTTAAGGCAGGGTATAGATAATGGTCAGGCGATGGCGGTTAAATAGCTGAAGGTGCTTTTCTTTGGAAAGAGAAAGCAAAGGCGAAAGAAACCTCGTGGGGATATATTTAAAATGCCGCCATAAGGCATCTGCGAGCAGAAGCAGTTAATTTTCTGAAAATTTCCTCCTAATATAACACCAACTCCAAAACGCCTTGATAAAGGCGTTTTATGATGGGATTCTTAAGGGACAAGCGTCCCTTGAGCGGAGGTTTGGAGGCAGCGCCTCCAACGCCCCCCATACTCCAAGCGCCTCCAACGTATCCCCCACACCCCGACGGCCTTAAGGCCGCCTTTTTTAATAGCGTAAATCAGCTTACATAAATCTTTCGAAACGATCTGAAGTGACCTTGCAAACAGGGCACTTGCCCGGCGGATGCGCGTTTGCGCACAAATACCCGCACACAGTGCAACGCCATACCGGATGCGACAGCTCAAGAGGTGCAACGACGCCGGGGAACTTTGATGGCGAAGCCGCCTTTCTTTCGGAGGGCAGCGGCCGCCTTTCGGGTACCTGAGATGCTGTTTCATGATTATAGTCGGGAGAAACATAAAGTGCGCAGAAGCAGGCCCCGTATTCGGCGAGATCATCGTCACGATATACACAAGGGCATATTATGTCGAGGTTGGCGGCTTTATCGCCCTCAACCAAACGGCAAGGGCAAGCCTCAAAGCCGTATCGCTCATCGTTTGCCACAAGCCCTTCGGTAAGATCGTATACGAACTCGGCGTCGGGGTTTAGCGTGTAGCCGCCGACTTTCGCGTCTTTATAAAGCCTGTCGAGCCGCTTTTTTAATACTTCTTCCGATGCCATATTACTCACCCGCAAGCTCGGCGAGCTGCTGCTCGTTGTAGCCTACTATGCACTTGCTGTCGTTTATTACTATTGTAGGGAAAGAGCCGCGCGGGTTAAATTTCTGCTGCTCGGCGCGTATCGGGCCGACATGCTCTTGCGGCACTTGATCCATGTCTATATATGAATACTCTATGCCATGCTCGTCAAAGAACTTTTTAGCTCTTTTGCACCATCCGCAGGTGCTGAGCGCGTAAATCTTTATATCAGCTATTTTTCTGCCTGGAACCAGCTCAAACTCTGTCATTTTAACATGACCGCCTTTTCTTTAGTATTAATATATTCTACCTTATATATGGCAAAAGAGCAATATACGGCGATATGCGGCAATATACGCGAAAGTCGGCGGCTATATATACTCGCCGACGGCGTCCTGACCGCGCAGCACTCTTAAAGCTCCGCTTACTAAAGCCAGCATCTCGTCCTCGCCGGGGTAGACATAAACAGGGGCTATGGCGTCAACCCTGCCTTTAATAGCTCCGGTGAAACGGTTTGAATAAGCCATGCCTCCGGTAAGAGCGATGGCGTCAACCCTGCCGTCGAGTACGGCAGACATAGCGCCTATCTCCTTTGCCACCTGATATGCCATGCTGCCGAGCACCAACGCAGCGAATTCGTCGCCTTCCATTATCATGCGCTCGACGGCTTTAAGGTCGTTTGTGCCGAGGTAGGCGTGCATACCGCCTGTCTTGGTTATTTTATCTATAAGCTCCTGCTCGCTGTATTCTCCGGAGAAACACAGCCTTATAAGTGGTACGGCGGGTACAGCGCCGCAGCGCTCAGGAGTGAAAGGGCCTTCTCCGGACAGCGCGTCGTTTACATCTACAACACGGCCGTAATAGTGCGCGCCCACCGTTATGCCGCCGCCAAGATGAGCTACAATAAGCCGCAGGTTTTCATACGGCTTGCCTATTTGCTCAGCACACCTCCGCGCTATCGCTTTTTGGTTAAGAGCATGGAATATGCTGACCCGCTCTATGCCCGGCATACCGCTTAATTTGGCGTATTGATCCTGCTCGTCAACTACAATGGGATCGACGACGTATGCGGGTATGTTAAGGCTTTGAGCGATATCGGCGGCTATTATAGCGCCAAGAGCCGAGGCGTGTATTGAGGCAGCGGCTCCGTTTAAGTCCTCAAGCATACGCTCGTTTATTTGGTATGTGCCGCCTACAATGGCTTTTAGCAGCCCTCCGCGTCCGGCTATAGCGTCAAGCGAGGTTATGGCGACACCGCTTTTTTTCATATGCTCGATTATGGTGCGGCGGCGCAGCTCCTTTTGCGCTGTTATGGTGGGGTAGTAGTCAAGTTCTTCCCGGCTGTGTCTTATGGTAGCGTCAGCTATAAGCCGTTCGTTATCGTAGACAGCCATTTTTGTGGAGGTGGAGCCGGGGTTTATAGTGAGTATTCTAAAAGCGCCTTCGGGCTTTGGCGGAGCCGGCTTTATTTCCGGCTCTATGCGCAACGGAGCGGGGCTTGGCAGTGGCCTCTCGCGGGTAATTAGCCGCCCGTTTACCGGCATTTCAATTCTTATAACGCAATCTAGGTCTATAAGCCTGTCTACAATCATAGCGAGCTTAGTATTAAGCCCCTCAACCGATATAAGCATTTTTGATATGTACGGCTGATCCGTTTCATCAACGGACAGGCTTTTTATATTCCAGCCTTCGCGGCGTATCTGGCCAACTATCCTGTCGAGTACGCCGGGCCTGTTTTCTACCAGTAACGTTACTTCCTGCACTGATGTGGGCATAAATTCCTCCTGTAAAAAGGCCGATGTTATAATTCAATGGTTATTATAATAATATCATGTTTCGGGCGCGGCAAAAATAGCTAATTATAGCTTTAAGCCGCCCTCGACACAAAGATGCGGTTATAGTATAGTTTTTATATAAGCCGCTTAGAGCTGGTATTAATGGCGGAATCGCTTTTTGTCGGCGGCTGAGAATCTTCTTTTGTGAGGTGACGATATGCTGCTTAATGAACGCACTCTAATTGACATTGACCGAATATTCGGCAATGCTGTGGCCGAGGGGCGTGACGTGCTTTATGAGTACGAGGTATATGACATACTTAACGAACTGGGCTTAGAAACGCCATGCTATGAGCTGGTTAGGGATGTTAACTCTGTAAACGCTGAGCTGCTTTCAAGGTTTGACTGCTCGGTTATAGTAAAGGTTGTGTCGGCGGATATAGCGCATAAGTCAAAGATTGGCGGAGTTAAGAAGATTACCAATCTTGACCCGCTTTTTGTAAGGTTTGTGCTTGATAATATGCAGCAAGAAGTGCTTTCGCATTTCCCAGAAGGAGCCAAGCCTGCTATAGACGGCTTTCTTATAGTTGAACATATTGCCTTTAATCAGGGAATAGGCAGCGAAATAATGATAGGCATAAGCGAGGATGAGACATTCGGCCCCGTCGGCACGCTGACAAAGGGCGGAGACGACGCCGAATTTTTTGCCAAGTACTATGATGAGCCCTGCCTTTTTCTAATGCCTATAGGTGACGATGAGGCGAGAGAACTGGTTCATTCGGCAAAGATAACTATAAAATACCATCAGACCGGCAAGCACGAGCGCCCCGGGCGCATAATTGACGCTGTAAAGAAGATGGGCAGGCTGGGGTATGAGTATTCGTTTATATCGCAGAAGGCGCCGAAGTATCATATAACTGAAATGGATGTTAATCCGTTTGTGTTCAGCGATGATGGGCGGTTTGTCGCGGTTGACGGGTATGTGCGTTTCGCCGAGGCTAAAAACAGGGGCATAAAAAGCCCGTCGCCGCCGGACAACAGCGCGCTTGACGCCTTTTTCAAGCCGCAGGGGATAGCCGTTATAGGCGTTTCGACAGATGCGGCAAAGCAGTCTGCCGCAAGGACAATAGTGTCGCTTCTTAAAGATATAGGCCGCGATGATGTGTATATAGTAAATCCGAAGGGCGGCAGCGTTAATATAGGCGGCTCGGATTATAAAGTTTATAAAAGCCTTGAGGAAATCAATCTGCCGTATGAACTGGTTGTATACGCCGCTCCGGCGCAGCATTTTCTCGAATTTGTAAAAAATATGCCGGAGGGTAAGGCGGTTATACTAATCTCAGGAATACCGGTAGATCTAAACTATGAGAATTTTGCAACCGCTCTTAAGGAAGTCACTCCCCGTGGTGTTAGGATAATGGGGCCGAACTGCGTCGGCGTGTTTTACGCGCCGGATGAGCCGGGCGGAGGCGTAAACACAATATTTATAGATGAGAAAAAGCTTAAATACTATTACAGCGACAAATCTAACACGGCGCTTTTTACTCAATCGGGTGGCATGGCTATAAATAGCATAGATAACGCAGGAAAGGCGGATATATACAAGGTCATTGCCAGCATAGGAAATAAAATAGATGTAAAAGGCACCGACCTTATAAGCTTCTTTGCCGATAATCCGGCTATCGAGGTATTCTCGCTTTATATGGAAGGGCTGTTCCCCGGTGAGGGACGCATTTTCTATGAATTGGCAAAGAGGAGCAAAAAGCCCATTATAGTATATAAATCGGGCAGGACAGAGGCGGGCGCGCGGGCGGCTGCGTCGCATACCGCTTCAATGTCGGGCAGCTACGAGGTGTTCAAGGCCATGTCCGAGCAGGCGGGTACCATCGTGCTGGCGTCTGATGTGACGGAATTTTATAACCTCAATAAAGCGTTTCCGCTGCTCGCAGGAAAGAAGATAAACGGCAGCCGAGTCGCCGCCGTTACAAACGCCGGACTTGACGCTACAATGGGCGCCGACTCCATAGGGTTTTTACAGCAGGCGGTATTCCAGCCGTACACTATAGAAAGGCTTAAAGAGGCCAACACTTCCGGCCTTAGCGATATAACGACGTCGTTTCTCGATCTTTCTCCCATGGCTGATGATATAGCGTACGGCAAGTTCGTAGAGGCGGTGCTTCAAGATGAGGGCGTTGATTGCGTGCTTGTTGGCATAGTGCCGCATACGGCTAATATTAAGACGACGCCGGACAACTGCCGCGATGATGATGCGCTCGGCCCCATACTTTGCAATCTGTTTAATAAATATAATAAGCCTATGGTTATAACGCTTAGCGGTTCTTCCATCTACAAGGAGCTAAGGACGGTATTCGAGGAGAACAGGGTGCCTGTTTTCTCAAACATACGCTCGTCTGTAATGGCGCTAGAGGCGTTCGCCAAATATCACCTCAAAGGCCGATAAGTAGCGAGGGACGTTGGAGGTGTGGGGGTACGTTGGAGGTGGGGATACGTTGGAGGCGCTGCCTCCAAACCTCCGCTTAAGGGACACTTGTCCCTTAAGAATCCCATTATTAAAACGCCTTGATCAAGGCGTTTTAAAGTTACTGTTATATTAGGCGGAAATTTTCAGCGAATTAATTAGCGTTGCTTGCTGATGCTCAATGCACGGTTCCGCATTAAAACCCTACGAGGTTTCTTTTAGCTTTGCCTTTTCTTTTTCTAAGGAAAAGTGACTTAAGCAAATTAACTGGCATTGTTTGCCGGTGCTATAAGTCCAGCCTTAAAACTAAAATCCTACGAGGTTTCTTTTGGTTTTACCTTTTCTTTTTCTAAAGAGAAGGTAAATTGGTATCCTCGGGTTTTTTTTACTCTGAGCGTGGCGCGTGGCGTTTTCGTGACTTACGCCTAGTTCGTCGCCCGCCTCCATAGCCATGGATGGAGAAAGATTAACCTTTTCGTATTTTTTTGGCTCGGCGTCCTGCTGAGTTTTGGAATTCTCTTTGGCGTCATTTTCGTCCTTTTCGGAATTCTTTTTTTTCATTATAGAATTATATATTAAGAGCCCGAGCAGACTTATTATGGCTGTCGCCACAAAAACGATTATAGCGAAAACATATTTTTCGGTGCCTAGCGCGTCGCCGCCTATGGTCGATGTGATTATAGAGGGTATCCTTGCGAAGGTTGATATAAGGACAAAGCGGCTAGTTTTTATAGGCGTGAAGCCTATGAAGTAAGTGAGAACATCTTTTGGTGTACCGGGTATGAAGAATAATAGAAAAACCAGCTTGTCCAGTTGCTTTTCATTTCTTATAAAACGCAGTTCAGCTATCTTTTCGCGCGAGATGAGAGTATCTATGGCTTTTACGCCTAAAGAGCGTACAAACCATATTACTAAAACGGAACCGAGTGCCGAACCCGCCATGCATAGCAGCGTTCCTTCTATGGTGCCAAAGGCATAGCCGGCAGCAACTTCGACGACTTCGCCGGGTATAAAAGCTATAAATATTTGTAGCAGCTGAAGGCCTATAAAAATAAGCCGGGCTAGAATGCCGTTATCGTCGATAAGGTCTCTGAATTGCTGGGGACGGCGCAGCATCTGCACCAAGGGCGTTCCTATTTCAAAAGCCAGCCATATCATAAGAGCAACGAATATGACAATGGATATAACGCTGTAGATTTTTTTTCTTTTCAATCGAGCCGCTTCTTCGGGGGTAATGTCGTCGCGGTTATAATGGTCATCTTTTTCCGGCAAAATGCGATCCTCCGTACAGTGTTACACTAAGTGATTATACCATATAGTAATAGCAATCGGATACATTTAATTCAGGCAAATAATGGCGGGGGCGGCGCATATGTATAAAATGGGCAGAATTTTCGCCGGACGTCTGTTTTTACCGACCCGGCGCATCGAAAAAAGCGGGGGCGGTTTTTTATATGGAGCTGCTTGAAAATATTAACAAGTCTATAAACAGCTTTATATGGGGGCCGCCTATGCTGGCTGCGTTTTTAGTGGTTGGCGCTTTGTTCAGCATAGGCTGTCGATTTTTTCAAGTAACAAAAATAAGGCTTTGGATGAAAAAGACGCTTGGCGCTATTATAGGCGGCGGCGCGTCTAAAAGCGACGACAAAAAATCGCTGTCGCAGTTTCAGGCCATTTCAACGGCGCTCGCCGGCACAATGGGCGTCGGCAATATCGCAGGAGTGGCGACGGCGATAGTATTAGGCGGGCCGGGAGCGGTTTTTTGGATGTGGGTATCGGCGTTTCTTGGCATGATGACAGGGTTTGCCGAAAAGGTGCTGGGCATAAAATACAGATACAGGGATGAGCGCGGCGAGTGGGTGGGCGGCGCTATGGTGTATATGGAAAGGGGGCTTAAAAAGAAGTGGCTGGCGGTTATGTTCGCCGCTTTTATGGC
>JBMNTP010000001.1:0-299094 GCA_050945795.1 Christensenellales bacterium | reverse complement strand
AAGTGAGCCGCCTACCTTTTCTATGCTTTTAAGCGCTGCGTCCATGCCAACGCCGCGACCGGAGAATTCGGTAACCTCCTCCTTTGTGGAAAAACCAGCGGCAAATATAAGAGAATAAATCTCGTTGTCCGAAAGCTCGTCCGGTGATGCTGAAACAAGCCCGCGCTCTATGCCCTTTTTTAGCAGCGCGTCTCGGTTAAGCCCACGCCCGTCATCGGATACGCTTATAAGTATGTCGCCGCCTTCGGAGCGGGCGGATAATCTTATAACGCCGGAGCGCGATTTTCCTTTGGACAGCCTTTCATCCTCTTGCTCAATGCCGTGATCTATGGAGTTGCGGATTATATGTATCAATGGCTCGGATAGCCTGTCGAGAATGTTTTTATCAAGCTCTGTGCTTTCGCCCAAAATATGCAGTTCGGCCTTTTTGCCTGTTTTAAGAGATATGTCCCTTACCAGCCGCCGCATTTTATTAAAAGTTGCCGCTACCGGTACCATTCTTACCGACATTGCTATGTCTCGCAGCTCGCTATGCAGCTTGCGCAGCTGCCGGGCGGCTTTATCAAAACCTTCGCTTTGTGATAGCGCGGCGTTTGGCGCGCGGGTTAAAGAGGACTCGGCTATTATTATTTCGCCTACAAGATCCATCAGCTTATCAAGCTTTGAAAGATTTACATTGACATAGCTTTGCGCCGCGCCCGATTCCTTTGCGGTTTCAAGCGAGGGCAAACTTTCTTCTTCATGGCTTATTTTTACCGACTCTACAAAAAAAGCTTTATCAAGTTCCGCCTTTATGCTCTCTAGCGTTTCATCAGACTCTACGCTTAATATAAGGCCGGATTTTTTAATCTGATCGGAGCTGACGTTGTCAGAAAGATCATGCGGCGTTGTTTTTATAGAACCGCATATGCCTTCAAGCGACTTTACTATGCCAAACGCTCGCACATTTTCCATCTGGCAGTTCGGCTCGAATCGTATTTCTATGCGGTAGCGAGAAGCTTTGCTATCTATATGCTCGCTATGCTCTAAAGCCGCTATCTCTTCTGATACAGGTTTTTTATCCGGTTTATCGGCGGTAGAAAGCAGGCTGTCTCGCCGCGCGTTGATTTCGGATAAAAGAGCGGCATCGGCATCGGGGCAAACTCCTGTTTGCTCGATGTTGTTTATGCATGCGTTTATAAAGTCCGCCGCCCTAAGGCCAATAGAGCATATTTGACGGCTTAAATCCTTATTCGCGCCATGCGCGCGCAGATGCGAGAATATGTCCTCAAGGGCATGAGTCATTTCTGAAAGGCTGTCAAAGCCCATCATAGCCGACGCACCTTTTATTGTGTGGAGTATTCGAAATATCTCGTCTATGGCTTTAGCGCTGAAAGAAAGCTGCCGCTCGGCGTCTAAAATCAGTTCTTCGAGCCGCTCAGCCAATTGTCTGTTTTCGAGAATATATATATCCTGAAGCGATTCGCGTTCCATATATCAACCCACCTTTTCTCTGCGCAACGCTTCAGCCAAGCTTTTGAAGGGCGGAAAGTATTACGTCCTCTTTAAAAGGCTTCACTATAAAGCCTTTGGCGCCCGCCATAACCGCCTCGCGTACCATGCCCTCCTGCCCCATAGCCGATACCATTATGATATTGGCTCCGGGGTCAAGGCATAGTATCTCTTTAAGGCTGGTAAGCCCGTCCATATCCGGCATAGTTATATCCATAGTAACTATATCCGGCTCTACTTCCTGGTACTTCTTGAGTGCTACGCGGCCGTTTTCAGCTTCGCCTACCACCTCATACCCGTTCTTGCTAAGCATGTTCTTTATAGATACTCGCATAAACGCGGCATCATCTACTACAAGAACCCTTTTCATACATTTAAGCCTCCTTGCTTTTTTGTTTAAATTATGATTTCTTTTTTCATAGCCACAAGGCGTATTTTAAGGCGGCCGGTTTCGCAATCGAATTCCAGCGTCCGCCCTACTCCTCCGCCGGTATCCTCGGCAATAAGGGGTATACGCCACTCATAGAGCAGCTCGCGGCATTTTTGCGCGTTTCTAAGACCTACCTTTAAAACATCGCAATCCCATCCTCCGCCAAACATATGCGCTCCGCCCGCCATCTTGGCTACAAGCCGGGCGCGTCCTGCGCCAAGCTCTAAAAGACGGTTTATCAGCAGGGGTATGGCGGTATCGGCAAAGCGCGCTCCGCCGTCTTGCGCTCCTTGCGGGGATGACGGCAGCATTATATGCGCCATGCCGCCGGCGCGTATAACCGGGTCGTATAACACCAAACCTATGCAGGAGCCCAGCCCCATTGTTATAAGGCGGCGCGGACTAAGCGCGACGTCAAGCTCTGAAAGCCCTATATATATATCGCTCATTTAAGCTGCCGCTCCATGCCGAGTATAAGCCGCCGGCACGAGGGCGGATCGGGCATAAGATAAATGCGGCCGCCTATATCGGGACTGCCGCTGCTAAAAACAGTTTCAAGGAAAAGAGCTTCATCCCCGCTGTCGCCGGCCACCGAAGCTATGCTCATAATCGAGCCGGCCATATCAAGCGCAAAGCTTGGCGCCGACATTTTTACAGACATACCGGTAAGCGAGCAAACAGCGCTTATATATGAGCCGGCGAGTATATTCGATAATTCCATAATCGCGGATAGCTGCATATTTGAAAAGCCGCTGTTCGGTGCTTTGGCTTTTTCACCTATAAGCGCAGCGGCGTACTCGGACAGCGTATGAGCGTCGCGCTCTTGCTGTATTACGAGTATAAAGCCGTTTATATCTCCTGATAGCGGCATGAGCGTGGCGGCTAGTATGTTCTCGGGGCCGTCAAGCAGTTCGAGCATAGCGTTTATGCCACAAAACCTGGCGCGTGGCAGCTCAAGTGATACTCTTGAGTCGAGCATCTGCGAAAGCGCCGTTGCGGCGTGAGCCGCGCCTATATTTTCAAGCTCTCTTAAAAAATCGAGCTGGCTATCGTTAAGATCGGCAAGGTCGAACATATTAAACCGCCTTTTGTATAGGCTAACCGACGTATAAGCCGATTGCCGCTATATCACTTATTATCGAAAGTTTTGTCGAAAAGATTAGGGCAAATATAAAAAAACGGCTTATGAACAAGCTGTTTCGCCGTTTTTTAACGATTGTTCTTATAAAATATGAAAAAATAACAAGCAGCTCTAAAGTTTAAGGAAATAGAGCCGATTATAAAAATGTGTATCTTTATTCATTGGGCGGGAGTATGCCCTTTATTAAATAATCTGCTTTGTCGGAGGATGTGGCATGGAAACAAATACCCAAACTATAGCGGCCGCGGGCCGATATCTTACGTTTAATGTGGGCAAGGAGTGCTTTGGTGTTGATATAGGGTTTGTAGTCGAGATAATAGGAGTGCAAACCATAACGAGGATACCCGAAGTTCCGGCTTATATAAAAGGCATTATAAACCTTAGGGGCAGTATAATACCCGTTATAGATATGAGGATGAAGTTTGGACTTAGCGAAAAAGAATACGGAGAGCGCACCTGTATAATAGTTATAGATATTGGCGGGCTTTGCGCCGGCATCATAGTTGAAGGCGTTAGCGATGTGCTTGATATAAAGAGCGGGGATATCGTACCGCCGCCAGATAACAAGAGCGGCGCGCAAAACAGATATATAAACGGCATAGCCATGCAGGGCGATGAGGTAAGGCTGCTTATTGACTGCGAAAGGCTGTTTGATGAGGATGAAACAAGCGGTCTTGAGATGGCGGCTAACGCCGGAGCGTAAGGCGTAAGCTGCCTAGGAGGAGTGCGTTTATATGATACGGATAAAGGACAGTGAGTTTGAGCTGCTTACAGATTACCTAAGCTCAAATTTTGGCATCAATATGAAGGCAAAGCGCACGCTTATAGAAGCCCGGCTCAACAACTATCTGCATGGCAGAGGCTTTGAATGCTACTCAAGCTATTTAAACGATGTGTTTGAAGACAGATCAGGCGAAGAGGCAAGCCAGCTTATAAACCGCTTATCGACAAATTATTCATACTTTATGCGAGAGCCGGAGCAGCTCGGATTTTTTATGTCTGAGGTGCTGCCGCGGCTCATATCGTCTATTCCCGATAAAGATCTTAGAATATGGAGTGCGGGATGCTCAACAGGCGAAGAGCCTTATACCCTCGCCATGATTATAAACGATGTTCTTTGTGAAGCGGGAGCGCTGTGGGATAAGAAGATACTTGCGACAGATATATCGCGAAAGGCTTTGCAAGGGGCGGCTCTTGGCATTTACGGGGCAGAGGCACTAGAGCGGCTGCCCGAAAAATGGGTAAAACGGTACTTTAAAAAGGTGGGCGACGCCTACCATATAAGCGCTGCGCTTAAAAAAGAAATTGTGCTTAGGCGATTTAACCTCAATGACAGCGTTTATCCTTTTAGAAAGCCGTTTCACGCCATATTCTGCCGCAATGTAATGATATATTTTGGCAAAGAGGAAAAACGCAGGCTTATTAAAAAGCTGTATGCCGCTTTGGCTAAAGGCGGATACCTGTTCTTGGGGCAGTCGGAAACGCTCGATAGGGCGGAATCGGGGTTTGCTTTTATAAGGCCGTCTGTTTTTCAAAAGCAGGAGTGACGCATGGCGATTAAAAAGAAGATACGAGTGCTGATAGTAGATGATTCGCTGTTCATGCGCTCTTTTATAGCCGCACAGTTAGAAAAGGACGCGGCGCTTGAAGTGGCCGGAGTAGCGTCCGACCCATATGAGGCGAGAGATAAAATACTTGAGCTTAACCCCGATGTTATGACACTTGATATAGAGATGCCTAAAATGAATGGCGTTGAGTTTCTAAAAAGGCTTATGCCGCAGCACCCGCTGCCTGTTGTGGTAGTGAGCTCGGCTGCTGAAGCCGCTCTTGACGCACTCGATGCGGGGGCGTTAGATTTTGTAAGCAAGGCGGATATGAAAAGCGAGCTGGAGAGAAAGCACTTTATATCCGAACTGATAGTAAAGATAAAAGTCGCTTCTATCGCGCGACTGGGTGGGCGCAAAAACGCTGCATCAAAAAAGAGCAGTGTAGCGCCGGACGCCGCACCGGATAAGCTTTTGATAGCCGCCGCCGCTTCAACAGGCGGCACCGACGCCGTACATACGCTGCTAAAGGCGCTCGGCGACGATGTGCCGGGCATTGTTATAGTGCAGCATATGCCGCCGGGGTTCACACGGCTTTACGCCGAGCGGCTTAATAGCAGCTGCGCTATGGAGGTAAGAGAGGCTAAGGACAAGGATGATATCATAAAAGGCAGGGCGTATATAGCGCCGGGCGGAATGCATATGAAGGTTGAGAAGACGCGCCGCGGTTATAGGGTTCGCTGTTTTGAAGGCGAGAAGGTAAGCGGGCATTGCCCGTCAGGCGATGTATTGTTCAATTCGGTAGCCGAGGCGGCGGGCAAAAACGCTCTTGGCATTATACTTACCGGCATGGGTGCAGATGGCGCGAAAGGCTTGCTTAATATGAAAAATGCCGGCGCCGCTACAATAGGTCAGAGCAGGGAAAGCTGCGTTGTTTTCGGTATGCCTAAGGTGGCGGGGGAATTGGGCGCTACAGACAGGTTTATGGATATTGAGGATATGTCCGGCTCTATATACCAATGGCTGGGCGTTAGCGGAGCCGATAAAAGGCGCGGTTAATTACGGCGTCGGGAGGAAATACTTTGGCGAATATTCTTTCACAAAATGAGATAGATGATCTTTTGATGTCGCTTTCGCTCGGCGAGGCCGACGCTGTCTGTGAGCAAAACGATATCGAAACGGCGCAAATAAAAGAATACAACTTTAGAACAGCTAATAAATTTCCAAAAGAGCAGATACGCACGCTGCATTTTATTTTTGAGAACTACTCAAACCTGCTTTCCTATTACCTATCCGGACATTTCCGCTCGGCCTGCGAGGTAAAGATGTTATCGATAGAGGAGCAGACGTTTTCGGAATTTAGCAACTCCATACCCGAACCATCTATACTTTCGATTATAAGTCTGCCGCCGCTGCAAGGTCCGGCGCTTTTTGTAATTTCCTCATCAATAGCCTATGCCATGATCGCCAGAGTGTTTGGCGGCAAGGGCAGGGGCAGTAATGTTGAAAAACAGTTTACCGAGATAGAATTCGCCATTCTTCAGCGCATTATAAAGCAAATGCTTTCCTGTATGGACGAGGCATGGAAAAAGATTATAAAGATAAAAACCGTTCTTGATAGAGTGGAAACAAGCGCACAGTTTACGCAGATTGTAGCGGCGAATGAGCCGATAGCCATCGCTACACTGAACGTAAGCATAGGCGGCATATCCGACCTTATACACATATGTATACCGCATGTCGCGGTGCAGCTTTTGTCAAAGCAGCTTACTATGAAAACAGTATATTCCGATTTCGCTCGGCGAAACGATGAGGAAAAGCCGAATAGGGAGATGCGGCCGGGTATGCTCGATACGCCTCTAACCCTCAAGGCGGTATTCAATACTACAACCGGCCCTGTAAGCGACATACTAAAGCTAAAAGAAGGCGATATAATCTGTCTGGATCATGGGGTTGATAAACCGGTGACGATAATGGTCGAGCATATACCTAAATTTAAAGGCAAAATAGGCACCAGCGCCTCGAAATACGCGGTGCACGTACAAGAGATACTTAAGGAGGAAACACGGCATGAGGGAAGTTGAAGCGAGCGCCGATTTGATGCATGATATGTGGCGGCTTTCGGAGGATGAAATCGACGCGCTTGGGGAGATAGGCAATATATGCATGGGCGCTTCAGCAACCGCTGTATCTTCACTTTTAAGTCGTAGAGTAAGCATTACAACGCCGAGGGTTAGGGTATGCACCTCGCCGCGGCAGTTAAACACATATAAAAAGCCGTATGTTGTAGTTGAGGTAATGTATACTGCCGGCGTCATAGGCTATAACGCATTTTTGCTTAAGCAGGAGGATGCGTATGCCATAACCGATCTTTTAATGGGCGGGGAGGGCAGCGACAATCCTTCAGATGAAGTTAAGGAAATGTACATGAGCGCCATAAGCGAGGTCATGAATCAGATGGTAGGCTCATCGTCAACATCGTTAGCCGGACTTTTAGGGAAGACAATCAACATATCACCGCCGGAGGTGCGCGAAATAGTAATGGACACTGACGATCCGGATATAAGGGTGCTTAGGGATCAGGTGTTTATACAGATAAGCTTTTCTATGGAGATAGAAGGTCTGCTGTCAAGCGATCTTATGCAGGTGCTACCTTTTGACTTCGGGAGAAAGCTGGCGCGCGGGCTGCTTGGCGATGCCATGAATGAGGAGGCGGCAGCCGAAATGGCGCGGCAGCAGCAAGAGCCGCAAACGCCGGATATAAAAGAGGAAGAAGAGAAAAATGCAGAAGCAGTAGAAACGATACCGCCGGCTCCCAAAGCGCCGCCTGCTCCAAGAGAAGCCGAAAGAACGGTGCCGGGCAGCAATATGGATCTAGTAATGGATATACCGTTGAGCGTTGTTGTAGAGTTGGGGCAGGCGAAAAAGAGCATACGCGAGACAATGGAGCTTAAGATGGGCTCTGTTATTGTGCTTGATAAGAATGAAGGGGAGGACGTTGAGGTTATTATAAACGACAAGCTTATAGCCAGAGGCAAGGTTGTTGTGGTAAATGATAATTACGGCGTTAAGATAAGCGAGGTTATTTCTCAGCAATAAATGTCAGCTACGGGCGGCGGGGGAAAGTGCGCCTCTGCCGTCATAGGCCGCCTTTTGGCGGCCTTTTTGATATCGTGGGAGTATGGGGGCGACGGTGGCTGGGGGTACGGTTGCTCCCGGCGGCCGAAGGATACGGTTGCCTCCGGCGGCAAACCCTTTAAAAAGGGTTTGATCCCAAACTTTATAAAAATGCCGCATATGCGGCATTTTAGGGAGAAGAAGCGGATTAACTGCAAGGCAAATAAATGCATAAAGCTATTAAGGTAATGCAAGAAATAGATTTTTATTGGCGTATCTTTCTTTTTTAGGAAAAAGGCGGGGGCGCGGGAAGGGGCATCATAAATGCTCGAAGTGAGTCGCGATAGGGATTTCCTTTGGGTTGCCTTGCGTTTTTTTTAGAAGAAAGGTGGGCACGTGGGGGAAAGGGCACTCAAATGGCCGAAGTGAGCTGCGATAGGGATTTCCTTTGGGTTGCCTTGCGTTTTTTTTAGAAGAAAGGTGGGCACGTGGGGGAGAGGGCACTCAAATGGCCGAAGTGAGCCGCGATAGGGATTTTCTTTGGGCTGCCTTAGGTTTTTCCAAAAGAAAGGTGGGCATGCGGGGGAAGTGGCACTTAAATGGCCGAAGTGAGCCGCGATAGGGGTTTTCTTTGGGTTACCTTTCTTTTTTCCAAAAGAAAGGTAACTATAGGTTTACAGTTTCTTGTATTGTTATATTGCGCGCATTTATGTCGTGCAGAAGATCGAGCTGATTTGATGTTGGTTTATTATCGCGTATTATGCGCACTTTAGGACGCAAACCCGCCGATTCAAAATTTTCAACAACTATAGCGGTATCGCCGGTGCTCAGCCTAATCAAAGAGCCGACGGGATACGGCGCTATTTTGCGTGTAAAAGCGTCTACTATTGCAGGCTCAAACATAGTGCCGTAACCAGACATTATGTATTCCATAGCGTCGGAGGCGTTGAGCGCCTTTCTATACGGCCGGTCTGATGTAAGGGTGTCGAATATATCTGACACGCATATTATGCGACCAAAAAGATGTATGTCGTTGCCGGAAAGCTTATTCGGATAGCCGGTGCCGTTAAAATACTCATGGTGTATAAGGGAGGAAAGGCGAGCGGCATCGCTTAAAGAATCAAGCGGCGAGAGGTATTCGTATCCGAGCCGGCAGTGTTGCTTCATAACGGCATATTCCTCACCTGTAAGCCGGCCTTTTTTGTTTATGATTTCCTTTGGCACCATCATCTTGCCTATGTCGTGGAGCAGCGCGCCGACAGAAAGACTGCAAAGCTCGTTTTT
The DNA here is from genome assembly GCA_050945795.1 of Christensenellales bacterium. Lineage (GTDB taxonomy): Bacteria > Bacillota > Clostridia > Christensenellales > MGBC116941 > JBMNTP01. Next base: position 290,087 of record JBMNTP010000001.1, on the reverse strand, counting down.
ATCAAGCCCTAACGCCGCTCCTATAACCGCGGCTATAACAGCGACGTTTACGCAGTGGCTGAAAGTATAGTCATCGTATGAGCGAAGGTTTATAATATTTACCACAAGGTGCTTTTTTTCCAGCACCTGCGATACCATCTCTTTTGCGATTATGTGAATATTCGCCGTATCCGGCTTAGAAGCGCGGCCTAAGTCTATTGCTCCCGCGAATAGCTTTTCAACCTCCGCCATGGCGTGGTGCTTGAGCTGTTCTTCTACCACCGAATTGACGCATATGCCTTCTGACAGTTCATCTTTTATATAAGCGCCGCAGAATCCTATTTCGCGCAGCCTTGTAATATTTTGTTGGCTTAGTCGTACGCCGGTTCTCAGCATCGTGCGGGTTTTATCCATTATAATGTCGCAGGCCAGTATATCGCCTTCTCGAAGCTTGCGTATGGGTATGAATCTCATATTGAGCATTTCTCCCTGCGTATATAATAAGGACGGCAGACCTATAAACTGCGTTTCGTCCTGAAAGAAGATGGGGAATGGTGTTTTTGTAATACGTTTACACAACACTAATATATATCGGTAGAATTTGGATATAGTTTATACATTTTGCGAAATATGTTGTATTATATTACATGACAGTTTCTTTAATACCGAAGTTTGCTGACAAAATATAAAAGGGTAAGGCGGCTATACCTCATTTGCCGCTGTTTCTTAAGCTAATATTTCTAAAAACACATCATAGGAGGCAAAAAATGAAGATTACCGATGTAAAAGCTATCGTGGTACGGCAAGAGCAAATTGAAATGATAGGCGACGGCAGCCAGGACACTGTTGTAATTATGGTAGAGACGGATGCCGGTATTACAGGCATTGGCGAGGTTGATTCTTCCCCTTATATTGTTAGCGCCATAATAAACGCGCCGGCGTCGCATATGGTGTGCATGGGGCTTAAGGAAATACTTATTGGCGAGGATCCCATGGATATAGAGGTGCTATGGGAGAAGATGTATGAAAAGTCGTATTATTACGGCAGAAGAAGTGTTGGCATACATGCTATGAGCGGCGTTGAGATGGCGCTGTGGGATATAAAGGGCCAGGCGCTCGGGCTGCCCGTTTATAAGCTGCTAGGCGGCGCATTTAAAACGGTTATACCCGCTTATTGCAGCGTGCTTATGCCGGAAGATGAGGACGGCATAAAGAAAATAGTAGACGAGCAGATGCCACAAGGGTTTAGGGGCATAAAGTTTGGCTGGGGCGCGCTCGGACAAAGCCGCGAAAAGGATATAGAGCTTATCGCGGCGTGCCGGCGTCAGCTCGGTAAAGATGCTATGCTTATGATAGATATAGGCATGCGATGGGGCGACGCTAAAACTGCCATACAGATTTGCAACGAAATAGAGCAATACAATATATCGTGGGTTGAAGAGCCTTTCTGGCCCGACAATATACAGGGCTATAAGCGGCTCTCTGAGGCTACTAATCTTAAGATATCCGCTGGTGAGGAAGTCGGTACGCTGTATGAATTTATGGAGCTGCTTGAAAACAACTGCGTGGACATATTGCAGCCGGATATGAGCCGCTGCGGTGGAATATCCATAGCCAAAAAGGCGGCGGATATAGCGAGGACAAAAGAAATACCCGTAATACCCCACGCTTTTAAAACAGGCATACTGATGTCCGCCTCGCTCCAGTTTATAGCGTCGGTTAAAAACTCGTTTGTGCTAGAATACTGCTCGCAAGAAACGGTATTGAGCAAAAACCTCATAAAGAGCCATTACCAGATAGATAAAGATGGCAATGTCCATATACCTGATTTGCCCGGACTTGGCATAGAGTTAAACCCTGAAATACTCGAAAAGTATACCGTTAAGTCCTGGTAACGGAGGGGTTGTTACCTTTTCCCTATGCCCGGGACGGGTATTTAGAAAAATGAAAGGTAAAGCTAAAACAAACCATTGGGTTGATATTAGGTTTATGAGAAAAGGCCGCATATGCGGCCTTTTCATATTTGACTATATAGATAAATATTATCTAAAGAAGCAAGCGCTGCCAAAAGGCTTTCCTCTGTACGTTACTTAGCGAACTTTTGCCATATGCTGCATATTTCGGTTTCGGTTACGGTGCGAGGAGTGTTGGCAATGCTGCCTTTTTGGAGCAGAGATAGCTTAGTATACTGCTCTACTTCTTTAGCGCTTAGCAGCGGCGCCTTGCCTATAAGCTGCTCAAGCTTGCCGGCGAAGGCGTCTATACTTGAAAAGCCCATGCGGGACATCGCTGTATCGACCTTATCTTTAACTTCGGGATAAACAAATTTTAGGTATTCGCGCATAAGCAGACCGTTGGCTTTGCCGTGCGGTATGTCGTGGAAATATGTAAAGCAATAGCCCATGCCGTGCTGTAGCGTTACGGAGGCTTGCGCTATTACAACGCCGCCGAGCATAGAAACATAGAGCAGCTTTTCCCGGGTCGAAAAATCAAGTTTGCCGGCGGTAAGGCTGTCTATTGCCGAGCCGAACATTGTTATAGCGTCGAGGGCGAGACAGTCTGTTATTATATTGCTTCTGTTTGCGAGATAGCCTTCAAGAGAATGAGAGAAAGCGTCTATAGCGGTGTTTATTGTTACGTCAAGGCTTAAAGAGGCGGTATAGCGCGCATCGAGGAAGGAAAGGGCGGGGAAGGTATGGTAATTGCCAAAGCCCAGCTTCGTTTGCAGCTCCTCATTTGCCAGTACGCTGTATTGCGTCGCCTCTGTGCCGGTGCCGGCGGTGGTGGGGATGGCTACTATGGGCAGGGCCTTCTCATACTTGCTTTTAAAAAGCTCCGATACTTCCATTGATGGGTTTGCCACCAGTACGGCTACTGCTTTAGCCGCGTCTATTGGCGAGCCGCCGCCTATGCCTATTACAAAATCCGCGCCGAATGTCGCTGTTTTATCTGCGGCAATGCGGGCGGTAGTCATTGTGGGGTTATTTTCAACGCGGTCGAATATACGATACTCTACGCCGGATTTAGAGAGCGTAGTTTCAACATCTAAAAGCGCTCCGCTGGCTTTGGCAGAATGTTTGCCGGTTATAATCATGGCTTTTTTGCCAAGTTTGGCGAATTCCTCTGCATGATTTAATACGCCGTTTTCTTCAAAAAACAGGCGGGTAGGCATTGTAAATGTAAATTTCATAGCTGGCCTCGCTTTCGATAATTATTCTATATAAACTGATTTGTACAATAAAAACAGGAGATGCGTATATACTATTATATTACAAAAAAACCGCTTTTAAAAGGGAATAAGCCGGTTGGTTGCATTATAAAGATTTATAAAATTTTTTCCGCCGCTCAATTATCAGATATGAACACATTAGGCCGCCTGGGGTATTTAAATACATGCCCGGCATTAGTCACTACTACATTATTAAAGCTGTATGCGCAATGCATAAAAACAGGCTGATTTTTATCATCAAAGCCTACGCATATGCCGATATGATTGCCTTTATTGGTGGGATATTCGTTTTCAAACGCATAATCGCCAACGCTAATATCCTTCCATTTTATAGGAACCGACCTGTCCCATTGATTCCATGTGCCATTGCCGATAAGCTCATCTGCCTGCTCCGGCGTGTAACCCGCCTGCATAAAACACCATGTGACAAAGCCTGAGCAATCAAGCCCGAAAGGCCGCTGCGTACCCGTAGTTTCGCTGCCCTTGCTCATCACTATCATAGGAACGCCCCATCTTTTATCCCAGCCTATAGAATTGCTTTTGCCGCCCCAAAAATAATTTACTTTACCAAGTAACGAAAGACCGGAATCTAAAACCTCTTGCCTCTTATCATCAAGAGGGGGATTGGCTGATATTATGTTTTCAACTTCCTGTATGCTTAGCGCCTCGTACGGGGTAGACGGTATACTGTCCCATATAACATATCCTAGCGCCGCGATAAGTATCAAAAAGAGCGCGATAAACGCTAAACGCGGCGCTTTATTTTTAACACGCTTTTGAGTTGTTGGCTTTTCGTTTTTTATTATTACTCTATCCATGCATTCAACCTTCTAAATTTATATTATATAACATTAGTAATATGATTTTAACATGCCAGTCAAGCTAAGTTTCGTCTCTTCATATCTATGGTTTAATATGGCAGAAAAATGTCTTTCGATTGCTACATTGATAATTTCAGAGCAAACTACCATATGTTTTTTTGGTGTGCGCTAATATGGTTTTAGCTATAAGGAAACAAATACCTCTAGTGTTTATGCTATTTGAGCGGCAAGCGGCGGATAATAAGCATATAACGCAACGAGGGTGAAATATGAAAAAAGATACAAAGCGCAAACTGATATTGGCGGCTCCTGTGCTGGCGGCATCGGGGCCGGCGCTCAAATGGCTGGCCAGAAAAATAATAAACATGCCTGTAAAGAGCATGTTAACACAACCTTTTGATAAAAACATGTGGACGCTTTTAGCGTCTTTACAGCGGGCCGGCATGAAAGACGTTATAGAAAACAGCTTGCGAGCCGAGAGCGGAGACAGAATAGAGCGGCCTTTTGGCACTTTTAAACCCATGCCGTCATTAGACAGCCTTATGTTCAACTTTGCGCAGCTCTCTACCTTTCCAACGCCTGAAGAAGTGCCGGTCGATATGAATACTGTAATAGGCAGGCATTCGGCGCGACCGCTCCGGCTCAAACTGCCGGTTATGATATCGGGTATAGCTTTTGGAAAGGCATTACCGGCATCTATAAAGTTAGCTATGGCGAAGGCGTCGTCGCTTATAGGAACGGCTTATTGCACCGGCGAAGGCGGTATGCTCGAAGGCGACAGGCGCGCGGCAAAGCAGCTTATACTTCAATACAATAGAGGCTTTTGGAACAAGACGGACGCCGACCTTAAGCGCGCCGATGCTATTGAATATCAGTTTGGGCAGGGCGCTACCGGCGGCACATCGCACCGCATGAAGCCAAAGGACTTAGATAGAGGGCTTAGAAAGCGGTTCAATATTAAAAAAGGAGTGCCGCTCGTAGCCCACGCGAGAATCCCAGGAATAGACAGCGAGGAGGATTTAATAAACACCACCCGGCGTATAAGGGAGATTACCGGCGGCGTGCCGATTGGCGCAAAGATAGCGGCGGGAGATGGGATAGAAGGCGATATAGATGTGTGTCTGCGCTCGGGGCTTGACTATATAGCGATAGACGGGGCGGAGGCGGCGACTCGAGGCGCGCTGCCTGTACTGCTCGATGACTTCGGGCTGCCGACTATAACGGCATTAACAAGGGCGGTTAACCATCTTGAGCGTATTGGCGCGCGTGACAGCATAGATATAATTATATCGGGCGGGCTTATGACGCCGGGCGATTTCCTAAAAGCAATAGCGCTCGGCGCAGATGCCGTTTATATAGGCTCGGCGGCGTTGTTTGTGGCGGTGCATGAGTTTATGTTGCGCGCGCTGCCGTTTAGCCCGCCAGGTGAGGCTACGTGGTATAACGGCAAATATTCTAAAGGATATAATAGCCAAAAGGGCGCGCTGCTTTTGTTCAAGTTCCTTTGCTCGTGCCAAAAGGAGATGGAAACGGCGGTGCGGGCTATGGGAAAAATAAGCATACATCAAGTTTCAAAGGATGACCTTGTATCGATAGACGCTTATGTAACCGAAATAACGGGAATAAAGCCGGATTACGCGCCAAGAAAACGCTAAAGTAAATAGCATGTAAAAACTGAAAAATATTGGATAAGTTTGTTTGCGCGGCATGGTTATGTATGGTATTGTTTAATTAATAAATCCCTTGCGAAACGGCTGATGCCGGCGCCATTACGGGATGGATGTTGGAGGTATAATTATATGTTGCCAGGGTTGATAATCGGTGGTGTTCTAATAATTTTAGTGATTTGGTTCATTTCCTCTTATAACGGCTTTGTTAAGCTTAAAAACATGGTGGAAGAGGCGTTTGCCACTATGGATGTTTATTTAAAAAAGCGCTACGATCTCATACCCAATCTCGTTGAAACTGTTAAGGGCTACGCGTCGCACGAAAAAGAGACGCTTGAAAAGGTTATAGCGGCAAGGAACATGGCGGCCGGCGCAGCAAGCGTTGAAGACAGGCTCGAAGGCGAAAACGCCCTAACCGGAACGCTGCGCACGCTTTTTGCGGTAGCCGAGAGTTATCCCGACCTTAAGGCGAACCAGAACTTTATGGATTTACAAAGGCAGCTTCAGTCGATTGAAGGAGAGATTGCCAACTCAAGAAAATACTACAACGCCGTTGTTAAAGAGTTTAACACTAAAAGACAGGTTTTCCCAAGCTCCATTGTCGCGGGTATATTCAAGTTTGAAAAGCAGCCTATGTTTGAAATAGCGTCTGAGCAGCGCGAGAATGTAAGGGTGCAGTTCTAAAAGTATTAAAAATAGCCGGGCGCTCTAAATGACGCGTCCGGCATTTTAAAATCCCCTGGCGCGGGTATTGAAAGGGGGCAGATCAATGAAAAGAATCATAGCTTTTTTGGCGGCGGCGATTATAGCGGTCGGGCTTTTGATGTTTCCGGCTCCTGCTTTCGCGCAGGACAGCTCTTATAGATATTTTAAAGATTATAATGTTCATATTAAGGTATCGCAAAATAATGTTTTAGATATAGTTGAGGAGATTACCTCAGATTATACATTGGTAAGGGGGCCGGCGCACGGCATAATTCGCAGCATTCCTACGGCACTGTCCTTTACCGCCGAGGACATCGAAAAGATGTACAGGTTGAATGTTTCAAATATAAGCGTGCCGAGTTTTATGAGCAGCGTAAGCCGAGAGAGCAATTATGTACATATAAGAATTGGCGACCCGAATGAGTATGTGACGGGCATTGTCACTTATACAATTAACTATACATTAAACCTTGGCGATGACGATATAAGCGATTTTGATATGTTCTATTTCAATGTAATAGGTACCGGATGGGACGCTGAAACTGACAAAGCATCGTTTACAATTGAGATGCCAAAGGAGTTTGACGCCGCTAAGGTATGGGCATATAAAGGGCGGTATGGCTCAGGTGAGCAGATTGATTTAAACATAAGCGGCAATGTAATAAGCGGCGAGGCTTTTGGCCTTAGAGCGCAAGAAGGCGTTACTGTACAGGTGGATTTGCCGGAGGGGTATTTTACTGGCGAAAGACTGTATCGGCCGTTTGAGCCGTGGCTTATAGCCGCCTGCGTTATTGTAACGGTTGTAGCGGCGGCTCTGCTTTTAAGATACGGGCGGGACAAAAAACTTATAGCGCCGGTGGAGTTTTATCCGCCGGAGGGCATGACGCCGGCTGAAGTGGGATACGTTATAGACGGCAGGGCGGATAATAAGGATGTTGTTTCGCTTATAATATATTGGGCCGATAAAGGGTATCTAAGGATAGTTGAGGAAAAGAAAAATAAGATTACTCTTGAAAAAATAAAGGATATGCCGGAAGAAGCCAAATTCTACGAGAAGAACATGTTTGAGGCTCTTTTCAAGTCCGGCGATGCGGTAGCCATAAAGACGCTCGAAACAAAATTCTATACTACCGTTGAAATGGTTAAGGCAGGCGTAAAGGATGTTTATTCGCGCGAAGGCAACCGGCTTTATACTCTAAAATCACAGTCGATAAGCGCTTTTGCCCGGGCTTTGGCGGCGCTGACGCTAGCTGTAAGTACTTTTATAATGGCATGGTATCATTCAGGAGAGCCGGTTTGGGGTGTGATATGCGCGGCATTATCAATGCTTGTTATGCTGCCGCTTACGCTTATGACAAACATAATAAGGGACTGGGCGGTTGAGCGGGTGGCAAAGCGCGTTGGGAGGCTTATACTCGCCTTGATATTTAGCGCGTTGGCGTTGGCACTGTATGTCATTATAATGGTGGCGGGATTTGATTTGCCATTAGTAGCGGTAGCTACGGCGGTGGCGGCGCTGGTGGCGTCATTAGCGGCGGGCAGCCTTAGGCGCAGAACGCAGCGCGGTACAGAGCTTATAGGTCATCTTTTAGGGTTGCGGCAGTTTATAGAGATGGCCGAAAAGGACAGGATAGAGCGGCTGGTAGAGCAAGATCCATCATATTTTTACAGCATCCTACCGTACGCGTATGTATTAGGCATAACCGACAAATGGGCCAAGAATTTTGAAAGGATTGGCATTGATCCCGGCGCGCCGAACTGGTACAGCGGATACCGCGGCACCGACGTATTCTCTACCGTTCTGTTTATAAATATGATGAATTCGACGATGAACAGCATGAGCACTTCGTTCACATCAAGACCGGCGCCGCAAGGAGGAGTTGGCGGCGGGGGCAGCGGCTTTGGCGGCGGTGGCGGTGGAGGTTTCTCGGGCGGCGGCTTTGGCGGCGGCGGCGGGCGCGGCTGGTGATTGTTGACTGAAATCTTAAAAGGCGGGCCGTTATCCAAAAAGAGGATAGCGGCTTTGCTTTGAACGGGACGGGACATTATCTACAGACAAACAGCAGGGGGAGCAACTATGTTTTTTAGTGGAGCCATTTTCGATCTTGACGGTACTCTGATAGACTCTATGGGTATTTGCGAAAGCATAGACAAAGAGCTTTTGGCGAAATGGGAAAAGGAGCCGGGCGAAGGGCATACCGAGGCGGTTAGGAGCATGGGCTTTAAGGAAAGCGCGAAGTACATAATTGAAAGGTACGGCATAAATGTAAGCGCTGCCGAATTTATACGGCAATGGAATGAGGCGGCGCTGCGGCATTATAGCAGCGTTCGCATGAAGGCGGGGGCGCGCGAATATGTTGAGGCGCTAACTAAAGCAGGCGTTAAGACGGCGGTGCTTACGGCGGCGCCGAGGATGCTTTTGGAGGCGGCGCTTATAGGCAACGGCATTTCAGATTTATTCGATGTTATTATACCGAGCAGCGAGACGGGTATGAGCAAAAAGCAGCCGGAGCTGTTCTTTCTGGCGGCGAAAAGGCTGGGCGTTGACGCCGCTCAATGCATGGTTTTCGAGGACCTTTATATGGCGGCGAAAAGCGCCAAGGAGGCGGGCATGATGGTTACAGCTGTTCATGACGTTTATGCCGGCCATGAAGAGGAGGCGATGCGCTCTCTTGCCGACAGGTATATAACGGATTTTAATGAAATACTGCATGAGGATACGCCTTTATATAAAAGCGGAGAGTAAATACAAAAAAACCGACATATGCCTCAGTTTAAAAGGCGAATGCCGGTTTTGTTTTGTCTATATTTATGAAGGGAATACTACTATTAGCACCATTTTAAAGCGGGCGTCGGCGGCAACGGCGTGCGGCACATTGGCGGGCATTACTATCGCTTCGCCATTGGCTACTAAATGCTCTTTGCCGTCTATGGTGATGCGGCCGGTGCCGTCAAGCACGAGTATCAGCGCGTCGCCTTTTGATTCGTGCGTGCTTATTTCTTCGCCGGCGTCAAAAGCGAAAAGCGTTATACTTACGGCACTGTTCTGAACCAACGTGCGGCTTACCACCTGTCCTTCATGATAACCTACGAGATCGGCAAAGCCCAACGCGGTTGAATAATCGATATTCTTTAAATACTTGTTTTCCATTTTCCGCCCTCTTTCATTTATTTTAGTGTGCGGCTCAGGTTCTTATTTCCCTGACCCGTATAACGCCGTCTATTGATTCGAGGCGCATTGTTAAGCCGTTACCGACCGCCTCGTCAAGGTCTATCATTGTGTACGCCATATTGCCCTTGCTTTTGTTTATCATATTGTCTATGTTGGCGTGATGCTGCGCGAGCACCGCGGCTATCTGTCCTACCATATTAGGTGCGTTGCGATGCACGAAGGTAAGGCGTATGCCTGTGGAGTGTGGCATACAGCAATCGGGCAGGTTAACGCTGTTTATAATATCGCCATGCTCAATATAACTTCTAAGCTGAGAAGCCGCCATCGCTGCGCATGTCTCCTCCGATTCCGGCGTTGAAGCGCCGAGGTGGGGGATAGCGATAGCATTTGGGTGCTTTATAAGCTCATCGGTGGGGAAGTCGGTTATGTATTTGGCTACAACTCCCGTTTCAAGTGCTTCAAGTATGGCGGGAAGATCCACGAGTTCGCCTCTCGCAAAGTTAAGCAAATAAGCACCTTTTTTGATTTTTGATAGCTGCTCGACGCCGATGTATCCCCGCGTTTTTTCCATTAAAGGAACGTGAAGCGTTATATAATCGCAAGTCGATAACAGTTCATCGAGCGAGTTTGAGCGGTGTATACCGCGCGAAAGATGCCAAGCCGATTCAACAGATATAAACGGGTCGTATCCGTATACTTCCATACCTATTGCCTTAGCATCGTTAGCTACCATAACACCTATCGCGCCCAGCCCTATAACGCCAAGCTTTTTACCCCTTATTTCAGGGCCGACAAACTGACTTTTGCCCTTTTCAACCAGCGGCGCTACCTTATCGCCTTTGCCTTTAAGCGTGTTTATCCAATCGATAGCCGCAGGTATATTGCGCGACGCAAAAAGCATAGCCGCCAAAACTAGTTCTTTAACAGCATTTGCGTTAGCGCCCGGCGTATTGAATACGCAGATACCGCTTTCGCTGCACCTGTCGATGGGTATGTTGTTAACGCCGGCACCCGCCCTTGATATAGCGAGAAGGCTGTCGGGGAAAGCCATGTCGCAGCATTGAGCGCTGCGCACGAGTATTCCATGGTAGTCGTCGCCTTCTGTTGTTATTTCATAGCTAGTGGCGGGCAGGTAGTCATGAATTATATCTGAAATAGCGTTTAACGTTTTTATTTTATACATATTTATATCCTTCTTTATCGATTATCAGACTCAAACTGTTTCATAAAGTCTACTAGCGCCTTAACGCCGTCATACGGCATGGGGTTGTATATGCTGGCGCGCATTCCTCCAACAGAGCGATGGCCTTTGAGGTTGACAAGCCCTTTGGCGCTTGCGGCCTTTATAAACGCGGCGTCGGTTTCGTCGTTTCCTGTAACAAAAGGCACGTTCATTATGGAGCGGAACGGCTTTTCAACAGTCGCGCTAAACAGGCGGGATTCGTCGAGATAATCATAAAGCAGCGAGGCTTTGGCTTTGTTTAGCTTTTCCATCTCCGTAACGCCACCCATGGATTCGAGCCAATCAAACACCAACTTTGCTATGTATATGCAATAAGTTGGCGGGGTGTTGTAAAGCGAATCGTTGTCGGCGTGGGTTTTGTAATCGAACATAGTCGGGCATATATCCGAAGCTGCGCCGATAAGGTCTTCGCGGATTATAACTATTGTAAGTCCGGCGGCGGCTATATTCTTTTGAGCGCCGGCGTATATAACGGCGTATTTGCTTACGTCAATGCGCTCGGATAATATATTCGACGACATATCGCTAATAAGCGGCACATTGCCGGTATCCGGTGGGGAAGGCCATTTTGTGCCGTATATTGTGTTGTTTGAGGTTATATGGAAATAGTCGGCGCTAGAATCGAATGTTTTTGGGTCGAGCTCAGGTATGTAGTTGAATGTTTTATCCTGGCTTGACGCCACTACGTTTACATCGATATACCTTTTGGCTTCGGCTATCGCTCTTTTAGACCACATGCCGGTAGATACATAGTCGGCCCGTCGGTTTTTGGTGCCGAGGTTTAAAGGTATCATGGCGAACTGGGACGATGCGCCGCCTTGCAAATATAATACCTTATAGCCTTCCGGAATCGACATAAGCCTTTTAAGACTGGCGGTAGCGGCGTTTATTATTTCCTCGAACATGCCGCTCCTGTGGCTCATCTCCATAACGGACATGCCGTGATCCTCGTGCTCTATAAATTCACGCTGCGCTTTTTCAAGCACCGGCAGCGGCAAACAGGCGGGGCCTGCGGAGAAGTTGTATACCCTCATGGTGTAGCCTCCTAATATATAAACTTAATGTGGGTTACTCGATAGCTGCGCCTAACAGCCGTATTTATTAAATACGGCTTAAGAACGCATATTTGCATCAATTATATACCACGATGATGTGATTATCAACAGCGGCTTAGCACGGTTATGGACATAGTTTTTTATGTGTATTATACTTAAAACAGGCGTTTTTTGGAGGGTGGTATGGATCTTTTTACGCAAAATGCTCAAAAAATGGCACCGCTTGCCGACAGGATGCGGCCAAGGTCGCTTGATGAGTTCATAGGGCAGCGGCATATTGTGGGTGCGGGGCGGCTGTTAAGGCGGGCTATTGAGGCCGGCAGCCTTACCAGCTCTATTTTCTTTGGCCCGCCCGGCTGCGGCAAAACTACGCTGGCCTCCATAATAGCCGAATCTACAAAATCAGCCTTCTACAAGCTTAACGCCGTTACGGCGGGAGTTAAGGATGTAAGGGAGATTATAGAGAAGGCGGAGGATAACCTTAAGATGTACGGCGTGGCGTCTTATCTGCTTCTTGATGAGTGCCATAGGTGGAGCAAAGCGCAGAGCGACAGCGTTTTATATGCTATGGAAAAGGGTATAATCCGCTTCATAGGCTCTACTACTGAAAACCCGCTTGTAGCTATGACGGGAGCTATTGTCAGCAGGTGCCGCTTGTTTCAGTTTTATCCTCTAGGGCCGGACGAGCTTGAGCAGGCGCTTGACGCCGCGCTTTTAGATAAGGAAAGGGGCTTTGGCGCTCTTAACGTTGTGCTTGAGCCGGAAGCTAGAAGGCATATGGCGTTTGTGGCGAACGGGGATGTCCGTACCGCTTTAAACGCACTGGAATTGGCTGTGCTTACAACGCCGGAAAAAGACGGCGAGATAAGGATAAACGAGGAAATAGCTGAGGAGAGCATACAGAAAAAGGCGCTCTCATGCGGCGAAGAGCAGTATTACAACATGCTTAGCGCCTTTTGTAAGAGCCTAAGGGGCGGCGATTCGAGCGCAGCGCTGGCGTGGTTCGCGCGACTTATTTATGCCGGCATAGATCCTAGGATAATAGCGAGAAGGCTTATAGCGCATGCGAGCGAGGATGTAGGGCTGGCTAACCCGCAGGCCATGCAGCAGGCGGTGTCGGCAGCGCAGGCGCTTGAGCATATAGGAATGCCGGAGGCGCGGTTGCCGCTGGCGCAGGCCATAATATACATATGCGAATCGCCTAAATCAAACAGCGTTGTTGTGGCGGTAGATGAGGCGTTCGCCGATGTTGAGGGTAGGGTGGAGGAGCCGGTACCCATGCACCTTAGAGATACCAGCTATCGCGGTGCGCGCAGCCTTGGCAACGGCGAAGGGTATAAATACCCGCATGACTTTCCCGGGCACTGGGTAGAGCAGAAATACGCGCCGCCCTCCGTTGAGGATAGGGAGTATTACCGGCCGAGCGATCAGGGGCAAGAGGCGCGTATATTACAGAACAAAGAGGCGAGGAAGCGCGGCTTTACAAACGGGCGGGCTTGAAATATAATACAAAAGTAATGTCTGAAGGCTAAAAAGCGCTTATAAGGCGGCTATGGCATAAGGCAAAAGAGAGTTTTTTTTCGTTCCTTTGCGGGGCGGATATATAGAATTTTAAATAAGGCTTTGATGCCATAGCTTCAGGAGGCTGAATATATGTACAAAAAGGTAACAACTTCCCTCGATTTTGTGCCGAGAGAAAATGAAATACTTGAGTTTTGGAGAGAAAACGATATTTTTAAAAAGTCGGTTGAGCTTAGGAAAGGGTGTCCCACGTTTACCTTTTATGATGGGCCTCCAACCGCGAACGGCAAGCCGCATATCGGCCATATACTCACCCGCTGCGTAAAAGACATAATACCCCGCTACAAGCACATGAAGGGTTATGACGTGCTTAGAAAAGCGGGCTGGGATACGCACGGGCTGCCGGTCGAGCTGGAGGTTGAAAAGCAGCTGGGCCTTGACGGCAAGCCGCAAATAGAGGCTTATGGCGTTGAGCCTTTTATAAAGGAATGCAAAAAGAGCGTTTGGAAATATAAAGAGGAATGGGAGCGCATGTCCGAAAGGGTAGGCTTTTGGGCGGACATGGAAAACCCTTACATCACATATGAAAACGACTATATAGAGTCTGTATGGTGGTCTATAAAAGAGATAAGCAAAAAGGGGCTACTGTATAAGGGGCATAAAGTAGTGCCGTACTGCCCGCGCTGCGGGACGGCGCTGTCCTCGCATGAAGTGGCGCAGGGGTATCAGGATGTAACCGACATATCGGCATATGTAAAATTTGCTTTAAAAGATGGCGGATACATAATGGCCTGGACGACCACGCCTTGGACGCTGCCGAGCAACGTTGCGCTGTGCGTTCATCCTAATGAAAAGTATGTGCGAGTGCGCTATCACGGGCAAGAGATAATAATGGCTAAGGCGCTGGTTGAAACGGTATGCGGATGCTGCGCCGAGATTGTGGCGGAATATACAGGAAAAGAGCTTGAAGGGCTTGAATATCAGCCGCTGTTCGACTTCCAGAGCGCGGATAAAAAGGCATGGTTTGTATGCAATGATAAATACGTTACTCTAAACGACGGCACCGGCGTTGTGCATATAGCGCCGGCGTTTGGCGAGGATGACGCGCGTATAGGCAAGAATTATGATCTACCGTTTGTTCAGTTGGTAAATGAGCAGGGCAATTTTGAGGGCGGAACGCCATGGGACGGCAGTTTTTGCAAAGACGCCGACCCGGCTATACTTGATGCGCTTGAGGAAAACGGCAATCTATATAAAAAAGCGCCTTATGAGCACAGCTATCCTTATTGCTGGCGCTGCGACACGCCGCTTCTCTATTACGCGAGAAGCACCTGGTTTATAAAAATGACGGCTGTTAAAGAGCAGCTTATGAAAAACAACCGCTCTGTAAACTGGCTGCCCGGTAATATAAAGGAAGGCCGCATGGGCCATTTCCTCGAAAACGTTATTGACTGGGGGCTGAGCCGAGAGAGATATTGGGGCACACCTTTGCCGGTTTGGGAATGCGAATGCGGGCATGTGCATGTTATAGGCTCTGTAAACGAGCTTAAAGAGATGGGCGGCGATGTACCGGAAGATCTTGAGCTGCACAAGCCTTATATAGACAGGATAAGCATAAAATGCGACGAATGCGGCGGGGATATGCAGCGCGTAAGCGAGGTTATAGATTGCTGGTATGATTCGGGCAGCATGCCGTTCGCACAATGGCATTATCCTTTTGAAAATACGGATATATTTGAAAAGAGGTTCCCGGCTGATTTTATAAGCGAGGCTATCGACCAGACAAGAGGCTGGTTCTATACTCTGCTCGCTATATCTACCTGCATATTTGGCAAGTCGCCTTTTGATAACTGCATTGTGCTTGGGCATGTGCAGGACAAGGAAGGCAAAAAGATGAGCAAGCACCTCGGAAACGTCGTTGACCCTTGGAGCGTTTTGGATGAGCAGGGCGCCGACGCGGTGCGGTGGTTCTTCTATACCGGAAGCGCGCCGTGGCTGCCGGTGAGGTTCCATGCTGAGGCTGTCAGCGAGGCGCAGCGCAAGTTTATGGGTACGCTGTGGAACACATATTACTTCTATGTGCTTTACGCAGATATAGACAGCTTTGACCCGACAAAACACAGTTTTTCAGACGACCTTAATGTTATGGACAGATGGGCGCTGTCTCGGCTTAACTCGCTTATAAAAGCGGTAAGCGATGATATAGACGCTTATCGCATAATAGAGGCAGGGCGTGAGATACAAAGGTTTGTAGATGATATATCCAACTGGTATGTCCGTCGCAGCCGCGAGAGGTTCTGGGCGAAAGGCATGGATAAGGACAAGACAGACGCTTTTATGACGCTTTATACAGTGCTTGAAACGCTGTCAAGGCTTATTGCGCCGTTCACGCCGTTTATAGCGGAGCAGATATATCAGAACATAAAAAGGACTGTTGATAAAGATGCGGCTTTGAGTGTGCATCTGTGCGACTATCCCGTTGCAGATGACAGCTTTATAGATAATGAGCTTGAAAAGAATATGGATACCGTGCTAACTGTAGTTACATTAGGGCGGGCGGCGAGAAACACAGCCGCTATAAAGAACAGGCAGCCGCTTCAAAAGATGTATTTGCAGGGCGCGGGTAAAATGGACGAAATTTATCTTGACGTAATTATGGACGAACTCAACGTCAAAACTATTGATGCCGTTGATGACACCTCCGGATTTATGACGTATAGCATAAAGCCGCAGCTAAAAACTGTAGGGCCGAAATACGGCAAGCTGCTGCCCGCCATACGGACTTATCTCGCCGCCTGCGATGGCAACGCCGTTGTAGAAGGCTTTGCCAAGGGGCAGCCGCTGGTGTTCGAGGCTAATGGCAGCAAAGTAGAGCTTGAAGAGGCGGATACCATAATAGAGCCTGTTAAGGTGGAAGGGTACGCCATGGAGAAGGAAGGCTCGATTGCCGTTGTGCTTGATACAAGGGTGACGCCGGAGCTTATAGAGGAAGGCTATGTGCGCGAGCTTACCTCAAAGGTGCAAACGATGCGCAAGGATGCCGGCTTTGAGGTTACCGATCATATCGTGCTCTATCATGATGGCGGCGGTGAGCTGACGGGGGTTATAGAGCGGCACGCCGATACTATGAGCAAAGCGCTACTAGCAGACGCTATAAAGCGCGGCCTAAGTAGCGGATACTCCAAGCAATGGGATATAAACGGACACAGCATAACGCTGGGCGTTGAGAAGATGAACTAAATGAGGGCGGCGTGCAGCCGCCCCAATAATTTAAAGAATGGTATCGGAGGCATTATGCTTACGGCGGATGGCTGGAAGGATTATAAACTCATAGACGCCGGAGGCGGGGAAAAGCTTGAGGACTGGGGAGGGTATTTGCTTAGCCGCCCCGAGCCGCAGGCGATTTGGCCCAAAAGCCCAAAGGCGAAGTGGGATAAAGCTAATGCCGTTTATACGCATTCGATTAGCGGTAAAGGGGCATGGCAATACAAAACCAATCTTCCTGAAAAATGGGAGATAGAATATAAAAACCTGCGTTTTTACGTCAACGCATCTCGATTTAAACAGACCGGCCTTTTTCCCGAGCAGGCGGTCAACTGGGACTGGATGTCATCCATTATAAAAGGGCGAAATGGAATAGAGGTGCTAAATCTTTTCGCTTATACCGGCGGCGCTACGGTTGCCTGCGCGGCGGCGGGGGCGGCAGTGGTGCATGTAGACGCGGCGAAAGCCTCGGTTGGACTGGCACGAGAAAACGCAGAGCTTTCCGGACTTGCTGCGGCGCCGATCCGCTATATAGTAGACGACGCTTTTAAATTTGTAGAGCGGGAAAAGCGGCGGGGCAGGCGATACCATGGCATTATAATGGATCCGCCTTCTTATGGAAAAGGGCCGGGAGGGCAGCTTTGGAAGATAGAGGACAGCCTTTTTGAGCTTGTTAAAAGCTGTTCCGATTTACTTAGCGACAACGCGCTGTTCTTTCTTATAAACAGTTATACAACAGGCCTAGCGCCTTCGGTGCTGTCCAATATAATGTCTATAGTTATAAAAGGCGGCTCGGCTAGCGCGAGTGAGATAGGCATTAAGGCGGCGAGCGGCGTTATACTGCCGTGCGGGGCGGCCGCGAGATGGAGCGCGTTATGATACGCGTTTTATATGAGGATAATCATATTATAGCCGCTATAAAGCCGCGCTCTATGCCGGTGCAGGCCGATTCGTCCGGCGATGAGGATATGCTCCGGCATTTAAAGGCATATATTAAGGAAAAGTACAAAAAGCCGGGCGAGGTTTATCTCGGTCTGGTGCATAGGCTCGACCGTCCTGTCGGCGGGGTTATGGTTTTTGCGCGCACCTCAAAGGCGGCAAAGAGGCTGTCGGAGCAGTTCGCGTTACAAAAGCCGGTTAAAAGATACGCCGCGGTAGTGCATGGCGGTAAAGAAGGCGGCAGGCTTGTAGGCTGGATACTTAAAGACGGCAAGGCGAATAAGGTTTCTGTATTTGCTTCTGAACGCCCGGGAGCAAAGCGGGCGGAGCTTGAGTATACCAAGCTTGAAAGCGTTAATGGTCTTAGCCTTTTGGATGTTAATCTTTTTACCGGCCGACCGCATCAGATAAGAGCGCAATTGGCAGACGCCGGTATGGAGATATATGGCGATATGAAATACGGCGGCAGAGAAAAGGGCAATATAGCGCTGTGGAGCTATATGCTTGAAATAGAGCATCCTACGCTTAAAAAAAGCATGAGATTTGCCGAGCCGCCGCCCGATGAATACCCTTGGAACATATTTACCTGGCCGGCGTCATTTAATGCCGGGCATGAATAATCTTTAAGCGGAGGAAGTTATGAGGTATTTATACGGCAAATCAGCGCTTGTTACAGGCGCTTCCTCCGGAATAGGGAGGGAGATAGCCGAGGCGCTTAGCAACGCCGGCTATCATGTATACGGAACATCGAGAAAGCCGGCGAAAGAGCCGGTGCAGTCGGGGGAGATGCTCGGCTTTCTAAAGATGATAGCTATGGATGTGCGTGATGAGCGTTCGATTGAGGCGGCGGTAGAAAAAGTGCTTGAGGCGGAGGGAAGCATAGGCGTTTTGATAAACTGCGCCGGCATAGGCATTGCAGGTTCGGTTGAAGATACTTCCGCTGATGAAGCGATAGAGCAGTTCGACGTTAATCTATTTGGCGCGCTAAGGGTTATACGCGCCGTTATGCCGTCTATGAGGCAGCGGCGAAACGGCATAATAATAAATATAGGGTCGGTTGCCGGCAGCATAAGCATACCATTTCAATCGATGTACAGTGCATCGAAGGCGGCGCTTAGCTCGCTTACCTCGGCGCTTAGAATGGAGACGGCGCCTTTTGGCATAAAGGCCGTCATAATTGAGCCGGGTGATACTAAAACGGGGTTTACAGCCTCTAGGACATATACGCGGGGAGCCAAGGAAAATGAGGCTTACAGAAACGCTTTTGAAAGAGCGCTCTATACTATGGTTAAAGACGAGATTAACGGTATGCCGCCCGAATCGGTGGCGAACGCGGTTATGAGCTGCCTTAAGCGCGGCAACCCGCCCCCAAAATCGGCGGTGGGCTTGCAGTATAAATTCTTGTGCTTGCTGAACAAGCTGCTGCCACTAAGGCTGCAAAACGCTGTTGTAAAAGGCATGTACTCCGGCAAGCTGCCGAAGGATGCCATTTGGACATTTAATAAAGATGTTGCGGGAGGTAATGATAATGGAAGCATATGAAGCGATATTGACAAGAAGAAGCATAAGGAAGTATACCGATGAGCCTGTTTCTTCGGAGTTATGCGAGAAGATAATCAAAGCCGGTATGTACGCCCCTTCGGCGCACAACAGCCAGCCGTGGCATTTTATAGCTGTAACCGAGCGCGAAACGCTCGACAAGCTGTCTGAGCATGGCAAATACTACACAATGCTTCTTGAGGCGCAGCTGTGCGTAATAGTATGCGCCGAGATGGCGCTAGTTGAGGGCAACAATCCCGTTCGGTTTTCACAAGACTGCGCGGCGGCTACGCAAAACATACTGCTAGCGGCGCATGATGCGGGACTTGGCGGCGTATGGCTCGGCGTTTATCCTAGCGAAAGCCAGATGAGCGGCGTTTCAAGTGTAGTTGAGTTGCCAAGCGACGGCTCTATAGTGCCGGTATCGATGATATCGCTGGGTTGGCCGGCGCAGCAGCGCAGGCAGCCGGATAGATTTAAGCCGGAGAGAATACATTACGGTAAGTGGCGGGCGTAGTTAAGGCGAGGCCGGCTAAGGCGCGCGTAGAGTGGCATCGACATTGGTGTGCGGTAATGCTTATGCTTAATAGCTTTTTAGCAATGACGATGGGCGCGCCGGAGAGAAGGTATGAAGTTAAGCGGAAACAAGGTTGTTAATTACCTGTTTATATTCTTTACTGTCGCGGTAGTGGTGGTTATAGCGTTGCTCGACCCTAATATTATGGGTGTTGGAGAGGCGCTCGCAAGTATACAGCCGATATGGGCGGTGGTGGCGGTTGGGTTTATGATAGTCTACTGGCTGCTTGACGGCCAGATATTCCATTATATAACCGGCTGTATGCATAAAAAGCTTAGATACGGCAATTCGCTGCGGCTAAGCATAATAGGGCAATATTATAGCGCGCTTACGCCGTTTGGCAGCGGTGAGCCTTTTCAGGCCGTTTATATGAAGCGCGAGGGCATACCGATCGGCTATTCAAGCTCTATACTCACCGTTAAATTCATCGGATATCAATACGGTGTCGTGCTGCTTTATATAGCCGGTCTTATATTGCATGGCGGTTTGTTTTATAACAGCCTTAAAAATGTATTCTGGCTTAGCGTGCTGGGGTTTGCCATAAACCTCGCGGTGCTGCTGCTAGCGGCGGCGATAATGGTAAACTCGAAGTGGGTGTCTAAGGCGGCAACAGGCACAACAAAATTCCTTTACCGTATAAAGATAATCAAAAACTATGAAAAAGCCGGTGAAAAGCTTTCGCATATAGTTAACGATTTTAGAAAAAGTGCCGTTTTCGTTAAGCAAAACAAGCTGCAAATGTTTAACATAGTCCTTATGACGGTTATACACCAGATATTTTATTTTGGTGTTTCATACTGTGTTTACAGGGCATTTGGATTGACGCAGCATACATTCGATGAAATAGTTACTATGCAGGTTATATTGTTCGTTACGGTATCGTTTTTCCCGACGCCGGGGGCGAGCGGAGCAAACGAAACGGGGTTTTATCTGTTCTTCCGGCCGTTTTTCCCAAGGCCAGTGCTGTTTGTATCCATGATGCTGTGGCGGTTTATGACGTATTACCTAAATATAATAGTCGGTGCGGCAGTTGTGTTCTTCGATAGCGTTGCTGAGCTGGTAAAGCAGAAAAAAAGCAAAGCCAAAGCAGAAGCGGCCGAGCCTGTATCAGAAGCTGTGCCGGACTCGGTATCTGATGACACGCGGCAAGCTGATGATTATGATGAGACGCAGGAGGACGGCGTCGATGCCGCGCAAGCGGATGGCGATAATGACGATAGTGACGCGGGGCTTTTGCCTGATGCGGAATCGGAAAGCGGCGAGAATTCGGCTGAGGATGAAGCAGATGGCGGCGAGAATAGAGATGGTGCTAAAACCGGTGCTGCTAATGATGACGGACATCAGCAGGAGAGTGGCGAAGACGGCGAGGCAGACGAACAAAAAAGAGAGAGCGAGCCGCAATATGAATATGACGATATAGAGCTGCCGGAATAACCGGTATATAAAACGACAGCATAGCCTGCGGAACGATATCCGCGGGCTTTTATATACTAAAGCCTGCCTGGCTCTTAGCAAGGCTTGACTAAGCAAGTTTATAGAAGGTACAATTATTTAATGAATGCACTAAAGGAGATACAATATGGGCATAAGGTTTGCCGGCAGGACTGAAGGCGTTACCGGCAGCGCCATAAGAGAGATATTTAAGCTGCTTGCCAATCCGGGCATTATTTCTTTTGCGGGCGGAGCGCCGGCTAAGGAAAGCTTTCCCGGAGATGAAATAGCGGATATTGCCAATAGGCTTATAAAGAGCAAGCCGATTGAAATGCTGCAATACGGCATAAGCGAGGGGTATTCGCCGCTAAGAGAGACGGTGGCTTCAATGCTTAAAGAGCGGGGCATAGAAACGGCGGCAAGCGGCGTTGCTATAACAACCGGCTCATCGCAAGGCATAGATATTATGGCAAAGATAATGCTCGATCCCGGCGATAAGGTGCTCGTGGAAGCGCCTACGTTTCTTGGTGCGCTGCAATCGTTTAAGCTGATGCAGGCGGAAATTGTGCCGGTGAGCTGCGATGCCGGCGGCCTTGTTGTAGAGGAACTTGAGGAAAAGGTAAAAAGGCTGAAGCCTAAAATGCTTTATACAATACCCACCTTTCAAAACCCCGGCGGCATGACGCTGACGCTTGAGCGCAGGAAAAAGGTGGCAGAGCTTGCGGCGCGTTACGGTTTTGTCGTTATAGAGGATGATCCGTACTGCGACCTTAGATACGAAGGGGAGCGGTTGCCGGCCATAAAATCCTTTGATGAGGCGGGCATGGTAGTAACGCTGATGAGCTTTTCAAAGATTATTTCGCCGGGTCTGCGCGTCGGCGCGGCGGTGGCGTCTGATGAGATTATGAAAAGGTTTGTTGTGGCCAAGCAGTCGGCGGACACGCATACCTCGGTTTTAAGCCAGGCGATAGTTGATGAATATGTAAAGAGCGGCGCGCTGCCGCAGCATATAAGCCGTATATGCGAGGATTACGCTACGAGGATGCGTGCAATGCTTGATATGATGAAAAGCGGGTTTCCGGCGTCGTGTAAGTATAATGTGCCGCAGGGCGGACTGTTTATATGGGCGGAGCTGCCAGAAGGCGTGGATACGCTGGAGCTGCTTAAAAAGTCGATAGAGAAAAACGTGGCTTTTATACCCGGCACGCATTTTTATGACGGCGGAGGGCATTTAAACACATTGCGGCTTAACTTTTCAGCGAGCGGCATTGAGGATATAAAAAAGGGTATGGGCATACTGTCGGAGATTATGCGTGAAACATACCTGTAGCATTGGAGGACGCTTTATATGAATGTATTTGATATTTTAAGCCAAAGAGGCTTTGTTAAGCAATATTCACATGAGGAGCTAAAAGAGCTATTGGTGAAGGAAAGCGTTACCTTCTATATAGGCTTTGACCCTACGGCGGATAGCCTGCATATAGGGCATTACCTGCAGCTTATGGCAATGGCGCATATGCAGCGCGCCGGCCACAAGCCCATCGCCCTTATAGGCGGCGGCACAACAATGGTAGGCGATCCGAGCGGCAGGACGGATATGCGTAAGATGCTGTCCAAACAGGATATAGAAAGAAACGCCGAAAAGTTTAAAAGCCAGATTTCCCGCTTTCTCGATTTCAGCGAGGATAAGGCAATAATGGTTGATAACGCCGACTGGCTGCTCGACCTTAATTATGTTAATTTTCTGCGCGAAATAGGCGCGCATTTTTCTGTTAACCGCATGCTGTCGGCGGAATGCTTTAAATCGAGGATGGAAAAAGGACTGTCCTTCCTTGAGTTTAATTATATGCTTATGCAGGCTTATGATTTTCTTGAGTTGTACAGAAGATACGGCTGCCGTCTCCAGCTTGGAGGGGACGATCAGTGGTCAAACATATTAGCCGGTGCCGACCTTATAAGGCGCAAAGAGGCGCAGCCGGCGTTCGCTATGACGTTTACTCTGCTTACAAAATCCGACGGCACAAAAATGGGCAAGACGGCGAGCGGAGCGGTATGGCTGGACGCAGAGAAAACTACGCCGTATGAGTTCTATCAGTACTGGCGCAATGTCGACGATAAAGACGTTAAAAGCTGCCTGTCGCTTATGACATTTTTACCTATGGATGAGGTGGAGCGGCTGGGTGCGCTTAAGGACGCGCAGATAAATGAGGCTAAGCGTGTGTTAGCGTATGAAGTTACAAAGCAGGTGCATGGCGAGGAACAGGCCGACAAGGCGGCGGCCGCCGCCGAGGCGCTTTTTGGCTCCGGCGACGGGCAAAAAGAGATACCTACAAGTGAGATGAGCGCGGCGCAGCTTTTAGAAGGCGACAGAGTTATAGACGCGCTGCATTTTAGCGGCCTTGCGCCCAGCAAAAGCGAGGCGAGAAGGCTTATACAAAGCGGCGCCGTTTCGGTAGACGATCGAAAGGTTACTGATATCGACGAGAAGATAACTTTAGAGCAGCTTACAAGCGGCGTAATGCTTAAGAAGGGCAAAAAGGGATTTAGGCGGTTGATTCTTAAAAGCGATGAATGAGTATAATACCGTAACCCGTTTTGGGGAGCGGGAAATTGTAATAAATAAATCCCGTTTTATAGGCAGGTGCTGGCCTATAAAAGATGAAGGGCAGGCGGTCTCAATACTTGAGGATATAAGGAAAAAGCATTGGGACGCCACTCATAATTGTTATGCCTATTCATTGTCAAGGGGCGGCGCGCAGCGTTACAGCGACGATGGCGAGCCGGGAGGTACGGCGGGGCTGCCCATGATGGAGGTATTAAAAAAGCGGGATATATATTTTGCGTTGGTAGTTGTGACGCGGTATTTTGGCGGCATTATGCTAGGTGTCGGCGGTCTGGTTCGCGCGTATTCAAAGGTGGCTGCGGCTGCCATAGATGAAGCGGGGCCGGCAGTTATGACGCTGAGCCACAGATATTCATTGGTTATAGACTACGGTCTTTTAAGCAGGATAGAGAATCTTATAAAAAACGCCGGCTATAAACTCCTTGATACCGTATATACAGACAAGGTTAGTCTTGATATTGCGGTTAAAGCGCAGGAGGGGGCAACGTTTGAAAAAGCAGTCATGGAAGCCACTTCAGGAGAGTTGCCTATTAAAACCCAGGAATTATATATTGGCTGGAACATTGACACTATACAATAAAAAAAATATAATTAGCTTTAGCAAATTAGTTTGACGGGATAAGACCGTCTTTGCTGCTTTTGGAGGATTTTATAATGGAGCTTGTTAAAAAACTTACATCAAACCCTATGGAAAAACCTACGGATGAAAACAACCTTGGCTTTGGGCAGCGGTTTACAGACCATATGCTGCTTATGGATCATTCACAAGACAAAGGCTGGCATGATGCCAGAATAGTGCCTTATGGACCTATAGAGTTCGACCTTAGCACAATGGTTTTGCATTATGGGCAAGAGGTTTTCGAGGGCATGAAGGCTTATAAAACCGTTAAGGGCGAGACGGTACTGTTCCGTCCTGAGGCTAATTTAGCCCGCCTTAACGCATCAAACGACAGGCTTTGCATACCGAGGATAGATGAAAAGCAGGCGCTCGAGCATTTGGCTGAATTAATACGCATCGAGTCCGACTGGGTGCCTAAGTCAGAAGGCACATCGCTTTATATAAGGCCGGCTATAATAGCCACCGATGCTTTTCTCGGCGTTAAGGCGTCAAGCTCGTATTTATACTTTGTAATTCTTTCGCCGTCCGGCGCTTATTATAAAAACGGTCTTCAGCCTGTAAGGATATATGTGGAAGATGAGCTGGTAAGGGCTGTAAAGGGCGGCATGGGCTTCGCCAAAACAGGCGGTAACTACGCGGCAAGTATTCTCGCAGGAGAGCGCGCGCATGAGAAGGGATATGATCAGGTGCTGTGGCTCGATGGCGTTCATCGCCGCTATGTTGAGGAAGTTGGCAGCATGAACATATTCTTTAAAATTGGCGGCGAAATCGTAACGCCAGAGCTAAACGGCAGCGTGCTGCCGGGTATAACGCGCGACAGCGTGCTAACGCTGGCAAAGGATATGGGATATAAGGTAAGCGAGAGGCAGATATCGATAGACGAGGTGTTTGACGCGCACGCGGCAGGCAAGCTGGAGGAGGTTTTTGGCACCGGCACCGCCGCCGTTATCTCTGCCGTTTCAGAGCTTACATGGCATGAGCGCACCATAGTTGTAAACGACGGCAAGATGGGGGATTTCTCCCGCTTGATGTATGACACTATCACAGGTATACAGTACGGCACGATTGAGGACAGGTTCGGCTGGATATACAGAGTATAACAGGGCGGGTATGGCCTAAATCTGGAGGGTTTTTGAAGATGAATAAAAGAATTATCGCCGTTATATTAGGATTGATTATGCTTTCGGGGCTGCTGTTCGCGTTTATACCGGCCGCGCAAGCGCAAGGCGACGTTACCCTTAGCTTGTCCGCTACGCCTAAAGAGCTTGAGGCGGCGGGCAGCGTTAAAATAACCGCCGTAGTTACGAACAACGGCAAGGCGGACCTGATATCGGATGTGGCGATACACCAGGGCAGCACCAAAGTAGCCGATTTGGGCAATATAAGCAATAACGCTAATTCTTCGGGTGAGTTTAGTATTGACGTCACCGAAGCCATGCTGGGAAAGCCTATAAGCTTCTCTGTAACATACACAGATGATGGCGGGGAGACAGGCTCGTCTTCGGCCAGCATAACAATAGCTAAAAAGGCTAGAAACCCCAAAATCGAGATTAAAACCACCGTTTCCAACAATACCGTAAGCAACGGCGAAAAAGTTAAGTTCACTTATACCGTACATAACGTCGGGGATGTTGAGCTTACAAATATAGTTATTAGCGACACCAACATAAAGTCCGGCAATATAGGCACTATAGCCAAACTAGCGCCGGGCGCCAAGCAGTCGGCGGAACATACCGTTACCGTAACAAAAGAAATTACATCAAAGGCGGCAGTCAGCGCGAAATACGGCTCTCAGAATGTTTCAGCTTCGGCGGCTAGTGTTAGCGTAAAGATAGCTAATGCGGCACTTGAAGCGTCTATATCGGCGGATAAAACCTCCGGCGTAGTCAAGGGCGATACAGTTAAAATAAAGCTGAACCTTTCGAATAAAGGAAATGTGCGGCTTGACAAAATGGATATAAAGCTTGATGACGGCACATCGATAAGGGAGAAAACATACCTTGTCGCCGGCAAAAGCGTTACCATAGAGCAGGATACTGTTATAAACGAAAACCGCAGCGTATTTATAACAATCGAATGCTACGATCCGTCCGGCAAGCAGCTTAGCATAAAGACCAATGAAATAAGTTATGAGATTGAGGAAGAAATAGAAGAGTTGCCGGTGGGGGTAAATCCGGTTGAAATAACGGCAACCCCGGCGAGCACGCAGTTAGCCGAGGTGGGCAGCGAGGCTTCGTTTGCTATACAGATAAAGAATAATACAGCGTCTTCGCTTTTCAATCTTGTTATAACCGACAATACAGGTAAAAACGTTCAAAACTATGGCGAGCTGGCGGCTGCCGGCACAGCCGAGTTTACAGTTAAATATCAGGTTAATTCCTCTGCCTCGTTCGCGTTTACCGTTTCGGCTACCGATGAACTTGGCAATACATACAGCGATAACACCGAAGCGGTGGAGATAACGGTACCGGAAGCTACTCCGACGCCGGAAGCCAGCATATTGCCGGAAGAAACGACGGCATCGGGCGGCATGGGCGGCCTTAGCACGCTTGTTGTAATTATGATAATAATAGTTGTGCTTATTGTGGTAGCGGCTGTGGTACTGGTTATACTAATCGTGCAGGAGAAGAAGGCCAAAAAGGCGGCGGCTCTAAAAGCAAGCAGCAAATACGGCAAAAAATCTCCGCCGTCCGGCCCGAGGAACGGTGACAGGCGTCCTCCCACAAGGCCGTCGGGGCCGTCGGGGGGATCGGCAGGTCCGGTAGGCATGGGCGGCTTTGATACGGCAAGCCCGCCGTCCGGCGATATTGACGGAGCAGCAGGAGCCGCCGGCATGGGCCAAGGACAGCCGCCTCGCGCGTCGACGCGGCCAAGAAGGCCGGTATCGCATCAGCAGGTTACAGATACATCTGTGCCTAAGGCTGAGCGTCCCGCGGCACCGCCGAGGCAGCGGCCGCCAAGGGGCGGAGCGGGCAAAACGCCCAGCAGAATGAGCGGGCAGATACCCGACGATTTCGAGGATTTCTAAGAACAACTGCCGGCAGGCGCGGCTTTTAACAAAAGGCCTTGGCGCGGGCGGCCACCCGGCCGCCCGCAATTACCGACTTCCGGCGTTTTTTCATTGCAGGCGCACGGAAGGAGGGCATGCATGGCATTTAAAGGATTTAGAAAAGAAACATTCGAGTTTCTTATGAGAGTAAGATTTAACAACGAAAAACAATGGTTTGAAAGCAACAGGGCGGCTTTTGAAGAGTATGTCAAAGAGCCGCTCGCCGAATTTGGTAGGCATCTAGCGCCTTTTATAAGCGGTATTGATCCAAGCTGTGAAACAAGACCGGTGCAGGGCAAGGCAATGTCGCGTATATATCGCGACACCCGCTATTCATCGGATAAATCGCCGCTAAGGGATCATATGTGGCTGGCGTATAAATATCCCGGCCAAAGGACAAGCGAGTCATTTTGCTTTTACTTTGGAATATCGCCGGAGGGCGCAAGGTATGGCCTTGGTATGTATTCGGCTTTTCCAAGTATGATGGAGAAGTTCAGGCTTAAAATGGCGGCGCAGCCGTCGCGGTTTCTTGAAGCGTCGGAAAAGGCGGAACGTATATTCACATTATACGGCGAGGATTACAGGCGCCGTTCGATGCCGGACAAGTTGCCGTCAAGCTTGGGCAGGTATTATTTGAAAAAGTATTTTCACTGGCGCACTCACGCCGCCCCTAACGCCGATATGATGTCGGGGGAGATAGCCGAAACGGTTATAGAGCATTTATCGGAGCTTGTGCCTGTGTATAGATTTTTGATGCTGGAAGAAGCGTAGGAGGAATTATGGCGGCTTTTGATGTCGAGCTTGTTGGCAAGATCGGCTCTATGGCGCTTATAAGGCGCGAAGATAATGAAATTGACTATAACCGGTTTTCAAAGCTTGGTAAGGAACTAAGACCGGGTATTGTATGGGTAAGCTCGGGCGCTGTTGAAATAGGCAGGCTCGATTATATGAAGCGTATGGGTAAGGAGCTTGAGGGGTCGGAGGATGACATGAAAACCGACTATGCCGCTCAGGGACAGGCCATACTTATGCAAAACTACCGAAATTTTATACACCCTTCTTACAGCGTAAGACAGGTACTGGTAGAGCATCAGCATTTTAACGATGTTGAAAAGAGAGAGCATATAAGGCGGCTGTTGCTGCGCTGCCCGGCGCAAAACGCCATACCTATTATAAACTACAACGACCCTGTAAGCGCCGATGAAAACCGCAAGCTGGAATTGGCGCATATGCGTAGCAACAGGGGCGATAATATTGTTGAATGCATAGACAATGACGAAACGGCGGCGGTTGTCGCTTCATTGGTGAAGGCGAAAACGCTGCTTATACTTACGTCGGTTAAAGGCATATATTCAGACCCTAACGACGAAAGCACGCTTATAAACGAAATATGCGGCAAAGATACCGACGAGCTGCTGCGAAACGTACACGAGACGGAGCGGTTTTGCGTAGGCTCCAGCCGCCAATGGTCGGGCGGAGCTAAAAGCAAGCTGAAATTCGCCGCCGGGCCGCTGCAAAACGGTACTACTGTTATAATTGCTTACGCAGGATACAGCATAAGGGATATACTGGCGGGCAATGTTGAAAGGACTTGGATGGGAGTAAGATAACCGGGCGAAACGCCCGGTTTTTTCAATGCATAAAACGGCGCACGAACTCCAAATCAACGTTTATGTGCAAAGAGAGGTTAAGCCCGCCCGCTACGATGCGCGAAACATCCTCCACCAGCACATCTATTTCTTTAGGTGTTACCACCATATTCAGCGTTTCACCGCTTACCGATTCGCCTATTATTTTTCCTATGCGTTCCTCGCCGTACTCATCCTGCCCAAGCCCTGAGCTGTGCGCCAATTCGCTCATTATATCGCGGGCTATTGTAGAGGCGTATACAACAAGCGGCACGCCTAGCGCTATTACCGTCACTCCGAGCGATTCTCGGCTAAGCCCTGCGCGAACGCTGCCAAGGCCGGAGCCGGGGTTTATGCCGGTGTCGGTTAGCTGTATTGTTGTGGCAAGGCGGGAAACGGCGCGGGAGGCCAGCGAATCTATGGCTATTACAAGATCCGGTCGCACTTCTGATACTATGCCTTTTACAATGTCCGATGTTTCAATGCCTGTTATGCCGAGAACGCCGGGCGAGAGGGCGCATACCGGACGGGTGCGACCGTCAAGCTGCGATGGCATATATTGATGCATATGGCGGGTTACCATGGTGCGGTCTACGGATTTTGGGCCCAGAGCGTCAGGTGTGACATTCCAGTTGCCAAGCCCTATAACCATAGTTGTAAAATTATCGTTCATGCTGCCGGCCATATGCGATATTTCATCAGCGAGCAGCCGTGTTGTTTCCTCCTCAACCTGCACATCACGCATGCGAAGAAGAGGGCTTTCGATAGTAACATAATTGCCTTGCGGCTTTGATATGGCTTTTTCGCCTTCCGCTGAGGTAATGCGTACACGAGTTATGCTTATGCCGCGACTATAATTTTCAACGGCGCTTTCAATGCCGGGAACGCTTTCGGACTCTATTTGCTGCCGGCATTCCATCGCCAGATCGGTATAAACAGAAAGCATATATTATCCTCCGTTTTTTTATTATGCTTGCCGACAGCAGGCAAAAGTATGCGCCAAAGCGGTATTGGGTATTGCATTTATAGACGATTAATGCTAAAATATACTTTGTTCATGAAATGAGCGGAGGTTGAAAGAATTGCCAAACATTAAATCGGCTAAAAAGAGAGTACTGGTATCTTCGGCGAAGAACTTACAGAACCGTATGGTTAAAAGCTCGGTTAAGACCGCGCTAAAAAAGCTGGATGTTGCTGAAGGCGACAAACAGGCACATTACAGGGAAGCAGTAAGCGCTATTGATAAGGCGGTGCTTAAAGGCGTTATGCATAAAAACGCTGCTAACCGCAAAAAAGCAAGGCTGGCTATATCCTTAAGCAAGGGGCAATAATAGCCTCTGCTGTAAATGCGGAAAAATAACGGCGCGCAGCAAAATAGCGGCGCCGTTTTTGCGTATAATTTTATAATATATATTTTTATATAATAGTTATGAAGATAAAAGAAAAGCCTCCACGCCTTAGACGGCGGAGGCTTTTTCGCTGTTTTAATTCTATGTTGTTTACGCTCAGCGGGCAGCTGCCTTACGTGGGCGGGGTAGGGAGGTAAGGAGAAATAGCTCTAACGCCGCGCTATCTCTAAGCTTGCCTGTTTTTATGCCTTCGTCAATGGAGGCCAGCTCCAGCACCGCTTTTTCAATTCCTTCAACACTAAGGCCGGCGGCGGCGGATACCGACATCCGAGCGCCATAGTTGCCGCCCATTTCGGAAGTAGCGGCGGCAGGTGAAAACCCTCGGCGCAGTAGGCGAGCCGCCTCAAGAAGGCCTCTTAGCTTTGATGCCGCCGCGCCTATCATAGCGATAGGGCGCTCGCCGTCTTTAAGCATAGATGACAGCATAGAAAGCCCGTCCGAACTGTTACCGGCGATAAAAAGGTCTATCATGCGAAAAACATTGCTCTCAAGTGAGCGGGTAACGACGGTATCTATATCGCGGCGGGTTATTTCGGAGCGTCCGGCCGCAAAGGAGCAAAGCTTGTCCAGCTCGCCCGAAAGCTGTAGCAGACGGTTGCCGCACAGATACACCATATGGTTGGCGTCTGATGAGCTAAGGCGCATACCATGGCGTCTCGCCGTGCTTACAAGCCAACGCGCCGCCTCGGCTTCGTCAAGATAATCGAATTTCACCTCGACACATGCCGCCATAAGCTGCTTTACGCCGCTGCGCCTCTTATCGACATTGCCTTTGGAGTACAGTACCAGACAGGCGTATGAGGGAAAACGCTCAAAATACTTTATAAGCGTTTCGACGCCTTCGTATATATTGCGCAAATCATGGCATACGACGAGCCTTTTTTCGCCCATAAAAGGCAGCGTTTCAAGCGCCGTTATTATATCGGGTACAAAAGGAGCGGTAAGCGCGGAATAATTAAGCTCACGCGGCGAAACGCCAAGAGCCGCGTTTTCAAGAGCCTCAAGAGCGCGCTCTTTTATAAACTCCTCTTCGCCGTGGAAAAAATAAGCCGGTTCAATTCGGCTTTTCAGTGAAGAAAAAATACTGTTGTGATCCATATCAGGGCCTTTCGTTTATTGTGCTGACATTTATTCTACCATTTACCCGCCGTATTGTCACCGCCCCGTCGAAGTCTGTGCGAAGTATTTTGGCTCCGGCATTATCCAGTCTGTCTAAAGTAGTGTCGGAGGGATGGCCGTAAGGGTTTGAGATAGAGCAGCTTATAACGGCATATTGCGGCGAAACGGCGTTTAAGAAAACGGCGTCGGATGAGTAGCCGCTGCCGTGATGCGATACCTTTAGCACATCGGCGGAAATGCCTTTATATATAAGCGAGCGCTCGGTTTCGGCATCAATGTCGCCGGTGAAAAGCGCGGCAAAATCGTAGTATTCTATAAGCAGACAAAGTGAGGAAGAGTTGGAGTCAAACACACTGCCATCGCGGCCAGGGTGTATAACTCTTGCGGTAACGCCGCCGCCTAAATCAAATATATCTCCTTCTGCCCCGCCGACTATTCTAAAGCCGCGGTTTTTTGCCGACGCTATAAGGTCTAAAAGCGGCCTTTCGTTTGCTAAGGCATAAGGCGGCATAATAATGTCGCAGGGGGCGGAGTTGTCTATTATGGGTATGAGGCCGGCTATATGGTCGGAATCGCCATGCGATACGAATATGCCGTTTAGTGACGCGTTGCCGCGCCGCAGCAAAAAACGGTAAGCGGTTTGATAATCGTCATAGTTGCGGGTGTTGCCGCCTCCGCCGTCTATTAGGTATTGCCGCCCGTCCGGCGTTTGTATGTAGGCACAGTCGCTTTGCCCAGCGTCAAGGAAGGTGATTGTAAGGCCGCGGGGCAGGCGGGGCAGTGCTATAAAAAGCGCTATCAAGGCGGCTAAAGTTGCGCATACCGACAGCCGAACCGCCCTGTTTATATTAATATGCCGTGATGTTATAAAAAGCAGTATGAAAAACAGAGCGATAGCCGCGTATCCGGGGGACGGCGCGCTTAAAGACGCCAGCGGCAGCCGCCATGCTATGCGTGCGCTGCTATTTATAATGTCGGTAAAAAGGCTGCATATAAAACCAAAGGGCAGCGCCAGAGGTCTAAAAATAAGAGCGAGCGGCGCGGCGAAAAGTCCGGCGAGTGCGGATACGGCGGAGGCAGGTATGGCTATTAGGTTTACGAAAAGCGAGAGTGGGCTTATGGTATTAAAGATTTGCATTTGAAAAGGCGACGCGCCCAACTGCGCCGCGAGCGATACCGATATAGATGAGGCCAGGTATTTAGGCAGCCTTATCTTTAAAAGGGGCGGCGTTAAGCGCGGCTCTAAAAGCATTATGCCGCCGACAGCGCCGTAAGAAAGCTGAAAACCAGCCGACGCCGCTTCAAGCGGGTTAATGATAAGTATAAGCATGGCTGAGAAAAGCAGCGAGGTGGGCAAATCGTTTTTGCGTCCTAAAGCGGCGGCGCCAAGCGTGAACGCTGCCATTATAGTGGCGCGTATTATCGAGATGGCGAATCCGCATATGCCGCAGTATATTATAAGGAGCGCCATTGTTATAAAATACGAGAGTCTTTTGCCTGCCCCGAAGAGCCGCAGCAAAAGCGACGCCGCCAGCACTAGAAAGCCAGTGTGAAGCCCCGATACCGCCAAAAGATGCGCTATGCCGCTTTGGCGGAACGCTGCTATATCCGTTGACTCAAGTCCGCCTGTATTGCCAAAAAGCATGGCAGCGGCGGCAGGGGCGGTGGTATCAGGCATTACAGACGCTAGTCCGGAGGTAAGTGCTTCTCTTATGCCGATTAGAAAGGGCAATACGCCTTTAGCCGGCTCGCCGTATATTATAGAGCCGGATGCGAAGGCGGTATAATGTATGCCGCTTGATAAAAGATTTAGACGATAGTCCGGCTCGCCGGGATTGCGTGGCCCTTGAGGCATGGAAAGGGCACCGTTTATAAGCGCGCGCTGACCATGATTTGGAATAATGCCGGACGAATACACTTGAACAAGCCCGCTTAGCTTATGCTTTTGTCCATCAGGCGAGGTATATTCCGCCGCTTCAAGACAATAGACATTATAGCCGCCGCTGCTTATAGAGGATGCGCCGGTTACCGTGCCGCTTATAGCCACTTTTTCGTTCGGTACTTGAGATATATGAGGATTAGCAGCTACGGAAAAGCATACCATGCCTAATATAGAAAAAGCCGCGCATACAAAAGCAAGCGCGGCACGCGGCACGAAAAAAGCCGATATTATAAACGCCGCCGCTATCGCTATAAGCCACAGCGGCAATGCCGGCAGCAAAAGCCATGCGAGGTATATACCGGCTATGTAACTTAGCGATACCATCGCCAGAGGGCGGCGGCTGATTACGCGCGGCCGTCTTGGCGCGGGGTCTTTGTCCATGGCATTCTCCTAAGAGGCGGTATCAGACGATGTATGTGGATCCGGAAGCGGCGAGGAATGTATTTTCAAAGCGGGATTTGGCTTCTTTAAGTATTTCATCGCTGTCGATAAGCGGGCAGAGGTGGGTTAGTATCAGCGTTTCACAGCCGCATTGGTGCGCCAGCTCTCCGGCGTCAAGCGCAGACATATGCGGAGTTTTGTCGGTGACAAGGCGCTGGGGCAGCACAGCATCGCAAAGCAGCAAGCGGCAGCCTGCTGCCGCCGCTATTATTTCGCGGCTCATACGGGTGTCTGCGGTATAGAATATAGACGTGCCGTTTGCTTCGAATTTAAGGGCGTATGTTTCAAGCGAATGGGTCGCTTTAAATGCTGTTACAGATATCGAGCCAAAGCTTTGATTAAAGCCATTAAAAAGGTTTGAAAGTGCGAAGTAAGGGGAGGACAGCAGGCCGCGCTCTGTTAAAGGAGAGGCGGGCGCGAATATCGGTATGGCCGGAGCCGGTGGCTCAAGCATATCCTTAAACTGCATATAATAACCGAAAATCGGCATGTCCGCTATATGGTCGAAGTGGAGGTGTGAGAGCAGTACCGCGCTAAGCCGAGAAGGCTCGATATGCGCCATAAGCTTTTCAAGCACGCCGCTGCCGCAATCGGCAAGCAATGCGGTATCGCCATGCTCAAAAAGATATCCAGAGCACGCGCCTCCTTTAGCGGAAAAAGGTCCATTGCAGCCGAGAATAGTAAGCTTCATAGCGTAACCTCCAAATAACTATTTAATTTAAAAGGCTGTTACATTTTGTGTTTTCTAAGCGCGGCGATAAGCGCCGAACCGGCGGCTATTCC
Organism: Christensenellales bacterium; assembly: GCA_050945795.1. GTDB lineage: Bacteria > Bacillota > Clostridia > Christensenellales > MGBC116941 > JBMNTP01. The sequence continues at coordinate 255,332 of JBMNTP010000001.1, read as the reverse complement.
AAACGCCGCCTGTATTAAATTAAACGGCAGCGCTGCTATAGCGGCGGCGGGATTGAAAAAGAAATATTCAAATATAAAATAGCCAAAGCACATTATGGCTGCGCCTATAAGCATACCCGCCATACCCCGCCAAAAGGAGCTTTTTTTCATAAAATGTCCGGCAGCGAACGCCATAGCCGCCTTTATAATAAGGGTAGGCAGCGCGTATATGGCGGCTCCCGCTGTAACGTCGGCTATAACGCCGCTTATGCCGCCTATCGCCGCGGCCGGCAATGGGCCGAGCATAAAGGCGGACAGGAATATTACAGCGTCTCCCGGGTGTATGTATGCAGGGGTGCCGGCTATACCGCCGACGGGAAACGAAACAAATCTAGTAAGCACTACAGTCGCCGCGCAAAACACGCTGGCGAGTACGAGTTTTCGTGTGTTCAAAAAAGCCTCCTTAACGCGCACCGCGAATTATTGGCGGTATATAAGCCCGGGATTTCTAAGGAACGGGCGGCCATACCACAAATGCCCCGCTATTGATTCTATGGGCTGCCCTTCTACAAGGAAATAAACGCGGTTTATGCCTCTTACTCCGGTCATGGAATTTGTGATGGAGTATACCATAAGCATTTCGTCGTTATGGTCCATTGAAGCGCACCGTTCAGCAAAGTTCTCGCTCAAATTAATAAAGAGTATATCATCGCTTATATCGAAGTTCAATACATCGCCGCTGGTGACTCCGCCCGGGAATATAGGCCAGGCGTCTGAATCGACGGACGACGGGCCGCTCATAAGTTGAGCCATTCTTACAGAGAAATAACGAGCTTCGCTGTTATGCACAGCGCGCCGCACCGTTATAAGAGAAGGAAATTCGGCGTGCGGATAGTACAGCGTTATATCGTTGCCAAGATATTCAAAGAAGTCTTTCGAGGTGCAAAATCCGTTGTCTAAAGGTATATCACCCACCCTTGGCACAGGATTGCCGCCAAGTATAAAGCGCAGACGCGGCGCGGCAATGCCGGAAAGCGAATACGCCAGCGCTGCGTAAGCCAGCGCCTCGCTGTCGCCGCCCGGGCGTATTATACCCGGCATGGAGCCAAAAGAAAGCTCGACGAATTTGGCGTCGTCATTTAGCGCCAAGGGAGTAAGGGATAAAAGCGCTATGTCAGGGTCGATAGAGGGTAGCAAACCGGAAGATATAGGCCCGCGCTTTAGCTCCTCTATTATGGCGGCGGCGTAGTTGCCGCCGGTCACTGTTATCTCCCTTATTTCGGGCAACAGGTATTTGCCAAGAGCGTCTACAAAATATACCGGAACAAAAAGCCGATGTTCCGCGTTGCCGGATGCGTATCCAGCAAGCTGAAGGCTAAGAACGCCTATATCGCCGGAATAGCTTTGCATGGCTCCGAGCGGTGCGCTAGAAGCGCCCAGTTCCGAGCCGTTATAAAACACGCTTACATAGTCTATGCCGTCTATGGCGCAAAGCGTGTTTACTACGGCAATATGCGAAAGCAGGCGGTCGGCGTGTTCCTGTTCTTCAAACCCTGAGTCAAAATATACATTCACAAGATTGCGTGACAGCTCTAAAGACGCCGTAACGTCCTCGGGCAGCGCGCGTCTTAGAGAGGGCGATTCCGGCCCTTCTATAAGCGCGGCGAGCGCCGATTCGGGCAGAGTTGTGCCTTCTGATAATGTCACCTCACGCACCTCGGCTTCGAGCGTATTGTCGCGGCCGGGGAAAAAAAGCGTGACGTTGGCGGCACGATTGTCGGTATATTCTCCTTCTTGCGGCGTCGGCATGGGAAGCGGGCTAAAATGCGCGCCGTTTATGCTTTGGGTCGCGCAGCCGGACAGCAGGCTAAACGCTAAAATTATCGCAATAATACGCTTCATGTCTTTATACCTCGAACAGCAATAGGCTTACGGACGGATATTCTATCTTCCATATGCCGTTGTCCTGTATCATTTTAAGCGGTATATCCTGCCTTTCAAAGACCCTGCCGTTTCTGTCCTGCGTTGATATATCGGCGTTGACTATTATGCTTACGCCGTCGGGCGATACGCTTTCGCCGTGTATGGCGTAATATTCGACAATGCCGGTAAAAGACTGCATGTCTTTTATAAAATCCTCTTCGCTAGGGCGTTCGTTGCCGTCGGCTCCTACCGGTGCTATAAGCGAATAAAGCCGTTTCCAATCCTTTATAGTTATAGCGCGAAAAGCCAGTTGAGCGCTGTTTGCCGCCGTCATAAGCACTTCGGGGCTGCGAGCCAGTTCTTCGAGCAGCTCATCATCCCTTCCATCGCCCGAAAAACCGGCGGCGGCGCGGGATATCCTGTGCGCGCCTATAGAGTTGCCATCGTCAATAAGTATTTGTACGCGAGTATATTTGCCAATGCTCGTCATTGTGTTTACAACGCTCCATACGGCCAGCCGCCGCTGAAGTTGCACCTCCTCAACCCATATGGGGTCTTCCTGCCAGTTTGAGGGTATGTCGGGCATGGGGTGAAAAAATTCGGGGCTGAATGTTATAAACAGTAAATCGCTATTTGAAGTTACGCTGAGCACCTGCGTTTCTGGGTTTATAACCGGTACAAATTCGGGCGGGTTAAGCCCCGGCCCGTTTATAAGCGAACGCAGCACCACTTCATCATACTGTTTGTTTGAAGGCACGTTTATGTTGATGCTTATACCGGCCAAAAGCTCCTCGCGCTCGTATCTAAAATACAGCGTGGTGGTGCGGGCCTCGCGCTGAGTATCCTGCTCTGTGGGGTTTATATCGACAAGACCCTGCTCTTGCGGCTGCGATTCTATAAAAAATGTGCAGCCGCCAAATGACAGCGCCACCGCCGCCGCCAACAGAGCCGATATTTTTTTAAACTGATGCTTAATCATATTAATCCTCTATCTTCGGGTTATGAGCTTACTACCGGAAGGCGCACGGTGAATACTGTTCCGCTGCCTTCGGCGCTGTCTACAGTTATAAGGCCGTTATGCAGCGATATTATGCGCTGAGCTATCGACAGGCCAAGTCCGGTGCCGCCGGTATTTCGAGAACGTGCCTTGTCAACGCGGTAAAACCTGTCGAATATACGGCTGACCTCTTTTTGCGGTATCCCTATGCCGGTATCTTTAACAACTATATACGCCTGCTGCGCGTTTCGATACATGTGAACAACTACCGAGCCTTCGTTAGTGTATTTTATGGCGTTGTCTATTATGTTGGAAAGCGCCAGCTCCATTTTAAGAGAGTCGCAAACCGTGGCGATTTCTTCTTCCAGATTTAGGCGAAACTCTAGGTTTTTTGATTCGGCAAGCGGCCGCAGCTTGGATGTTATGCGTGAAAGCAGCTCTCCAAGCAGCACCGGCTCACGGTGCAGCGGATTATGAAGCTCCTCTGTTTGAACTATGGCAAGGAGGTCAACTATAACATTGTTTAGCCGGTCTATTTCGGCGTTTATGTCGGTTAGGAATTCCTTTGCCATAACGGGATCGAGCGGCTGTTGATAAAGCAGCGTTTCTATAAGTATCTTCATGGTGCTAAGCGGAGTTTTAAGCTCATGCGAAGCGTTTGATACGAATTCGTTGCGCGTATGGTCTAAATCCTCCAGCTTTTCGCTCATCATATTAAAGGCATGGGAAAGCTGCGCCAGCTCGCTTTTGCCTTTAACCTCAACCCGCTTATCGAATCTGCCGAGGCTAAGACTGTGAACAGCCTGTGCGAAAGCGCCCAACGGCTTTGTTATATAGCCGGAGGCAATTATGCACATAATGCATACCGCCACTGCCGCTATAAAAGATATAAGCGCAAGGCGGTTTGTTATTTCTCTTATTGTGTCTGTTATGTCCTGCATTGATACCGACGCTAGAAGTACGCCGAGCGTGCGCCCGTTTTGGACTATGGCCGATGTATAATAAACGGCCCATATTCCTGAATTGTATGATGTTAGGCGGTGAAAAGCGTGAGAGCGCGGCGTATGGCCGGCGAGTATACCCGATATTTCATTATGCGTAAGCCTTTGGCCATTTAATAAAGAAAGGCCGTCCGCCTGCACAACGCCGGCATCGTCTAGTATTATTACTCGGCCGCCTATGTTGCCACCGTTTTGATAGCATAGCTCGTACATGCCCTGCGCGTCAAAGTTTGCGAGGTATGGCGCCGCCTGTACGGCAAAGGCGTCTGTCTGCGCCGCTTGCTCTTTAACTCGCTCGGAAACGAGAAAAGCCTCCAGCACACGGACTATTGAAAAGCCGATGGAGGCGATGGCCACCGTAAATATAAGCAGAAAGGCGAATACCGTCTTCCAGCGTATGGAAGTGACGGCTTTAGAAATCCTTGAAATAATAACCCACTCCCCATTTTGTAAGTATAAAGCTGGGTTTGGCGGGGTCACGCTCTATTTTTTCGCGAAGCCGCCTTATATGCACGTCAACTGTGCGCAAATCACCGAGGTAGTCGTATTTCCAGATTGTTTCGAGCAGATCGCTGCGCGAAAAAACCTTGCCCCGGTTTGTTATAAACAGATGAAGCAGGTCAAACTCCTTGGCGGTAAGGTTAACCATTTTGCCATCAAGCGACACACTGCGGTTTACAAGATTAATTTTAAGACCGTCTGCCTCAAATGTCATCCTGTTTTTGTCGTTTCCGGCATTGGAACGGCGAAATATTGATTTTATGCGTGCTTTTACCTCAAGCACGTTGAAAGGCTTAGTCATATAATCATCGGCGCCGTATTCGAGGCCGATTATTTTATCCATATCCTCGCCTTTCGCGGTAAGCATTATTATAGGCACCTGAGAAAATTCCCGCACCCGCTGACATACTTCAATGCCGCTCATGCTAGGAAGCATAACATCAAGCAGCACCATATCGATGCCGCCGCCTTTTATTATTTTTAAGCCCTGCTCGCCGTCTAAAGCGGTTTCAACCGAATAGCCGTCTTGCTCCAGGCTATATTTGAGCCCCTTAATGATTAAAGGCTCGTCGTCAACAATGAGAATAGTTTTATTCATAAGCTGATGCGCCCCTTAGTTCATTTACTTATTACATTATAACACAACTCTCAAAGGAAATACATTTTAGCTTTAATCGGCTGGTAAAATAATGAATCTAAGCCCATAAACGGCTTTTTTACATTGCTGTACAAATACGACAAGAATTGATATAATTAACAAATCTTAATATTCCAACAAATTAAGGAGATTATAAAAGTGAAAAAGACAGCGGCTTTTCTTGCCGTTATAATATTGATTACAATGCTGTTTCCGGCGGCGGCGCTGGCGGAAGTGAGAAAACCGACGCTGGAGGAAGTGCCGGGTACTTCGGCTATTATGATTGAGGCGTCGACGGGCAAAGAACTGTGGGTAAAGAGCGGCGACACGAAGGTTTTTCCCGCCAGTACCACAAAGATTATGACGGCGTTGCTGTTGCTTGAAAGCGAAGTTGACCTCGACTCAACGATAAAAGTAGGCTCGGAGGTTAACCAAAGGGCGGGCAGCAGCCTTATGGGGCTTAAACAAGGCCATGAGGTATCATATCAGCAGCTGCTTTATGGCATGATGCTTGTTTCGGGAAACGACGCTGCGTCAGCTGTAGCGGTGGGCTTGGCCGGAAGCGAGAGCGCGTTTGCCGGCAAGATGAACGAGAAGGCGGCGCAGCTCGGCATGAGCAGCACCAAATTCCAGAATTCGCATGGAGTGCAGAACGAAGAGCATTATACCACTGCGCGCGATTTCGCTAAACTAGCCTCCGCAGCAAGCAAGAATGAGGAATTTATGAAGGCGGCCGGAGCAGGCTCGTATACGCTAAGCTTTGCCGGATCTTCAAAGGAAGTATTCAATACAAACAAGCTGCTTTCCGATAAACCGGAAGATTCGCAGTACAATTATCAATACGCTACCGGCATGAAGACAGGCTCAACGCCGGTGGCTAAAAACTGCCTTGTCGCTTCTGCCGAAAAGGATGGGGTAGAGCTTATAGTAATAATATTCGGTGATCCTAGCGAAAACGGAACAACAAGATGGGGAGCGGCAAAGGCGCTTTTTGAATACGGTTTTGATACGGTACAAAAAATAGACCTTAAAGAGCATCTCGCCTCCCGCACCCTCACCGCCAATGTTACAAACGCTTCGGCAGAAGACCCTTCCGGCGGCGTGCTTACTGTGGGGTATGAATTCCCTGAGGACAGCTTTTATGCCGGAACGAGCGAGGAAATAGAAGACCTTAAAGCAAATATAAACGATGTCGAGGTTGTGCCGGTATACGATAAAGACCTCATTGCCCCCATTTATTCGGGCGATGAGCTGGGTACAGTAACATTCAAGTTGGGGGATAAGGAGCTTATAAGTGCCAAGCTGGTTGCTCAATCCGATGTGTATGACACAAACTATACAGGCGGAGCTGCCGGTAGTACAGCCGACGTAACGCCGTCAAAGCCGGGCAAGTCCATTTCCTCTGATGAAGACCGCGCTTCGCTGTGGTGGCTGTTGGCGATACCGATAGTTATATTCCTGATTGTCGTTATAGTCAGGATAGCGTCTGATGTAAAGAAGGGACGGCGTTCTTTTAAGAACAGGAGAAAGAGAAGAAGTGCGCCGACGCGCAGGAGCGGTAGCCAATTTGACGCCGAGCCGACAAGGCAGGAGACAAGGTCGCAGCGGGGCAGCTCGTATTATTATAGAAGAAAGCGGTAGATTGTAATATAAATGTAAATGTATACCCGAAACCTCGTTAATACAGTTAAATAGCTTCTGATGAGCCATAAGTTAAATAGAATGGGGTAATTAAAGAGTGAAAATAACAGTATTAAAAAAGAGGTATACGATATTAATGTCTGTAATATCCATAGGTGGTTTAGTTGCAATATTTCCTTTATTAGTTTTCATGCTAAGGTATGAACGTGCGACACAGGAGTTTAGCATATTTATATACTTGTTTATGCTTTTCATAATAGGCCTTCTTATAAAACACATATGGGATTTGATATATGGTATATATTCTTATAATGTTAGGATTGATGAAAAAGGCGTAGAGTATCATAAGAGGAAAGAGATATATTCTCTTAAATGGGATGAGATACACGCGATAGCGATTTATCCTAATCCATACGCCAAGATTACAAAGTCATGCATGATATGCTTTATTGGAGGAGAGAGTTACCCTTTGCTTTTTCGAAACATCAAGCAGTTTGATGAACACTTTTTCGGCGTGCAGTATAGAGAACAAATAATTCATGAAATACAAAAATACTGGAACGATACCATACATGGCGCAGACATATTGATGAAAAAAGCGGCTGAGTAAAACTAAAACTGAAGCGGAAGCCAAAGAGATAGCATTTGCATCTTAATATAAATATAAACATCTAAAGAGGCGGAGAACCGCCTCTTTTTTAGGTGCTATTATAAGCATATTTGCATATTTGTTTATAGATGTAACTACTATTTTAGTTTTAGGCTTTGGCGCTTTCTCTTTGCGCCGAATAGTTACGGCAGTTTTCGCCGTCTGTCCACAGCCGCTCAAGGTTATAAAACTCGCGTTCCTCGCTGTGGAATATGTGAACAAGCACATCGCTGTAATCAAGCACAATCCATCTTCCGGCCTGATAGCCTTCTTTTCGCGTTGCCGTTATGCCGTGCGCCTCCATAGCCTCCTCAAGCTTGTCGCTTAACGATTTTACCTGTATGCTGGAGCGACCGCTGCATATTATGAAATAGTCGGCGATTATGGTGAGCTTGGATGTTTCGAGTACGAGTATGTCCTCGGCTTTGCCATCATAAAGTGTTGAAAGCATTTCTTCGATATGTTGAGTATTCGACAATCTATCCCCTCCTTGATTTATTTATTCATGCTCCGGGCCAGATGCTCTCGCGCCTCTATTGTGTGCCGGTCGAGCTGATGGCCGGAGGAAAGCACATATTCTATTGAGTTATCCATCGCCATAAGCACAGCGGTATCAAGATTGTTTTTGGCCGCCGCCCTTATGGCATCTATGCCGGGGCAGTTGCGGTTCGGCTCTATAAGGTCGGCTAAGTATATTATTTTTTCCAGGCGGGACATGCCTGCTCTGCCAGTAGTATGCCATTTAATGGCCGAGAGTATGTCGGGGTCGGTTATGCCAAAAAGCAGCCTCGCAGCGTCTGCGCCAAGCGGGGCGTGTATAATGGCGGGCGGCAGCTCGGCATATTGCGAGGCTACAGATGTTAATCCGTATTTAGCGGCAAATTCTACAAGATTGCCTTTGCACTCCTTAGCGCAGTCATGCGCGAGCGCGGCAAATGACGCTTTGTTTTCGTCCTCATCAAAGCGACGCGCCAGCTCTATTGCCGATTGCTCAACGCCAAGCGTATGCCGGTATTTAGCCGGTTTTATCATACGCATTACAAGCTGGCATAGTTCATCTCTGTCAACGCTTTCAATATGTTGCGCATCAGAGTATATGTTGCTTGAGTGTATATACGCCGCTACTACACGCGGCACAAGACCGTATACCGGCAGCCCTTTCGCGGCTATTTGTTTTACAAATGTTGAAGATACGTTGTCGCCATCGAATTCGGCGGTATATACACGCTTGCCCAGCATATCAAAAGAGGCGGCGGCGCGATCCGCCATTTCCCGGGCCGATATGCCGGGGCGGAAAAAGCAGATAAAGTCGGTAAGGCCGGCTACCTCGGATATATTTTTCCAGGTGTGCAGCTCGCCTAATGTATCGGCGCCTATTATATAGAAAAAGCGCGTATGCTTTGGATATTCAAGGCGAAGGCGGCGCAGCGTATCTATTGTGTATGTGGTGCCGGCGCGAGCCACCTCCATATCTAATACCCGCATATTGTCTATGCCGAGAGAGGCGAGGCGCGCCATTTCGAGCCGCTGCTCCGGCGTTGCGGCGGGAGTCGGCTTATGCGGCGGTATGCCAAGAGGTATAACCAGCATCTCTTCAAGATTGAATTGTACGCTGGCCTGACAGGCTATGGCTATATGCCCGTTATGTATGGGGTCGAAGGTGCCCCCGAGTATTCCTATGCGTTTTTGTATGGTATTCCACCTGCCTCTACTGCGCTTAGTTTTAACAAAGCTTTTGTTTCTATTAGTATAAACGAATTTAGGCAAATTGAAAAGATAAGAGTGGAAGGCATAAATATAAGAGAATGCGGCAAATATATATACGGTGAGGTAAATGATGGAAAGCAGTATGGTAAAGTCGTATTTAAAAAGAAAGCTGAGCGGTAAAACTCGTGTTGCGGCTATACTTGACGCTGTCGGCATAAGGCTGTTTATGGGTTTCGCTTTATATGTATGGTTTTTATACCTTACAAAAATACCGCTGTTGGCTTTTATACTAGCGCTTTGTGTTGCTGGCTGCCTTTCAATAGCTTTATCCATGCATAAGAAAATCCGATACGGTATGAAGCTTAAAAAGCTACGCTCCGGCATCCGCAGGCGATGCTCGCTTGAAAAACTGGCGCTATTGCCAGAGGATAAGGCGATGGCGTTGCTGCGCTCGGCGTTATCGGCATCCGGCGCCGAGATAAAGGCGAAAACGGGGCAGGGATATACGGCGAGGCGGGGCGGCGTGAGGATATATGGGGAAATACTTTTAACGCATCCTGAAATGCCGCTGACGCCGCAGGATATAGCTTCGGCATGGAAAAGGGCGGTAAGAGCTAGGGCGTCGATGTGCATATTGTATTCTTCAAGCGCGGCGGGTGACCAGGCAAAAGCCGCCGCCGCCCGCTTAAAATCGCCCGGTGTTGAGCTGCCGGGACAAGAGAAGCTGCTAAAGGCGGGAAAAAGGTTTGGCGTGCTGGCAGGAGATGAGCAGGTCGATGCGGCGATACGCGCCGAGGCGGTTATAGAGAACAGGGCGCGGGCGAAAAGGCAGCGAGACGCGCTGTCTAAGGTTAGGGCGGCAAGGTATATGCTGTGCGCCGCGACTATAGCGGCGGCGTGGCTGATCTTTGGCAGGCAGACGTATTATCTGATAGCGGCAGGCGCGTGTGTGGCGCTGGCGGCGGTGTCGCTGCTTAGGGGCATGTATGGAGGGGCGAGAAAAGAAGGCGCGTAAATATACGGGGGAACTGTATTGAAGCGCGCAAATGCGGCAATGATGGAAAATATATATTAAGCTTGCCAGAAGGCTTTAAAGGAGGCAGGAAATGAAAAAATCGTGTGAGATAGTTGGACTCCCGCTTTTTAGCGTTGAGGATGGAAAAGCGTGCGGGATGATTGAAGATCTTATAATAGACGCCGTAAAAAAGACGGTGCGGCTGCTATCGGTCGATACCGGGGCGGGGTGCTTTGGACTTAAAGCGCTGCCGCTTGAAAAAGCGGACGGCATAGCGCCTGAAATGCTTACAACAGAAAATTCCTCCGGACTGGTGCCTTTTTGGCGACAGCAGGAGGATGCCGCAACATCGTATTTCGGGCGCGATATAAACGGCAGCCGCGTCGTTACAAACGAGGGCGAGGTAATAGGCGAGGTGGCGGAGTACACAATCGATGAGCGAACAGGCGCTATTATATCGCTGGAGCTTATAAGCGGAGAGCTTATACCTGCGAAAAATATATTGACGCTGGGGCGGGGTATAGTGTTTGTAACTGCCGGCGGGAGCGAGGCGAGGCAGAGCGTTTGCGTTGCCGTTGAGACTAAGGCGGTCGATGGCGGCAAGGAAAAAAGCAGGGAAGAGCTTGAGGCGGTTTTTAATAAAAGAAAAAGCGAGCTTTTAAACAGGCTTAAAGATAAGGAGAAGGACAAGGAAACTTCCGGTCAGGCTGGGAAACAGCAAGCCGAAAATACCGGTGTCAAGGCGGCTAAATAGCGGCTTAGTATTGTCTCCGGCGGCAAACCTTGGCAGGGGTATGGTTGCCTCCGGCCTGCTGTAGTAGAAGTGTTGCCTCCGGCGGCAAACCCTTTAAAAAGGGTTTGATCCCAAACTTTGCAAGATGCCGCATATGCGGCATCTTAGGAACAGAAAGGCGCAGCTTTAAACTACCTAAAGGCGCTTTGCTTGGTTCGGGCATAGGAACCTATCTAATATACATACGAAATTCGCGAAACAGATCTTCTTTGGTATTACCTTCCTTTTTTATAAAAGAAAGGTAAGAAGAGCTTGCTTTTGCAATTGCATATCATCTGTTATAATTGTGTAATGCTTAAGCTATAAACGATATTTAGTAAGGCAGTGATTAATGGAGGTGGCGAGTTTGAAAACAGCTTTTATTTTTCCGGGGCAGGGCGCTCAGTTCCCCGGCATGGGCAATGATTTATATGAAAAATACGATATAGTAAGAACAACTTTTGAAGAGGCTGAGGATGCGCTTGCTATGCCGATACGAAGCATATGCTTTGACGGCGACAGCGAGCTTCTTAGCCTTACTGAGAACACACAGCCATGCATGGTAACGCTTGAGGTAGCGATAGCGAGGCTTGCAGAACAATTAGGTCTTAAGGCGGATATCGTCTGCGGCTTTTCTCTGGGCGAATGCGCGGCGGCTATTGTGTCGGGTGCGCTGGACTTTAAAGACGGGCTGAGGTTGGTAAGCCTTAGGGCTAAGGCTATGCAGCGCTGCGTGCCGCCCGGCGTCGGGGGTATGTCGGCTATAATCGGGCCGGACGCTTTAGAGGTTGAAAAGATGTGCGAGAAGGCCAAAAACGATGTATGGGCGGCAAACTACAACTGCCCCGGTCAAACAGTTGTATCCGGCAGCGTTGAAGGGGTGGCGGAAGTTGAGAGCATGTGCGCTGAAGGCGGGATTATGTTTACAAGGCTTAATGTAAGCATACCTTCGCATTGCCCGCTTATGCAGCCGGCTGCGGAGGAGTTTAAGGCGTTCGCTAATAGCATGGAGTTTCATAAGCCACTAATGCCTGTCGCCGCGAATACCGACGCATCGCTTTCGACAGAGCCGGATGAGGTGAAAGATCGCCTTATTGAGCAGCTTACTCTGCCGGTGCGGTTTGAAAGCTGTATAAGGCGCATGAGCGATGAAGGCGTCAAGGCGTTTGTAGAGCTGGGGCCGGGTAAAGTGCTCGGCGGCTTTGTAAAGCGTACTCTTGGCAGGGGGGTAAAAATAATGCGCATAGGCGACATAAAAACTTTGGAGGATACGCTGTCGGCTTTATTATAAGAATAGAATTGAACGCTATAAAGCCGCCTCCCGAACATGCGGGCAAGGCGGCTTTGCTATTTATAAAATAATATATTTATTGAGACGAGCGCAGCGCCTTTTTAAGCGGGCGCCATATCAGTTGCGCTATGCCAAAGTCGACCATACTGTGTACAACTGTACCTACGCCCACCATAAGTATAACGGCGAACATAAAGCCTTTTTCATAAAAACCGGAAGCAAGCGTGTTTGTAAAATAGAAGGGCAGCACCGCTATAACCTCCATAGCTCCGTGTACCAAAGCTATGCAAAAGGAGAAGAGCTGTGATTTCCACAGCGAATCCATGACATGCGGATGTTTTTTATAGAAAAACGCTCCCGCCACCGCAAATACAACCTGAGACGCGGCGCGCGCTACTATAACAATAGGAAAGCCGCCAAAAAGGAAGCCAAGGGTAGTGCCAACTGCTACGGCGCCCGCTACGCCGGGAGATATGAACATGGCAATGAATATGGCGACATGGCTGGCCAAAGTAAACGACGCCGGCTCAAGAACAATCCTTATAGGCGATATGCGGGGTATCAGTATGCCTATGGCGCAAAGCAGACCGGCGATTATCATGTTCCTTAGAGCGTTGTTTTTCTTCATTGTCATCCCTCTTTTGTTTTTTGGTGCGCGCGTGCTTATATTCTAATCCAATCGGCGCGTTTGTCAATATGGCGGTATATGCCTTAACGCTGTATTCGCGGCATTTATAATCGCCGTGGTAATTATAGTAAACGCTCGGGTAATGCCGAGCGTTTAACTATGCTTTCATTAGTTTATCATACCATGAACCGCAAAAACAGCGGCAATATATCATAGTAAAAATATTTTTAATATGATAAAGCTAATGCGTAAGCCAAAAACTGGGATTTTAACGGAATAACGCAACGATAGAGCGGTGAGAATATATTGACAGCGACCGGCTCTGTCTTGTAAAATGCAGACAGATATTTGGAAAACCATACTAAATGGTAAGCCATACTAAAAAGGGTGATAGTAATGAATAAAAGGCTGCTCGATTGCGAGCTGGTGCTGCTTAGCGCTATGTGGGGCAGCCGGCCTAAAACTATGAAACAGATAATTGCCTCGGTGCAGGAGCGATGCCCGAATATAAGCTGGTGCTATAAGACATATCATTCCTTTTTAAGGAAGATGGAGCTAAAGGGGCTTATAGGCTCGGATACCTGTAACCTGAAGGATAAAATATATTTCAATGTTATAACGCGCGAGCAGGCGATCGTGGCGGAAGCGAGCGAAATCATTACCAGAAGCCGATATATCGTTGGTGTGGACGAGCTTATGCAGGCGGTGGCTGATCGAGTGGCGATGAAAGGAGCGGAGTATGAAAGCTAAAAGAAAAGTAGCGAAAAAGAAATTAGTACTGGCGATTGTCGCGGTTTTAGCGGTGGCGCTGGTTTTTATTGGCATCAGTTTATTTAAAAGCAATCATCTATCGGATGATGAGCGGCAAGAGCTTTTGGCGACGGGAACATTCCATGAAGGTATATCAATAGACGGTATTGATGTGTCGGGTATGACTATCGCGCAGGCTAGTCCGGAGATAGAGGCGGGTATGGCAAGGCGGCTGGACGAAATTAATATAAATATGAGCCATGCCGGCAGCCATTTTACGCTTACATCGGCGGATTTTAGCATAAGCGATAATATAGACGAGGTTATGGAAGAAGCCATGCTTTTAGGGCGCGAAGGCAGCGTTATGTCGGTTTCGGCTGAGGTTGACGCTATTAAGCGCGAAGGCAGAGAGTTTACGACAGAGTATACCGTTGATGAAGCGTCGATAGCGCAAAGGCTGTCCGGCGTCGCGGCGCAGATAAACAGCGAGCCGGTAGATGCGTCTGTTGAGGTAGACAAGGATAAGATCAAGGAATGGTTTACGTTTGTAGAAGAGCAAAACGGCGTAGACGTTGAAGAGGCGGCGTTGCTTGGAGCCGTTAAGGGGCAAATACAAAGCAAGAATTACGGCGATATTGAAGTGCCGGTTATAGAGATACCGGCGCAAATAAGTATAGAGGATCTAAAGGCTAAAGTAGTATTGCGTGGAACTGCTACAACATCGTTCGCTAACAGCCCGTATAACAGGGCGGAGCGCGTTTTCAATGTAAAGAAAGCGACGGATATGGTAAACGGGCATGTGCTTAAGCCGGGCGAAGAGTTTTCGACAAATACCGTGCTGGGCAGGCGGACGTATGCGCTGGGCTGGCAGCCGGCTCCCGCGTATGTGCAAGGCGGCAGTGAGGATCAGGCGGGTGGTGGCGTATGCCAGGTATCAAGCACTATGTACGCGGCGGTGCTAAAATCTGACCTTGAGATAGTGTATCGCAGGGCGCACTCAAGGCGGGTAGGGTATATAGGCGGCGGGCTTGACGCTACTATAAATACCGATACCATAGATTTTAAATACAAAAATCATACCGATAGCGATGTTTATATATTCTGCTGGACAGATAACAGCAAAAAGCTGCATTTTGAGATATACGGCGTGCCGCTGCCGGATGAGTATGATGAAATACGTCTCTCGTCCGAACAGACGGGAACGGTAGAGCCGTCGGGTGAGATGCTTATTACCGTTGATAACAGCAAGCCGCCGGGATATGAGGAGACGACTGTACAAAGGCGCAGCGGCTCTATATTCAAATCGTATAAGCATTATTATAAAAACGGCGTTGAGGTGAGAGAGCCTGAATTTATCGCCGAAACAAAGTATATGGCTTATAACGGCACAAAAATAATGGGGCCCCCGAAGCCGCCGGAGCCGGTTGAAACGCAAGAGCCGACGCCGACCTCGCCGCCTACCGACCAAAACGGCGGGGACAACGGCGGGCAGACAAATCCGCCGGATACAGAGGATTGAGTTTCACAAGCATTATATAAGCCGCTGATATAAACAGTATTTTAATTAGACGCCGCCACGAGCATCGGATTGTGGCGGCGTAGCTTTTTTATATTTGCCAGTATGAAAAATTATTTATAAGCGCATTTGCTGCAAATAAAAACGGCCGGCATAATACCGGCCGTTTATGGCTAACATTTTATTTTACTGCTTCAAGTTTTTTAACATAAAGGGCGGCGAGCGCCGTTATCTCATCGAATTTGCCTTCTTTTATAAGGTCGGCACGAACGATGTTCGAGCCAAGGCCGAAGCTTGATATGCCGGCGGCTATAAAATCGGAGATATTGTTCTCGGTTATGCCGCCAACAGCCGCGAGCGGTACATGGCTAACGGGGGCACGAACGGCTTTGACATAATCAACGCCAAAAACGCCGGCCGGGAACAGTTTTACTATATCCGCTCCGTGATTATAAGCGGTGGCGATTTCGGTGGGAGTAAGAGCGCCGGGCATGGACACAAGGCCAAGCTCCTTTGTCTTTTCTATAACGGCGGTATTGCAGTCAGGCGAAATTATGTATTTCGCACCGGCTTTGTATGCCATATCAAGCTGCTCTAAGCTCATAACCGTTCCTGCACCTACAAGAAGCTTGTCGCCGAAATGGCTTATAAGAGTTTTTATAGACTCAACTGTTACGTTGGGATCGCCCTTTTGGTCAAAGGTTATTTCCATAAGCCTTATGCCGCCATCGTACAGCGCCTGCGAGGTTTGTATAAGCTGCTCGGGGGGAAGTTTACGCATTATTGCTATGATTTTGTGTTGCTTTATAAAAGCTAAAGTATCGGACATGTCGCGCCTCCTGAAATTTATTTGAAACCATTTACCATAATTATAAATTGGGCGAGACGGGGTGTCAATGCTGCCTTGCCCTAGTAAGGCTTACGCTCCGGCGGATAAGTGGCATATTAAGTAAGCGCGCCGCCGGATAAGCGCCGGAAATATTTGTGCGATATATTGTTTTTTTGTGTTGACAATGGCGCATAATAGTACTAATATAGACATAACATATTAATCGGATATGAATAATATAAAATGATGTGGCGGAGGTATAATGAAATGGCAAAGATATATAAAAGCATAACTGAGCTTATAGGCAAAACTCCTATGCTGGAGCTGACGAACTACGCAAAGAAAAATCAGCTTAAAGCGAGGATTATTGCTAAGCTTGAGTATTTTAATCCGGCGGGCAGCGTTAAAGACAGGATAGCCAAGGCTATGATAGATGATGCCGAGGCAAAGGGCATTCTAAAGCCGGAATCGGTTATTATAGAGCCTACAAGCGGCAATACCGGAATTGGGCTCGCTTCGGTGGCGGCGGCGAGAGGATACAGGGTTATACTTACAATGCCAGAGACAATGAGCATTGAGAGGAGAAACCTGCTAAAGGCATATGGCGCCGAGCTGGTATTAACGGATGGGGCATTGGGCATGAGGGGCGCTATTGATAAAGCCGAGGAGCTGGCTAAGGAAATCAAAAACTCCTTCATACCCGCGCAGTTTGACAACCCCGCCAATCCCAAAGTCCATAGAGAAACTACGGGGCCGGAAATATGGCAGGACACCGACGGCGAGGTTGACATAATTGTATCTGGCATAGGCACGGGCGGCACTATTACAGGAATAGGCCAGTTCGTAAAATCCCAAAAGCCTGATGTTAAGGCAGTAGCGGTGGAGCCGACAGATTCGCCGGTATTGTCGGGGGGCAAGCCTGGGCCGCATAAAATACAGGGTATAGGCGCAGGTTTTGTGCCGGAGGTATTAGATACCGATATTTATGATGAAGTTATTCAAGTGCGAAACGAGGACGCTTTTGAAATGGGCAGGGTAATATCAAAAAACGAAGGGCTGCTTGTCGGCATATCGTCCGGGGCGGCGCTGTGGGCGGCTACGCAGCTTGCGAAAAGGCAGGAGAATGCAGGTAAAACAATTGTCGTTATATTGCCGGATACCGGAGAAAGATATCTTTCAACGGCGTTATTTTCAGAATAAGCAGGTATTAGCGCTTATTGCAACCGCTATTATAAATGCATTAAATGCCGCTTTGGCGGCATTTTGCTTTTAGATACCGGCTTAGGATAAATAGGACAAAGTCTATTTTCTAAAATACGCTTATTGGCTTGCCGCTTGGCGTATAGTATAATATTTTGATAAGGCGCAAAAACAGCGCCTTATATGGCAATCATACGCAAGGAGAAATTTAATGCGAGAACAAAAAAGGGTCGCAGCTATACACGACATATCTGGATTTGGGAAATGCTCTATTACCGTCGCGCTGCCTATAATATCGGCTGCGGGCATTGAAACAAGCGTTATACCCACCGCTGTGCTATCAACGCATACAGGCGGCATTGACGGTTTTACATACCGTGACCTTACAGACGACATTCTTCCCATAGCCGAGCATTGGAAGGCGCTAGAGCTAGGCTTTGACGCTATCTACACCGGCTTTTTAGGCTCGTTTCGCCAGCTTGATATTGTTGCGGAAATTTGTGAAATGCTAAAAGACGACGACACTTTAATTGTGGTAGATCCGGTTATGGCGGATTTTGGCGAGCTTTATAAAGTTTTCCCCAAAAACTTTCCGGACGGCATGAAAAAGCTGTGCGCTAAAGCAGATGTAATGGTGCCTAATATGACGGAGGCGGCGTTGCTTTTAGGCCGCGAATACCACAAAGGCCCGTATGAAAAGACTTATATTGAGGACATGCTGCGCGCTCTGTCGCGTCTTGGGCCGGACAAGGTTGTTTTAACCGGCGTATATTTTGATAATGATAAGCTGGGCGCCGCCGCGTTTGATAAAAATACCGATAGCGTTGAGTATATGCTGTCGCGGCGTATAGAGGGGCAATATCACGGCACCGGCGATGTTTTTGGCAGCGCACTACTGTCTGCCCTTATGAGCGGCAAGAGTTTGAGCGACGCCGCGGGTATCGCCGTTGAGTTTACTGTAAGGAGCATCGAGAGGACGAGGAAAGCCGGAACAGATGTGCGTTTTGGGGTGAATTTTGAAAGCGAGCTGCCGTATCTTATAAGATCGCTCGGGCTTTGCTGATAAAGCCGGGTTATTATCATACCTTTCTTTTAGAAAAAAGAAAGGTATGCCAAAGAAAATCAATAACGCAAAGTGCGTTTGTATGCTAGATTATTTTATATGATCGAACCGGAACAAGAGATAAATATATCCCAAACCTTTCTTAAAATGCCGCATATGCGGCATTTGCAAAGTTTAGAATCAAACCCTTTTTAAAGGGTTTGCCGCCGGAGGCGCCGTCCTCTATTAGGTTTTCCGCTTGCCCGGCATTATGGCTACCAAATATCGCCATTGTTTGGTATTATATATATTAAGGGCATGGTAAACACCCGTTTCATATAAGCTATATAGATAGATTTTTTGTATATTGACCGCATTGCTCAAGTACATATCGCAAATATAATTTTCGCCGCATATAGATATGCGCACCGTTTTAAAATGTCGTTACGCCTCATTAACCTCGGGGCTTTATATAATACAAATAATATAGAACAGGAAGGTGCGACTCATGGATAACTTGGTAAAAACCAAAATTTCCGAGGGGAAAACCGTATTCGGCCCGTGGATAGAAACGGGCAGCGTAGACAACGCTGAAATACTGGCGCATGTCGGTTTTGACATGATAATGGTGGATGGCGAGCACGGCGCTATGAGCCTTGAAACGGCGGGAAAGCTTATATCGCACATCAAATCCACCGATACGGTGCCGCTTATAAGAGTGCCCGGAAATGACATATGGGTTGTTAAGCAGGGGCTTGACGCCGGCCCTAAAGGCATTATGATACCGATGATAAACTCCAAAGAAGAGGCGGAGCTGGCTATACAGTATTGCACATACCCGCCGCGCGGCGTTCGTGGCGTTGGTACGGGGAGGGCATGCGTGTTTGGCAACAAGCTTGATGAATATGTCGAGTTTACGCGTACCGGGCTTATAAAGATACTTCAGATAGAGCATTTTAAGGCTGTTGAGGATATCGATGGTATTCTCTCGGTAGACGGCATTGACGTTGCCTTTTTAGGCCCTTACGACCTTTCGCTTTCTATGGGTATAATGGGCGATATGAACCATCCTGATATGCATAAGGCGTTTGTAAAAGTGCTTGACGCTTGTAAGAGGCATAATGTTACTCCGGGGATTATGACTTCGCCGGGCATGATACAAAAACACGCCGAAATGGGATTCCGTTTCCTGCTTGGTGGGGTTGATTCCATGCTGCTTTTTAACGCCGCGAAAAGCTGCCTTGAGGAATTTCAAGGCGTGCAAAATAGATAGGATTTTAAAATAAAGGGATACGTAACCAAAATTGTGGTATAATTAATTACCATATAATATCTAAAAAGGGGGTAACTGCTATGAAGGTTCTCTATACTACGAAAGCTGTTGCTTACAGCGGAAGAGAAGGTAAGGTTGAGGTTAAGGACAGTCCGCTGGCGTTTAATATGACCCATCCCGTTCCTCTTGGCGGCAATGGCAAGGGCGCAAATCCTGAGCAGCTGTTCGCGGCGGGGTATTCTGCCTGCTTTAGTGGAGCTTTGGCATTGGCGATAAAGAACAAAAAAGCGCCGGTTAAAAAGTCCGAAGTGGCTGTTGAAGTCAGCATAGGCACCGACGATGAAGGCGGATTCGAAATAGCCGCGGATATAGTTGCCACAATATCGGGAGTAGACCAAAAGACCGCAGATGAGCTGGTTATCGACGCGCACGGCATTTGCCCGTATTCTAAGGCGACAAGGGGCAATATAGAAGTATCAGTTTCCGCCGTAGCCGAATAAGGGACAGGCGGTAGGCTTTAGCAAGTACAGGCGGCGTTCGCTTTAAAAGAGTGAACGCCGCTATGTTATTTTCCACCTGCCGCTCTTGACGGCGGGGCTAAATAATTGTAGCATTTAAGTTGTATTGTATGGACAAAAAGGCGGCATATTAAAGCCGCTTAGGTGGCGCTGTAACGGCGTTCGCTGATACGTTAGAAAATCTTAGCTGGGGGTTTATATTATGAAAATAATAATCGCGCCTGATTCCTTTAAAGGCTCGCTTTCTTCTATTGAGGCTATAGAAATAATAAGCTCCGCCATAAAAAGCAACTGGGGTGAGCAGGAAATTATAAAGGTTCCCGTAGCCGATGGTGGAGAAGGTACCGCCGATGCGCTCGTAACTGCGGCAGGAGGACATTTTGAATCGGCGCAAGTTAGCGGAGGCATGGGCGAGGAGGTAACGGCTAAATACGGCGTCATATACGGCGATACCGCCGTAATAGAGATGGCGGCGATAGCCGGACTCGCCACCGCGACAGAGAATGACCCTCTTAAGGCTACGTCAAGGGGGCTTGGCGATATGATAGCGCTGGTACTTAAAAAGGGCTTTAAGAAGGTGCTCGTGGGCATTGGCGGCAGCATGTCGAACGATGGAGGCATGGGTATGCTGGCGGCGCTAGGAGCTGAGTTTCGCAGCGACGGCGAGCTTCTTTACGGCAGGGGAGAGGACCTTGAGCGAGTTACGGATATAAGCCTTCAAAACCTTATTCCAGAGTTAGAATCCGCCGATATAAACGTCATTTGCGATGTTACAAACCCTTTGCTTGGGCCAAACGGAGCGACATATATTTACGGGCCGCAAAAAGGCGCTGTCGGAGAGATAGGCGACAGGCTTGAGGCGGGCATGGAAAACTACGCCGCCGTTTTTGAAAAGCAGCTCGGCATGGACATAGTAACGCTGAGCGGTGCGGGAGCTGCCGGAGGCGTAGGCGCTGCGCTCGGAGGAGTGCTAAAGGCCAGGATGAGCCGTGGCATTGACGCTGTTATGGACGCTGTGCGTTTTGATGAGCTGCTCCAAGGCGCGTCGCTTGTTATAACGGGAGAGGGCAGGCTGGACGCGCAGTCTGTTAAGTTTGGAAAGGTGCCGGCCGGTATCGCCATGCGTTGTGCGCAAAAGGAAATTCCTGTCGCCGTTATAGTCGGCGGGCTCGGAGATGGCTGGCAGGATATTTATTCTATAGCTAAGTGCAGCGTTATGACGCTGTCCGATTCGCCTATGAGCCTTGAAAAGTCCATGAGCGACGCGCCTCGTTTACTCGCTGGCGCTGCCGACAGAATGATAAGATTCATTTCGCTTATGGATTCTACCGTTTCGGTGTAACAGGAACGTTACTTATTAACAAAAAAAGTAAAAAATCGGCAATCAGCTATAGAAAGTTGCATTTAAAGGGAATTATCAGCGACTGTATGATTGCTTGTATATCCGGATTGGGCAGGCCGGATATACAAGCAATCAAGTATCTTTATTATGCCGCGTTATTGTGATATGATTATATATAATTCCAGTTACTAAAGTTTAATATTTCACCGTTGTGTCTTGAATGCGGCGTATATTTATGCGGGTTGTTCGGGATGCGGCATACACTATTTGTTTGGAGGTATTACATGAGGGCGTTAGTTAAATACGAGAAAGGCCCGGGAAACATTAAGGTTATGGATATGCCGGAGCCGGTGTTGCCGGCTGAGGATTGGGTAATCATAAAGGTTAAGGCTGCCGGCGTATGCGGCACCGACATACACATTTTACACGATGAATACCCCTACTGGCCGCCGGTTATACTGGGGCATGAGTTTTCAGGTATAATAGAGCAGGTGGGCAGCAAATGCTCACGCTTTAAAGTAGGCGATGCTGTAGTAGCCGAGCCTCATTCTCTGGCGTGCGGAGTATGTGAGCTGTGCCGTACCGGCAGAATACAGCTGTGCCCGAGCAAGCGTTCGCCGGGCTGGGGCATACACGGTGCGTTTGCCGAATATGTGGCTATGCCCGAAATGCTGCTGCATAAAATACCCGAAGGCATAAGCTTTGACATGGCGGCGTTAACAGAACCGCTGGCTATAGCCGTGCATCAGGTTAGTGAAAGGTGCGGCATAGGCTGTCAGGATTTTGTAGCGGTATCGGGAGCCGGCCCTATCGGAATACTAGCGGCTTTTGTAGCTAAGGCTTCAGGAGCCGGCAAAGTAGCTATAACCGGCATGGACGCTTGCGAATACATTCGTTTTGACGCGGCGCGCGCATTAGGAGCCGACTACATTATAAATGTACAAAAAGAGGATCCGGTTGCCAAAATAAATGAGCTTACTGACGGCAAAGGTGCCGATGTTGTTATTGAAACAAGCGGAGCCGACGCCGGAATAGCCGCCTCAATAAATATGGTAAAAAGATACGGCAAGCTGTGCGCGATAGGCATGGGCGGCGCGCCTAAATCCAATGTGCCGTGGAATACGGCGGTGCTTAAATCCATAGATGTGGCGTTTTGCATGAGCTCAAGCTATACTTCTTGGGACAAAGCGCTTTCGCTTATGGCCTCAACAGGTGATGCGCTTAACGCTGTTATAACTCATCGCGCCGATATATCAGAATGGGAGAAAGTATTCGCCGAGCTGCAAGCCGAGCGCGGCATAAAGGCATTGTTTATACCATAAAATGTCGTGGCCGCGATACGCTTTGCGGTTATCTGCGGTGTGGGATATTAATTTAAAGCTTGGAAGGCCGGAACTGTGTGCGAATTAGCGGAAAGAGATGGTGCGGCTTATGCATAAGAGAGATGTTTCTATTAAGAAAATATCGGAGCTTACCGGATATTCCATCGCCACCGTATCGCGGGTCATAAACAACAAGGGCAGATACTCCAAAGAAACGGAACAGATAATAAACGAAACGATAAAGCGCGTTAACTATGTGCCAAACATGATAGCTAAAGGATTGAGGACAAGACAGGCAAATACCATAGGCATACTTGTGCCAGGTATTACCAACGAGTTCTATTCAAGCATAACTTTGGCGGTGCAGAACGCGCTTTTCGATCATTCGTTCTCTACATTTATCTGCAACACATATGAGAAAAAGGCCAGCGAAGACAAGCATCTTATGATGATGAAATCGCAAAGCATAGGCGGCCTTATATTCGTATGCTCGGATAGCGGCGTGGGCGATCTGCACGCCGGCACGCCAAGAGTATATGTTGATAGGATGCCGCTCGATATTGCCGATACCGGAGAGCTGTATCTTATAGCGTCGGATAATTATTCGGGTGGCAGAATGGCGACAGCCGAGCTTATAGATACCGGTTGCCGCCGCATACTTATGCTTTTTGAGAAAAGGGAATTCTGGCCCCGCCTTGAGCGCAGTCGCGGCGTTCTTGACGAAATAGCGGCAAGAGGAGAGGGCAGATGCAGCCTTATAAGCGAGTATATAAACGGCATAAATTTTGAAAACGCCGCCGCTGCTGTAAACAGGCTGCTTGATGACGGCGTTGAGTTTGACGGTATATTCTGCTATACCGACATTATTGCCGCCGCTGTTATTGGCGTTTTGCACCGGCGTGGCATAAGGGTGCCGGAAGATGTAAAGATTGTAGGGTTTAATGATTTGACGGTATCAAGATGTGCCTATCCCACTATAACAACTGTGCGTCAGGATACCGAGAGCCTCGGCAGAATAGCGGCGGGGCTTATAATTAATATTATCAATAAAGAAGATATAGGCGAAAAAAGACAGGTGCTGCCGGTAGAACTTATCCGGCGGGAATCCACCCGCTTATAGAGCAGCCCCGCCGGATATATCAGAATAATATAATCTCTAGCCGGTTAATCCGGCTTTTATTTTTTATTAACAAGCGCGTATGTGTCCTGTGCTATTATTTTTTCCTCATTCGCTGATACCACAAGTATTTTGGCCTTAGAGCCATCGCTACTTATTATGCCTTCGCCGGAAAGGGAGCTGTTTTTGTCCTCGTCAAGCTCAAGCCCTAAAAAGCCTAGCCCTTCGGTTACGCGGTTGCGTATATACCAAGCGTTTTCGCCTACGCCGCCGGAAAACACCAGCATGTCCACGCCGCCCATAACGGCGGAATAAGCGCCTATATACTTTTTAAAGCGATGGCAGGCGGCGGCTATCGCCGCTTCAGCGCGGGCGTTGCCGTTTTGCGCAGCATCGTATATCTCGCGCATATCGTTGCTTATGCCGCTAAGCCCGCTCCAGCCGCTGCGCTTGTTTACCAGTTCGTCCGCCTCTTGAGGAGATAGGTTTTCCTTGTTCATAATATAAAGCAGCGCAGCGGGATCAAGGTCGCCGGTGCGTGTAGATTGTATAAGCCCTTCAAGCGGAGTAAAGCCGGTGCTTACTTCTACCGACTTGCCGTATAGCGAGGCGTTGGCGGTGGTGCCGCTGCCCAGCATCATATTGACTATTTTGTATTGATCCGCCCCGCGCCCCGTCAGCCGCTTGACGCCTTCGGCCATGCTGCGAAAGGCTATGCCGTGGAAGCCGTATTTGCGTATAGCGTGCTTGCTGTGATATTCGTGCGGCAGGCCGTAAAGATATGCCTGCTCCGGCAAAGTGCTGTGAAAACCGTTATCGAATACCGCGACCTGTACAACATCCGGCAGCAACTGCGCGCATGCGTATATTCCGGCGAGGTGGTTGGGGTTATGGAGCGGCGCTAGCTCTTTTATGCTTTCTATATCGCTTATAACCGAGCTGTCTATAATAACAGAATCGCTGCGCAGACTGCCGCCCTGCACAACGCGATGACCAACAGCGTCTATATCGCCGGCGGTTATGCCGGTGTTTGAGTCGGCGCCAAAAAGCGTTTCGAGCATTAGCGCTATTGCCTGCTTATGGTCTGCTACCGCCGCCGTTACTCGCTGGTTGACGGAACCGGCATGATATGTGAATTCGGCGTCGTCGTATCCTATGCGACCTACTCCGCCTTTTGCTATAATCTTATAGCCCGGCATTACAGCAACTTGAAATTTGACGGACGAGCTGCCGCAGTTGAGTATAAGTATGTTCATTTTAGCCTCCGTATTATGTAATATAACTATTGATTATTCGTTTCCAAAGCACACGCCCATGCGCCGCGCCGCCTTAATCATCTGATGGTCGGCCGGTACAAATTTAGTTTTTCCGGCAACGTCTTTTAAAGGATTATGCGTTACCATATTATTCACCATAGCGACGCTTACGCCGTATTGCTTTTTCTCTATAAGCATGGCGGCATAAACGCCGAACTGCGTTGACAGAAGGCGATCGTAAGGCGAGGGTGGGCCGCCGCGCTGTACATGCCCTGGCACTACGACACGCGTTTCCATGCCTGTTTCCTGCTCAATAGCGTTGGCTATGCGGTTTGAGGCGGTGGTCTCGGCGCAGCTCGCGCGTTTGCTGGCGAGGTCTTTTTTACGAAGCTTGGCTTCCTCTTCGTCCTTTACGCCTTCTGCTACGGCGAGTATGGAAAATGATTTTCCCTCCTTACCACGTTTACTTATTGCTTTTAAAATGCTTTCCATATTAAACGGTATTTCGGGTATAAGTATTATATCCGCCCCTCCGGCGATGCCGGCATAAAGCGTAAGCCAGCCGGCTTTGTTGCCCATAAGCTCTATAAGCATTACGCGGTTATGGCTGGCGGCAGTTGTATGTATGCGATCGACTACGTCTGTTGCGATGTCTACGGCGGAATGGAAGCCAAAAGTAACATCGCTGCCCCATATGTCGTTGTCTATTGTTTTGGGCAGGCCTATTACATTAAGCCCTTCCTCGCTAAGAAGATTGGCGGTTTTGTGCGTGCCGTTGCCGCCGAGTATCAAAAGGCAGTCGAGCCCCATTTTTTTATAGTTTGCTTTCATATTGGAGATTTTGTTTATATCATCCTCTATAACCCGCATCTTGCTGTACGGTTGACGTGAGGTGCCGAGTATTGTGCCGCCGAGCGTAAGTATACCTGAAAATTCGCTGCGTGCCATAAGTCGCGCCTCTCCGCTTATAAGGCCGCGATAACCATCGGCTATGCCTACTATTTCAACGCCTTTCATGCGTTCGTAAGCCGCCTTCGCAACTCCTCGGATTACTGCGTTTAGCCCCGGGCAATCGCCGCCGCTTGTTAAAATACCTATTCTTTGAGCCATGAACGCACCTCCCTTCTTTATTTGTTTCATTTTATCATAACACCGTAAAGCGCGAAACATCTTATTATAGCTAAATGCCCAATGTTTAATAACCGACGGGTGACAGGCGAGAAATCTATAATTTTTATCATGGCATACGGCGCAAATACAATTGACAGATACAGGAAGTATGATATCATAATGATATCGAATTAATATAATAGGAGGTGTCCTATGAGTCGGACAGAATTGTTTTCGGAGCAAAAGAACATTAAGACCCGAAGCGGTATGGGCGTTTTAATAATGAACATAATCGCCATAATCGCATTTACAGCCCTTTTCGTATATTCAGTAATAATTATTGAACAGGGCAACGAGGCGACAAGAACTTTAGGCATAGTTTTCGCGGTAATATCGTCTATTGTGGCATTTATAGTTTGTCCTATAATATTTATTGGCCTTAAAGTGGTTAAACCAAACGAAGCTCTGGTATTGACACTATTCGGCAAATATTACGGCACTATTGAATCGCCGGGATTTTACTTTCTAAACCCGTTTGTTACACCAATAAACCCTACAAAGTCTTCGGTATTAGCGGCTGCGGTGGCGGAGCAGCTCAATCTCCGCACCGATAAATCGGATAAAACGGATACAGCGAGGGGAAACGCCATTTCTCTTAAGATTATGACGCTTGATAACAACAAGCAGAAGGTAAACGATAAAATGGGAAATCCGATAGAGATAGGCGTTGTCGTAATATGGCGGGTGGTAAACGCTACAAAGGCTGTGTTTAATGTTGATAACTATATTTCCTTTCTGTCTATTCAGGCCGATAGCTCGCTTAGAAATATTGTTCGGCTTTATCCTTATGACATATGGGATGAAAATGAAGGTGCCGACGAGATGTCTCTTCGCGGCAGCAGTCAGGAGGTTGCGCTAAAGCTTAGGGAGGAGCTGCAAGCTAAGGTGCAGGACGCCGGTCTTGAAATACTTGAAACGCGCATTACGCATCTGGCGTACGCGCCGGAGATTGCCGCCGCTATGCTGCAGCGTCAGCAGGCCAGCGCTATAATTGACGCCCGTAAGCTTATTGTCGAAGGGGCGGTAGGCATGGTAGAGATGGCGCTTGGCAAGCTTAAGGACAATGATATTGTGGAATTGGACAGCGAACGCAAGGCGGCAATGGTATCTAATCTGCTGGTGGTGCTGTGCGGAAGTAAGGAAGCCCAGCCCGTTGTGAACAGCGGTTCGCTGTTCTAGAATTATGGAAAAGCCGGATAAGGCAAAAAAGCAAATTCCCCTTCGTCTTTCTCCCGAGCTTTATAACAAGCTCGCCGCCTGGGCGCAAGACGAATTTCGTTCGGTAAACGGCCAGATAGAGTATCTGCTTAGCGAATGCGTCAAAAAACGCTACGGCACGAAGCGGTCGGCTGAAAAACAATCGCCGGTAGAATAGAAATAAAGCTGACGCACCGGACGGCAGCGAAAGAACTAGCGACACGCCATCCTTAGGCTATTGCCTTTTTAACACTATCAAAATTATATATGAAAAAAGACCTAGCGTAACCCAGATGATATAAAAGCATATAATTTGATAGCAATTGAGAAAAATTCGGCATGGCTAAAGGCATTAGGTTGTGATCAAAGCAATGGTTATTTGCACTATAAAATATACTTTGATGGTTTTGGATTATATGAATTCATAGCGCAATCGTTCTTTAAGCTGGGTGATTTGGAAAGTCACATATAAGAATAGAGCCTATTGAACAAAATTATCTATGAGGAGATTTTCGCAGCAACATCTTATGTTGAAATAATTGAACTTCAGTTTGGATAGCTTAATAATCCTTACATTTTGAACTACAAGAACGCTATGAAATATATAATATTGGCATTGCTCTTAATTTCCGAGGGTGAATCCCCGATTGTGTATAAAATCGAAAAAGCATAGAAAAGAGCAAATTATTATTGGGGCGGATATGCCGAATGGCGGCTATCCGCCCTTGGGCGCAATCAGCATTCCCACTGGGTAGTCTGCCGCCGCCACATTGTTAAGCGCCTTAATTCGCGCATATGATGAGATGACTTTTAAGCTTCGGGAAATTCCGGTATGCGCTTTCATCAGTTCAGGTATATAATTGTGGTTCCAACTTCTACCTAGAGTAAGTTTATATATTTATCCCGAAGAATTTTTTCCAAATCATACTTCATCGCGGCTGGCTCATAATATACGGCGTCAAATCGCATATTCATTGAATTTCTTCCGACGCTCCACATAATTATATCCAATGATACTGATGGGTGTTTTCTTCTTAATTTATCCAATTTATGATATCCGGAGTATTGTAAGTCTTATCGTACAGTACCCTTTTTTATAAGATTTACGATAGCCAATAGAATAATTGAACCCACTAATGCAACAAAAAAGCTTTCAAAATTAAATCCTGTTACATCGGCATTTGCTCCAATTAAATTCATTACAAAACCACCAATAAACGCACCTATCACTCCAACCACAATATTTGCAAATGCGCCCATAGATTGATTTTTTTTCATAATAATGCTCGCTACCCAACCGGCCAGCGCTCCTAATATAATCCACGATAATAAACCCATAAATAAAAACTCCTTTCTAATAGCTCTATTTTTGCCTACGAATGGATTTTTATACGGGTCATAGTAAGATGCTAAGATTTTGATAGCATCCCCAAAGCGGTTCAACTGTAAAGTAGCCAGGCTAGTTCACATTTTGGGCTCCAATAGAAAGCGCAAAAAAGGAGCATTATTAAGCATGGCTATTTTGAATATGTTGAGTGCCTTTTATCCATTAATTAGCAGGAGAGTGCTACATGAATGCTACATCGAAGAAAGACGTGGGTACAGCCGCTGAGCTTATAAGCGGGAGATTTAGCTATCTGTTCAATATGCTGTGCTGCTTTTATCGCGCCTTTTGTGGTTGGCTTTGTAGCAAGGGTGGCTTGACTCGTGGACTGTACTGTATATCGTGCATTTTAAGCTGTCCGGCGGGCACTCTGGGCGTTACGGGCGTACGCTAGTTTTTCCGTAGTCCAGCTCACAGACGGTACGTACAGTTCGTCGATGTTCGTTTAGGTATGGTTGCTGGAGGAGCTCGCCGCATTGGCCAATTTCTTTACGGATTAGGATGAGGATTGCTTGGAGTTTATTAGCTGAGTGTCTGATTGTATTAGCCGGGTCGGTTTTTGGTTAGAATCCTATTAGCCAGTATGCATTGTTCATGCAAAGTGGTTGGGGGACAAAATAGCATAAGAAAAGAGCTGATTCATTTGGAAAACGGCCCTTGTCTTATGGGATTAAAAAGGTTCAAACTCCAACGCGGGTGTAGAAAAATCGCGCGCTATCAAAAGACAGTGCGCGATATCCGTTTCTTTTTAGCTACAGAAAAAGATGCAACGCTTTGGCGCAGGCATAAAATATCGCACACTATACAAAGATAGTGTGCGAATTGATTTTCTTTGTCTTACCTTTCTTTTGGAAAAAAGAAAGGTAAGTGGCGTCCCCGTCGGGATTCGAACCCAAGGCCTTCCGCTTAGGAGGCGGACGCTCTATCCTGCTGAGCTACGGAGACACGATGATTTAAAGCTATTCGCCTAAATGCTTACCGAATTATTATTGTAATGTATTGGGCTCGAGTTGTCAATATAATGGCGGGGTTAACATAGCATGCCAGCTTAATTGCAGCTATGAAATTATATGGAATTGCATTTTACATGAGGCGATTGAAGTTATAAAAGGCAATTTCGCGATAGAAAAGAATCCTGACGGCTCAATATAAAATAACATAATCCAAGCGCTTTACAAATTTAGAGTGAAGAGATAATAAACAAATGGTACAATAATGAATAAGCGAATATTAGCGCTGATTATAGCCATGACGGTATGCTTGGCAGTGGTGGGAATATTACTATACGACCATAAGGACAAAAACTCTGCTGAGCGGCAATATCAAAAGAGCGGTAAGGATACGGATCTTGTGATGCTGCTTATGGAACTGCATTCATACGCTAGAATACACTGAGGAGACGAAATATGCGAAGGTATAAAAGCGCTATCCTTTTGTTTTCTATACTGGCTTTGCTATTAGTAACTGGGTGCTGGAGCGGTAAGCAGAAAGCGGAATTTGAGCAACTGGCTATTGATTGTGTGGAGAGCCATGAGGATGTTCTGTTGGAGTTGTTTGATATATTAAAAAACAATTATATCTACCAGATAAAAGAATTCGATCGTAAAGATGACGAAGACATAGGATTCGTGATTAAATATAATGACCGCGAGATTTATATTATTCTGGATAGTAGTGCGGATGCAACACTTTATGACGAGGGTTATAGGCAGGCATGTGAGATTTTTGATTTTTTGCTAAGCAGATATCCAGTTTCTAAAATAAATTGTTTGGTAAATAAAGATATGTATGTATATTTCGAGGAAAGATATTTATTAGTAGATTGGGGCATAGCGTATTATCCATTGGAAGCAAGCACACCAGAATCTGACGAATATGATGTATATTTAAATATCAAAGATGGCTTTTATATATATTACTATTACCCGGGTTTTTAAACGGATAATACAGGTAAATTAATCAATATATGCATGAAATCAGTAACAAAAAAACAACCGCCTGGGCGGTTGCTTTTTTATACAGTCGATAGAGGAAAATCTCAAGACTGTTTTAATTACTCACTTATCAGTTGCGACGACGGCCTCTTGCCAATAGTATAAAGCGCAACAGTTGAAGCATGGCGGTTAGTGCGGCGGCGAGATAGGTAAGGGCGGCGGCGTTTAATACTTTTCGGCTGCCGTGTAGCTCATCGCTATTTAGATACCCGCCCGATTCAAGCGCAGCCATGGCACGACTTGAGGCATTGTATTCTAGCGGCAGAGTTATAAGCTGAAAAATTACCACTCCGGCAAATGCGAATATTCCTATGTACATAAGCTCAAACGCCTCAAGGGCGATGCCTAAAATAAGCAGCGGTATCGCCAACGTTGAGCCGATGTTAACAACAGGCGCCAAAGCATTTCTAAGCTTTATAGGGAAATAGCCGTTTTTATGCTGTATAGCGTGTCCCGCCTCATGCGCTGCAATGCCGAGCGCTGCTATCGATGACGACGAATAAACGCCGCTTGAAAGCCGCAGCACTTTTTCGCGCGGGCTGTAATGGTCTGATAATCCCGCGCCCGGAGAACGCTCTATGCTCACATCATTAATTCCGGCATCGCGGAGTATGGCTTTGGCGGTTTCAGCCGCTGTTATGCCGCGCGCCGCAGATATTTGACTATAAGTTTTATAAGCTGAATTGATTCTGCTTTGCGCCCACAACGAAAGCAATATGCCGGGAATCAAAAGCAGCCAAGTACTATCGATGAAGTAAGGAAGATACATATTAATCCCTTTTTATTTTAGTTTACCATAATGGTATGAGTTTTACAATTCGCGTATATTGTCAATTTTCCACTCCCCAGCCTCATCCGTGCGGCTTACAAGCTCAATTGTGAACACCCGGACAGCATCAAGGTTTGCGTCCCCTTCATATTTTAACGCTATCTGTATAGCGCTGTGGTCGGTGGGGAAAAGCGCCGGACCAAACGAATAAAAGCTGCCGAGAAAAGACACTATGTCGGAATACGTCAATCCCGAGCGTAGCGACGGCGTTAGTAGTGCAAGCGCCGCCTGTTCCATATCAAGCCGCACCGCTTCAAAGAAGGTCATGGCGGCATCGCTGTGGCTAGAAGGGGCGTCAAGTCCTGGCGTAGCGCCGGAGGCAACGAATATGCCGTCTCTAAGCTCGAAAATCTTTTTAACAGGAAAGTCGAATCCGCTTTCCTTGTCATATTCTGCGCTGATAACACCGTTTTTAAACGATATGCGTGCCGCCGCCTCATCAAACATAAGCCGGAAGCCGCCATCGAAATAAGATACCACGGTAAATCGGGTTGTTTGCCCCGAAACTGTTTTTACGGCCAGCTCAAGTTGCGGCGATGTGCCAGTATCTATAAAATCGAGTGTCGGCTCGCCGCTGCCAAGAAAGTGCGTAAAAAGCAGCCGGTTTGAGGCGGTATCCTCTATGGCGAGATGGAGGCCGTTGTCGTCGTAAACTGTAACCATAAATGTGCGGCCGCGCACCGCTTCCCAGTTTGCCCTGCATATGCCGTATATTTCGGAAACGGGGCGGGAGGGTAGCGCCAGCAGCGGCGGCGTTATTGTAATTTCATAAATGTTGCCGGGCCAGAGCGCTATCTTGCCAAATTCGCTGCATGAAGAGGGCTTGCCGTCAGAAAATTCTATTTTAAGCGCGCAGGGTGAAAACACAGAGTTATCAATAGACGACAGCGGCGTGAATATTACATATAGCGCACCCTCTGTATATATAGGCGAGGAGACCGGCTTTTTGGGTCCTGCATGTCCCACCACCGAGTCGTTGAGGCGTATTAGGCCCTCGCCCGCAGGTTTTATGACGACCAGCGGCAGTTTTTCCATTATAGTATCACTCCTGAAACATGTTGGTATTTATGTATATTCAAACAAAGGCTAAATCATAACGGCGGCGTTCTAGCGTATTTTTTACATGCATATATTGTCATGCGGGAATAAAACGTATGATGAAGCAAAAGCAAAGGTTTCTTTGCTTTTTTATATAACCGGGTAAAAAAGGAATAATAAATTTAATATATGCGGGTATTAAGCGGGGAAGAAGTATGAAATTTGTTCCGCCGCTATCCGCGCGGCAAACATATTTAATATATATGAGCCAAATATAACCTGAAATGGAATAAATAATATTTTGATGGGCCATAATACAACAACAACAAAACATACCTATGGGGGGAATTGATATGACACTGGCTGCTAACACGAGTATACCCGAAAGCGTGGCCATTACAAAGACGGGCTGGGATAAAGAAGAAACGGAAATGCTTTTTAGAGAAGTCGAAAGCGCGAGAGAAACAAACGGTACACTAAAGGACGTTTTTGAGCGCGTCGCTAGGATTACCGGCAGAAAGCCAAACAGTATACGCAATTATTATTACAACAGCCTTAAAGGAACGACGGCGAGAAGCCAGCCAGCGTTTGTACCTTTTGAGCGTGAAGAGGTATGGAACCTTATTTTAAGCGTTCTAAAGGCGCAGGCAGAAGGCATGTCGGTACGCGGATGCACCATGAAAATGGCGGACGGAGACAGAAGCAAGATGCTAAGGTATCAAAATAAATACCGCAGCGTTATAAGAACAAACCCGTCGCTTGTTAAAAGCGTGATGGCTTATATGAAGGAAAATCAGATTCCTTGCTTTGATCCTTATAGTCAGGCCGGCTCAGGCAGGAAGGGCAGGAGCGGGCGCAAGCCGGGCAGACCGCCGGGAAATGATGTTGTAGAGCTTATAAGCGGTATTATGGACGATATATCAGGCGTGCAGGGTGTAGATGTGGCGTGGTTCTTTAAGGGACTTAGGCAGCTTACAAAAGCCGCTGTGTTAGGATCAAGCCTTGAGACGCAGGCGCTTACAGAAGAGGCGGAAAAAGGGCTTGGGCGGATATCGGAAAGAGAAAGGGCGCTGGAGGCACAGATAGCTACGCAAAACGAAACGCTGCGCGAGCAGAGTGAAACTATGGATCGCCTGCTCACAATGATAAGACAGTTGATTAAAGTAAACAGGGACTTTCTTGGCATGAATTCTATAATAAAGGTAAGTAATCTTTCAAATTATATATCTGAACTTGCTAGAAGTATTGACGATTGCGAAAAGTGCATAAGGGACTATGCGTGATAAGATGCGTGGCATGAATGGACGGCAACCAAAAAAGCGCTGCTAAGGCGCTTTTTTGGTTATATCCCAGGCACTATTAAAAACTTTAACGACTCTGTCGCATTTTTTATCGAAGGCAGGCGAAAAATAATTACGGTTTTTCTATCCGGCGCTTGACAATACGCCGGACATAATTTACACTCAATACACACCCCTGGGGGGTATGGTGTTAAAGCGGGGGAGGCTTATGGATAATTTAATTAAAGATAACGGTGAAAAAGCCGTAAAAACCGATTTGAATAATAAATGTGAAGGATGCAACGAACGAAAGACTGTAAGAGAGGAAAAGCTTAAGGCGGCGCTTGTGCGTCGGCTTAGTTGTGTTGAAGGTCAGGTAAGAGGCATAAAGGGCATGATAGAAAAAGATACTTATTGTGAGGACGTGCTAAACCAGATAACGGCGGCAAAGGCGGCTCTTACCTCTGTAAGCAAGCTGGTAATGGAAAACCATATACACGGTTGCCTTTTGGACAGGATACATGAAGGAGACGACGGAGTTGTTGATGAACTTATAAGGATTATAGGAAGAATGTTGTAGCGGCGGAGCGATTTTTCAAGACCGCGGCTTTGAAGATATTTATAGATGCCGGATGTGGCGAAGCATATCGCTGTATTAGGCAAAGAAAGGCTTGGTAGGATATGAAAAAGGAGAGCATAGGTATCACAGGAATGACGTGTGCGGCGTGCGCTCAAAGGGTAGGGAAGTCGGTTGGCAAGCTACCCGGGGTAAACGAGGCGGAGGTTAATTTCGCTACAGAAAAGTTGTCTATACAATACGATGAGACTGCTGTATCAAAAGAAGATATAAAGGCAGCGATTGAAAAGGCGGGGTACGGCGTTGTTGAGGAAAAGCATACAAACAGCGTTGTAATACCCATAGGCGGTATGACCTGCGCTGCCTGCTCGCAAAGAATTGAAAAGGTTTTATCGAAGCTTGATGGCGTGGTGTCGGCCTCGGTTAATTTAGCGTCTGAAAAGGCGGCGGTTGAGTATGATCCTCAAATAGTTAAGCTTTCATATATAAAGCAGACAATAGAGAAGCTTGGGTATAAGCCGCTTAACCTTGAAAAAGAGACGGTTGATGAGGACAGGGCGCGCAAGGATAAGGAAATTCGTACGATGTGGACGAAGTTTATTGTATCGGCCATATTCGGCATACCGCTTTTTTATGTAGCTATGGCGCCTATGCTGCCATGGCTGCCGATTTCAGTGCCGGATTTTATGGCGCCTATGCGGTATCCGCTCGTTTACGCGCTGGTACAGATAATACTCGTTATACCTATAATGATAGCCGGCAGCCGCTTCTATACAGTAGGCTTTAGAGCTTTGTTCAAGGGCAGCCCTAATATGGACTCGCTTATAGCGGTGGGAACGTCGGCGGCGTTTATATACAGCGCTTATGCCACATATCAGATTTATACCGGCAATTTTGCCATGGTTGACGCGCTGTACTTTGAGACGGTAGGCGTAATAATAACGCTTATAATGTTAGGCAAAACACTCGAAACGGTGTCAAAGGGCAAGACCTCCGAGGCGATAAAAAAGCTTATGGGGCTGGCCCCAAAAACGGCTACCGTAATACACGACGGCGTCGAAATAGAAATGCCGATTGACGAAGTGGAACAGGGCGATGTTATACTGGTTAAACCGGGGGAAAAAATACCGGTAGACGGTGTTGTTATAGACGGGCATACATCGATAGACGAATCTATGCTGACGGGTGAGAGCATGCCTATTGATAAAAAGGCCGGCGATAATGTATACGCCGCTACTATAAACAGCAACGGCTCTATACAGTTTAAAGCTACAAAAGTTGGCAAGGATACTGCGCTTGCCCAGATAATAAAGCTTGTTGAGGACGCGCAAGGCACAAAGGCGCCGATAGCTAAAATGGCGGATGTTGTTTCAAGCTACTTTGTACCCGCCGTTTGCCTGATAGCCTTGGCGGCGTTTTTAGGCTGGCTTATTGGAGGACAGACGCTTACCTTCGCGCTAACTGTATTTATATCTGTGCTTGTTATAGCCTGCCCCTGCGCGCTGGGGCTGGCAACGCCTACCGCCATAATGGTTGGAACAGGCAAGGGAGCTGAATACGGCATACTTATAAAGGGCGGAGAGGCGCTGGAGGCGGCGCATAAAATAGATACGATTGTTTTTGATAAAACAGGCACTATAACAGAAGGACAGCCCGAAATGACCGACATTATAACGGCTAAGGGCATAGATAGAGATAGGCTGCTCGCAGCGTCTGCGGCGGCGGAAAAAGGCAGCGAGCATCCGCTTGGACAGGCGATAATACGAGCGGCGGAAAAAGAGGGCCTTAAGTTGCCCGAAACATCCGGTTTTATGGCGTTGCCGGGGCATGGTATAGAGGTTATGGCGGGCGAAGACGCCGTTCTTATAGGCAACAAAAAGCTTATGGATGACAGAGGTATCGATATATCCGGCCTTATGGAAGACGCCGACCGCTTGGCGGGAGAAGGTAAGACGCCTATGTTCGCGGCGATAAATGGCAGCATAGCCGGCATTATAGCGGTGGCGGACGTTGTAAAGGAAAGCAGCGCGAGGGCTATTAAAAAGCTTTCTGATATGGGCATAGAGGTTGCCATGATAACCGGCGATAACCGAAAGACGGCGGAGGCCATAGCGCGGCAGGTCGGCATAACGCGGGTGCTTGCCGAGGTGTTGCCGCAGGATAAGTCGAGCGAGGTTAAAAAATTACAGGACGAAGGTAAAAATGTTGCTATGGTAGGCGACGGCATAAATGACGCTCCGGCGCTGGTGCAGGCTAATATAGGCATAGCGATAGGCTCCGGCACTGATGTAGCCATGGAATCGGCCGACATAGTGCTTATGAAGAGCGATCTTATGGATGTGCCTACCGCTATTAACCTTAGCAAAAGCACCATAAGAAACATAAAGGAAAACCTGTTCTGGGCTTTTGGCTACAATACGCTTGGCATACCCGTAGCGGCAGGTGTATTATACCTGTTCGGCGGCCCGCTGCTAAATCCCATGATAGCAGCGGCGGCTATGGCGCTAAGTTCGGTTTCCGTTGTGACAAACGCGCTTAGGCTTAAACGCTTTAAGCCGTATCATTGATATAATCTGCTAAAGAAAGAGGGGAAACTATCTATGAGGTCAAAAAAGATTGTTATAACGGCGGTGGCGCTGGCGGCGGTTGTGCTGCTTACGGCTTGCGCTAATCTCGATGTGATAGGGCAAAAGGCGGACGAATCGTTTGCAGAGCTGCTGGAGATATCTAAAGACAATGTGGCGTTAGACGATATGCTTGGTGCGTGGGGGTTGGCGTCGCCGGACGGAGCTGCCCGCTTCCTTTGGAGTAATAACATAGGCGCGGCGGGGCCGGATCTATGGATGGAGTTTGACGCTCGACCGTTTATAGATGCGGGGCTTGATATGACCGCTTTGCCGGACGGCGTTGAGGCTGCCAAAGAGGGTACATTGCTCGTGCCCGGCGACTTTGGCAGGGATGCCGAGATAGGCGGGTATGAAGACCCTTACGATGCGTTTAAAAGGATAATGGCGATGTCGCCCGATAGCATGCAGTATCATATGGAGATGGACCATTTTACTATAAATATGGGCGGAGGCAATGCCTTTGAATGGGCAAAGGATTTTGACAAGAATGATATGGACATTGTTTTCGTGCTAAACCCCGAGCCATTTGAAGGGGCGGGCATTGATACCGCCACTATAGCCGGCTGGCAGGTTTTAGAGGTTGAAACTATGGATGAAAACGGCAAAATGGCAAAGAGGGATATGCTGCTTACGTCGTTTGATTTAGAATAGGGAGGGAATAATAATGCAAGCGATTTTATTGAATGTTGAAGGCATGACATGCTCGCACTGTGAAAACGCTGTTAAAAAGGCGGTTGGAGAGCTTGACGGCGTTTTGAAGGTTGATGTAAGCCTCGCGGATAAGACGGTGTCGGTAGAATTTGATCCGGCTAAGGTAACAAGCAAGGATATTGAAAACGCCATAGAAGACCAGGGCTACGAAGTGGTTAAATAATCGCTCCAAGTAAAACGCCGGTTCCATAAAACGAACCGGCGTTTTTATGCTGTTTTGTGAATGTAGATTTAAAATTTAATATTGATACAGCTTTATTTACGCGTAGGGAATGTTGCTGCGGCGTGTCGCAGCGCTTTTATTACCGGCAGTTCCTCTCCGCTAAGAAAGCGTATAAGAGCGCCGCCGCCGGTGCAGATGTATGAAATGTTTTGTGTTTTGTCGTATTTAGTAGTGGCGGTTATGCTGTCGCCGCCGCCTATAACGGTATAGGCGGTTGTGCTGCCAAGCGCGTCCCATATTGAGCTTGTGCCAAGCTCTGTCTCCGGCTGCTCAAAAACGCCCATAGGCCCGTTTACAAACACAGTTTTAGATGTCATTATTATATCGGCGTATCGCAGCGCAGTTTTTGCGCCTATATCAAGCGCCGTTATATCGCTTGGTATAGAGCCTAGAACGGCTTCTTTGCGGCTGCTGTCTAATACATAAGCCAAATCGCTTGGCAAGTGTATGCGTGAGGCGTATTTATTATAAAGCGAGCGCGCCTTTTCTATATACTCGCCGTAGTTTGAGCGCATTATAAAATCTAGGCTGCCGCTTCCTATGTTTTCGCCTTTGGCGGCTAGAAGTATATTGGCGACAAGCCCGCCGGTAAGCACATTATCAGCTATGCCGCCTTTGAGTACAGTCTCCATCATAACGAAAGCGTCGGATATTTTGGTGCCGCCCAATACAAATGTACAGGGGCGGGCGGGGTTTTGCATAAGCGACGATATAACGCTGTATTCCTTTTCAAAAAGCCGGCCCATAGCCGAGGGCAGCACCTGTTCAAAGCCGCAAAGACTGGGCTGGTCGCGGTGCGCGGCGGCAAAGGCGTCGCATACATATATGTCGGCAAGCGGGCTGAGTTTTCTAACAACTTCAGTATCAGCCTGCTGCTTATGCGTTAGTTTAAGCTTAAGCTCGAAAAGCGTTTGTTCTTCAGAGCAGAAGCGCACATTGTCAAGGAGAAGTATTTCGCCGTTCTTTAGAGCCGCTATACGCTCGCGAGCCGCCGGACCGCATACGTCGTCAATAAATTGCACTTGCCGCCCTAAAAATGCGCTTAGTATTGCGGCGTGCGGCTGTGTGGTATAAAAGTTCTTGTATTCTATGTCGCTGCCTTGATGCGCCAGCAGTACCACCTTCGCGCCTTTATCCGAAAGCTCCTTTATAGTAGGCACGCAGGCCTCTATGCGGGCGGTGCTTTTAAGTTTGCCCGTTTCTCGATCGACGGGCTGGTTTATATCTACGCGGCAAAGTACTGTTTTGCCGGATACGGAAAAATCGTCAAGCGTATTTATGCCAAACTGCATCGCCTTTCTCCTCTCAATTTAAGAGTTCTTAACGTCTATTATAGAAAAAGTGGCCGAGGCCACTTAAAAATTATCTAAGGCTAAGGCAACGAAACCCCTTGCAGCCCCGCTGCCCATCGCCTTATTATCAAAATACCGGAATTATATTCCGGCGGGTATGAGCCGGATTACATCCATTTTCCTATTCCGAGGTATTTATTAGTAGCCGTAGTACCCTCTTCGCGACTCGGCTGCATCTGCATTGCCGCGCGCACAGCGTCTATGCTTTCGGGTATTGTAACGCTTTCTTGCGGTATATTTATAGCGAACATAACATCGTTTCCGCTTTCTACAACACTGTCTTCCCACAAGGCAATCTCATACATATCGCCGCGCGGATTGCCTAAATCACGGGCATAGCGGAAAAGGCTGGCGTTGCCGAGAAAGCCGTCGTCCATGCTGACGATGCGTATGCGCGGGTGTTTTGATAGCACCTCAAGAGCTGTTTCTCTGCTGATTTTGCTGCCGTTTTTGCCGCTCGCGAGTACTGTTATAATGTGGCCGTGCGTTACCGGTGTATGCACGAGTATGCCTGTTGCGCTAACATGCGGCATGATTGTCATAAGGTCTACCGCCTGATGGCTCGGCGCCTTCTCCATCTGAAGGGCGTTTGTAAGGCCGCGGTGATAATCGCCGGGATCGGCGACGCGGCGTATTATGGTTATAGCTACCTTTTCAAGGCCGCAGGCGCGATCGAGGCAGTCTACGACTCGAATAAGTCCGGTGGTGTTGCAGCTGGTAAGCTTGAGGTAGTTTGCCCCTAAGCCTTTTTCATAGTTGGCGTAGCCGTGGAAAAACACGTCGGCTACAGAATTCTGCTCGCCACCTTGGAAAACAGCCTTAACGCCTTTTTTCGCATACAGCTCTTTATTCTTCACGCCTACACCGCCGGGCGAACTGTCGAGCATTATATCTACCTTGCCGACCAATTCCTCAAATGTTCCGGCGACGGGCATGCCAAGAGCGTCGAATTTGCTTTTATCAGCGCCGTCGACGAGATAAAGGTCGTATGGCATGCCTTTTTCATGAAGGGCGCGGATTGACAGCGTCGGCGCAAGATCGGCTATGCCAACAAGCTCCATATCGCCCTGTAACGCCACGCCGTCGGCGAGGCGCTGCCCGATTACTCCGTATCCCGCTACTCCAACCTTGATTTTTGCCATTTTAAATATCCTTTCTTACATTGGTGATATTATATGCAAACAATATTTCCGGTTTTAACCGGCTAAGTTTATCAATAATTGCGAAATACATACTTTGGCGTTAAGCCCGCGAGTTATATTTGGATTACAATGCTATGCCTTGATGTTATATAATGTGAGAAACAATGCAGTTTATAACATTATAATGCAACAATAACGCTGTGTCAATCATATATAAACGAATTAAAGCATGATTTATACGCTTGATAACAAGCGGCGTGTTAGCGGAGGATATTATAATGAAAGACAAGTATGCGGGTATTAAGAGTGCCCAACAGTTAAGGGTGTGGCGTGATGGGCGCGGGGCACTGATTTAATGAGGAGCGAGATTGGAGAAATATTGACGGATTTGTTTTAAAATGTTATAATTCAATACATAAATCTAAATTGCGATCCATGAATTATGAATCGGTTGCAAAGGATATTTCACATATGAACAGCATCCGCAGAGAAAAAATATACGATTTTGTAAAGTCTAAAGACCTTGTGACTATAGATCAGCTTTCCGAATTGTTTCCCGACGTAAGCACTATGACTATTCACAGGGATTTATCTTATCTTCAGGAAAAAGGGCTGCTGGTAAAGGTGCGCGGCGGCGCGAGGCGAATAAACGCGGCTGATGAGCAAAAGTCTATATTAATGCAAAAAACAGTAGCCGTCTTTTCGGCAAGAGAAGGGGTTAACAAAGAGGCCAAGCGGACTATAGCGCAAAAGGCGCTTTCTCTGCTGGATAATAAAAAAAGCGTATTCATCGACGCCGGAACAACGGCGATTGAGTTGGCGAAAGTAGCTCCGAATGTTAACTGCAACATTATTACAAATGGCCCTAATACGGCGCTTGAGCTTTCTAAAAATCCGCTCTTAACAATAACGTTGTGCGGCGGCATACTCAATAAAACCAATCTCGCTTTATCGGGCGCAACTACTATGGAAATGCTGGCGGCGATTAATATTGAGTTTGCGTTTGTAGTAAGCACCGGATACGCCAACGATTACGGCTGTACATGCGGCAACGAAACCGAGCATCAGATAAAGACGCTAGTAACGCAAAAGGCTAAGCAGTCTGCCATGCTTTTTGACACTTCAAAAATAGGCAGGGTGTATGCGTATACTTTTGCCGATATAGGCGATTATGATTATCTTATTACCGAAGTAGATCCTTTAGAATTGCCGGCGTCGCTTAGAGATAAGGCGGCGGCGCACAATGTAACGATACTTTGATAAGGCTGTGGAACTAGCATTAATCAGCGTTAAAGAGAATTATTGAACGACATGATATAAATAATAATATGATTTTGCATATATAGGGATTTTGCATAACAGTAAAAAGCGCGCTCTTAAAATACGAGCGCCTTTTATATGCTGTTTTTTGTTAACTAAATGTAGGTAGATACGAAATGTGCGCTCAAAAACAAGCCTACCTCTTTATAAGCCGATACTGGGCTATGCGCTTTTTTCTCGCTCTTCCATCTCAATAAAGCGTCCAATCTGAGGCACGGTAGCCTCAAAAGTAAAGCGGCTATCAAGAAAGCGGAAATTGCGCTGTATTAGAGTTCCTTGCATAAGCGCGCTGGCGATGGTGCCGATGCCTACACCGACCAATCGCCCAAAAAGGAGCGATGTGAGGAGCGCTAGCAATACGCTGGTGCAGTCATAGATTGTTTTAATCCATTTAACAGGCCAGTTAAAATGTGACGATACCCCACGTATAAATGTCTCGAATGGCAAAATTGGCAGGCGACAGCGCAAAAGCAGGCTGATGCCTATCGATAAAATCAGCATACCGATTACATAATATAATATGCGCAAGGGCAGCATCTGCGGCAGATGGGATAAAAGCGGAGTAAAGAGGTCCAGCAAATAGCCGAATATACTGCCGATAAAAAAGGAGATAAGATATCCCCAGCGAAAGCTTCTTGTCATGATTATAAGCATCGCTATGGCGAGAACTTGCCATAGAAAGCTCCACATTCCAAAGCTAAGCCGCGGCAGCAAATAGCTCAGCGCCAGAGGGAAACTCGTCAGCGAGGAGACACCAAAATCGCTTTGCGCCATAAAAGCCACCGCCAAACTATTTAACAGCAGACCCAAAACGAGAGCCAGCTCAGATGAAAATTTCTTTTTATTCATAAGTATACTCCTTAAAGCTTACCCAAAGCACACGCCTAAAATCGGATTTGTCACGCGATTGTATATATAAATATGATTTTATAAGCCTGGTGATTTATAGAACTTGTTTCAAAGCTTAAACAATTTTAGCCTGAATGTCAATCATCATGGAAATTTAGGGCTGATATGGACAAGATATAAGATAGTTTTGTATATAAACCCCAAGGCTGCACTGCGATAATATCAATGCGATGCGTGCATAATGTATGGGATATGGATACATCTGTTTGAAATGGCGGGGCTAAGCAGCCAATAAACGGCGGGCGGGAAGGGCGCAGCCAATGCGGCGCGCGCGTGGAGGTATAATGAGTAAAGCAAAAAAGCCCGAAAGATAAAATGCTTTTCGGGCTTTTGGGTATATGCTTTTGTTATTGGCGGCTTGTTAGCATACTGCGGTCGGTCAGAATGCTCTTTGTGGCGTTTATAAACATATCGGTGAGTTTTAGTGGGGTCATGTTGCGGCGCTCGTCGCCTTGTATGTCCAATATAAGGCGGCCGGCATCCATAACAATAGTCCTGTTGCCGCATTCAAGCGCGTAATTCATATCATGCGTTATCATAAGCGTTGTAAGCCCGTGCTCTGCGACAATATCTTTTGTGATGCGCAGTACTTTTTCAGACGCCGCCGGATCAAGCGCGGCGGTGTGCTCGTCAAGCAGCAGCAATTTGGGGCGGGCAATTGTCGCCATCAACAGCGCGGCGGCTTGCCTCTGGCCGCCTGAGAGCGTGCCCATCTTGCTTTTCATGCGGTCTTCAAGCCCCATATGGAGTGTTGACAGCCATTCGCGGAACACCGCTGTATTCTTGCGATTGACCGCGAAAAGCGATCGTGAGGATTTGCGCGTATAAGCCAGCGCCAGATTTTCCTCTATGGTCATATTTGGAGCTGTGCCGCGCAACGGATCTTGAAACAGGCAGCCAATATTGAGCGCCCGCCTATAATCCTTTTGATATGTAATATCCTCGCCATCGACAAGTATTTTACCGCTATCGAGAGGGAATTTTCCTAGGATAGCGTTAAAGAGCGTCGATTTGCCGGCGCCGTTTGAGCCAAGAATGGTTATAAAATCGCCTTTAGGGGCTTTTAATGTAAAATTATCAAGCGCTATCTTTTCGTTTATGGTGCCGGGCTCAAAGCGCTTATTAAGGCTTTGGAAATCCAGATATGACGCCATTTACTCCGCCTCCTTTCGTGCTTTTTGGCGTGTGTTTGCCGCCTGCGCCTTTTTTTTGATAAGAGGCAGCGTAAGGGCGAACACCACTATAATCGCCGAAAGCAGCTTGACCATGTAGCTCGGCATATCTATAAGATAAGCGGCCTGGAGAATGGCGCGATACAGCAAAGAACCCACGATAGCCGAAAGAACACCCGCCGTTACGCTGCGGCGGCCAAATAGCACGAGCCCTATAATTACCGACGCCAACCCTACAACCAGCGTTCCGCTGCCGCTCGATAGGTCGGCGTAACGCTGCTGCTGGCATAGCAGAGCGCCTGAAAGGCCGACAAGCGCGTTAGCCATCATAATACCGGTGCGGCGCGCCTGTCCGGCGTTTATAGAGGAGGAGCGCACCATCTCCTCATTATCGCCTGTGGCTCTAATAGCCATGCCGGGGTGTGTCTTGAAAAACACTATCAACACCGCCGCCACAGCCGCCGTAATAAGCGCTGTAAGTATAGGCTCGCTGTACGCGCCGAGGTCTAATGCCGAAGCAAACAGCCGATAAATCGTAACGCTGGCTTCCGGCGTTTGAGTGCCGCCTTGGCCTGTT
Organism: Christensenellales bacterium; assembly: GCA_050945795.1. Classification (GTDB taxonomy): domain Bacteria; phylum Bacillota; class Clostridia; order Christensenellales; family MGBC116941; genus JBMNTP01. The sequence goes on along the minus strand of JBMNTP010000001.1, from coordinate 210,924 downwards.
ACCATATGCTGTAAATACAGATTAGACTGGCCGCCTAATATGGCGTAGTTTATGGTATACAGCCCTGTCATGGTGAGTATGCCGGAGAGTATGGCGTTAATGCAGAGCGTTGTTTGAAGTACGCCGGTTATCCATCCGGCAATTGCTCCGGCCACTACGCCGGCCGGTATAGCCAAAAGGGGATGCCCGGCTACAGTTATAACGGCGCATACCGTCATGCCGAACACAAAACTGCCGTCAACTGTAAGGTCGGGCGTTTTTAATATCCTAAAAGCTATATAAACGCCCATTGCCATAGGCGCGTATAGCAGACCCTGCCCTACTGCCGAAAGCAGCATTCCAATATAATCCATGCTTTTGCCTCATTTCCCAAAGTGACTTGTGCCGTCTTTTTCAACCAGGATTTCATACTCTTCAAGCATACTTTCGCTTAGCGAAAGACCTAGGCGATTGGCGGCCTGCAGGTTTACAAAGCGGACGTATTCTGTCAAAACCGTATAGGGCAGATCGAAGGGCTTTTCGCCGCCGGCGATTTTTTTAACGAGTTCAGCCGTCTGTTTGCCCAGCTCAACATAATCTATGCCGATAGTAGCAAAGCCGCCATCCGAAACCATAGAATCGGCACCGCAGTATACCGGTATTTTCTTGCCATAAGCGAGATCGGTATAAACGAGCATAGCCGAGGCGATGGCGTTGTCGTTGCCGGTGTACAGCGCGTCAACGCCTTTTGAAATGAGGGTGTTGACGGCGGTGGGCAGGTCGCGCAACTCGGCGATGGAGGCTTCCTCATAAGCGATGCCGTTCTCATCGCAGTATGCTTTAGCGGCGTTTATGGTAGAAACGGAATTTACTTCGCTTGAAGTGTAGAGAAAGCCGATTTTGCTATAGTCGGGCTGGAAATTCGAAATCAATTTAACGATTTCATCAGCCGGTATATTGTTTGAGATGCCGGTGATGTTTTTCGCATCGTCGCCGGTAAGCCCGGCGGAAACAGGATCGGAAACGGCGGAAAATACTATGGGCGTATTGCTGCCCTCAAAAACAGTTTTGGCGCTCTGCGCGGCGGAAGTGGCTATGGGGATTACGATGTCAATGTTTTGGCTTTTGACGTTTTGAAAAACCGTTGCCAATGCCGAGTTATCGCCGTTGGTATTTAGCAGCGTAATGTCATACTCGTCGCCAAGTTCCGCTACTATAGTGTCGCGGATTTGGTCAAGCGAGGTGTGGCTCATGGGCTGCACTATTGCTACCCGCATCTTTTGTTCGCCGTTTGATGCGCAGCCGGTTAAAATTGTAAAGCTCATAATAAAGATGAGCAGGAATACGACTATATTCTTGGTTTTCATAGAAATACCTCTTTCAATATATAAAAATTCAAATATTATTTACCGCTTATCTGATTTATCGCTTCGCCATCGACGATCAAGAGGCGCTATCTCGAAGGCGCGATGTTGGTAGCGGCGTATCACATCACAAGAGTTATCGAACATGGCTTGTTCTTCGGTTGTAAGCGGCAGTTCGATTATGGATTCCACACCGCCGCGCCCGACTCGACAGGGCACTCCGGCATGTAGATCATGCTGGCCGTATTCTCCATCAAGCAGCACCGAAAGCGGCAGTATCTGCTTTTCATCGCGCAGTATACAGCGGCACAGCATAGCGCTGACCTGACCTATACCGAATTCCGTACTTAGCTTTCCGCCTATAATCTCCATGCCTATAGAGCGGGTAAGCTCAAGCACGTACTTTTTATCTATGCCATATGCTTTATAATCAAGAGCTCCTATACGCGCCAGCGAAAAGGGAATCATAGCGGAAGCGCCGTGTTCGCCCATTACATAAGCCTGTATAGAGGAAGGGCTAACACCGCTCTTATTAGATAAAATACGTACTAGGCGCGCTGTATCAAGCAATGTGCCGGTGCTAAAAACCCGCTCACGAGGAAGACCGAGCCCCCGGCGCACATAGTCTGCCACTATGTCGGCGGGATTTGTGATAGTTATAACGATGCCGCCAACGTCGACAGCGCGAAGGTCGTTTATTAGCTCGTGAATCATGCGAATAGAATCATCGATTAAATCAAGGCGGGTCTGCCCCTGCCGATACGGCTGACCAATCGCTATTATGACGATGGCGGCGTCGGCGCATTCTTTAAGCTCGCCCTGGCGCACAGATACATGGCGGCAGGGGAATATAAGCGCGTCGGCGATGTCCTCCGCGTGAGCTGAAGCTTTGGCATTGTTAATATCCACAAGGATAATTTCTTTGCACAGCTCCTGCGTGGCGAGCGCTAAAGCGCAGTGTGAGCCGACATGCCCGGCGCCTATAATTACAACTTTGTTTTCATACACTTTATTTTTACTCATAATAATATTCTTTCCCTTTCCAATAAAAAAGCCCTCGATTGTATTAAACAATCAAGGGCGAAATAATCCGCGGTGCCACCTTGTTTTAGCTTCAAAAAAAGCTCTCTTACAGGATACCAGCATATCCCTGACCTCTTACGCGGGTCTAGCGTCGGCGCATTTAACGCCGCCCTCTGCAGTCCATATTATTCGGCATCACCTGCGGGATTCACACCATCGCCCGCTCTCTGGGAGGATCAGAACCGTTCGCCATTTCGGCTGCCGGTCGTTACCGATTTTTCTCTGCATCAACGGTTTGCATATTCTTTTTCAAGTGTACTTTAACATTATATAAAAGACTTGTCAATATGCCACTAAAAAATAGTCTGCTGCATAGTAGAAGTAATGTGCGCATGGGGTAGATTAAAAATATAGCGAGGAAAAAAGGCAATCTGTAATATTTGCTTCTTTTAGTTAAGCTTTTTGATGGGATGCCTGATTATAGTTTTCAATTTCTCCGGAGCCACCTTTCGAGGATCAGAGAGATAAATTTCGTGATGCCGTCGGCCGTTGCCAATATCGACCACATATTCGTTTTCGATAGCATATTTATCCATTAAAGCGATTGTTGCCGGTTCATTGTCATATGAACCAATATGCATCACTTGAACGCACAACCCTTCGTTTATTTTAGAGAGTCGAGCTTTTGAGGTGTTAAGATCCGGCTTTTTCTTTGCCAATGCGGTTTTGGCTATTCGGAAAACATCCTCGGTTACAAATTCCGGCTGGCGGATAAGCGTAGTCCATTCAAATTTGCTTTTATCGGTTATTGGCGCGCCGCCGCCCTTGAAAGTTTTATCGGCAACGCTCCAAAAGCCCTCTAAAGGTGGAACAACATACTCTAAAGTTGACTTGTTGCTCATTTTAATCGCATACGACAAACCATATAGTACTTTGATAGCGGCGGCGTATTCCTCGCTTGTGTTGGGGTCACCTTTGCCATCGATAGCTATGAAAACCATTTCCGGCACATCAATTATGGAGGGGGTTGTCTTTGGTTGGTACAAGCCTTTCTCGGTCTTTTTATAATCAATTGGCACTAGAGTTCATCTCCCTCTTAATTCCAAAGCGAACATACAGCGGACTATTCGCTATAAGCCTAATGTCAGTTACACATCTCTCATGTGAGTTTTGGCGAAATAATATATATCATCTGCTGACAACATGAAATCCTTTTATCTGTATTATACTCCTTTCTATCCATTAGGAAAGATAGTGCTCTAAGTTTGCAGAAAATTATACACCAGCCGCCCTTTTATTGTCATTTTAAAGATGCCCTAAATGCAGCGAACTTGCCAAAGAACGGCGACTTTGTGGCTGCCTAAAACATAGATATATAAGCGTTTCTCTATCGGAAAGACCAAGTAATATTTTACCATAAAATAATTAAATAAATTATTCTCATATCTATTGTTTTTTGATAGTATTTTGCTATAATGATTTCTGGCAAAGCGGGAGGTTTGGGTCGATGGCCAAGCGCGGATAGCGCACCTCATGTCGGAGTCCAAAAGCGGGCTCGAAATTTTATAGCGCAGGCATTGTCCTGTGGGTTCAGTGGGCGGTGACCCACGAGTACTTGTATAAAACAACATGAGCGTATTAAAAGTAGACCGTTCCTGCAAATACGGACAAATTACTATATAAAACGCAGGTAAACGACCGGAAATTGGATAAATAAAATGCGGGGGTCTTCCCCAATCTAATAAATAATACAATTAAGGCGGGTTTGTTTGGGCAGCGTTAAGCGTTGCCTTATACAGGTACAATTAAATTTTTTTGTAAAGGAAATTAGCATGAAAAAATTAATTGTATTGTTTTTATTTCTTTGCCTTGCCCTGCCTGGCTGCAAATCAGCCGTGGTGCAGGAGTCTGACGCCGCAAAAGATGCTCGTCCTAGCGGCAACTACTCAGATGAGATGAAAATCCCCTATACTGTGGATTTGGACGCCGAATATGGCGCGGATAGCGTTGAGCGTGATGGCGACCATAAAGACAGTCCTTACTTTAGCACTCTTGATTTTTACAACATGGAGAGCACAGACACCCTTACAATTCTCACAAAATTTAAAACTCAGCAGCAGACTAGCGAGTGGAGCTGTGGAGTATCCAGCGTCCTTATGGTGCTAGACTGGTATGACGCGCTGGACGATTACAACGAAGAAAGCCTTGCAAAATACCGTAGCAACGGCGTAGAGCCGGGGGCGACCAGCCTTAGGCAGGCAATAGAAATCTTCGAGGGCGCCGGTGGCTTTGATCTTTACACCACCTTTGACTGCGTTGACAACGTCTATGATGTGTTTACGCTTGATTACATAAAAGAGACGCTAGCTGAGGGCAAGCCCATAATGATAGGTTGGAACGACTGGGGCGGACACTGGCAGGTTATCATAGGTTATGATACCATGGGTACCAAAACCCCCCAAGACGATGTGATTATAGTGGCCGATCCTTATGATACCACCGATCACAATCAGGACGGCTATGGTGTATACGGCGCCGAACGCTTTATCTACAACTTTACTTTTTATAATTTCTTTGATGAAGCGGAATTGAACGAAATGTGCTTTATCGTAGCGACTCCAAAGCAGTAACGGCCCTTCGACCCGGCCCAACTTGCCGCGAATAAACAAAGCCCGTTGATTAAAATCGACGGGCTTTTTAAATGGATTATTTACAAATAGATAAAGCGCCTATCTAAGGCGATTTTCTAGTACCGGCGGCTATAAGGGGCATGGAGCGGGCAAAAAAATACCGCAAACCACAAATATGATTCGCGATATACGTTTCTTTTTGGTTGTTTTTTGCAAAGAAAGAGTGACTGGTGCCCGTAACCATAAGGGCATAGACGCGGGAAAAAAATGCCGCGAACCACAAATATGATTCGCGATATACGTTTCTTTTTGGTTACTCTTTCTTTTTGTAAAGAAAAAGTAACTGGTGCCGAAGGTGGGACTTGAACCCACACGTCCTCGCGGACACCGGATTTTGAGTCCGGCGCGTCTGCCATTCCACCACTTCGGCTTATAGAACACAAAATATATTATCATATCGGCATAGCGTTTGCAATATGTAAAAAAGCATCGGCAATAAATATAGGAAAGCAGTTTATTGAAATAATGGCGGTGTTAGTATATTATATCGGTATGGCTATTCAGTCGGGAGGTTGTGATGGAGGAAAAGCAGCTGCTCAATAATGCTGTAAACGGCGATATGAGCGCGTTTGAACAGCTGGCGCTTATGAATGAGGCTATGTCTTATTCTTTGGCTTTGAGGCTGGTTGGAAACGCTGAGGATGCTAGAGATGCCGTTCAAGGCGCTTTTATAAAAGCATACAGGGCTATAGGGGCGTTCAGGGGAGAGTGCTCTTTTTCCTCATGGCTGTACAGAATAACTTACAATATATGCATAGATATGATACGCAGGAAAAAAGCTGCCACATCGCTCGACGCGCTTAATGAAATGGGACTGGCCATAGCGGATAGCGGGCTTTCGCCCGAAGAAGAAGCGGAACGGCATGAGCAGGGGCGGGCGATAGCTGAATGCATAAAGATGTTGGATCCAAAATCAAGGGAGATAATAATTCTAAGGGATATAGAAGGGCTAAGCTATGAGGAAATAGCCGCGGCGCTGCAAATAAACATAGGCACGGTTAAATCGCGCATAAACCGCTCAAGGCTGAAGCTTAAGGCGCTGCTGCTTGAAAAAGGCGTTGTATAATTTTAAGCGGAACAATTTATAAACCGCCTCCGTCAAACTGGCATAATGGTAACGGAGGTTTTTATTATGAAAAAAATTGTTTTATCACTGGTTGCGGTTTCGCTTATATTATTCTCAGGATGCGCTGCCAATGAGCCGGCCTCATCATCCAATACAGCGCCGCAAAGAATAATACTGGAGCAAAGCGAAAAGATGAGCGCTATAACCGTCAGCGCGGCGGCTGAGGTTGAAAAAGAGCCGGATGTCGCTTATGCCAACGTTGAGGTTATAACGTATGCCAAAGCCTCAAAGGACGCTCAAAAGGACAACGCGGATAAGATGCAGGATGTCATAACGGAGCTGACAAAATACGGAATAAGCAAAGACGATATGGAAACCGCCAATTTCACGCTTTCCCCGGTATACGACTGGGTCAACAACAGGCAGGTATTATCAAAATACGAATGCCGGAACAGCCTTAAACTGACTATTCGGGATATAGAAAGCGTAGGCGAAGTGCTCGACGTTGCGGGGCAAAACGGGGCAAACCGCATATACGGGGTATCTTTTAGCTTAGTTGATAAAAAGGCGGCGGAAAATGAAGCGCTGGCGCAGGCTGTGGAAAACGCTAAGTTGCGCGCACAGGTTATGGCGGACAGCGCCGGAGTAACGCTCGGTAAGGCGGTATCTATAAGCGAAAGCGGTTATTCCTCGCCTGTTGAGCCGTGGGTTGAGTATGAAAGAGCGGCGGCGGACAAGAGCGAGGCGGTATCGACGCAGATAACGCCGGGAAATATGACAATAACCGCCAATGTCACAGTATCGTTTGAAATAGAATAGATTTTTATAGTATGTTTTTGAGATTAGCCGCTAAAGCCGACGGCGCGAAACCGTCGGTTTTTAGCATGTTTTAAGCGGCGGGAGGGGGAGCGGCGGCGTTTGATTTTAGGGCATCCATGTGTTAAAATCAATTGCAAAACCAATAATAGCGATATTAAAGCCGCGCCGGGCTAAAAGCTTTCCCGGCCGCGAGATGGAGGATAAAATGTCCCGTCTGCTGGTCGTTGACGGCAACAGCGTTATGCACAGGGCGTTCCACGCGCTACCTTTGCTTACAAGCCCCGATGGGCAATATACAAACGCTATACACGGGTTTATGTCTATGCTTTTAAAAGCCATGGAGGAGCAGCGTCCGGACCATGTCGCGGTAGCGTTTGATATGCATGGCCCTACCTTTAGGCATGAAAAATACCCAGAATATAAAGAAGGGCGGCGCGAAACGCCGGACGAGCTAAAACCGCAGTTTGATATGATGCGCGAGCTGCTTGGCGCTATGGGCATAGCGGTATTTGAATCGGAAGGGCATGAGGCCGACGATATACTCGGCACGCTGGCTGTGGAAGCGGCGAAAGCCGGTATACCGGCTGTGCTTATGACGGGGGATAAGGACGCGCTGCAACTGGTATCGCCTTATACCAGCGTTATGCTTATGAGAAGAGGCATAAGCGACACCGATATGTATGACGAGGCGGCGCTTATGGAGCGATACGGACTTTCTCCGGATAAAATGATTGACCTTAAAGGGCTTATGGGCGATTCGTCCGACAATATTCCCGGTGTGCCGGGAGTAGGCGAAAAGACGGCTTTAAAGCTACTCCATAGGTTTGATAGCCTTGAAGGCGTGCTCGAAAACTCGCAGCAGGCCGACGGGCCAAAGCTTAGGGAAAGACTTAAAGAATACGCCGACCAGGCTCGGTTGAGTAGGGAGATAGCAACTATAAAAACAGATACCCCGCTTGACAAGGGCGTTTCAGACTGCGCGATATCCGCTCTTTATACAGAAGCGTCCCGCGCCGTACTTGAAAAGCTGGGTATGCGCTCTATACTAAAAAGGCTAGAGAGCACAGCCGGTCAAGAAAATGATGATAAAAAAGAATTTGAATGTGAAGAGGCTATTGTTATAAACGAGGAGGCCGCGCTGCTTGAATTGGTAAAAGGAGCGGCTAAAGAGGCGAAAATGGCCTTCCATATGGCGGACAGCGTATTTTTGGCTTTTGAGAGCGGTAAAAGCTATGATATAAGCCTGTCGCGCACTCTTATAGACGATGGATTATCACGCGGTGAGGCGCTCCTGGCGCTTAAACCGCTTTTAGAGAATAAAAATATATACAAAGTGCTGCTATCTGATAAAGACACGCGGCACGCGCTTGAGGAGGACGGTATAAGCCTTGGCGGCGACTGCTTCGATTTGGCGTTAGCGGCATGGCTTATAGATCCGGCGGCGGGCAAATATGAGCTTAACGCGATATGCGAAAAATACCTTTCTATAGAGGCTTCGGGCGCGGCGATGCTGCTGCTTGAAAAAGAGCTTATAGCGGCGCTTGAGCAGCACGAGCTTAAAGAGCTTTATGAAACGCTTGAAAGGCCGCTTACAAGCGTGCTATTTGATATGGAGAAGGCGGGATTTGGCGTTGACAAGGCCGAGCTATTAAAGCTTGACGAAAGGTTTTCAGAAGATATCGCCTCGCTGCAAATGGATATATACGCTTTAGCCGGCCATGAATTCAACATAGGCTCTCCAAAACAGCTGGGCGTAGTTCTTTTTGAAGAGCTGGGGCTGCCGGCGTCTAAAAAGACTAAGTCGGGATACTCCACAGATGTTGAGGTGCTTGAAGGCTTGCTAGACGCTCACCCTATTATACAAAGGGTTATCGATTGGCGGCAGGTATCAAAGCTTAAAAGCACATATATATCCGGCCTTATGCCGCAAAAAGACGGCAGAGTGCATACTCGTTTTGTGCAGACGGTAGCGTCTACCGGCAGGCTGTCGTCGATAGAGCCAAACCTTCAGAACATACCTGTAAGAACGCCGCTTGGCCGCGAGATAAGGCGGGCGTTTAAGGCGGCGGAGGGACATATACTTATAGACGCCGACTATTCGCAGATAGAGCTTAGGATACTCGCGCATCTAGCCGACGATGAAATAATGCGCGACGCTTTTATCAAAAATCAGGACATACATTCAAGAACTGCAGCGGAAGTTTTCTCCGTACCGCTCGCTGATGTATCGCCCGAGCAGAGGGATGCCGCCAAAGCGGTAAACTTCGGCATTGTTTATGGCATAAGCGACTTTGGCCTTAGCAGAAACCTTGGCATAAGCAGGAAGCTGGCCAAAGAATATATAGACGGGTATCTATCAAAATATACCGGCGTTAAGAGGTATATGAAAGAAATAGTTGAAAAGGGCAGGGCGGACGGCTATGTAGCTACGCTTATGGGCAGAAGAAGGCCGTTGCCTGAGCTTAAGTCGCCTAATTATAACGTACGTTCTTTTGGCGAGAGAATAGCGCTTAATATGCCGGTGCAGGGTACTGCGGCGGATATGATAAAGCTGGCTATGATTGAGACGGCGCGTCGGCTGGAGGATGGAGGATTTTCAGCCCGGCTGATACTGCAGGTGCATGACGAACTTATAGTTGAAGCGCCAAAGGCCGAGGAGGCCAAAGTAACCAGTATACTTCGCGAATGCATGGAGGGCGTTATGAAGCTTAGCGTGCCGATTGAAGTGCATATAAAAAGCGGAATAAGCTGGTACGACACAAAATAGGATTGTATTTTATGAGGATAATTGGATTAACGGGGGGCATAGCGGCAGGAAAGTCTGTTGTGTCATCACATCTTATAAAGCTAGGGGCCGCCGTTATAAGCGCCGATGAAATAGCCAAAAGAATTATGCGCCCGGGCGGCAGCGGCATTAAAAAGATAATGGAAGAGATGCCGCGCTTTGCGCCTGATGGCGTGCTTGACAGGGCGGCGTTTAGAACGGCGATTTTTTCAGACCCATCTGTAAAACGCAAGTCCGACGCTTTGCTGCATCCTATAATAATCGAACAGACGCGCCGCCGGCTAGACGAGCTTAAGAAGGCGGGAGTTAGAGCCGCTGTTATAGACGCACCGCTGCTTATAGAGGCGGGTATGCAGTCTATGTGTGATGAGGTATGGCTTGTAGTAGCGGATATGGAGCAGCGTATAGAGAGGATTATGGCGAGAGATGGTGTTGAGCGCGAGCAGGCGGAGGCGGCTATACGTTCACAAATGCCGGATGATGAAAAGCGCAAATATGCTTTAGCTGTTATAGATAATTCCGGGACTGTCGAGCAGACGTTAGCGGCTGCCGAAAGGCTTTTTACAACCGCGCTTAAGGGAGAGGGGTATGGGAGTAAGGTATAGCGGCAGGCCGCGCAAAATGAGGCGCTCCACCAAAAGGATAATATATGCCGTTGTTGCGCTGCTCCTGCTTTGTGCCGCCGTTATAGGCGGGCTTATACTTAAAGACGCGGCTGTGCGCCGTGAGTATCCGCTTGAATACACCGATCTTATACTTAAATATTCTAAGGAATATTCGCTCGACCCTGTGCTTGTAGCCTCGCTTATAAGAACGGAAAGCCGTTTTCGTACTTACGCCGAGTCTAGAGTGGGGGCGCTAGGGCTTATGCAGGTTATGCCGGAAACAGGGGAATGGATAGCCGGTAAGCTGGGCATTGATAATTTTATACCCGATATGCTTATAGAGCCGGAGATGAATATTCAAATGGGCTGCTGGTACCTCTATTTTATTTCCGAGCGGTTCGAGGATACGCGGGTAATGCTGGCGGCGTATAATGCTGGTCATAATGCCGCGGCGTCGTGGCTTAAAGAGGAAAAGTACAGCGATGACGGTAAGACGCTGCATACTATACCTTATCCCGAGACAGACAGCTATGTCGATAAGGTTATGGATGCCTATGATTATTATCTAAGGCTGCATCGAAAGGAACTGCTTCCAGATGAAGAGTAATATATTAAAAATTATTGCCGCCGCGCTGTCGGTTCTTATGCTGACGTCCTGCGCTGTTTTAGATCGGGTTGAGACAACGGCGGGGACTACAACGCCGGTTCCATCGCCGCAGGCTACTGAGCAGCCGGTCACGGGCGGAGAGCTAAGGTCGGTGATGCCGGCCGGTATAGAATCTATGGACCCTATAAAGGCGGATACGCGGGAGCTTGCATCTATGCTATGGCTTATATATGAAAGCCCCATCCGTTTGGATGAAGCGGGAAAGCCGGCGCCGGAGCTTTGCGAAAGTTGGGAAGTCGAGGCGGACGGCACTTGGGTGTTTCGAGTGCGTGAGAATGTGACCTGGCATGGCGGCGGCGCGCTTACAGCAAATGATATAGCCCATTCCATACAAAGAATAATAGGAGTGGCAGCGGGAGATACATCCAATACCCCCGATGAGGACGATGCTGACGGCGACAATGGCGATGAAGAAGCACTAACTTCTGGGCAGAATGGAGGCTCGAAAGGTACGGCCTCTAACGCTCCGCTTTATAAAAGCGTGGCGGAGGCGATTGAGTCGTACTCTGTAAGAGATGATATGACGCTTGCTGTAAAGCCCAAGACAAGCGGTTACAGCCTGCTTTACGCCATGACCTTCCCCGTAGTGCCAAAGACGGCCGCCGGCCTGTATTCGGGCACAGGGCCTTATGTGGTGGAGAGCTATGAGGCGGGAGGACATATGAGGCTTGTTGTAAACGACAAATGGTGGAAAAGCCGCCCGTACATAGACAGCATTTACTTTACCGCTGTTAAGACTCACGATGAGGAGCTTATGAAATACTCGGACGGCGAGGTGGATATGATAAATTCCTCGCTGCTCCATTCCGGAAGATATAGAGGCATAAAAGGTACGACGATTATGGATATGCAGTCGCAGGTTTTTGATTACCTTTTGCCAAACCTTAACGACCCTATACTTAAAAATATACTTGTAAGGCAAGCCATAGCCAGTGCCCTTGATAAGCGGGAGATAATATCAAAAGCTGTCTACAGCCACGCTATAACGGCAGATTCGCCTATAAGCGCGAATTCCTGGCTGTATAACGGCACGGCGTCGGAGTTTGTAGAGCATGACCTTATGCAGGCGCAGAGTTTCCTAGAGCAGGCCGGCTGGACGGACAGAAATGGAGACCCTAAGCAGCTTGAGGCTATGGGCACCGACGGCAAGCTGCAAACGCTCCATTTGCGCCTTTTAGTCAGCGAGAATGCGGACAACCCTATAAGGCATGAAGCGGCGTACATCATAGCCGATCAGCTTGAGAGAGTAGGATTTAGCGTTGAGGTGGTAGCCAAGCCTTGGGATGAGTTTACATTGGATGTTCAAAACGGCAATTTCCAGCTTGCGCTTACCGGAGTTTATCTTTCCACCATGCCGGATTTCCGTTTTATGCTGGGTAGCGGCGGCGATAAGAATGTAGGCGGGTATTCTTCCCCCAAGATGGATGCTGTGCTAAGTTCCATAATCGAGGCGGAGGATGAAACGTCGTTTAAGGCCGCCGTAAGCGAGATGCAATTACTGGTAAATCGTGAGATACCGATTATTGGCCTTTACTTTAGATGTAATACGCTGGTATACAGGAATAAGGTGCGCGGGATATACGGCCTAAGGGATATCGACTACACAAGACAGGTAGATAAATGGTATATTGTTGAGGAATAAAGCATTTGGGTGTTGACTTTTTGGTCACAAACTATTAAAATAAATCCTGCATGATATTAAGCGGTCATGGCGGAACTGGCAGACGCGCACGTTTGAGGGGCGTGTGGGCAACCATCCGGGTTCAAGTCCCGGTGACCGCACCAGTTACTTTTTTTGAAAAGAAAAAGTAACCAAAAAGAAACGGATATCACGAACTGCTTTCGCGGTTCGTGATATTTTTATATTCCGGTCTATGCTATGTATGGTCACTCATACTATTTTCTCTTTACGAAAAGAAGCATAGCCCAAAAGAAACGGATATTGCAGACTGCCGCTACGGTGAGTGATGTTCTTATTGTTACCGAGATATGAATTTTTTGATGGCGGGAAGTACATAAAGGCCGAGCCTTACTAAAAGTTTTAATACGGGCTCGACCTTTTTAATTTTGCGGTGTCACTTATTTTTCTTGTCTGGATACAATTTAACCAAGTGTAGCCGTTTAACTATGCGATATCATTTTACGGGCGACATTTTCGTTCTCGCGATCGCGCACACGATTAATTATGGTGGGTATGGCGCCAAGCGCAGCAAAGCCATAGACCATTAGAAGCTCGGCAATATAGCCTGTAAGATAGCCTTCGCTGTAAAGAATCGGAACGGCATTAAATGACTCTATAATCCCCACTTCAAAGGTTGCGGCAATCAGCAGCGCCCAATCTACGCGATTGCCCACATAGATCATGAGCAGCATTAGAACAATACTGATTACTATACCTTTATTGCTCAGCCGCCCGCCTAAAAGCTCATAGCCCTTAACGGTACACACGCCCATAACGACGCCGGATAGCGACGCCACAAACCCTAGCTGACCAATTATAACAATCACCGCCACGCCGATAAGCGAGCCTAAAAACGCGCCGACTATGCCGCCCACGACGTTCTCCGGCTTGCGGGACTGTTCCTGCGCCCTTAAATCTATTGCGTCGCTGCTGGCGGTAAAGCATTCGGGGCATAGCAATGCGTCCGCGCCGGAAACGTTGTAAGCGTCTGCCGCGCCGGTTTTGGCGCAGCCTTGGCAGCAGTTTTGAAAGCTGTTTTCCCTAAGGAAACGGGTAAGATCATTAAGCGCTTGAAGCACGTTTTCATTGGTTTTATACTTGCTCATTCCGCGCTTAATGATATAGGTGGCTTTATAGCGCTGAACGATACAACCTGTTAGTGATTTATAATCTTTAACGGCTGTTTTAAGCATTTTTGCGTCAGGCAGTTCCCCGTCTCGGCATACCGCCACGCTAATAGCGAATTGATAGTTGTTGTTTAAGCGGGTTAACAAGACGGAATAACCGTCCCTTACGCCAAACAAAGTGCCTATCTGGCTATCCACCGATAATCCGGAATTAGCCGCCAATTGCGTTAGGTTGTTCAGATACCTTATACTCATAGACTCCACCCCATCATATTAATTTTGCCATAATTGTAATCCGAGGGACGAACGCAACGCCCGCCCCTCAGTAGTTTGCCGCTACAAGTCATAAGACGGCGCTTTCTGCTCATAATTATCGCAGAAATGCCCGCCCGCTATAGGATATTATTATAATTATACTGGACGCACCGCGTAGGAGCTATTTCTAATGCAAAGAACTTTGAAGGCATCTATGGTGCTATATAAGTACAATACTTACTATAAGTATATGCACGAATTATAGCATATGCGGTTAAGCGCTTCAATAGATTGCTATAAACTTAAAAGATGTTAAAAGACAAGGCTCAAGTCGTTCTTCGCCACCAATAGAATATAATCTAAAACCATGAACTGCCGATTGTTTCAGCAGGTGTGGCTCAAAAGGTGCTGTTTCGTAATTAGCTGGTCTAGTATATTTTAAGAAGCTTGCCGCTCCGCATATACCATTTTTGGGTCAGGTGCTGTTGTATGCTTATAGCATAAAGACAGCGGAGGTGGCAAAAGTGGATTTTGTTGGTATGTATGGCGAGAGTGTTATGATGGGGGCTATAATGCTGGGGTTCGCGCTGTATGTTAAGGCGGGCGGCGAGAAACAGGAGCAGAGTAAAAACGTCAGGCATATAATATTATATAAGAGAAAGCCGAAGTGCCGCCGGGATGGAGCCAAAAAGGCGGTATAGCCAAAAGCCATGATCTTTGATGTTTATTGAAGTTATAGATGCGTAAAAAGATGCCGCCTCAAAAGGGGCGGCATCTTTGATAACCTTATGTTTTATGCAATCTGAATTTATTGCCGGAGAAGATTATTCTTCGTCTTCGTCCTCACGCTTAGCCTGCTCTACTATCTTGGCGGCTATGTTGGCGGGAGCTTCCTCGTAACGCTCAAACTCCATTGTAAACGATCCGCGCGCCTGTGTCATAGAGCGAAGGTCGGTGGTGTATTTAAACATCTCTGAGAGCGGTGCCTCGGCGGCTACCGTCTGCTTGCCGTTTTCAGGCGTCATGCCCATTATGCGGCCGCGGCGACGGTTCATATCGCCTATTACATCGCCCATGTATTCATCGGGGATTGTCACCTCGACTTTGTATATAGGCTCAAGTATTACAGGATTAGCCTGCGCGCAGCCTTTCCTAAACGCGAGTCGGGCAGCCGTTTTGAAAGCCATTTCAGACGAGTCAACGCTGTGGTATGAGCCGTCATACAGCGTGCAGCGTACATTGACAACGGGGTATCCCGCTAAAACGCCTTTTGTCATGCTTTCGCGCAACCCTTTTTCAACAGCGGGTATATATTGCCTGGGCACTACGCCGCCGACAATTTTATCTATGAATTCAAACTCGGCGGAGCCATCTAAAATAGGTTCGAACTCTATCCAGCAATGGCCGTACTGTCCGTGTCCGCCCGATTGTTTCTTATGTTTGCCTTCCGCCTTAACAGCCTTCTTTATAGTCTCACGGTAAGGTATCTTAGGATCTACCAGCACCGCCTCGACATTGAATTTGTTAAACAGCTTGCGGCATATAACCTCAAGATGCAATTCGCCCATGCCGCTTATCATAGTATCGCCTGTTTCGGCGTTTTTATCGACTGAGAAGGTGGGATCCTCTTCTTCAAGCCTGTGAAGGCCGGAGAAAATCTTGTCCTCATCGCCCTCTTTCTTTGAGTTTACAGCGAGCGATATACTGGGTTTCGGAAATTCTATGGACGGGAATTTTACAGCGTTGGCCTGGTCGCAAAGCGTATCTCCAGTAACGGTATATTGAAGCTTTGCAACAGCGCCTATATCACCGGCGGAAAGCGACTGTACAGTAGTTTGCTTTTTGCCGCGCATGACATATATTGTGCCGACTTTCTCGTTTTTTTCGGCATTGCTGTTATACATGGTCATATCGCTTGTAAGTTTGCCCGACATAACCCTAAATAGCGACAACTTTCCAACAAACGGATCGGCGACTGTTTTAAACACCTGCGCCGAGAAAGGAGCCTTATCGTCGCATTGCCTTTCAACTTCTTCATTATTCTTGGGATTAACGCCTTTAGCCGCCGCGACATCGGCGGGGGAGGGCATATAGCTTATCATATCTTTTATAATGGTGGTAACGCCGGCGTGAATGGTAGCGGCAGAGCAGGTGACAGGAGCCGCGCTGCATGAAAGTACGCCGTCGCGCAATCCTTTTTTGATTTCGTCAAGTGTAAGCTCCTCGCCCTCGAAGTATTTTTCCATGAGCTCCTCGTCGCTTTCGGCGGCAGCCTCTACAACCGCTTCATAGCTGCTCTCAAGAAGATCCGAGAGGTTTTCAGGAACAGGTACTTCCTTTAAGCCTTTACCGGCGAATTCGTATGCCTTTTTGTCTATTACATCGATATAGCCCTTGAAAACTTCATTTTCGACTATGGGGATCTGAAGCGGCACTATCGCTGTGCCATAGTTTTCTTTAAGCTGACCTAGAACCTTAGAGAAGTCAACATGCTCTCTGTCCATCTGATTAACGACAAACATACGCGGCATATTGTGCTGCTCACAGGCATCCCATGCCTTTTCCGTTCCAACTATAACGCCGGACGCCGCTCCAACTACTATAAGCGCGCCGTCCGCCGCCACCATCGCCTGCGATACCTCGCCGATGAAATCAAAATAGCCGGGGCAATCGATTATATTGATTTTGTGGGAATCAAATTCAAACGGAGCTACCGCCGCGCTTATTGAAATTTGCCTTTTTATTTCTTCGGGGTCATAGTCTACTACGGTGGTTCCGTCCTCCACCCTGCCCATGCGGTCTATAACTCCTGCATTGAAAAGCATGGCTTCAGTAAGGGTCGTTTTTCCCTCTCCGCCATGCCCGATAGTAGCAATATTACGGATGTGACTGGCCTTGTACTCTTTCATACGGTAATTCCCCCTTGTTTGTTGCTTGAAAGCGTGGATGCTGCTTCTGCATAAGAAAAGTCCAATTATTATTGTAGCAGAAAATATCAAAAAAGCAAACTAAACAATGGCTTTGCCTTCAATTTGCGCTTTAAATAATAAATAATGCAATATCCGCCGCCTATGTGTATAATTACATTAGAAATTTTTACGGGAGGCACTCATGAGCAATTACGATTCTGAAAAAAATAAACCGGAAGAAACAGAAGTACTTCAGGGTGAGGTTGTGGATACCGAAACCGAAGGCGGCGAGGAGGAAGTTAAGCTGCCTGAGATAAACATACCGGAAAAGACTTTTAAGATTTTACAGATTGTTGTGGGCATTGTTTTAGCGGCGGCAACATACCTGTTTATGCAGATAGAGCCGTCTGAAGATAATATGCTGCTTAGCTATCTGTTCTTAGTACCATTTCTTATTTACATGTTCGGCTCAAGGCAGGTGGAGACAAAATACGGCGTTAGATTAAAACACCTTAGGCTATCCTTCCTAGGCGGCCTTATTGTTTCGCTTATAATATTTGTAATACTCTCAATCATAGGCGGAAAGTTTTAATTAATACGCAGGGCGCATGAAATAGGTGGATTGCCACTAGTGGAAATAAATATAGGTGGAAAATAACAAAAGCGTGCTTTTCGCACGCTTTTTTATAATGCTTTTTTCTATATTACAACTTATTTATTGTTCGCATCAAGTTTGTCGCGATATACTTCCATTCTTACGCGGAACAGTTCGGCGTTTGTCGGGGGAGTATATGTTACGGCGTTGGCTCCGGCTTCTATGGTGCGAAGTATGCTTTCTTCGTTAGGGCCGCCGGTTGCCAGTATGGCGACGTCGGGCAAATCTTTGCGTATTTTGCGTACAATTTCGCTGGTGCGACCGGCACCGGATACGTTGAGTATATCGGCTCCGGCTTCTATGCGAGAGCGAAAATCATAGTTCTCGTTGTCCGATACCACCGTTACGACAATGGGTATATCTATAACCTCTTTAAGCGCCGCGATAGTTTCGTTTGGCGTAGGGGCATTTACAACTACGCCCAGCGCACCTTGAAACTCGGCGTCCTGTGCGAGATCGACAACACGTCTGCCGCTCGTAAGACCGCCGCCTACGCCGCACAGCACCGGTATATCCGCCGCCATAATTATGCTATGCGTTATTATAGGTTGTGGCGTAAAAGGGTAAACGGCTATAACGGCATCGGCGTTTATGTTGCGTATTATGGCTACATCGGTAGAGAAAACGAGGGAGCGTATAAGCTTACCCATAATTCTTATGCCGCTGGCTTGGCGGATAACATCG
Organism: Christensenellales bacterium; assembly: GCA_050945795.1. Classification (GTDB taxonomy): domain Bacteria; phylum Bacillota; class Clostridia; order Christensenellales; family MGBC116941; genus JBMNTP01. Next base: position 192,615 of record JBMNTP010000001.1, on the reverse strand, counting down.
GGTACCCTTAACATCTGTTTCCTAAGGGCGCCTGATATTTCAGGAATTATTTTAGTCATACGCATCACTCCTTTAGTACTTTTATTTAGATTATCTGCCGCGCATTTAGCGATAGCTTATTTTAAGAAATATAAATTCGCTGTTCGTTTCTTGGGGCTCGGTATCTGAGCCTATTTCTTTTAATATGTCGGTCATGACCGACCTGTACTCCTTAGAAACGCTTATAGATATTTCTTCATCCGTTCGTGACAGCAGCTCAAAGCTGCCTTCCGCCGCTTGCTCTATTTTAGTAAGCGCCACATCAACATTAGAAACGCTTATATATGCCGACGCGGGACGGACGGCTTGGGATGTTTCTTTAGATTCTGCTTCTTCATATGAGTGGATGATGTTGCTACTAGAACAGCCCTCCGTTAAGTCTCCTCTGGGGGTGGCGCTCGCTCCGGAGGACGGCGCTTTGACGCGGCCATCTCTCGCGGTGGGCGCAAGGATTGTCATCTGAGCGTCGTCTGCGGTATCTTCGGACTCGGCGTTTTCGCTAGTAGATTCATCCGGCGCAACATCGCCAGAGCCGGTATCGGCCATAATGCCGGCGGCATCGTTAGGCACTTCTGCCGGCGCCGCCTCAAGTACAGCCATAGATGTATTATCGTAAGCGGCGGAATTTTGGCCCGCGCCATAGAACTGGTAATAAGCGCCGTATGCAATTATAGCTACGGCGGCAGCGGCAGCGACAATCGCAGCCGGGCGTTTATAAAATAGCCTCTGCTGCCGGGATGTTGCCGAACCCGATTTGTCGGATGCGGCTATTTTTTCCATAAGCTCTGTATGGAAACCGGCGGGGAGAGGCGCTCCCGATAACGACCTTACAGCGTCCTTTGTTTTTGACAGCTCTGCCAGCATGTCGGCGCAGCTTTGGCATATAGCGATATGCGCGGCTAACTGATCTTTTTCAGGCGCTGAAAGCTCGTTATCGAGGTACGCGTTTATATTTTTTTGGAATTCGGGACACGTCAAAATGCATACCTCCCATTGTCGTTAACGCAATTATACTATGAATATAACACCATTTCAATTATTCTTAGCGCTATGCCAATATGACGCAAAGCACTTATATAAGTTCCTTGCCGGACAGGCATAAATATTAAAAATTAGTATTTGTAAACGCCGCCGATATGCAAAAAGCGTATATCCCGATAGTTGTAATGTGTAAGGGGGAGATAGTCTACGTCTATTGTATGAGCCGCTACCAATATATTATTGACAGATGCCGGCCGTCCCACACTTACAACAACCGGACAGTGCGAAAAAACCGCCTTTGACAGCTTAAGCTGCACTATATCGCCCGGCTTTATTTCAGATACATCGACGGATAGCGCGAAGGGCCCGGGGCCTTTGTTTTTCGTCAAAAAATTGTAGAGATACTCAACGCCTGTCCATGACGCCGTTCGGTCGTATGATGAGCGATAGAACCAGCCGGTAACCGGAGTAAAATTCATAACGCCGCTGCCGGCATAAATTACCTGCGAAGCGTAGTTTGTGCAGTCACCGCCCAATGAGTCAAAGTTGTAATATGCGGGGTTGCGCTGGTATGCCCATTTGTGCGCGTAATTTACGGCGGCAATACGGTTATAAGGAGTAAGCTTCATTATAATCACCTAAAACCAATATATGCTCTTACCTTTCTTTTGGGAAAAAGAAAGGTAAGCCAAAGAAAACCTAATTATACCAATAGTTCTTAGGCGCAGTTTTTAGGCTCTTTATTTTCTATTTGCAGTCTGGCGATACCTAGCATCACATCAGCCTCTTTTTTCTCTCCGTAAAATGTCGCAAAGCGGTATTTTACAAAGCTTGGGATCCAACCATTTTTAAAGGGGCGGCGACAGGAGGCTCGCTCCCCGTACCAAGCTCGTCTTCCCGATAAAATAAAAAATGCCATAGAATTATGGCATTTTTTAAGCATTGCTTATAAAGGAATAAGCGAATTAATATTACTTTATTCTTCTCTTAAATTATCAAACTGCTGGGAATCTATACGCCCGCCTCTTACGCAATTTCTACCTTCGTTCTTAGCCTGATAGAGGTATTCGTCGGCGCGCTTTACCAAAGAATCGCTGGTCTCGCCCGGCGTTATGGAGGCGACGCCAAAGCTGGCGGTAACTTTGCCAACCTTTTCATACGGCTGCGAAGATACGGCATCCAATAGCCTTTCGGCGGCAAGCATTGCTACTTCAAATACGGTGTGCGGCATTATTATTATAAACTCCTCGCCGCCCCATCTGGAGAATATATCTGTGCTGCGAAGATGCGAGCCTATTCGAGAGGACAGCTCTACCAGCACTTTGTCGCCTTGCGTATGTCCGAATTGATCGTTTATTCTTTTAAAGTGGTCTATATCAAACATTATTATAGAATACTCGGAGCCGTAGCGTCGGTACCGCTTATATTCAAGGTCTAAAGTTTGCTGCGAGAAAAGGCGGTTGTATATGCCGGTTAAAGAGTCGGTTATGCTTATCTGCCTAAGGTCATGCTCGGCACGCTGACGCGCCTGGTTTTCCCGCATAAGCTCACTGTTTAGACGGGTAAGCTCAAAGGTACGCTCGGATATCTGCGTTTCCAATGAGTCGGACATGCGCTGCATCGATATGTTGGCGTCCTGCATGGAATAAAAGGACATATACATAATTATAAGGCAATGCACCCATACGCCTATAACCAAAATGTTTAAAGAGCGGGATATCGGCAAAAATACAATCTGCGCTATGGCGCATATAAGTATGGCGGCGGCGCTCAGAATATTTATTAAATTATAAGGTATATCGTCTTTTAGGCGGGTTATTATCAGATAGCCTATAAATATGAAGTTAAGCATAAAGGCGGGGTACATCACATTTTGCAGCATTGTAAATATTCTTGTCGGCAGGAAGATGACAATAAGACACAATAACGCGTTCATGACCATAAGCGCTCTAAAAGCGTTTCCACGGGTGTTTTCACGATATAAATTAACAAAATATAAAAGCATTAATATAATCGCTATATAAAGCGTTAGGTATTCAAGGCGCAGCAGGAAATTATCCGCCGTAGGCGCCATATCATATAATACACCTACGCCAAGCAGCAGCGAGCGCAACATAAACGCAAACGCCGCTCCGGCGCTTAGCAGATATCCGGGGTTTTTGTATGTTATAACGTATATGCTTAGAAATATAAATACGGCAAGCGCCGATATTGATGCCAGCGCTATATCTGTTCCCGCTCTTGTCATCCAGTTGCGATAAACGGCTTGCTGCGAGCCGAAAATAGGCGCGCAATATATGCCGCCAAGGTGATGGCTGAAATTCGATACCTGAAGTATTATTTCGACTGTATCGCTGTCGGAATTGAAGTATACCGCGTTTGCGGCATAGCCGGCGTGGCTACCGTCTGCCGATGATGTAACAACGCCTTCTTCGCATACGACCTCATCGTTAATTATAAGCTTTTGAGCTGAATAAGCGTAGGGCAGGTTAATACCCATGCGAGTAAAGGCGGGGTTTTTATTTATTATAGCTCTATAGGTGGCAAATCCGGTTGACGCGGCTCCGTCCATAGAGTTCCAAAGCTCAGGCATTTTAGCATATGCAGGTTCATGTGCGCCGCTTTTAAAATCATCACTATCAAGAAGTCGGCCCCAATAAAACTCCCATTCGCCGCCAAGACTTAAAAGGCCGCCGTTATCCGCCGACCAATTTGAAATATCCGCCTTACCAAGCGCTATAAGCGGCTGTCCGCCAAGACCGGCCTGGCTACCCTGATAAGCGGGTATTACAATTGAGGCAATACCGAAAATAAGAAAAACTATAGAAAAAACTATAAGGAAAAGCTGTGATCGATTTCGGGTAGGAAAATTGTTTTTCAAAATAATTACCTGCCTGTCAATAACCGCCTCAATAGCTGCGGTTAAATTTTTAGCAGCCCTTTTCCAGTCATGCACAGCTAAGCGGCGCTTTCCCGGCCGGGTTTATGCTTGTACTATAGTTGCGAGCCGGCGGCTAGCGTCATTTGATTGCGGTTTAAGGCTGAAGTAAAGTTGCCGGGTAGCGATCTAACGCCAGTTTATTTAATGCCTGCATATCATATATATTATATTATAGCGCCTATCGATTGGCAACAAGGGAATTGCCGCAAAGCCGCTAAGTTAGCGTGTTAAAGCGCCCGCTCCGATATTGCGTATATTTTTATATCGCCGTTTTCGTACCATAATTTGTAGCGTGAGAAATCAAAGTCGGCGCCGGGCGCGAAGGTGCGCTCATAAGAACTTATAAAAACATAATCAACATCATAATAGCTGTTAAGCGCGTCAAAGCTTGCGCTGTCAAACATAAGCCGGGCGGCGATATGGCTGTCGTTATAGTTAATGCCGTGGAAGAAGAGGAAGGACGGCGTGCCACAGACGATATTTCGCCCGGTAAGCGAGGAGACGGCGTTATTGTGGTTGTCGGCGGTTAGAAAAAGCGCGTCGGCGGGGGCATTATCCTTTATATATTCTGAAGCCGCCACATGATCAGCGCTAAACTGCTGATACTCCGACACAACCTCCCTTGTCAGCGAAAGCATGCTTGAGAATACACAGAAAAACATCACCGTCGCCGCCAATATGCCGCGCCCCCGTATGCCCGCCATGCGCCGATACAGCTTAGCGAGCAGCTTGCCTACTATGCCGCAGGTGAAAAAGTGCCATATAAGCAGCAGCTTATTGTTGTCGTAAAGATTGGGCTGGAAAACTACAAATTCGCATATCAGCCATATAAGTGCTGCGCCGGTATACACCCGTCTGTCCCTCCGGTTGGCAAAAACCAGCGCCGGCAGCAGCAGTATAAACGGTATGCCTATGTTTTTTATGTAAAACCAAAGCCACGGGTCTTTCTCGTTTATCCAATTAAAATGCGGCCTAATAAATCCTTCCGCCGATGATTGTTTAAACGTAAAGGCTATAAGCTGCGGCAAAGCGAGTATAAGAACTATAACGAGGTATGGCAGCCACGCAGACAATGTATCCCGCCAGCCTTTTCTTATAAAATAAACAACGCACCATGCCGCTGAAATAATAGCGAGGGCGAGGAAGGAGTGGGTATGTATAAGCGGCATAAGGCCGGCGAAAACAGATAATTGTATAAAATGATTTTGCCCCTCAAACGCCGATTTATATAGGAGATACAGGCAGGGAAAAAGCATTGCCCAGCCAAAAAGCGTAGCGCGCTGCGGTACCAGCATGTCGTTTATGACATTTACCCAAACTATGTTTTCGCCCACAAGATTTGTCGGCATTTCATAAAACGCGGTGAATATGCGGGTGAATATATTGGGGTCGAGCCGTGCGCCGTCTAAAAAATATATAAAGCCAAAGCCGGAGCCAAGGAAAAAAAGTACATACGCTATAATGGTGGCGCGGCGGTTTTTAAGCCAAGCAGAAAGCATCGCCCAAGCGCCGGCGAATACTACAAAGAGCGCCCAGATCATTGGCAATATGTATGCTGTTTTAAGCGTGGCGCCGAGCGTTAAAAATGTTGAGGATACCGAATCGGAAAGGAAGGGATAGCCGACAGCAGTGCCGGGAAGTATCGAATATACAGGAGGGAAAAAGCCCTGCGTGCTTATGCTGGTTATAAAGCCGAGGTGCAGCGGCATATCTCCATAAGTGCTTTGCCCGCAGTATAAAGCACCGCCCCGCTCCAGCAGCGTGTGGGTATGGAGGAGGAAGGCGCAAAAGGCGGTTAGCAGCGCGCATAATATAAGCGGAAGTTTAAGGCGTTTAAAATCAAGTGAAAGATGGAATCCAGTTTTAGGATATAAAATTGCCAAAAGCGCCGCCGCAACGGCGGCGGCAATAAGCTGCGCTAAAAGGGTAAAGCCGAGAAGGAAGGAAAAGAGTGCGGGCAGCCATATAAGCATAAGCAGCCCCGCGGCTCCACCAAGCCACAGCCGGATAGCCGGAGAGGAGGCGTGGAACACATGCCGGGAAACGACTTGTCCTGATGCAAAAAACAGCGCCGCATATAAAACGGCGAGTAAATTATACATGCTTTTAGCTCCGTTTTGTGCCGATTATAATGGTTTTAGCGGGCTTCGGCACGTGCGTCTATATATTTTGCCACATAATAGGCGGAAAGCGCCCCGTCCGAAACGGCGGTCACAATCTGCCTTAGCTCTTTAACCCTTACATCGCCCGCCGCGTAAACGCCGGGGATATTGGTTTGCGTTTTTTCATCGGCAATTATGTATCCGCCTGCGTCTATATTTAAATAGTCTTTAAAAGCCGAGGTGTCGGGCTGTTGCCCTACCGCCACAAAAACGCCTTGCACAGGTATTGTTTTAACGGCGTCGGTATGTTTGTTTCTTATGGTAACCGAGTCTACGCCAAACTCTCCGTCTATGGAATCGACGGTAGAATCCAGCTCCATTTTGACATTTTTCTTGGCGCGCACGCGATCTATTTCGGCCTGGTCGGCGCGAAACTGGTCGCGGCGATGTATAAGCGTTACCGAGGTGCAAAGGTTTGAAAGGTATATGGCGTCTTCAAGCGCGGTATTGCCGCCTCCTACCACCGCCACGTCCATGCCTTTAAAGAAGTTGCCGTCGCAGGTGGCGCAGTAGCTTACCCCAGAGCCGGAAAGCTCTGCTTCTCCCTTAACGCCGAGCAGCCGGCTTTTAGCCCCTGTAGCCACTATAACGGTTTTCGCCTTATGTTCGCCGGAGCTGGTAAAAACGCTTTTTATTTCGCCGGAAAAGTCTACGCGCTCAACTTGCTCGTTTAGCATTTCAACGCCGAGGCTGCGGGTATGAACGCCGAGCTGGTTTGCGAATTTCGCGCCTGTTATGCGCACAAATCCGGGATAGTTTTCTATATGCGCCGCCGACGCCGTCTGCCCGCCCGGGAAGGTAGCTTCAATGATAAGCGCGTTTAAGCCGGCCCGCTTTAGATATATAGCGGCGGTAACCCCGGCGGGGCCTGCGCCAATAATTATTGAGTCGTACATGTTTGCTTTTTCCTTTTTTCTATAAGTATACCACAGCGATGGTCAAAAAGTGCATAAAATAATGCCGCAACATGGCTAGAGAGGTATGTTTTAATCAATCTGATATTATGATATAATCTAACGGCATTGATATGCTGAACTGGAGGTAAGATATTGATGGGAAAATTATTTGGCACGGACGGAGTAAGAGGCATAGCCAACACCGAACTGTCTTGCGATATTGTTTTTAAGCTGGGTCAAGCCGGCACATACGCACTTACCAGCGCCATAAAGCGTCCGAGGATACTTATAGGCCGCGATACCAGACTAAGCGGCGAGATGCTCGAATCGGCGCTGGTGGCCGGCGTTTGCTCTGTTGGGGGGGAGGCGGTTGTTTGCGGCGTATTGCCGACGCCTGCTATAGCCTACCTTACAAGGCACTATTCCATGGATGCCGGCATAGTTATATCGGCTTCGCATAATCCTGTTGAATACAACGGCATAAAGCTGTTCAACACGTCTGGCCATAAACTTGCCGATGCTATTGAGGACTATATCGAAGAGGTTATAGAAAAAGGGCTAGATGAGTGCGGTGTTAAGCTGCCGTCCGGCGAAGGAGTGGGGCGGCGGGTAAGGATTAAAAACGCTTCGCGCGAATACGTCGATTTCCTCTGCGGCACCACAGAAACGCATCTAGGCGGCATGAAGGTGGTGCTAGATTGCGCGAATGGAGCGGCGAGCAATGTTGCGGAGGATGTTTTCGCGAGGCTAGGTGCGACTATTTATCCCATATACAACAATCCTGACGGCAAAAACATAAACGACAACTGCGGCTCAACGTCGCCACAGCGGTTACAGCAGCTCGTTACAGAGCTTGGAGCCGACGTAGGGCTGGCGTTTGACGGAGACGCCGACCGGCTGATAGCCGTCGATGAGCACGGCATGATAGTTGACGGCGACAAGATAATGGCTATATGCGCGCTTGATATGAAAGAAAACAACCAGCTTAAGAATAACACACTGGTAGCGACTATAATGAGCAACCTCGGCCTTATTAAATGCATGGAAAAGGCGGGCATAAATGTTATACAGACGCAGGTAGGCGACAGGTATGTATTAGAGCGTATGATACAGGACGGCTGCAACCTTGGCGGGGAGCAAAGCGGCCATATTATATTCCTCGATAAAAATACCACTGGGGACGGTATACTCACCGGAGTTCATCTGCTGTCTGTAATGGCGAAAAAGAAGACAAAGCTTTCGGTTATGTCAAAGCAGCTAAAGATATATCCGCAGGTACTTATAAACGCCAGGGTGCCAAATTCGGCTAAACAAAAATATCAAGATGACGAGGTTATACAAAAAAGAATAAAAGAGATAGAGGAGCTGTTTGAAGGTAACGGCAGGGTGGTTATACGCCCGAGCGGCACAGAGCCTGTAATAAGGGTTATGATTGAAGCGCCGGACAAACAACTTATAGATAAAAGCGCGTGGGAACTCGCAAAGCTTATAGAAAGCAGGCTTAAATAGCCAAGCAAATAACGCCGTTTTATAAGGATATCGGCTGTAGTTTATTCGTTTAATGAGCGGAATGCCGAAACTATGGTTTCAAACGCCTCATCAAGCTTTTGTTGTTCCTGAATAGGCATTTTGTTTAGTTGATAGGACAGCAGGTTTGTCATGGCTTGTTTGTAGCCGTATATGCAAGACATTCCCTTACCTGTTATGGAAACGAAAATTACCCGCCTGTCCAGCTCGCCCGGCGTACGATCGACGTAGCCGGCTTTGCACAGCTTATCTATAAGCGGGGTTAAGTTAGGCTTTGATATGCAGATGCGGTCGGCTATTTCATACATCGGCAGCTTGCCCATGCGGTTTAAAAGCACGAGTATCTGAAGCTGGGATGAGCCTAAGCCGCTTGCGGCTACCGCTTCTGCGTTGAGCTTACGGTAAAAAAGCGGCAGCAATATCAGCTTTTCAGAAATGTTTTCCATAAGGTATGAAAGCAAGACCATTCCCCCTAAATCACCGGCGCGGCGCGGCGTCGATGAGATAATTGTTAAATTTATATAAATAAGATGTATAAATAATATATTATTATAAACATTTTTGCAATAAAAAAAGAAAAAGCGCGGGGGTTTGTTTTTTAGCAGGATTTATTAAACGCTTGACCGAATAAGGCGGTTATATGAGTAATAGCATAAGCGCGTTAGAACTGGAGATAACTTAGTTTGGGCAAAGCTGATTTAAGCCGGAATAAAGCGGCGTCCGGCGGCTGGGCGCGAAAAAAATGGATTAGGTTGCCGGCGATTCTCCTTATAATAGCCGGGCTTGTTATGGCGGGCTATGCCGCCGCGCTTGACTGTATCGTAAAACGGGCGGCGAAAAGCGCCACCGACAGATTTGAGGCGGAATACCAAATGCCGGAGCAATTTGTAGCCGCGCGTGATCTGGAGTTGCCTTTATATGAAGGGGCTGAACTGTTAGAAGAATGGGAAGATGTTCCTGATACCGATGCCACAACGCTCTTTAATCTCCCCTCGTTTGACGGGGAAGAAGATCCGGACGCGCTTATGGTGATACCGGACATAGAGCTTAAGGTATCGGTTTTTGTGCCTTTAAGCAGCTCGGACATGTATAAAAAGATGCGAGTAGGCGCGGCGTATTACCCCTCGTCGCCTATGCCGGGGTATGTTGGCAATACCTGCATAGCGGCGCACAGAACGGGTCCGGCGGATTATTTTAGAAAATTAAACGAACTTGACCCCGGCAGCCGCATAAATGTGTATAATAGCGAGGGTGTTTTCGTTTATGAGGTTGAAAAAGTTTATATAGTTGATAAAACCGACTGGTCGCCGGTTAAGCAAACCGACTACTCCGCGCTTACGCTGACAACGTGTCAGGCGGCGGGCGGCGTTAGTAACGCTAAGCGGCTTATTGTAAGGGCTATGCTTATTGAGGTGGGTTATGGCGATCACGACGGCGCTTGAAAAGCTTATTGGCAAGGGTTTCAGCCTTTTGCCTAAGGAGCAGTGTGGCTTGCTCATCCTTTTGCCAAACGCCGTTTTCAAACTTTAAGCAATCGCCTTCGCGTATGCCGTCGGGAAGAGAGGACAGCTCAAGAGTAAAGCGCTGTTCGCCTTCGATAATTACGGCTAATCCGTTTTCGAAACGGTCTACTACAGGGTGCATGCTGTTCTCCTAATATGATTGGATTGTGATGCGGATGTATATTAGTATAGGCATATATCAAGCATATAACATAAAAACAGTATATTGCATAAAAACGGCGCGCGCAACATAGAATGCGCGAGCGGGGGAAGCAGCGCCCGCATTAAATATTTGACGCACGACTATGGAGGTATGGATTTGGCGGGGAGAAGAAAAATTAAGGAATTGAGCAATCAGGAGCTGCTTAATTCCCTAGCCGCAGAGCGCAAAAGGCTGGAGAAGATGGCTGAAGACGAGTTCAAGGCCACCGGCAGGCTAGCGAGCAACAAAATTTTCGAGCAGAGTCGAAAGGTGGACATGATAATGAATGAATACAACAAAAGGGGAATACAAAACAGCGAAGACTAGCTTTTTGCGCTGCATAGCGCTTTTTATTTTAGTAAACGTGGATAAGCTTTATAAGCGGCGGGCGGCGGCAGTATAAATGTTTGCGCTTGGGGCGTATATAAGGCTATAATATAAATGTATACGATTTGATTACAGCGGAATGGAGTGCGGTGCTTGGCAGATATATACGCGAATGTCCTGCAAGGACTAAAACAATTCAACTTCCGAGACGTAATAGACATTTTGTTGGTGGCTATACTTATCTACCAGCTTCTTAAGCTTACAAAAAAAACCCGCGCCGTTCAGGTTGTAAAGGGTTTAGGAGTTATACTTATAGCCGCTTTTGTCGCCGAGCTTTTAAAGCTTTCATCTATATCATGGGTTCTTAATTACCTCATACAATCAGGAGCCATAGTTATAGTAATATTGTTCCAGCCTGAGCTTAGGCGGGCGCTTGAGCAGATAGGCCGCGGCGCTATATTCGATAAATATGCCGAAACCGAGCAGCAGATGTATGAAGGCGCCGTAAATGAGCTGCACACCGCCATACTCAGCATGTCGAAAAGACAGATAGGCGCTCTTATGGTATTTGAAAGAAAAATCGGACTAAGAGATATTGCTGAAACCGGCACAGTTATAAACGCGCGCATATCCGCCGCCCTTATTGAAAACATATTCGAGCCGGATACGCCGCTTCATGACGGGGCAACCATATTGAGAGGCCCGCTTATATATGCAGCCGGTTGCTTTTTGCCTCTTAGCAGCAATAAGGAGATAGGAAAGGAACTTGGCACAAGGCACCGCGCCGCTCTTGGAGTAAGCGAGGTATCTGACAGCGTTACTATAATAGTATCGGAGGAGACCGGCGTTATATCCATGGCCAGGGAGGGCAGGCTCATAAGATACCTTGATTCAAAGGCGCTAAGGGATTTGCTGGTAAGCCTGTTTATAAAAGAGCCGGAAGGCGGCGGCTCTCTTGTGGGATTGCTCAAAAGGAAGGCTAAAAATGGAAAAGCTAACTGAGTTTTTTAAAAGAAACACATTTATGAAGCTGGTATCGATATTTTTCGCGATACTGCTTTGGAACTATGTGTTAAGCGAGACAAACCCGGTAAGGGATAAAACAATAAATAACGTTACCGTTCAGCTTAGAAATGAATCGGTTATGAAAGACCTCGGGCTTACAATACGCGGCGATATAAAAACAATACTTGAAGATGTAAGCGTTGAGCTTGAGGGCCCTCTTAACGACCTTAATTATATTACAAGAGATAACATAACCGCTTATATAGATTTATCAAAGATAAACAAAGTAGGGCAGCATACTCTTAAAATACAGACCGAAAGCATGACTATGGTAAAGGTATCGCCGGTATCGCCGGAATATGTCACGCTTGATATAGATGTAATAGCCGAGCGCGAGATTCCTGTCGAGGTAAATCTTATAGGCTCGCCGCCTATCGGGTATTGGGCGGGCGTGGCGCAGCTTACGCCGGAAACTATAATGCTAAAGGGCGCCAAAGAAGACATCGACAAGGTAAGCAAGGCGGTATGCGATATAACGCTTACAAATCTTACTTCAACCGTAAATGAAAACATAAAGGTAAAGTTTTTTGACGCCGAGGGCAGACAGCTTGAGGAAAACTATCTTGGCAGCGACTATTCTGTAATAGCGCGCATGGAGGTATTGCCTAAAAAGACTGTAAATGTGGATGTGGCGGGATCGCTCGCCGGCATAGACGACATAGCGCCGGGCTATGAGGTGCGCTCAATGGAGGCGTTCCCTCAAACAGTTGAGATTGTAGGCGATCCTGATATTATGGCAAGAACATTTGCTTTAAGAGTCGAAAGCATAGATGTGCAGAACGCCAATAAAGATATTATAGGCGTGTACCGGCTTACGGTGCCGTCGGGTCTTAAGGTTATAAGCGGGGATGAGGTTGAGATAAAGGTGCAGATAACTGAAAAGCGTGAAATACGCCAGTTCGAAAATCTGCCTATTGATATAAGCGGCGCGAAAGGCGTTACTGTAACTCCGGATCGCGCCACCGCCGATGTTACAATAACCGGTAAGGCCAGCCTTGTTAAGTCAATGAAGGCGGATGATATAAAACTGTTTGTAGATGTGGCGGGGTTGTCTAAGGGGCGGCATGAGCTTGAGGTAAGGTACTCGTTGCCCGAGGAGCTTATGGAGAAAGATGTGTTTATATCGCCGGCCAGTATTAATGTGACTATAAGATGATTTAAGTAAAAACGGATAACAAAAGCGCGCGTACGCGCGCTTTTTGCTGTTGTGATAACATTGGGGAAGTTAGGACGTTGGAGGCTTCGAAGATGTGGAGATGTTGTAGGCTCCGCCCCCAAACCCCCGCTTAAGGGACCAGCCCCTTAAGAATCCCGTCGCAAGTGTATATTGGAGTTCTTTCCTTAATTAAAATCCGGAACGTGTATCGGCAAAGAAGATGGTGATGGGCGCCGCCCACACATAAATTGCCGCTTATTCCGTTGAGTCTAGCCATTCCGGCCGCATGTAAATATTTATAGGCATAAGCGGCGCTTCTGGCTCGCCTAACGCTTTATATTCGTCAAGTATGGCTTTGGTGCCAGATACAAACTTAATAGGAACCCCACTTTTAGCCGACACTTTCTCTATAACCTCTCTGCCCTTTAGCAGCATTCTCGCTGTAGTGTGGGTGGCGAGGTTTGTGTTGTTTATTAGGCCGGTGGCTTCAACCCGCGCGCGCGACTGTACCGCCGAGAGCATATACATTATATCGTCATAGGTTGAGGTAAGCGGGCGCATGGTATTTATAACGAAAAGCATCTCTGCTTTGCCATCAAGGTATTCGTGATAACCGCCCAGCGCCGCCGCACCAACCGGATCGCCGCCGGCATCTATAACAGCGTCGGTCGTTTTGTCCATAAGCAGGCCGCGCAGTGCGGGCGGCAGTACGGGGGAGTCTATGTTTGTAAGAGCGTACATAGGCGCTATAACCTTTACTCCTTGCTCTTCAAGCAGTGCTCTTCTTTCGCTGGAGCGGAAAAAAGGGTTTACAATATCTATATCCGCGAGCGCGGTGGGGCGCGGCAGATTGTTTAAAGCGGTATTTATGGAAAGTTCCGTCTTGCCGGAGCCGTATCCTCCGAAAAATACTTTAATTGTGCGCATAGCATTCTCCAAATTCATTAGATGCCTATATTCTACTGCAATACAAGCCGCTTAACAACATCCGATTCAAAAGCAACATTGAAGCGGAGTAATTGTACCGGTGGTTTTTGGGTTTATTTATATACACTCATCATCGTTGACGCATGCATGTTATTAGATATATAATGTTTTTATATGCACACAGCTTGACGGGTTTATACATGATTGGTAATCGAGGGCTGCGGTAAAAGATCAATACCGTATTTACGGTGAAATATATTTAGGAGGCGGCTTGTATGGGAACGGCTAATATAGACCATGAGGAATGCAAGGGTTGCGGCCTTTGCGTTCATGTTTGTCCTATGAAAATAATCCGCATATCTGACACAATTAATCTTAAAGGCTATTTTGCCGCAGAGGTTTTTGATATGTCAAAGTGCACCGGCTGCGCGGCCTGCGCCAGGATGTGTCCGGATACAGTTATTGAAGTTGAAAGGTGATGGAGTATTGATATGGCAAAAAAATTGATGAAAGGCAATGAGGCGATCGCGGAAGCGGCTATACAGGCCGGATGCCGGTTTTTCTTCGGCTACCCTATAACGCCTCAGAACCAGATACCCGAATATATGGCGCGCAGGATGCCGCAGGTTAATGGATGCTTCCTGCAGGCTGAAAGCGAAGTTGCGGCTATTAATATGTGCTATGGCGCGGCGGGAGCGGGAGCGAGGGTTATGACATCGAGCTCCAGCCCGGGGATAAGCTTAAAGCAGGAAGGAATTTCTTATATAGCCGGCGCAGAGCTGCCGGTTGTTATAGTAAATATAGTGCGCGGCGGCCCGGGGCTAGGCTCCATACAGGCGGCGCAGGGTGACTATTTCCAGGCCACAAAAGGCGGCGGACACGGCGATTACAAAGTGTTGACGCTGGCGCCCGGCTCTGTTCAGGAAGCGGCGGATATGGTGCATCTCGCATTTGATTTGGCGGATGAATACAGGATGCCGTGCATGATACTTGGCGACGGCATGATAGGCCAGATGATGGAGCCGGTTGAGTTTAAAGAATTTGATGTAAAAAGCTTTGACAAGCCGTGGGCTACGACTGGAAAATATGGAGACGACAGAACGGTAGTTAATTCCCTTTATATAGAAACAGAAGCGCTTGAGGCGCTTAACCTCAGGCTGCAAGCCAATTACAAGATTATAGAGGAGAAGGAAACGCGCTTTGAGGAGTATATGACAGAGGACGCCGAAGTCATACTAACCGCTTACGGCACAGTTTCTCGCATATGCAAGAGCGCGGTGGCGCAAGCGCGCTCAGAAGGCCTAAAAGTCGGCATGATTCGTCCTATAACGGTTTGGCCTTTCCCTTACAAGGCGTTTGAAGAGGCGGCGAACAGGGAAAGCGTTAAGAAATTTGTTTGTGTAGAGATGAATGCCGGACAGATGGTTGAGGATGTAAGGCTGGGCGTAAATGGTAAAAAGCCGGTTGAGCTTGTAGCCAGAGTGGGCAGCGTTATACCTACGCCGCAAGAGATAGTTGATGTTATAAAAGGAGGGGTAAAGTAATGGCGACAGTATTTAAAAAGACCCCGTACCTTACCGATGTTACAATGCATTATTGTCCCGGATGCACGCATGGCATAGTCCACCGGCTGGTTGCCGAAAGCCTTGAGGAGCTAGGCGCGGATAAGATTGTAGGCGTGGCTCCGGTAGGATGCGCTGTGTTTGCGTATAAATATTTTAATTTTGACATGCAGGAGGCGGCCCATGGCCGCGCGCCGGCTGTAGCTACCGGTATAAAGCGGGTGCATAATGATGCGGTGGTGTTTACATATCAGGGCGACGGCGACCTCGCTTCGATAGGAGCCGCCGAGATAACACACGCCGCCGGGCGGGGTGAGAAAATAACCACCATATTTATAAACAACGCCATATACGGCATGACGGGAGGGCAGATGTCGCCTATGACGCTTATAGGCCAAAAGACAACGACATCGCCTTACGGACGCGCTGAAGAGCACAACGGGTATCCGCTAAAGATGAGCGAAATGCTCTCTACTCAAAAAGGCGCTTACTATATAGAGCGCGTGGCGGTCAATACGGTGGCGAATGTTATAAAGGCTAAGAAGGCTATTAAAAAGGCGTTTAAATATCAAATGGAGGGCAAGGGGTTTACCATGATAGAGGTATTGTCAACCTGCCCGACAAACTGGGGAATGTCTCCTGTTGAGGCGCTTAAATGGGTGGAGAGCGATATGGTTCCTTATTATCCTCTCGGAGTATTTAAGGAGGGCGAATGATATGGCGACGCATAGCATTATTATAGCCGGATTTGGCGGGCAAGGCGTACTTTCTATGGGGCAGCTTTTAGCTTATGCCGGTATGCTTGAAGGTAAAGAGGTATCCTGGCTGCCGAGCTACGGGCCGGAAATGCGCGGCGGCACCGCGAACGTAAACGTGATAATATCGGATGAGCAGATTGGCTCGCCGGTTATAACGTCGGCGACAGAGCTTATGGCGCTAAACCGCCCTTCGCTAGACAAATTTGAGAAAGACGTTTGCAAAGGCGGCATAGCGTATGTAAACAGCTCGCTCGCAAGCCGCAAGCTTGAAAGAGAAGACATAACCGGAATATACATGCCTATAAACGAAATGGCGGCGGAAATTGAATTTCCAAGAGGGGCAAACATGATAATGCTAGGCTCCTTTATAAAGAGAACAGGCGTTGTCAGCATTGACAGCGTTATGCAGTCGCTTAGAGAGGTTTTAGGAGAAAGCAAAGAGCATTTGCTGCCGATAAACCGCAAGGCGCTCGAGCTTGGAGAAGCTTTTAACTAAATAAAAAGCATCAATCGCGGAGGGAATACTCTCCGCGATTTTCTATATCTGTCAATTTTGAAAAGGAATGTGTGCCTTTAAGGCAGAATAAAGTTTAATATATCTGATGAATATGGTATACTAAAAAAGCAATAAAATGCGCTGGGGGCGCAGTTAGGCGTGGCGGAAGGGGGCTGCATTATGGATATATGGGCTATACTGCTTTTTGTTATAGGGCTGGCGCTACTGATTATAGAAATGAATATTCCCGGCTTTGGAGTTGCCGGTTCTTTGGGTATAATAATGCTTATAGTCGGTGTGTTTTTGCAATCGGGCAGCCTCTTGGAGGCTGTGCTTATTATCGCGCTGCTTTTAGTGGTGATAGGTGCCGCATTCGGCTTTATAATGTGGCGGGCGGCTACCGGAAGGATGACTAAATCAAAGCTGATACTAAAAGAGCGGTTTGTCAAGGACGCAGGTTACATGTCAAACGAGGATTTATCTGCGCTTATAGGCTCGGAGGGCAATACGACTACAGCGCTAAGGCCGGCGGGCGTAGCGGAAATAGCCGGTCGCAAGATAGACGTTGTAAGCGAGGGCGAATTTATAGAAGCCGGCAGTCAGGTTATAGTTGAGAAGGTTGAAGGGCGCAGAGTAGTTGTGAAAAAGGTGAATTGAGAATGAAGGTATGCGCTGAATGCGAGCTTTATTATGAGGATATAGAGAACGACTGTTTAGAGTGCGGCACGCCGCTTGAAAAGGCGGATTTCGAGCCCAACCGGGGTTTTTTGGATCAACAGATGGGCAAGCGCACTCCAACCGGCACAATACTTATAGTACTGCTTGGCATACCCTGTCTTTTTGCGCTGGGGTACGCCATTTACCATATTATAGCGGCGCTTACAAAGTAAAGGCATTATGTGCGGGTTACCGCGTATAAATAAATTGGTTTTAGGAGGAGTATACGCAATGGATCAAGTGTTTGCAGCGGTATTGATAACGGTAGGAATCCTGGTATTTTTAATTCTGTTCTTCAGTTACTTCCCGGTCAGGTTATGGATATCGGCTTTGGCATCAGGAGTGAAGGTTGGCATATTTTCGCTGTTCGGCATGAGGCTTAGAAAGGTTATACCTTCAAGGATAATCGATCCCATGATAAAGGCGACAAAGGCGGGCCTTTCCCTGACTATAAACAATCTGGAATCACATCATCTGGCGGGAGGAAATGTCGACAGGGTGGTAGACGCACTTATAGCGGCGCAAAGGGCGGATATACCTTTGGAGTTTGAGCAAGCCGCGGCCATAGACCTAGCCGGCCGTGAGGTGCTCCATGCAGTGCAGATGAGTGTTAACCCGAAGGTTATAGAAACGCCGAAAATATCCGCAGTGGCGATAGATGGTATAGAGCTTGAGGCTAGGGCGCGCGTTACTGTAAGGGCGAACATCGGCAGGTTGGTCGGCGGCGCGGGAGAGGAAACTATAATAGCGCGCGTAGGCGAGGGCATTGTATCGACGATAGGCTCGTCTGAGAGCCACAAAGCCGTTCTTGAAAACCCCGATCTTATATCGCGTACAGTACTTAACAAGGGACTCGACGCAGGTACGGCATTTGAAATACTCTCAATAGACATAGCCGACGTTGACGTAGGGCGTAACATAGGCGCTAAGCTGCAGATGGATCAAGCTGAGGCGGACAGGCGTATAGCGCAGGCCAAGGCAGAAGAAAGAAGAGCGATGGCTGTAGCGCATGAACAGGAAATGAAAGCTTCTGTTGAGGAAATGCGCGCTCGCGTTGTAGAAGCGGAGGCCGAAGTGCCGCGGGCAATGGCGACAGCGCTTAGAGAAGGCAAACTTGGAGTTATGGATTATTACAATATGAGAAACGTAATAGCCGATACCGAGATGCGCGACGGCATAAGCAGGATGAGCGGCAATGACCCGCAAAAAGAAGGGGACAAATAAAGTCCGGACGGCTGAAAGGCGGGTGGTTGCATGGAAACTCTTATAATAATAGGCTCTATCGTGCTGTTTATAATGCGCGCTTTTAAAAAAAGCGAAGAGAACCGCAAAAAGGCGGAGCGTCAGGCCGCTCAGGGCATTCCCCAGCAACAGCCGGCCCGTCAAAGAAGCCCTTTTGAGCAGATGCGAGAGGCGATGGAGGATACAGCTTTTCCGTTTACTTATGCAGCCGAGGAGGCTGCAAAAGGGCAGAATAAGGCGGGCGATTCAAGCGCTAAACGCGATCAAGCATATACATATAGCGGCGAAAGTACAGTGTATGATTATAGCGGCATAGATGAATGGCAGTATAATGCGCCTAAACACGATAAGCCCAAGGCTAGTGATTTTGATTGGATTTATGAGAATAACCCTATTTTTGAAGATGCCGCGCTGAGCGAGGAAATAAAGCCGGAATACGTTGCGCCGGATATAAGCGCTTATAAAGAGCCGCGTACGGCGCATACCGCTCCGGTGGCGAGTACGGTTGCCACGACGGCGCAGTCATCTAATGCCGATAAAGGCAGAAAGCTTAAGCTGAATTTTTCAGATGACGATCTGATAAGGGCGATAGTAATGTCGGAAGTATTAGGAAAACCCAAGGCATTGCAAAGATAAATCAATAATAGCATATACACAAAGGCTGTCGCTTGCTTAAGGGCGACAGCCTTTGTTTTATGCGTTTCAATAGGTCACATATGTATGCGGCAGTTTAAGTGTTAATAGATATTTAATATTACTAACCTTTTTCTTGTGTTTGCGGTATGGTAAAATTAATATAAACCGAGCCGCATAGCTAAAGCGGCGGTATGGAACAAGCAAACGGCGTTAGCGTCAAATGTGAAGACGGGAAAAAGAATGCATTGGAGGTTAATATTATGAAACGGAAATGGTTCATTCTGCCTGCGCTGCTGATGGTTTTTATTCTTATAATGTCGGGCTGCTCCGCTGCTCCAGCATATGATACCGGCTCGGCGGCGCCTCAAGCTCCGCAGGCGACAGGAGAAGCCGAAGCGCCGGAGGCCGGATGGGATGACGCGGCGGGAGAAGTGGAAAATAGTTCGGGTATTGTCGCGGGCATACCGGAAAGCCAAAGGAAAATTATCAGAAGGGCAAGCTATAGCATCGAGACGGAACAGTATGATATAGATATTGAAAAGCTGGAAAACTCCATAGAGATAGCCGGAGGATATATTGAAAAATCAGAGGTGCATGGCAAAAAGCCTATAAACAGGGCGGATGAGACCCGTTACGCTTATATAGTAGCCAGAGTGCCGAGCGGCAATTACGGCGGCTTTCTTGAAGCAATTGAAAAGAACTTCATTGTTATAAACAAGAATCAAAGCGGAGAGGATAGAACCAGCGAATATGTCGATACAGAGGCGCGGGTAGCCACTTTAAAGATAAGGCTTGAAAGGCTTGAAAGCATACTTACAACATCTTCAAAGCTTTCAGATATAATAGAGCTGGAAAAAGAGATAGCCGACGTATTGTATCAGATAGAGGCAAATACTTCCTCTCTTAAAAAGATTGATGCGCTAGTAGATTATAGCACTGTACAGCTTGAGCTTAAAGAGGTAGTAAAGCTTAGTACTGTTGAAACCAGCGAAGGCGATTACGGCACCAAATTCACGCAGACCGTTTTGAGCTCTTACGGCGATTTTGTCGACATGCTCGGTGACTTGCTTATATTTATAGTGTCTGTGCTACCGTATATACTGCTTATAGGCGGCATAATAGCTATCGCGCTTGTTTTAGTAAAGGCATCGGATAAGAGGCGCAAAAAGCGCATGGAGGAAAGAAAAGAGCAGCAGTCGCATGACTATGATTCTCTTAAAAAGTAAACGCGTGGCGCGCCGTATTATGCTGTGGCATGGCATGGCGCGCGTCACTTATTTTAAAGCATAAAAACTAAGGCAAAGCGATTAAAGGCGGAGGGCCAATATGCGCGCTAGAAGGCGGGGGAGTGAAAAACCGAAAAGTATATTTAAACTGATTATGCTATGGACAGGCGTTATTATATTCGCTGCTGTGCTGGCGCTAGGCGCTGTTAACCTTATAGTTATTTCGGAGGCGAAAAAGCACATATTCGAGACTGGAGCGAGCGGGGCTAGCGATATAGCAACAGATATTCCCCGCGTTGACGCTATAATTGTGCCGGGCGCTAAGGTATGGAGCTCCGGGAGGCTTAGTCATGTATTAGAGGACAGGGTGCTTGGCGCTATAGAACTTTATAAAGCAGGAGTCGCGCCTAAGCTGCTTTTCTCCGGCGACCATGGCGGGGAAGACTATGACGAAGTAAATGCCATGCGAAAATACGCGCTTGAGAAAGGCGTGCCGGATGAGGATATATTCATGGATCACGCTGGATTTAGCACTTATGACACTATGAAAAGGGCTAAAGAAGTGTTTATGTGTGAGTCGGCGGTGGTGGTGACGCAGCGGTTTCATATTTACCGCGCCACATACAACGCGAGAGCCGTAGGCATAGAGGCATATGGCGTTAACTCCGACCCAAGGGAGTACGCTAACTGGCTTAGCGATGCGGTTAGAGAAATAGCGGCGCGCGGCAAGGATTTTCTATATGCGTCTATAATAAAACCGCCGCCCGTTTATCTCGGTGAATCGATACCTATAAACGGCGACGGCAGGGTTACGCATGATCAAAATAGCGATTGATTTATAAAGCGTTAGCGGCTATTAATATATTGGCGTCGTGCTCGGCGTCTGACAGCGAGCGGATTTGTGATGTGCTGCCGGCGAAAAACAGGTTTGAATGCGTATAGTTGTCGCGGCGTGACGGATATGCCATAAAAGAAGCGGCTACGCGCTGATTATCAATAACAACTACAACCGGGCGCTTTATCCAGTCCGAGCCGCCATAAAGAGCGGTAGCGGTATCGGAGGAAGGATCATCAAGCTTTACCGACGCGAAAGTATCGCCGCCTGTTACAGAGGCAGAAAGCTCCTCTCCTGTATAATAATCGATTATTGCTATTTTGCTGCCGGATAAAAGCCGGCCTTTTACATTGTCCCAATCAATTTGCATTCCTGGCGAAGCCACCGCTTGAGATGGCGGATTATTCGTACTTACAGAAAGCCTTACAGCGCTGTTTGAATAAAGCGCGGCAACGCCGTCCGAGGAAATAATTCCGTCATCGGTGAAACCATTGACCTGTTGGAATTTTTTTACCGCGTCGCTTGTGTAGTTGCCAAAAACGCCAGTTACCTTAAAATTATAAAAGCCCAGCTCTCGCAGTCTTAACTGAAGGCAAAGCACATTATCGCCCTTATCTCCAGAAACAAAGCCGTATGTTTTTTCCTGTACGTCGTCTGCCTTGGCTGTCGCTGCGATGGGGAAAAGCATAGCCAAAACGAGAGCCAGCGCAAGGCATAAAAACTTTTTCATATTACATCCTCACGTTTTATTGCTGTTAATTATAGCATTTAGCGCCGGAAGGGTCAAAAGATAAAGCGATCGGGCTTATGACTTTCTTAAGCATTTATTACCTCGACTGGGATTTTAGTACGGTTCTCAATAATATAGCAACAAAAGCGGTTAAGCGGCTAAGCTTGCTTTAAATAATATTATTACAATCTAAATTTCGTATTTATACATTTGCTAAGTTCAGATTCTAAGTTCAGCATATATAAATTTCTAAGCGATAAGCATTTCGCTCATATAAATGAAGTTCTTTTATAAGTTCAGCAGCTTATTGTGATTCTAGACAGAGCCGGTTTTTCAGCCATAGAAGGTCACAGCAGCCGCACATAGAATGCAAAAGTTGCAAATAAAGCAACTGAAAATTTATTATTGACAAATCTGGTTACACGCTATATGCTATTGTCATAAATCAGCAAATCGAATTTCTATTAACGCAACTTTAGCAAAATCTATACATCACTCCCTATCCTATTTAAACGACCCCCATTTTATATAAACAATCATTAAGGAGGAAATTTCATGAAGAGAAGTCTCGCGATTGTTCTGGCGATTGCATTGGTGTTTGTTGCGGTAGCGTGCGCGGCACCGGCAGACTCGTCACAAAAGGCACCACAGGGATCTACGGGGGACAAGAAGACGGTGGGAATCTGCATGCCCACCAAAGAACAGACAATTTGGCCAAAGCAGGGCGACGCGCTGATCGAAAGATTGACGGCAGCCGGCTTTGATACCATGATTGAGTTTGCTGAAGATGCGACGGAGCGGCAGGTCATGCAGATCGAGAACATGCTTATGAAGGGCGTGGACTACCTCATAATTACACCGGTAGACGGCTCGACATTGACAGACAGCGTAGAGAAAGCGAAAAAGCAGGGCGTTACGGTAATTTCAAGCGATAGACTGATTCTAAACACAAAAGATGTCGATTACTACATCACATTCGACTTGAAGAACATTGGCACAGTGCAGGCAACGTATATTGAAGAGTCTTTGGGCTTAAAAGAGGGAAAAGGGCCTTTCAACCTCGAAATCTTCTCCGGCAGCCCGGATGATCCTAACAGCATTCCTTTCTACGAAGGTGCTATGGAGGTACTCAAGCCTTATATCGACAGCGGCAAGCTGGTCGTAAAGAGCGGGCAGATCGACTTTAACGTCAACGCGACACAGGCATGGAGCGGAACAACGGCACAGGCCAGAATGGATAACCTTCTCTCTTCTTATTACTCAGATGATAAGGTAGACGCGGTGCTGGTAGCCGCCGACTGCCTGTCGGTTGGAGTGGTATCTTCCCTTAATTCAATAGGCTATGGATCTGAGCAGCGGCCGTATCCTGTTATGACAGGCTCCGACTGTGAACTGACGGCCATAGAGTACATCAAGGACGGCAAAATGTCTATGACGATTCTGGTAGATCCGAATCTGTTCGCAGATTTAGCTGTTGATGTAATAGTTGCGCTAGAAAGCGGGCAGCCGCTCGAGCATCAGGCGACATACAACAATGCGGTAGTAGATGTTCCTACCTATCAGTATGAAACTAAAGTCATAGATAAGGATAACTGGGAATACCTGATCGAAATCGGCATCTATACCGAGGACGAATTAAAGTAAGGCACGCAGGCTTTTCATATCATTTCATTGTTGTTCCGGCCGTCTGATGTTAAAAGGGCGGCCGGCACATCATGAACAGAGGAGTGTAGTATGTCGGATTATATTTTGGAAATGAAAAATATCACCAAAGAGTTTTCCAAAGTAAAGGCGCTCGATGACGTTTCATTCAAGGTTAAAAGGGGACAGATACACGCGCTGGTGGGCGAAAACGGCGCGGGGAAATCAACCTTAATGAATGTTCTTAGCGGCGTTTGGCCATATGGGGAGTATACGGGCGAGCTGTATGTTAATGACACGCTCTGTCAATTTAGAAATATTGATCAAAGCGAAAAAGCCGGAATAGTAATAATTCATCAGGAATTAGCATTGATTCCTTTGCTGTCCATTGCCGAGAATATATTTTTGGGGAACGAAACGGCCAAAAATGGCATTATCAATTGGGACTTGGCCAAGCAAAAATCCCTTGAGCTGATGAAAGAAGTTGACCTTAAGGAAAATCCGGACACGCTTATTACAAATATTTCGGTTGGTAAGCAGCAATTGGTGGAGATAGCGAAGGCTATTTCAAAGAAAGTATCGGTGCTTATACTGGATGAACCAACGGCGTCTCTAAATGAAAACGACAGCCAGAATTTGTTGGAGTTGTTACGAAAATTAAAGCGAAACGGTGTTACCTGCATAATGATATCGCATAAACTCAATGAAATTACGCAGATAGCCGACTCCATTACTATTTTGCGCGACGGCAAGACGGTAGCGGATATGCATAGGGAAGACGGGGAATTTAGCGAGGAAGAGATTATAAGGCATATGGTTGGCAGGGAACTTACCGACCGCTTTCCAAAGAGGGTGCCTAAGATCGGCGATATGCTGCTTGAGGTGAAAGACTGGACGGTTTATCATCCGCAGCATACCGAGCGCAAAATGATTGACAACTTGAGCCTGAACGTAAGAAAAGGCGAGGTTGTGGGCATTGCCGGCCTTATGGGCGCGGGCCGGACCGAATTCGCCATGAGCCTGTTTGGGCAGTCGTATGGGCGAAATATCTCCGGCGAAGTGACTGTGCATGGGAAAAAGGTAAACGTCAATACAGTGGCAAGTGCTGTAGAAAATGGTATAGCTTATGTTTCTGAAGACCGAAAAAGCCTTGGCCTAATAGCCATGCAGGATGTTAAGAAGAATCTTACGATTACAAATCTTAAGCGCGTTTCTAATCGATCGATAATTGATGAAAATAAAGAGATAAACGAGGCTGAAAGGCTTACAAAAGAATTCGGCGTTCGTTGCCAAAGCATAAACCAGATAGTGCGTACGCTGTCCGGCGGAAATCAGCAAAAAGTAGTTTTGGCCAAGTGGATGTTCTCAGAGCCGGAACTGCTGATTCTTGACGAGCCTACGCGGGGCATAGACGTTGGAGCTAAATACGAGATTTATACCATTATCAATGAGCTGGTGGCGCAGGGTAAGGGTGTGCTGGTTATTTCTTCGGAACTGCCCGAATTGCTAGGTATATGCGATAGGATCTACATTATGAACAAGGGCAGGATTAACGGCGAGATGTCTGTAAAGGAAGCGGCCCAAGAAACCATTATGAAACTGCTTGTATAATTTGGAGGGGAAAATGGAAAAGAAACGATCGATATTAACCAACAATGTGGAGAGATTTCGCCAGTATGGCATGATGATCGTGCTGGTATTCTTGGTGTTATTCTTCCATTTTATCACCGGTGGATTGGTGCTGACGCCTTTGAATATCACAAACATAATGCTGCAAAACGCGTATGTGCTTATTTTAGCCATTGGCGTGCTGCCGGTTATTGTGACAGCTAATATTGACCTTTCGATAGGTTCGGTCGTAGGATTTATAGGCGCCATCGCGGCTATACTTCAGGTGCAGGTTAAGGCCAGCGTTCCGGTAACGGTATTGGCGTGCTTAATTGTCGGCGCTCTGGTCGGCGTATGGCAGGGATACTGGGTAGCCATGGCCGGCATTCCCGCATTTATTGTTACGCTGTCATCCATGCTGATTTTCCGCGGGCTTACTATACTGCTGCTAGGAAGCGGTTCTCTCGGACCATTATCCGAAGGTTTTCAGGCTATAAGCTCAAGCTTTATACCGGATATTTTCCAAGGTCAGGGTTTGCATATTTTTACGCTTATAATTGGGGCGGTATGCTGCGCGTTTATAATTTTTAGAGAGCTTATGACGCGCCGCTCGCGTAAAAGCCATGGAGTGGAAGTAGGCAGTTTTGCTTTTACAATAGCGCGGCTGGTTGTTCTCTGTGCCGGAGTTATGCTCTTTACCTATTACTTTGCTATGTACAGCGGCATTCCGTCCGTTGTTGTGCTGCTAGTAGCGCTGGTTGTGATCTACTCTTTCATAATGCGTCGTAGCACGGTAGGCCGCCATGTATATGCCATAGGAGGCAACCGGCGTGCGGCAGATCTTTCCGGCATTAAGAGCAAAAAAGTAATAATGCTAACTTTTATAAACATGGGCATCATGGCGGCGGTTGCGGCGGTGGTGTTTACGGCTCGTCTTAACGCGGGAACGCCAAAGGCGGGGACCGGCTTTGAAATGGACGCTATAGCCGCCTGCTTCATTGGCGGCGTGTCTGTAAAGGGAGGCGCGGGAACTGTAATGGGCGCGGTTATTGGCTGTTGCTTTATGGGCGTGCTTAATAACGGCATGTCGATACTCGGCTTGCCTATTGACTTGCAACAGGCGATAAAGGGTTTAGTTATTCTGTTATCCGTTGCGCTGGACCTCTATTCAAAATCCAAACAAAAATAACGGGAGGTGCTGAGCATGCGTATTATATCGGATCATAAGCATGTATGCGGCGAAAGCCCGGTGTGGCATGAAGGCTCGGTATGGTGGGTCGATAATGAGGCGGGCGGGTTATTCCGCTTTACGCCGGACACCGGAGAACTTAGCCGTCTTCCAACAGATATAGTAATAAGCTGCTTTGCCTTTAATAAGCAGGGTGGCATGGTTTGCGGCACAGGGCAGGGGGTATTTCTTTATAAGGACAACCAATATACATTGCTGGCTGCCGAACACGAAGGCCAAAAGCTTAAGTGCAACGATTCCTCCGCCGATCCTAAAGGGCGCTATCTGTTCGATACGACATATTTTGATGACAGCGATTCATATCCTCTTGGCAAGCTCTATGCCATGGAGCGGGACGGCAGCGTTCGTGTGCTTGATGAGGGGTTGCACCTGGGTAACGGGATTGGATTCTCCCCCGACGGCAGCCGCATATATTATGTGGATACCGTAATCCGCACCATATACACCGCTGACTATGATGTCGAAGCCGGCGAAATAAGCAATAAGCGGGTATTTTTAAAGCTTGACAATACAGAGGGTATACCGGACGGTTTGACTGTAGACGCGGACGGCAATATATGGTTCGCGCAATGGTTTGGCGGATGCATAGATTGCTATTCCCCAAGCGGGGAAAGGTTGCGGCGCATAGAGGTAGAGGCGCGGCAAGTTACATCTTTAGCTTTTGGAGGGAAGGCTCTAAACGAGATATTCATAACATCCGCCGACTATGAAGAAGAGATGTCGGTAGCGCCGGTGGGGTATGATTATAGCGCGTATCGCGGTGGGCCGGTATACTGCTACACTTCGGACGCGGCAGGCAAGCCGGAACTGTTAGCGGATATCAATGTTAGATAAGGAGAAGTGAGATGAGCAGACGCAAAACAGCATTGATTACAGGTTCAAGCAAGGGTATAGGTAAAGCCACCGCCATTGAACTGGCTCGGCAGGGGTATGACGTTGGCATTAACTATAATAGCACGCGAGAAGGAGCGGAGGATACCGCACAAAAGGCTCAGGCGTTGGGCGCTAAAACATGCGTAATAAAGGCGGATATTTCTGATGTATCGCAGACTAATGATATGTTTGACAAGTTCCGGCAAGAGATGGGAGACATTGATCTTTTTGTAAACAATGCGGGGCTGGACGGTGTTGTGCCGTTTTTAGATACAACGCCGGAGATATTTGATAAGCTGATGGGCACTAATTTTCGCGGTGCATATTTCGCTGTGCAGCGGGCGGCAAAAGAGATGATAGCGCAGAATAATGGCGGCGTTATAGTAATCGTTTCTTCTATACAGGCCGAAGGCATATGGCCGGATTCCTCGGTATACGGCTCGGTTAAAGCGGCGCTTACAAAGTTTAGCAAACATGCCGCCATGGAATTAGCGCCGCACAAAATACGGGTTGCCGCTATTCATCCGGGGTATATTGACGTAGGCTGGAATCCGGCAGACGAATTTTTCGTAGCCCAGAATAGAATTCCGCAGCAGCATTTTGGCAAGCCGCAAAACATTGCCGATATGATAGCGTTTATAGCTTCGGATAAGGCTTATTATACGACGGGTGCGGTATTTAACGTCGATGGCGGTGTATTGCTGCCTTGCCCGTCTGAAAACAGCTATTTTAATTAAAAAATGGCTAATGCGGCGAATATATGGCGGGATACCGCTACGGGGCTTGAGCGATACAGGCTGGAAAACGACGTCCTGCGGCTGGAGTTGACCAATGCCGGCGCGGCTATGATATCATTATATATGAACGCTGGCGAGGCACGCGATTTGATATTGGGATACGACAATACAGAGCGCTATCTTGACAATCAAACCTATTTTGGCGCGGTAGTGGGCAGGTTCGCGGGCATTATACCAAACGCTGTAGCAAACTGCGATGGCGAGGAGTTTCGGCTTACCAAAAATGACGGCGAGCATCACTTGCATGGAGGCGTCAAAGGTTTGTCCTTTCGATTATGGCGGGCTGACATTGATGGCGATACGTTATGTTTTCGCTATGAAAGCCGGGACGGAGAAGAAGGATATCCGGGCAAAGCTGAGTTTGAGGTGCGATACCGGCTCGTTGGAAACAGAATAGAAGTAGAGTATGCCGCTGATTGCGATCGGCCCTGCCCTTTAAACTTGACGCTGCATCCATACTTTAATCTAAACGGCCATGCGTGTGGTTGTTTGGATGGGCATATGCTCCGTATCGGCTCTAGCCGCTACTTTAAATCGGATGCCAAGGGGGCGGCGATAAAAGGGGAGATACCTGCGCAAGGCGGGTATAACTTCCAAACGCTTATGCCGCTTCAAGACATCGCCTACGATAACTATTACATTGTCGATGATGGTGGGTATGCGGCGGAGTTATACGCGGAACCTTCGGGAATTATAATGCGGTTATCGTGTACGCAGCCGGGCATTCAGCTTTATAGCGCAGATGGTTTAATGGATACCGGTAAAGGCGGGGTATTGTATGGACGGCGAAGCGGGATTTGCTTAGAGCCGCAGGAGTATCCTTGGATAGTCAATCCTAATCTGTATATACGATATCATCATAAGATACAATATGAGTTTGATTATATTCCATATCGGGAGTAAGGCATTTGAGGTGTGAAAATGGAAACGGTGAGACGAGCGCTGCAGCTCTTAAAATGTATAGCGGAAAAGCCTCTTAGAATGATGGAGGTGGCGGAGCTTATGGGTATAAATAAAAGCTCGGCGTCGCGCATGCTTAATACTTTGCATCAAGAGGGGTTTGTGGAGTTGAACTCATCTAGAAAATATGAGATCGGTTCTACCATATATCTATTGTCAAAATCCGCCTCGGAAAGCAACCGCATCCGGAGACTGGCCAGCCCGCATTTGACGCAGTTAGCCGAAGATACGGGGGAGACAATCCACCTCGCGGCGCTTGATGGAAATAATGTCATATATATTGACAAGATTGATTCAAACAAGGCGGTGCGCCTCAATTCCAGAATAGGCACATCAAATCCCATTCATTGCACCGGAGTGGCTAAGGTATTGCTGGCGTATTCGCCCTCGAGAACCTCAGAGCGCATAATATCCAAAGTTTCGTTTGATAAGTATACCGATAATACTATTGCCAATGAAAAGCAATTCCGAAAGGAACTGGACAAAGTTCGTAAAAGCGGAGTCGCTTATGTTTTTGAGGAGCATTTTGAATCGGTTAACTGCATTGCGGCGCCGGTATTCGATAATCGCGGCGTGGCGGCAGGAATAAGCATATCTTCAACGACGGTGTGTACCGACAGGGAAACGCTTATCGGGTATAGGGATCAGCTTATAGAAACGGCAAATCAGATTTCCCTGAGCCTTGGATATCGCGGGAAAATGCCGGTTCATGAGAAATTGCATAATTTTTGATTTGTGAGGGGAAGACCTTGATTATAAGAGCAGATGAAATGACTGACGTGTGCGCTCAAAATGTGTATGGCGGAAGTGGAGACATTTATTCCGCCGACATCTGGCCTAAAGACAAATTTCCCATTCAACATGGAAAATTCATGCGCCTCGTGCGCATACCGCCCGGATCTAAGCTTGGCTTTCATATGCATAGCCGAGAATCTGAGCTATTTTATGCAATTTATGGCAGCATAAAGGTAATGGACGATCAAGAATGCACAAGGCTGGAGCGGGGGGACGCGCTGCTTACCGGAGACGGACACAGCCATTCCCTCTTTAATGACACGGACGGCGACTTTGTGATGGTTTCAATTTTATTATACGATTAATGGAGGCATACCATGAAAATTACAGATGTTCAGGCAATTCCGGTAAAACAGGAAAGTATTGAGCTAATAGGCGACGGCAGCCAGGATACAGTTGTTATTATGGTGCATACAGATGAAGGCATTACCGGCATAGGGGAGGTTGATTCCTCGCCTTATATAGTGCGCGAGATTATTGAGGCGCCCTCCTCGCATATGGTATGCAGAGGATTAAAAGAGATTATTTTAGGCATGGATCCGTTTGATATTGAAGTAATCTGGGATAAGATGTACTGGGAGTCTTATTATTACGGTCGCCGTAGCGTAGGCATACACGCTATGAGCGGTATAGAGATGGCGCTGTGGGATATAAAGGGTAAGGCGCTGGGGCTGCCGGTATATAAGCTGCTCGGCGGAGCATATCGCACCGAGATACCCGCGTATTGCAGCGTGCTTATGCCGGAAGATGAGGACGGCATAAAGAGAATAGTCGATGAACAGATGCCAAAAGGGTTTAAGGGCATAAAGTTTGGATGGGGCGCGCTTGGGCAAAGCCGGGAAAAGGATTACGAGCTGGTGGCGGCGGCGCGTAAGGCGCTGGGCAAGGAACCCAAATTGATGATTGATATTGGCATGGTATGGGGGGATGCCAAAACGGCTATTCAGCGCACCAACATGCTTAAAGAATTCGACATAGACTGGATTGAGGAGCCGCTTACGCCGGATAATATTTTGGGATATAAGCAGCTATGCTCAAGCGTTGATGTTAAGATATCGGGCGGCGAGGAAGTCGGCACATTGTATGAGTTTAAAGAGCTGCTCGATAATGATTGCGTGGATATACTGCAGCCGGATCTTAGCCGCAGCGGCGGTATCAGCGTAGCAAAAAAGGTGGCGGATTGGGCGGCGCTAAAGTCCATACCCGTTATACCGCATGCTTTCAAAACCGGTATATTGATGTCGGCCTCGTTGCAGTTTATAGCTTCGGTTAAAAATTCTTACCTGCTAGAATACTGCTCGCAGGAGACGGTTTTAAGCAAAAATCTTATCCGCCATCACTTTAGCATTGATAAAAACGGCATAGTGCATATTCCGGATAAGCCGGGCCTAGGTATAGAGATACAGAAAGAGATACTTGAAAAATATGCTGTTAAATGATTCGGCAAAAGCAGCACATAGACTATAAGCTAATCAAAACGCGCTTGATTTAGGCGCGTTTTTAGCGTGATAAAAGTGGTTTAAAAGTGCGCTCTGGCATCTAAAACTAACGAAACGGCATAGCCGGTATTACTATCGGTTATGCCGAATATTTTAATTATATTAAAGCCGGTCTTATTTAGCCGGCTTTGTTTATATAAGCTTATGCCATTTGTGTTTGGAGCTGCTGAGCATCTTGCTTTGCCTGCGTTACGTCGGCATCGGATGCGTCTTTTGTTTTATAATAGCCGCGCTGCTGCATGTTTTTAAAAATGCTGAATTGATCCTGGCAAGTTTGGTTGAACTGGTCTTGCAGCATCTGCCGCATGTTAGGGCAGGACGATTCCATTATAAAGTGGCTGTATGTGCCCATCAGCTGCTTTTCTTGATTCAAAAGATCGGTCAATAATTCCTGCTCTGTCATCGACGGTCCTGTGCTGCCCGAAGCGCTTTGACCCTGCTGGTTAAAAAACTGGTTGTTCATTTACTATCCTCCTATTTATCTGTGACTGTCCAGGTAATTCATAAGGTTGTCGAAATTCTGACGGTGATGCTGTGCTACTTGCGAAGCGAGGTTCTTAAGACCGGGATCGGTAAAATAATTGGAATACACTTCACTTTTTTTGCACGCATGTGCCTCGTGTTTAAGTTGGTCGCAAATTATAGTGAGGTTTTTGCTTTCTATTTCCGGCATAGTCTGAGTCATGTTCATGTTCATTCAGTTACCTCCACAACTTGTTTTGCTTTATTGTGTCCTGTAGCGTAGCGTATATGCATAGGCGGTGGAAGGTTTCGGTAAGCCGGCTTTTAAACGAACCAAGGTTTTGATATAATTAAAAAAAATCCGGAGGATGAAATGGGGCGCATTACCGACATAAAACCTCAAAGGCGAAGCGGCAGGGTTAATATATATATAGACGAAGAGTTCGCGGTTGGAGTGTCGGATGAGGAGCGCATAAGGCTGGGGCTTAAAATAGGAGACGAGGCCGACGCGCAGACGCTATCAAAGCTTGTTATTGCCGATAATACAAGGGCGGCTGTCAATAAGGCACTTAATCTTTTAAAATACAGGGCAAGGACGGAAAAGGAAATACGACAGGCTCTTGAAAGGGCGGGATTTGATGATACGGCGGCGGACGCGGCCATTGAAAAGCTTGAACGGTACGGATATGTTGACGATTCCGCCTTTGCGGATATGTATGCCGGTTATGCCAAAAGCAAAGGCATGTCTCGAAGAGAGTTGAATATGCGTCTGACGCAAAAAGGCATTGACCGCGATGAGGCGGAGCGGGCGGCCGAGGCTATAAGCGGAGAGGATGAGAGAGCGGCGGCGTATCAATTGGCGCTTAAGTATTATAACAAAGCCAAGGGCGAGTTAAAGCAAAAGAGGGACAAGGCGGCGCAGGCGCTTTTTAGAAAAGGCTTTGAATGGGATACTATCAGAAGTGTTTTAGACGAGGTGACTAAGGATGACTGCGAATGAGCTTATGGAGGCGCTTATAGGCGCGGGATGGATATCCGGGCAGCAGCTGGCGCAAGACTTTGGCGTTAGCAGAACGGCGATATGGAAACACATATGCACGCTTAGAGAGATGGGATGCGATATCGAGCGCTCCAAGGCAAAGGGCTATATGCTTAAAGGCGGCATTGCTGCTACAGGCGCTATAACCCGCCGCCTTTTAAACGCCGAAGAGATAGGCAAAGAGATTATATTTCTTCCCGAAGTTGACAGCACAAATCTTGAGACGAAGCGCAGAAGCGAGCTTGAGCATGGCGCTGTAATTATGGCGGGGGAGCAGACGTGTGGCCGCGGTAGGCTGGGGCGAGGCTGGGTATCCGAGCCAGGCACCGGCGTTTACATGACGCTTTTCCTAAAGCCCAAGCTGCCGCCGCATGATATACCCGCTCTGGCGATACCTGCCTCGCTATCCGTTGTAAGGGCGATGCACGCTTTTGGCATTGAGGCGGGAATAAAATGGCCGAACGATATTATATATAAAGGCAAAAAGCTGTGCGGCATATTGCTTGAAATGAGCACCGATATGTCCGAGGTTGAATACGCGCTTATAGGCATAGGCATAAATGTTAAAAAAAGCAAGGACAGGCCGGATACCGCCATTTCTATGGAGGAGGCAGGCTATGCGGCAATTGACGTACCTCAAGCGGCGGCGGCTGTTATAAACAGTTTTGAGCCGCTTTATAAGCAATTCGCAGCGGGTAATACTCAAGATATGATGGAAGAATACGCAGCCTGCTCGCTGACTCTGCAAAAGACAGTAGTTATAAAGACGCCTAAGGGGCAATACGAGGCCAAGGCGGTAGGCATAACAAAGGACGGTGCGCTTGAAGTGCTAAGGGAGGGCAGGCGTGAGACGGTGGTAGCGGGCGAGGTGTCTGTAAGGGGGTTGATGGGATATGTATAAAGGCAATATATCTGATATAGACGGCATAATATGCGGCCATGCGCAGTATAACGACGCTATGACCGGCTGCACCACCATAATATGCGAGGGCGGGGCGGTGGCATCCGTTGATGTAAGGGGGGCGGCGCCGGGAACGCGCGAAACGGACGTTTTCACGCCCGGAAACCTTATAAATACCGCTCACGCCATAGTGCTGTGCGGCGGTAGTGCCTTTGGCCTCGATGCGGCGGGAGGAGTAATGGCAGAGCTTGAGGCGCGTGGCATAGGCATAGATACGGGATTTGCTAAGGTGCCTATAGTAGCGGCGGCGGTGCTTTTCGATCTTGGTGTAGGCAGGGCGGATATAAGGCCGGACGCCAATATGGGAAGGCAGGCAGCGCGCGCGGCCGGAAAATCCGCGGCGCAAGGTCGAGTGGGTGCGGGTATAGGAGCTAGCGTTGGCAAGGCTTATGGGCCGCAGTACGCTATGGCGGGCGGAATAGGCATGGCGACGGTGGCGGCGGGAGAAGCGCTGGTATCTGCTATAATAGCTGTTAACGCGTGGGGAGACGTATTAAACCACAATACCCTTGACATTATAGCCGGAGCGAGAGATGAGAGCGGCAAATGGCTTGATTCATATAAAAAAGCAGTTTCCGGCGACGCATGGGGATTGGCGGGAACAAATACCGTAATAGGCGTTATAGCGACGGACGCTGTTTTTGACAGCGGCGCCGCCAAAAGGATAGCGCAAGCCGGGCATGACGGGCTGGCTATGGCTATAAGGCCGAGCCATACTATGTTTGACGGCGATACTCTTTTTAGCCTTTGCACCGGCAAAGTTCATGCCGACATAAACGCGGTATGCGCGGCGGCGGCGGAGGCGGCGGCAAGGGCGGTTGAAAACGCTGTAACGGCGGAGCGGCACGCCAAAGGAGAATAAAATGGCTTATAAAGTTGTTACGCCGCTTGAGATGCGACAGGCGGATCAGGATATGATAAACAAAACCGGCATACCCTCGCTTATTCTTATGGAGAACGCGGCGCGGGGTATGGCGGATATACTCGAATTAAAAGGCGTTAAAAGCGCGCACATAATATGCGGACGCGGCAACAACGGCGGCGACGGGCTGGCACTGGCGCGACAGCTTATAATGCGCGGCATGGGAGCGACGGTTTCGCTTGTTGAGGGAGAGCTTTCAAGCGACGCAAAAGCCAACCTTTCAATGCTTCTTAACGCCGGGATAAGCGTGTCGCGCGTAAGCGGGGCGGCGCAGGTCAATTTAGCCGGCTGCGATGCTGTTGTTGATGCTTTGTTTGGAACCGGACTTAATAAGGAAGTTTCCGGCGTTTACATAGAGCTTATAAGGCTTATAAACTCATGCGGGAAAAGAGTGTTCAGCGCCGATATACCAAGCGGCATAGACGCGAAAAATGCTCATGTGTTGGGCGAAGCGGTAAAGGCAGAAGTTACCGTTACGTTTGGCTACAAGAAAATAGGGCAGCTACTTTTTCCAGGGCGGGAATATTGCGGCGAGGTGCATGTTGTAAACATAGGCTTGCCGCCAAAGGGCGGGTTTACAATTAAAAGAGAGCAGCTTGAGCCGCATGATATCAAAAGCCTGCTGCCGCCAAGAAAACAAAACTCTCACAAGGGCACATACGGCAGAACTGCCATTATAGCCGGCAGCATGGGAATGGCGGGGGCGGGTATACTTGCGGCGCGCGCGGCATTGGCGGCGGGGGCGGGAATGGTTACGCTGGGCGTGCCAAAGAGCGTGGTGCCGGTGGTGCAGAGCGCCGAGCCTTGCGTTATGGCGTATGAACTGGATGAAAGAGAAGGGCGGCTGTACGCATCAAAAGCTGCAGCGGTGCTGCTGCTCGAAAATAAAAACTGCGCCGCTATAGGGCCGGGGCTAGGCTACGCTGACGCTCTTGAGCTTATAGAATACATGATGCTAGAATGGAAAAAGCCGATGGTGATAGACGCCGACGCTATAAATATACTCGCGGAAAATGGCATAATGCCTAAGGGTGATAATGTGATTATAACGCCGCATCCCGCCGAATTTTCAAGGTTTACCGGCATTTCTCAAGAAGAGGTGCTTGATAATCCTCTTGGCCTTGCCGAGGCGTTTTCAAAAGAGCATGGCGTTATTACTCTTATTAAAGGCGCAAGTACTGTTATAGCCTCGCCGGATGGAAGGTCTACAATAAATACATCCGGCTGCCCCGGCATGGCTAAGGCGGGCTCCGGCGATGTGCTGACCGGCATTATAACGGCGCTGTTGGCGCAGGGGCTAAGTTGTTATGATGCGGCGCGGCTTGGCGCGTATGTCGCGGGGCTGTCCGGAGAGCGGGCGCAGGAGAAAAAAGGTAGGGGTATGACGGCTTTAGATACTATATTTGAAGTAGGCGGTATACTGGGATGAAATATGCCGGTGGGCAAAAGAGCATTATAAAAGAAAATACGGCGGCGCGCGGCGGGTTTGCATATTCTGTCTGTGGTTGCTGCGGAATAGCGGCGCTTAATGGGGGCGGCGCGATATACACCTGTCCCTTTTGCGCTGAAGGCAGCCTTGAAAATGCCGGCGAGCCCAAAGCTATTCCGGAGTTTTACGCACCATTTGAAATAGGGCGTGAGGAGGCGGAAAAGAAGTTTCTTTCGTGGAGCCGCGGCAAGCTTTGGGCGCCGGAGGCTATGCGAAAAGGTGCGTCGCCGCTTAAAAAGGCGTATATACCGTTTTGGATTTTTGACGCACAGGCAGACGCCGATTATTCAGTAAATGTCGCGTCGTATGACAAGCGCGCGGCAAGAGGGAGCAATCCGCCGCGCATGAAATGGAAAAAGAAGGGCGGGCGTTTCGCCAAGTATTTTGAGCGGGTGCCTGCCGCAGCCACTTATATTCTTTCAAATGAAATTATGGAAGGCATTTTGCCGTTCGATACATTAAAGCTTAGAAGCTGCGCGAAAGAGGGTATAGACGGGGTTGCCGCCGCCTGCGCTATTGATGAGGCTAAGGCGCTATCAAAGGCTGAGGCGGAGATGGAGGCGGCGCTTAGGACGGATATAATTGACTTTCATCTTTCGATGCCGGGCTGTGACGCCGCGGATATTGAGCATGTAAGCGCCGATTATAACACTGCAAAAGGGCAGCTGGCGTTGCTGCCGGTATGGATGACGTCGTATACATACAGGGGAAATACATACAGATATATTATGAATGGGCAAAGCGGTAAAGCGGTTGGTCAATGGCCGTTTAGTCGCGCTAAGGCTGTTATAGCGACAGCGCTTATATTGGCGGGAGCGGCTGTATTGGCGCTTTTGATATAGTATACGGCGATAAAAGCGAAAGCACCGGAAGGTGCTTTTTTTGTTGCCGACGTTTGGATATCGTGCAACAAATGTATATAAATAATATGAATATTCACCATTGATGCGTAAGAAACATAATTTGTTATGGGATATATTATTCCGACAAACACTTCTTATCAAAATGGAGGACTGATTATGGCTTGGTTTGGTTATGGTTGGAACAGAAGAAATTGTAATTGTTGCAATTGCGCCGGCGATGTTGCCGATAGCTGTGGACAAATAGAAAGCACTATAGATGATTACGACTGTGGCTGTGGCTGTGGCTGCGGCTGCGGCGAAGTCGAAGCGGTAGATAATTGCGACATAGATAATGTAGACGACAGCCGATGCGGTATAGGCGGCGTGGAAGATAGATGGTGCGGTGGGAACACCCGCTCTTGTTGTTGCGTTGGCCCGCGTGGGCCAAGAGGCCCAAGAGGCCCGAGAGGATACCGAGGCGAAAGCGGAGCAACAGGATCGCAAGGCCCCCGCGGCTTCCCAGGCCCTGTTGGCCCACGAGGGCCTAGAGGATTTCCTGGCTCGACAGGTGCGCAAGGCCCGATAGGATCGCAGGGTCCGCAGGGCATACAAGGCCCGGCAGGCGCAACGGGAGCGCAGGGCATACAAGGCCCGGCAGGCGCAACAGGCGCGCAGGGCATACAAGGCCCGGCAGGCGCAACAGGTGCGCAGGGCATACAAGGCCCGGCAGGTGCAACAGGTGAGCAAGGCATACAAGGCCCGGCAGGCGCAACGGGTGAGCAAGGCATACAAGGCCCGATAGGCCCGACAGGTGAGCAAGGCATACAAGGTCCGATAGGCCCAACAGGTGAGCAAGGCATACAAGGTCCGATAGGTCCGACAGGTGAGCAGGGCATACAAGGTCCAATAGGCCCGACAGGTGAGCAGGGCATACAAGGTCCAATAGGCCCGACAGGTGCGCAAGGCCCGATAGGATCGCAGGGTCCGCAGGGCATACAAGGCCCGGCAGGCGCAACAGGCGCGCAGGGTATACAAGGCCCGATAGGTCCGACAGGTGAGCAAGGCATACAAGGCCCGGCAGGCGCAACAGGCGCGCAGGGTATACAAGGCCCGATAGGCCCGACAGGTGAGCAAGGCATACAAGGCCCTATAGGCCCGACGGGTGAGCAGGGTATACAAGGCCCGATAGGCCCGACCGGCGCAACGGGAACCAATGTATTATCAGGTTTCCATGCTCAGCTGGTTGGATCGGCGATTGGCACTTTAGAGAATAATGATAACGTATTGTTTGATACGGTTTTAAATTCTGTAAGCGCAAACATTGCGTATAACGCCGCTACCGGCGAATTCACGCTTACAAACGCGGGTAATTACATGATTGAATGGTGGGTAGCGACAGATGGTGCCGGCCCTTCAACTTATGTTGAATTGAGCATTGCGGTAGACGGCGTGGCTCAGGCGGCGGGGGTTTCCCCGATTGTTACAGGTCAGCTTAGAGGCAGCGCGCTTATAACAAAGGGCGCGACGCCGGCAGTGATTTCACTTATGAACGTAACGGGAGAGACGGTTAATTATGCCAATGTTCCGGTTCAGGCGAACATTGTTATATTAGAAATCGAGCCTTGACTCGTTTAAACAACTACAGGAGGAAATAAAATGAGCGATATTGCGCTTCAATTAGAAAGACTGGCCTCGGGTACCGTTGCCGCCAATGGAAACGTTGTGTTCGACAATATTGTGTACTCAGATGGCGATATAAGTTACAACAGCCTAAACGGTGTAATAACCTTTAATGTGCCGGGGAGATATATAATAAACTGGTGGGTGGCGACTCAGTCGTCATCCTCCACAATAGGATCGGTTTTCTCGCTAAGCTCTTCTCAGGGCGATACCATTGAGGGGGCTACGCCTATAAAAACCGGAGATACAGACGGCTTTGGCATAGTAGATGTTGTGTCGGCGCCGCAGACTTTAAGCCTTATAAACTCCAGCGGAGCGCTGTTTTACCTAAGTAACACAGTTCCGGTAAAGGCATCGCTAATGCTGGTTTCAGATGACCCTTCAGAGGGTGCCACCGGCCCCACCGCGCCATGTACATTAAGAATACACAGCTTAAAAAGGCATATGGCAAGTGTTTAGGAATTACCGCCTACTGTTAGATAGATTAAGCTTGTAATCGCCGGATATATCCGGCGATTCTTGCAACAAAGGAGCGAAAAGTATATCATAAACAAGCGGAGGGTGGATATGAGAATAACAAAAGAAAAGCTGGCCGATCTTTATATGGGATATAGTGTGACTCTTACGACTATATCGGGGCGCGAGTACTGTATAGCGGCGTCCGAAATAAAGGGCGGCCGTATACTTGCTATAGATTGTGAGACAAAAGAGGTTAGCGATATACGCGGCCTTATAGGCGGCATAATGGGCATTGTTCCGATAGAGGGGGAGGAAAGGTCGTTTATAGCTATACAAAAGTTTTACCCTGTTTTTAAATCGGAGGAGGCTGAGGTTATAAAATTCAGCATAGGCGAGAAGAGCGAAGGCGGCTTTGACGCGGTTATAGAAGCTGCGTTGCCGCTGCCGTTTGTGCATCGCGTCGCGGTCGCGGGCGGCGGGCGGCGGACAAAGGTATTCGCGGCTACGCTATGCC
Source organism: Christensenellales bacterium (assembly GCA_050945795.1). Taxonomy (GTDB): domain Bacteria; phylum Bacillota; class Clostridia; order Christensenellales; family MGBC116941; genus JBMNTP01. The sequence goes on along the minus strand of JBMNTP010000001.1, from coordinate 152,898 downwards.
GAGAAAAAAGCGACGTAGATGACTGGACTTCACCCGGCGCGCTATATATGCTGGAGTTTCCGGAGCAAAAGAGCGGGGAAGTTAAAAAAACCATATTGGCGGACGGCATACACAGAAACCACGGGCTTTTTCAAAGCAAGCGCGGCGCCGCGTCATACACCTATATAAGCGGCGATGAAGGCGTTTTTAAAATTAATGAGGATACGCTCCGGGTAAAGCATATACTAAGTGAGCCGGTCAGTGACATATGTATTTTTGATATAGACGGCGATGGCGAGGATGAGATGGCGGCGATCGCGCCGTTCCATGGCGATGAGCTGATAGTTTATAAAAATATTGAAAATGAGTGGCGGCGGACTGTAACTGAAAGCGTGGGTTTTGGGCATGGAATATGGTGCGGGCGCATAGGAGCGGCGAATTATATTATTTTGTTAGAACGGGGCAAAGAAAAGGCAATAATAATGTATGAGGTCGAGAAAAGGAACGGCGGCATTAGCCTTAAACCTAGAAATATTGATGTTGGCGTAGGAGCTACTATGATAGAGGCGGTTCAAAAGGACGGGCAGACTATCATATATGTAATGAACCATGCTGCGGGCGAGGTTGCAAGATATACGCTTACGCCGAATGCATAAGCCTTATACCGGCGGATGCTTTTAATATCAGTGAAAGAGCGGTGCTTAAAGATGTATAGCGTTATCATAGTTGATAACGACCCTATGGTGCTTTATATAAACAAAGAATATGTGGAGCGGGACAAGCGCTTTAAAGTGGTGGGAGAGTTTTTAAGCATTAAAGACGCGCTGGAGTTTTTCGATAGCGGCAGCGCCGATTTTATGCTGCTAGAGTTTTGCCTGCCGGGCGGCGGAGCGCTCCTTATAAGGGAGCTTTTCAAGCGGGAGGCCGAGCTGCCTTTTGCCGTTATAACGGCATCGGCGGACGCCTGCCATATGGCGGAAGCGCTTAGGCTGGGCGCACTTGATTATATAGTAAAGCCGTTTACGCCCGAAAGGCTGCAGCAGACGCTGGACAGGTTTATGCGACACGCCGTCGCGGCGAGCGAGCTGCGCTCTGTCGATGAGCATACTGTGGATTTTTTGCTGCATCCCGATGAGACGGCGCAGCAGATAAACGGTCAGAAGCGCAAAGTCGATGACAAAGTTATATCGCTTATTGCGACATCAAAAGGCCGCGGCATGACGGCGAAGGAGCTGGCGGCAGAGCTCAATTTGTCCGAGGTTACGGCGCGCAGATATCTAAAAAGGCTGAGGGCGGCGGGGCGACTGGTTTCAGAGATGGACTACAATACAGGTGGTCAGCCGGCGACAATATACCGCTTGCCATAACATTTCTTTCTATTTATTACAGAATATAGCCTACTACTTTAAATTAATTTTAAATTTATATCGATATTTATATTAAAACTTTGTTTTTTTATTGACAAACACCGTTTCTATTGATAAAATTTTAACAACATCAGCAGATAAATGGCTATTAGAGCGTTTTTATATATGAACTATTATTTTTAATATATTTACAGGGGTGGATTAAAACGGTATGTATCGTATGATGGTGTTAAAAAGCGGCTTTAAAAGGCTGCATGTTACAACAATGAATACGCTTAGGGACTGCCGTTTTTGCGTAAACGTTATGGAGCTGGACTCCAGCGTTAGTGTCGATTGTTTTTTGGGCGGTAGCGTTGATTTGCTGGTGATAGACCTTAGCATTAAACCGGAGCACGGCATCAAGCTTATAAGAGAGCTTAGGATATCGGGTGAGCCGGTGGAGGTTGTGGCTTATGTAGCGAGGGACGACTGCAAAACGCTACGGAGCATTCTAAGGCTTGGCGTTGTCGACTGCCTTGTCGACCCATTTGACACAGGAAGATTTGAGCAGGCTATAAGACGGTTTCTTTTCAGGGTTGGTTTTAATAAGCAAACGACGCTGTCCCAAAAACAGATAGATGAGGCTATAAAGGGATACAGGCCGGGGGAAACCGAGCTGCCTAAAGGTTTGCAAAAAAAGACGCTTAATATGATAAGAGAGGTTTTCAACAGCAGCCCCGATACATTGTTTTCCTGCGGGGATATTGTTGAAACGGTTAATTTGTCGCATATAACAGTAAAACGTTATCTTTCATATCTAAATGAAAGCAATGAGCTTATAAAAAATATCAACTACAACACCGGCGGGCGGCCCTGCTCGCTTTATAGATACAACACACGCATTTTCGCTTAAAGCGCGCAAGTATCCGTATGCCGTTTTGCCGTAGATAATCGACGCTCGACGGCGTATGGCGGATATAATGAGAGCAAGCAGCTTTAAAGATTAAAAAACGCCCCAAAGGGCGTTTTTTTGATACTATGAAAAGCTTTTTAGCTTTTACTTATTCTTAAAAACCTCGCTCAATATATGCGGCATTTGCTGCGAGCCGCATTTCACGTCGGCTCTTTCAAGATAATCGTTAAGCTCTGGGCGGTAATCAGGATGCGCGCAGTTATTTATAATAGCCGTGGCGCGCTGTTTCGGCGTAAGCCCTCTAAGGTCGGCGTATCCGTATTCCGATACTAAAAAGTGTATATCGTGCTCGGTATGGTCAACGTGGGTTACAAAAGGCACTATGCAAGAAAGCGTGCCGTTTTTGGCGGTAGAAGGCGTCATAAATATTGACAGGCCGGCGTTTTTAGCGAAGTCGCTGGAGCCGCCTATGCCGTTCATTATACGAGTGCCGTTTATGTAGGTAGAGTTGACATGGCCGTATATGTCGACTTCTATGGCGGTATTCATAGCTATTATGCCAAGCCGTCTTATGACCTCGGGGTGGTTGCTTATCTCCTGCGGGCGCAACAGTATTTTCTTTTTGTAATGCTCAAAGTTGCGGTCGTAATGCTCTTGGAGCTCCGGTGAAACTGTTAGCGAAGTTCCGGAGGCGAAGTTTATTTTGCCGGCGTCTATCAAGTCGAAAACGGCGTCCTGAAGAACCTCGGAATACACGTTGAGGTTTGTAAACTCTGAGTTTTTAAGACCGGCTAGAACGGCATTCGCCACTCCGCCAACGCCGGACTGAAGGGGAGGAAGCGGTACCGGCAATCTGCCCGCCGCCGTTTCTTGCTTTATTATCTCAATTATATTATCAGCTATGCTTTGGGACACATCGTCAACGGCAGGAACGGCGCGGCCGTTGTCGGGTATGTCGGTAAATACTATGGCGGCAATTTTATCAAAGTCGCAAGGATAATATTCCGTGCCTATGCGATCATCGGGGTGTATAATGGGTATGGGCAGCGTATGCGGGGCGCGGGCTACATTATATATATCGTGTATGCCCTTAAGCGCTAAAGGCTGCGATGTGTTTATCTCAAGTATAACCTGCTTGGCGCATTCTATATAAACGTTGTTGGCGCCTATGGATGTAGACGGTATTATATGCCCGTTTTCATCTATGGATGACACCTCGATTATAGCGAAGTCGATTTCGCCGAGGTATCCGTTGCGCACCCATACCGGCACATGGCTAAGGTGCATATCAAAATACTCTATTTTTCCTGAGTTTATGGCGTTTCTTACCGTTGTATTGGTCTGATACGGCATACGGCACGACATAGCGCCGCTGCGAACGAGTTCGCCGTCTATCTCGTCACCGACGGATGCGCCGGTCATAACGGTAAGGCAGGAAACCTCGCCCTTTTCGGCGCGGCGCGCTATCGCCAAAGGCACAGCCTTAGCGTGGCCGGCGGGGGTAAAGCCGCTCATGCCGAGCTTCATGCCGCTTTTTATAAGCTGCGCCGCCTCGTCGGCGCTCATCACCTTGGATAAATATTTTTGGCATTTTATTCTGTCATTCATGATATATAACCTCCGTTATGCCCGTATGGGGCTTATAATTACACTTTTATCATTATACATTATACAGCTTTGGCGCAGGGTTTCCAGCATTAAAGCTGTTTCGCGCGGCTTAGCTAACTAAAGAATACAAAAAGCGGGGCGCCCCCTTTTTTTAGTTACAAAAGATTGAAATTATCAGCGGGGATAATATACTGAATAAATACAGAATGAAATTATGTATAATAATATACGTCTATATAGGAGGAAATTAACAATGGCAACAATAGCTGAGATGTTCGTAAAGGCGCGGGCGGCGCAGGCGGAATTTGAAAAGAACGCAGATCAGGTCAAGGTTGACGCGGCGGTTAAGGCCATAGCCAAGGTCGTTTATGATAGGGCTGAGGAGCTTGCCAAAATGGCGGTTGAAGAGTCCCGCATGGGCGTATATGAGGATAAGATTGCCAAGAACCGCGGCAAATCAAGAGTTATATGGAACAGCATGAAGGGCAAAAAATCTTACGGCATAATAGAGGAGAACAAAGAAACCGGCATAGTTAAGGTAGCAAAGCCTAAAGGCGTTGTGGGGGCGATAATGCCTGTTACAAACCCTGTTGTTACGCCTATGTGCAACGCTATGTTCGCTCTTAAAGGCAAAAACGCTATAGTCATAGCCCCGCATCCGCGCACAACAAAGCTTAACAAATATGTTGTAGATCTTTTCCGCGCCGAGCTTGAAAAGCTGGGTCTGCCGGCAGATCTTATACAGACAATAGAAAACCCGACGCTTGATATGTCGCAGGAAGTTATGAGAAGCGCCGATGTTGTTGTGGCGACAGGCGGCGCGGGCATGGTTAAGGCGGCTTATAGCAGCGGAAAGCCGGCGCTTGGCGTAGGGCCCGGCAACGTGCAGGTTATAATAGATAGCGGCATTGATTATGAGAAGGCGGCGGAGCTTATTATTGCCGGACGCAAATTCGATAACGGCATAATATGCTCGGGCGAGCAAAGCGTTATAGCTCCGCGTGACGAGTATGATAAAGTTATAGCCGCTTTTGAGAAAAACGGGGCGTTTTATATTGAGGATGAGGCGGACGTTGAAAAGTTTGCCGAGGTTATATTCCCGGGCGGCGTTATTTCAAAGGATGTTGTAGGCCAGAGCGTTCAGGCGATAGCAAACCTCGCCGGAGTATCCGTTCCCGAAGGCACAAAGGTTGTTATACTCAAGGGCCGCGGCTTTGGCAAGGCGGATGTGCTTTGCAAAGAAAAGATGTGTCCGTTTATGATAGCCATTCCTTACGATAATTTTGAGGAAGCTATGGAAATAGCGTACGCTAACCTCGCTTACGAGGGCATGGGGCATACCTGCGCTATACATTCGGACAATATGGATCACATACGCGCTGTTGGCGAATTCATGCCGGTAAGCCGTATAGTTGTCAACCAGCCTTCGGCTACAACGGCGGGCGGCAGCCTTACAAACGGCTTCGCTCCGACGACAACGCTCGGCTGCGGTTCATGGGGCAACAACAGTATTTCTGAAAACCTTAACTATACGCATCTTATAAACGTATCTCAGATTGGGCTGCCGCTTACAGATAAAGTGGTTCCTACCGATGAGGAAATCTGGGCATAAGGCGCGGAGTTTTACTTGCAAACAAACACCGGCTCATTACAGGAGCGAGCACGAATAGCATTATATAGGAGAGGGATTACATGGATTTTGAACTGAGCAAGGAGCATCAAATGCTTCAAACGCTGTTTCGGGATTTTGCCGAAAATGAGGTAAAGCCTCTTGCCAAGGAAATAGACGAGGAGGAGCGCTTCCCTCACGAAACAGTTGAAAAGATGGCGCGCTATGGTTTTTTGGGAGTGCCTTTCGCTAAAGAGCTGGGGGGACAGGGCTGCGATACGCTATCATATATAATGTGCGTTGAGGAGCTTTCAAAGGTTTGTGCCACAACCGGCGTTATAGTATCGGCGCATACGTCGCTTGCCTGTGAGCCTATAAGAAAGTTTGGCACGCCGGAGCAGAAGGAAAAATATCTTGTTCCGCTCGCCAAGGGAGAGAAAATAGGCGCGTTCGGGCTGACAGAGCCTAACGCCGGCACAGACGCATCGGGTCAGCAGACAAAAGCGGTGCTGTGCGGCGATCATTATGTGCTAAACGGCACAAAGATATTTATTACAAACGGCGGAGTCGCCGATACATACATTATATTTGCTTTAACTGACAAGCAGCTTGGCTCTAGGAGCATGGCGGCGTTTATAGTTGAAAAAGACTTTAAAGGCTTTAGGACAGGCACAAAGGAAAAGAAGATGGGCATAAGAGGCTCGGCTACTTATGAGCTTATTATGGAGGACTGCATTGTGCCTAAGGAAAACCTGCTCGGGCAGGTAGGAAAAGGCTTTGGCATAGCCATGTATACTTTAGACGGCGGCCGCATAGGCATAGCGGCTCAGGCGCTCGGTATCGCCGAGGGCGCGCTTGATGAGACTGTTAAGTATGTCAAGGAGAGAAAGCAGTTTGGAAGGCCGATTTCCGCTTTCCAGAACACTCAGTTCCAGCTTGCCGATATGAAGACAAAGGTTGAGGCGGCGAAACATCTTGTGTACAGGGCGGCATGGGCGAAGGACAACAAGCCGAAGTTTTCCGAGGAGGCTGCCATGGCAAAGCTGTTTGCGGCGGAAACGGCCATGGAAGTTACTACAAAGTGCGTTCAGCTTTTCGGCGGCTACGGTTATACAAGAGAATATCCGGTGGAACGCATGATGCGGGACGCCAAGATAACCGAAATATATGAAGGCACAAGCGAAGTCCAGCGGATGGTTATTTCCGCCGGTATGCTGAAATAGGGGGAGAGCGAATGAACATAGTTGTTTGCATAAAGCAGGTTCCCGACACGAATGAAGTAAAGCTGGATCCCAAAACCGGCACGCTGATCCGTGAAGGGGTGCCGAGCATTATAAATCCTGACGATAAGGCCGGACTTGAGGCGGCGCTAAGGCTAAAGGATGCTGTTGGCGCGACAGTAAGTGTTATATCTATGGGGCCGCCGCAGGCAGATTTAGCACTTAGAGAGGCGCTCGCGATGGGTGCCGACAATGCTTATCTTGTAACGGACAGGGCGTTTGGTGGAGCCGATACATGGGCGACATCTACAACTCTCGCGGCGGCTATAAAGAAGCTGCCCTTCGATCTTATAATAACAGGACGTCAGGCCATAGACGGCGACACCGCTCAGGTAGGCCCGCAGATAGCCGAGCATTTGCAGCTGCCAAACATAAGCTACGCCGAGGATATAAAGGTTGATGGCGATGAGATAGTTGTAAAAAGGCAGTATGAAGACAGATATCATATTATAAAGGCCAAGCTGCCCTGCCTTATAACGGCTCTTGCCGAGCTGAACGAGCCGCGCTATATGACGCCCGGCGGCATATTTGATGCGTACAGGCAGCGCGAGGTTATAGTATGGACGCTGCAAGACCTTGACGTTGATACAGCGAACATAGGCCTTAAAGGTTCCCCGACCCGCGTTATGAAGTCTTTTACCAAGCCGCTAAAGGCACAGGGAACCGTCATAAACACCGATGTGCAAGAGTCGGTTGAGTTCCTTATGGAAAAGCTGGGCGAGAAGTTCATTATATGACGGAGAGTGTTAATAATATGGATATAAAGGATTATAAAGGCGTATTTGTATTTGCCCAGCAGGAGGATAACAAACTGACCAGCGTTTCGCTGGAATTAGTAGGTAAGGCGGCGGAGCTTGCGAAGTCGCTCGATACAAAGGTTACCGCCGTTGTGCTGGGGCATAAAATTGGCGATATGGCAAATAGGCTCGCCCGCTACGGCGCCGACAGGGTTATACTTGCCGACGCTCCACAGCTTGAAGTATATATGACGGAGCCTTATACCTGCGTGCTGACGGATATTATATCTGCCGAAAAGCCGGAGATAGTGCTTTACGGCGCTACCGCCATAGGCAGAGACTTAGCTCCGAGGGTGTCGGCTAGAGTGCATACCGGCCTTACCGCCGACTGCACCGGCCTTGAGATAGACCCCGATACAAAAAACCTTCGCATGACGCGACCGGCGTTTGGCGGCAACATAATGGCTACCATTATCTGCCCTGAACACCGCCCGCAGATGGCGACGGTGCGTCCCGGCGTTATGAAACGGCTGTCTCCTTCTGAAGACGCTGTAGCCGAGGTTATAAACTTTGATGTGTCGCTTAAAGACGACGCTATGAATGTTGAGATACTTGAGGTAATCAAAAAAGTAAGCAACAGAATGGATATACAAGACGCCAATATACTGGTGTCGGGCGGGCGCGGCATGGGCGGCCCCGAAAACTTTCATCTGCTCGAAGAGTTGGCGGAGGCGCTCGGCGGTACGGTAAGCTCGTCGCGCGCCTGCGTTGACGCCGGATGGGTTGAAAAAGACAGGCAGGTAGGACAGACGGGTAAAACAGTGCGCCCAAACCTTTACATAGCCTGCGGAATATCCGGAGCTATACAGCATTTGGCGGGCATGGAAGAGTCGGAGGTTATTATAGCTATAAACAAAGACGACTCTGCGCCTATATTCGATGTAGCGGATTTCGGTGTGGTGGGCGATGTGCTTAAGGTGCTACCGGCGTTCACCGAACAGGTTAAAAAAGCTATTGCCGAAAGAAGCGCAGGAAGATAAATTATTGACGCTTTTCCCGCCGTCACACAGGCGGTGGGAAAAGCGTATACTGTTATAACGGCGGGACGAATATAGTACCGGCTCGCTCAAACCTGCCCCGCAGGCTGAAGTGACGGGGCCGGACGGGTATAAAAGCCAGAATCGCAGTAATAAAGCGGTGAATCCCGATTAAAACGCTACGAAATGATGACGGGAAATATCGGCAAGAATACCGGAAATAGGGTGTAAAACAGAGGAGATTGTTAAAAAAGCCACAAAAATATAGCAAAACTATAAAATATAAGGCATTTATAGGTTTACAAATACAGACGGGTTTGTTAAAATATAAACAAAGTCCAGGTCGCCTTAAGACATCCGATATGGGGGGGAACACCCCGATGAGGGCGGCAAAATAAGCAGTATGGAGGCAGCATTATGGAATACCGGATAGAAAGAGATTCGATGGGGGAAATAAGGGTTCCGGCCGATAAATACTGGGCGGCGCAAACGCAAAGAAGCCTGCAAAATTTTAAGATAGGCGACGAAGTGATGCCCAGGGAGATTACCCGGGCGTTTGGAATACTTAAAAAAGCGGCGGCTATCGCCAACTTTAATCTTGGCAAACTTGACGGCGAGCGCCGCGCTCTAATAGAGCAGGCGTGCGACGAGGTTATAGAAGGAAGGCTCAATGAGCATTTTCCGCTTGTTGTATGGCAGACTGGAAGCGGCACGCAGTCGAATATGAACGCAAACGAGGTTATAGCCGGGCGTGGCAACAAGATCGCAAAAAGCGATTTGCTTCATCCAAACGACCATGTAAACATGTCGCAAAGCTCAAACGATACTTTCCCTACCGCCATGCATATAGCGGCGGTTATGGGTATAGAGGATAAGCTGCTGCCGCAGATTGACCGGTTGGCGGCAACATTTAAAAGGCTTGAAGAAGAGAACGAGGGCGTAGTTAAAACCGGACGCACGCATTTACAGGACGCCACGCCGATAACCTTCTCACAGGAGATAAGCGGTTGGCGCAATATGCTTGAAAAGACCCGCGCTATGATTGAGGCGTCGCTGTCGGGACTTCGCGAGCTGGCATTGGGTGGAACTGCAGTAGGAACAGGGCTTAACGCGCCAAAAGGCTTTGCTAAGGAAGTAGCAAAAGTTATAGCTGATATTTGCGGCAAGGATTTTACAACGGCGGAAAACAAATTCCATTCGCTTACGGCAAAGGATGAACTGGTTTTTGCGCATGGTGCGCTTAAAGCGCTAGCCGCCAATCTTATGAAGATAGCCAACGACATTCGCTGGTTGGCGAGCGGACCACGGTGCGGATTAGGCGAGATATTTATACCCGAGAACGAGCCGGGCAGCTCTATAATGCCGGGCAAGGTCAACCCCACGCAATGCGAGGCGCTTACAATGGTGGCCGTACAGGTTATGGCAAACGATGTAGCGGTGGGTATGGCGGCGTCGCAGGGCAATTTTGAGCTTAATGTATATATGCCGGTTTGCATATATAATTTCCTGCAATCGGTAAGGCTGCTGAGCGACGCAATTGCTTCTTTTGATGAGCATTGCGCTTCAGGTATAAAGGCGGATAAAGAAAAGATGAGGCATAACCTTTATAACTCGCTTATGCTGGTAACCGCTTTAAATCCGCATATAGGGTATGATAACGCCGCCAAGACCGCCAAAAAGGCGTATAAAGAGAATATTTCACTAAAGGATGCCTGCGTCGGGCTAGGTTTCCTTACGCCGGAGAAATTCGACGAGGTGTTTAAGCCCGAGGAAATGGTATAACCGCTTTGGTAAAGAGGGAGGAGGCCCAATAGTAGGTATTGGGAATCGGATATGGTATTTAGTTATTATCCCGGCTGCACGCTGAAAACAAAAGCCAAATTGCTTGATATATACGCAAGACGCTCGGCCGAGGCGCTGGGCGTCCAGCTTGAGGAACTGCCGGAATGGCAGTGCTGCGGAGCCGTTTATCCCATGGCCAAAGATGAAATAGCATCAAGGCTATCGGCGGTAAGGGCGCTTAATGACAGCAAAGAGCAGGGCAGAGACCTTGTAACGCTATGCTCGGCATGCCACCATGTGATAAAGCGCGTCAATATAGATATGCAATCTGACTGTGACATACGCGCCAAGGCAAACGCTTACCTTGAGATGGAAAATGAGTATAGCGGCGAGACAAATGTTGTGCATTATCTTGAGCTGCTGCGTGACACGATAGGCTTTGATGAGCTTAAGAAAAAAGTTGTGAACCCTTTTAAGGGCAAGAAGATAGGCGCTTATTATGGCTGTATGCTTTTAAGGCCCAACAACGAAATGCGCTTTGATAATCCCGAAAACCCTACGATTATAGAGGATTTTATAAGGGCGATAGGGGGAGATCCGGTTATATATTCAAGCAGGAACGAGTGCTGCGGCGCTTATACGGTGCTTGATGACGCCAAGCTCGCAAAGAGACTATGCGGAGGCATTACAGCCTCGGCTAAGGATAAAGGGGCGCAGATGCTGGTTACAGCCTGCCCGCTTTGCAAATATAATCTTGACAGCGCCGATTCAAACGGTTCTATGCCGTGTATATATTTTACAGAGCTTTTAGCAGAGGCGCTGGGCGTTAAGGAAGGATGTGAGGCGCTGTGATTGATGAAAAGAAAGAGATTATAGAAACAGTGCTTCGCATAAGCGGAGTTGATCCGAGAAAATGCATGAAATGCGGCAAATGCACAGGCGCTTGTCCGGCGTTTCGTGAAATGGAATACAGTCCGCATCAGTTTGTTTCAATGGTTGAAAGAGGCAATATAGAAGAACTGATGCAGTCAAGATCACTTTGGAGATGCGTTTCGTGCTTTGCTTGCATAGAGCGCTGCCCAAGAAATGTAGAGCCGGCGAAGCTTATAGAAGCTGTAAGGCTGGCGGTCGTCCGCGCGAGAGGGGCAAATTATATGGATTCTGACCGTATACCCGCGGTGCTTGATGAGGAAATGCCCGCGCAGGCCCTTGTCAGCGCTATGAGGAAGTACGGGAAGTAGGACGGCGGACGATTAAGAAAGAGTGGTGAATACCTTGCAGAGAATAGGAGTATTTGTCTGTTGGTGCGGAAGCAATATAGCCGCGACCGTTGATGTTAAAGCGGTAGCGGAGGCGGTAAGAACGGAGCAGGGCGTTGTCTATTCGATGGACCATCAGTATATGTGTTCAGAGGGTGGTCAGGGCGCCGTTAAGCAGGCGATAAAAGAGCATAGGCTTACCGGCATAGTTATTTGCGCCTGCTCACCGAGGATGCATGAGGCTACGTTTAGAAAAACGGCGCTCTCGGCCGGCATGAACCCTTTTATGGTGGAAATAGCCAATATTCGTGAGCAGTGCTCGTGGATCCATAAAGACAAGGCAGAGGGCACGGAAAAAGCCATTATACTCGCCAAAGCCGCCATCGCCAAGCTAAACCTTAACAAGCCGCTTAAATCTGGGGAAAGCCCTGTTATAAAGCGGGCGCTTGTTATAGGCGGCGGCATTGCCGGCATACAGACGGCGCTTGACATAGCCGAGGCTGGCTATGAAGTCGATATAGTGGAGAAGTCGCCTACAATAGGCGGCAAAATGGCGCAGCTTGACAAGACGTTCCCTACGCTTGACTGCTCCGCTTGCATACTCACGCCTAAAATGGTTGACGCGGCGGCACATGACAAAATCACGCTTCATACATACAGCGAGATAGAGGAAGTATCCGGCTTTGTAGGCAATTTTGACGTGAAGATACGAAAAAAGGCAAGGTCGGTTGATTGCGTAGCCTGCACAGGCTGCGGGGTATGCGTTGAGAAATGCCCGTCGAAGAAGGGAAAAAGCGAGTTTAACGCGGGCCTTTCAAACAGGCCGGCTATATATATACCGTTCGCGCAGGCGGTGCCGAATGTACCTGTTATAGACAGGGAGCAGTGCATACGCTTTAAAACAGGCAAATGCGGGCTGTGCCAGAAGGTATGCCCGTCAAACGCTGTGGATTTTGAGCAGCAAGATGAGATTATATCAAGGCAGTACGGCGCTATTATAGCGGCTACCGGCTTTAATACAATAAATCTCGACGATTTTGGCGAATACCAATATGCCAACTGCCCCGATGTTATAACCTCTCTTGAGTTTGAGCGGTTGACAAACGCCGCCGGGCCTACTGAAGGCAAGCTTTTAAGGCCGTCCGACGGACAGCGGCCAAAGTCCATTGTATTTGTGCAGTGCGTGGGATCAAGGGATACGTCGGGCTGCGGCAAGACATATTGCTCCAAGATATGCTGCATGTATACCGCCAAGCACGCTATGCTTATACGCGAAAAGTATCCTGATACAGAGGTACATGTTTTTTACATTGATGTAAGGACGCCGGGCAAAAACTTTGACGAGTTCTATCGCAGGGCGGTGGAGCAGTACGGCGTTAATTATATAAAGGGAATGGTAGGAAAAGTATCGGAGCAGGGCAATAAGCTTATCGTTCAAGGCTCCGACCTTATAAACAACGACCAGCTCCTTATAGAGGCTGATCTTGTCGTTTTAGCAACGGCTATTGAGCCGGACGAAAGCGCTCGCAAGATAGCGACAATGCTTACAGCGAGCATAGACACAAACGGCTTTTTCACAGAGGCGCATCCTAAGCTTAAGCCTGTTGAGAGTCCGACAGCCGGCATATTCCTCTCCGGCGTATGCCAGGGGCCTAAGGATATTCCAGAAACGGTATCACAGGCGGGGGCGGTAGCGGCGAAGGTACTCGGGCTTTTGGCGAAAGAAAAGCTTGTTACCAATCCTTGCGTTGCGGCGTCGGATGAGCTGCTTTGCAACGGCTGCTCGGCGTGTGAGAAGGTTTGCCCGTATGGCGCTATAACGTATATAGATAAGGAAGTCAATGACCACGGCGTGCGGGAGATAAGAAGAGTTGCGCATGTTAACGAGGCGATATGCCAAGGCTGCGGCGCTTGCACCGTTGCCTGCTTCTCCGGCGCTATGGACCTTAAGGGCTTTACAAACCGGCAAATATTGGCGGAGGTGGATGCTATATGCAGCAATTGAGTCAGCAGAAGAAAGAAGGCTTTAAGCCGCTAATAGTCGCGTTTTGCTGCAACTGGTGCAGCTATGCCGGAGCAGACCTTGCCGGAACAAGCCGCCTTGCTTATCCCGCCAACGTTAAGATAATAAGGATACCCTGCTCGTGCCGCGTAAACCCGATGTTTATACTTCGCGCTTTTCAGCGCGGAGCCGACGGCGTTATTATAAACGGATGCCATCCCGGCGACTGCCATTATTCAACCGGCAACTACTACGCGAGGCGGAGACTGGCGTTGCTTTTCAATGTGCTTGAATATATGGGCATTGAAAAAGGCAGAACGAGGGTTGAATGGGTATCGGCGGCTGAGGGCAACAAGTTTGCCGCGGTTATGAATGAATTTGTTGAGACAATTCATCAGCTTGGCGAGAACAAGAGAATGGAGGATCTAAGATGCAAGCAATAGAAAAAGCTATAAAAGATAAAGCGCGCGCCTTGCTCTTAGACGGTACTGTTAACAGGGTGCTAGGCTGGAAAAAGGGAGACTACTTCTATGACAACACGCCTTCGATTTTAGGCGTAGATGATATAGGCGATTTGGTTTACAATTGCTTTTGCGGCGCTAACCTTAGCAAATACCTTATAAACGAAAGCCGCAGAGAGGGCAAAGTGCTGGTGCTTTTAAAGCCTTGCGATACATACAGCTTTAATCTGCTTTTAAAAGAGCATAGGATACGCCGCGACGGCATTTATGTATTGGGCATACCGTGCCACGGCATAGCCGATGTACAGAAGATGAATATGCGGGGCATAAAAGGCATAGAGGCGATTGAGGAGAACGATGGCTTGCTAACGGTATCTACGCTGTACGGTGAGAAGAGCTGCAAGCTTTCGGATGTGCTGCTTGAAAGATGCAGCGCCTGTAAGGGCAAAGAGCATATGGTGGCGGATGAAGTAATAGAGGATACCAATCCTGTTGATATAAAGCCGTATGACCGATTCGCTATGGTTAACAGGCTTGATAACATGAGTTCGGAAGACAGATTCGCGTTTTGGCGCTCAGAGCTGTCAAAATGCATACGCTGCCACGCGTGCAGAAATGCTTGTCCGGCGTGTTCGTGCCTTAAATGCGTTTTTGATAACGATGCTTCCGGCATAAGCAGCAAGGCCAACGTAGATACATCGGATGAAAATATGTTCCATATAATACGCGCCTTCCATGTAGCCGGACGCTGCACCGATTGCGGGGAGTGCAGTCGCGTATGTCCGCAGGGCATACCGTTGCATCTTTTAAACCGCAAAATTATTAACGACATTAATATGCTCTACGGCGAGTATCAGTCGGGAGCCGATATAAATGAGCCATGGCCGCTTGGCGATTACCGAGACGACGATGTTGAACCGGGCGCAGCGGCGGAAGGAGGAAAAAGGTGATGCTAAAGCTGGAGCTTAGCCGTATAGGAGAACTTTTTTCCGCTATCGACAGCCGTATGGAGCTGTATCTGCCGCTGTTTAAAAAGGGCAGGGTGGATTTTGGCAGATGGAGCCAAGGGGAAAAGCCGAAACTCGATGTTTTAAAGACTGTAAAGTCGGCGAAGGATTTGTTTTTTCCGCAGAGCGAGGACATTGCCGAGTTTCAAGTACAGCAAAAGAACATATCAATAACACAGGCGGAGCGGTTCGATAAACCGTTTATGGTTTTTGGAGTGCGGGAATGTGATGCCAAGGCATTTGATATACTTGACAGCGTTTTTTTGAGCGATCCTGTCGATACCTTTTATAAGGCACGTCGGGACAACGGCTTAGTCGTTACGCTGGCTTGTGCTGAGCCGGAGGAAACTTGCTTTTGCACCGTTTTCGGGCTCGATGCGGCGCAGCCGGGCGGAGATGTAGCGTGCTGGATAACCGGCGGGTTTTTATACTGGCAGCCTAATACCTTAAAGGGAGAAAAGCTGACAGAGGAGATATCGCAGCTTTTTGAAACGGCGGATGAGACGGAGCTTAATGAAACAAAAGAGGCGATACGAGCTATATTAAAGCGGCTGCCGTTAAGCGGACTTGATGTAAGCACGATGAATGAAGAGGCGCTTAAAGATGTCTTTGATTCGCCGAAATGGCAGGATTTATCTAAAGCGTGTATAGGCTGCGGCACATGCACATTTGTATGCCCGACCTGCCAGTGCTACGACATACGCGACTACGATACCGGTAACGGCATTAAAAGATACAGGTGCTGGGACTCATGCATGTATTCAGACTTTACAATGATGGCGCATGGCAACCCCAGAAAAACTCAGCTTGAAAGATTCAGGCAGAGGTTTATGCACAAGCTGGTATACTATCCTGAAAACCATGACGGCAACTACATGTGCGTAGGCTGCGGGCGCTGCGTAAGCCGCTGTCCGGTGTCTATGAATATAGTTAAGGTAATAAAAGCTTTGGGAGCGAATGATGATGGCAAATGACATGAATGCGCGCGACGCGTTGGTGCCTATGCTGGGCGTTGTAACGGATATAAGGGTTGACACCCACGACATAAAGACTTTTCGGACGAATAGCCTTGAAGGCGGAATTTGCTTTAGGCATGAGCCGGGGCAGTGCGCCATGTTGTCGATACCCGGAATAGGGGAGGCTATGTTCTCTATAACCTCTTCTCCTACAAACACCGAGTATATGGAGTTCAGCATTAAAAAATGCGGCTGCCTTACAGAATGGCTGCATCATATAGAGGAGGGACAGCAGGTAGCCATACGCGGGCCGTACGGCAACGCTTTTCCCGTAGAGGAGGACCTTAAGGGCAAAAACCTGCTTTTTATAGCCGGCGGCATAGGGCTTGCGCCGCTGCGCTCGGTTATAAACTATGTTATGCATTACCGCGAAAACTACGGCAAGATAGACATAGTATACGGAGCGCGCTCCAGCGCCGACCTTATAAACATGGATGAAATAAGGGATGTATGGAGCGTAGCGCCGGATACAAATGTGTATCTTACGATAGACTGTCCGGAGGAAGGCTGGGACGGGCATGTCGGCTTTGTACCGGATTATGTTAAGGAGCTGGGCTTTGACACGCAGAGGACGGCGCTAGTCTGCGGCCCGCCGATAATGATAAAATACGTGCTTGCCGCTCTTGATAAGCTGGGCTTTGAAAGGACGGAGGTTTTTACCACTATGGAGCTTAGAATGAAATGCGGCGTGGGCAAATGCGGGCGCTGCAACATAGGCTCAAAGTATGTATGCAAGGACGGGCCGGTGTTTCGCTGCGATGAGCTTTTAGAGCTGCCGGACGAATATTGATTTAAGGGGAGACTGAATTATGGAAAAAATGATCACCGTCTATGTGATGGGGAAAAAATACACAGTGCCTTACGGGCTTACCATAATGCAAGCTATCGAGTACTCCGGCTATCAGCTGGTGCGCGGCTGCGGCTGTCGCAACGGGTTTTGCGGAGCCTGCTCTATCATATACCGCATTAACGGCCACAACGAGTTGCAATTCTGCCTGGCCTGCCAGACAACTGCTGAGGACGATATGTATATTGCCATGCTGCCGTTTTTCCCGGTAGTCAAGCAGTTGTTCGATATTGAAAAGGTGCGACCCGATGAGCAGATAATGATGCAGCTTTATCCCGAAATATACAAATGCATAGGCTGCAACGCTTGTACAAAGGCTTGCACGCAGGATATTAAGGTTATGCAGTATATTGCTTACGCGCAGCGCGGGGAGTATGAAAAATGCGCTCACGAGTCGTTTGACTGCGTTATGTGCGGCGCGTGCTCGGCGCGCTGCCCGGCGGGTATATCGCATCCGCATGTCGCTCTGCTGTCAAGAAGGCTTACCGCCAAATACCTTACGCCAAAAGCACAGCATCTTATAGACAGGGTATGCGAGATTGAAAACGGAGATTATACGCAGCTTCTTGAGGATGTGGCGCAAAAGCCGATTGAGGAGCTTAAAGAATTATACAACCACAGAGATATTGAGAAGTAAGGAGGCGGACATATGTTTACAGAGGAAATGCTTGATTCCATAAAACATGTGGAAGCGACCAGGCAGCAAAGGCTTAAGGAAGAGCCGAGGCGTATGGACGCCGATGAAAAGCAGCAGATTTTAAGGAAATATCACCCTGACTATAGAACCGACTGCTTTAAAGTGCTAAGAGTTGGCCCTAATAAAGGGGATAAAGTGCCGGCGGAGCTGGGCGATATGCTAGAGGCTAATAGCCGGCTCAAAAGCATTAAAATCGATACCGAACATATCGACTATGATGTCGATGTGCTAGTTATAGGCGGCGGCGGAGCCGGCGTTTCGGCGGCGATTGAGGCGGATACCGCCGGAGCTGATGTGCTTTTAGTAACAAAGCTTAGGATGGGCGATGCCAACACCATAATGGCGGAAGGCGGAATACAGGCTGCCGATAAGCCTAACGATTCGCCCGCCATACATTTTCTTGACGCTATGGGCGGAGGGCATTACGCCAACAAGCCCGACCTTCTCAAAAAGCTGGTTATAGAAGGGCCGGACGCCGTTAAATGGCTCAATGAGCTGGGCGTTATGTTTGATAAAGAGCCGGACGGCACAATGATAACGCGGCACGGCGGCGGTACGTCGCGCAAAAGGATGCATGCGGCGGCCGACTATTCGGGCAGCGAAATAATGAGAGTACTGCGCGACGAGGCGCTTAATCATGGAATAAAGGTTGCCGATTTTACGGCGGCGATAGAACTGCTTTTAGACAGCAAAGGCAACGCTTCTGGCGCTGTGCTTCAAAACATGGAGACGGGCGAATACATGGTTGCGAGAGCCAAAACAGTTATAATAGCGACAGGCGGCGGCGGACGGCTGCATTATCAGGGTTTCCCAACATCAAACCATTATGGCGCTACAGCGGACGGGCTGGTTCTCGCGTATCGCGCCGGAGCTAAGCTTATATACCCCGATACAATGCAGTATCATCCTACCGGAGCGGCGTATCCCGCGCAGATATTCGGCGCGCTGGTAACGGAAAAAGTGCGCTCTATGGGCGCTATGCTGGTAAACGCCGCGGGGGTAGCTTTTGTACATCCTATGGAAACGCGCGACGTTGCGGCGGCGGCTATTATACGCGAATGTACGGATAGGAAAACCGGACTTGAATTGCCGGAGGCGCGCGGCGTATGGCTTGATACGCCTATGATAGATATAATTCATGGCGAGGGAACGCTTAGAAAAACGCTGCCCGCCATGCTGAGGATGTATCTTGAATACGATATAGATATGCGTGAAACGCCTATACTCGTTTATCCTACCTTGCATTATCAAAACGGCGGAATTGAAGTTGACGTTAACTGTATGTCAAATGTCGCCAATCTGTTTGTAGCGGGGGAGGCGGTAGGAGGAATTCACGGCAGGAACAGGCTTATGGGCAACTCGCTGCTTGATATAATAGTGTTTGGGCGCAGCGCCGGTAAAAACGCGGCGGCGCGCAGCAAGTCGATAAAAGCCGGAAACCTTACGCTGACTCATGTTAAGAGGTTCCAAAAGGAAATGAAAGAAGCAGGCATAAAGACGGATATTGAATCGCCGATGCTGCTTCCAGATTATAGGCATAAAAGAAGATAAAGAAAATAGCAAATCAAAGACGGGGTTTGTATGAGAGCATAGCCATCATACAAACCCCGTTTCTGTTATTAAAGATGAGTAAAGATTTTCCAAATGCTGAGAGCTTCTTAGCCAAGTGATGTTCCTTTAGCGGGCGATACCAAAAAGGTTTTCTTTGGAATATCATGCCTAATCTAAAGGCTTTTGTGAATGCTCAAAGCTCCTTAGCTAACTGATGTCCCTTTAGATAACGGTGCCTAAAGGGGTTTTCTTTGGCTTATCATCCATAATCTAAAGACTTTTCCTAATGCGAGAGCTCCTTAGCCAACTGATGCTTCTTTAGATAACGGTGCCTAAAGGGGTTTTCTTTGGCTTACCTTTCTTTTTTCTAAAAGAAAGGTAAGAGGGTTTAACCGTTAACCATTATATTGCGTATTATGCCGAGCGTATACTCGTATCCTTTAAGGAACTGCATAAGCGTTGCCTTTGTCGCGCCAAAGCCGGCAAACTCCTCTGGCTGCATGCCGTCCGGCTCGTAGGCGCGCCGCCAGTCAGTATAATGTTTGTCAAGCTGCGCTATAAGGCGGGGGTCGACGGGGTTTGACATGCGGTTTTCAACGGTTATATCGCTGTTTACAAACCTGCGTATCCAGCCCGGAGGTATGGTCATGGATACTTCGCCGCCTATAAGCTCGGACCAGTGGTGGTGGTTGCGATAAGCGGCAGCCAAAAGCCTTGTTTTATAACCTTTTTCTTTATATATGTTGTACGCGCGCTTAAACACCGCAACTCCCGACATATCCAAAGCGAGAGGGTCTACTATGGCTCCTTCGCGCTTTGTAACGTCGCGTAGCCAGTCTTCTATGCGGCCTACCATTATAGTGCATACCGGATGCATTATGGAGTTGTCAAGGCCGTCCTTTTCGCGGCGGTTAAGTCCCCGTTCTATAGCCTCGGCGACAGCTAAAGCCTGCGGAACGGTGAACGATACTGTGGCGTTTACGTTGACGCCGTTATATGTGCTTTCTTCAACCGCTTTTACGCCGGCTTGTGTGACCGGCATTTTTACCATAATGTTTGGCGCGAGTGATTTAAAATATACCGCCTGATCCGTCATTCTCTTGGCGTCGCGATAGTATTTGGCGTTTGTCTGTATAGAAATATATCCTGCTTTGCCGCCTGACGCCTTAAAAGCCGGCTCTAAAAGCTTTGCGCCGTCAATAGCCATCTGCTCGTTTATCGCCCAGGCGATTTCGTCCTCTGTGGCGGACGGATTGTCTTTTATAAGCTGCTTTATGCGCGGCAGGTAATCGTCAAGGTTTGCGTCTAAAACCTGGCCGACTATAACCGGATTTGTTGTAGCTCCGACAGCTCCATGCTCTATGGCGAATTTCAAATCCGAAATGGCGCAGTTGTCGTTCCAAAATTGGGTTGGAGTAGTTTGAGACATTTGGTGAAGCGGGCTTTTGTAAGAAGACATAACTAACCTCCTGTATCGATGTATTATAGAGTTATTGCAAACGTACCGTTAGCGGTACGGCAAACGCTTTGGCTTTAATTATTGCGGCGCGGCGATGAGTAGAAAATTATGAAAAGCGCCGAAAATACATTATGACTTTGTGTTGATTCTAACATATCATTACAAGGCGCGTTTTTCAATATAATTTATCGGCTCAAAATGGCGTATTAGGCTATAAAAGGGCGGTTTGTGGCGAAAGAGGCGGCTCTTCTTAATATACATGGCTCCACCGGACCAACCGGCCCCACCGGAGCGACCGGAGCAACCGGTAACACCGGAGATATAGGACCTACAGGACCCACCCGACCCTTCCTAATATAAAATCGGCCGGAGCGATTTGCCCCAGCCGAAGTTAATTATGATTCTTGCGGTTTTGTTTTTAAAAGCAGCATAAGCACTACGCCTACCAAGGCACAGACGGCGGCTATTACAAAGGCCGGGAACATTAAAGAAATGTCGGCCGCGGCGATGTTTTTATAGTAGCCGGCTATGTACGACGACGCGACGGCGCCCACTCCAAAGCCCAAAAGCACCATGCCGTAGTTTGTCGCCATGTGCTTTGGTCCGAAAAGGTCGGAGGTGAGGGCAGGGAAGGTGCTAAGAAACCCGCCGTAGAAAAAGCCTATTAGCCCTATTATTACATATATAGCATAACCGTTGACGCTGTTTACCAGTAGCGACAGCAGCCCCGACGCTATAAGCAGTATAAGAATAGTTTTTTTACGGCCTAATTTATCGGACGCCATACCCCAGAACAAGCGGCCGAGTGAGTTGCACATCGATATTATTAAAACGCCTAGCGTAGCCGTTGATTCTAGGCCTTTGGCTACAGCTATGGGTTTTGCGAAACCAATCATCATAAGACCGCCCATGCAAGCCAGCATAAGTGAGAACATTATTAAGTAGAACCGCCGGTCTTTAAGCACCTGGCCGGGCGATAGGCTGTTATCGACAGGAGCCGGATTAGAGGAGGAGTTGGCGCCGTCAAAAGCGTCGCTTGGCGGATTTTTCAAAAACAGCGCGCCCACCGTGCAGACAACAAAAAATATTCCGCTCAATACCAGGAATGTTTTTGGCTCGCCTACCTGCGTGCCGCCGAAAGTTTTTATAAGCGCCTCTATTATAGGCGTAAACAAAACGCCGCCAAATCCTAGCGCCGCTACTATAAGGCCGGTAACAAAGCCCTTTTTCTCAGGAAACCATTTTTGGGAACAGGCGATAGTTGTTGAATAGGTAAGCCCCATGCCTATGCCGCCCATTATGCCATATCCCAGCCAGAGCAGCCACGGAGTGCTGGCGGTAACGAACGAGGCGAGCAAAAAGCCGGCGCTCAAAACAATGCCGCCTACAATAACTATACGCCGCGTTGAATATTTTGCTGCGTACTTGCCGCCGAATATGCTGCCGACGGTAAGCATGGAAAGCAGCAGGGAAAATGTGAGGCTGGCTGCCGCGTTGTCGCCGCCAAAAATGCTTTCCGCGATGCCTGTTTGGAATATGCTCCAAATATAGGCTATTCCCAGGCAAAGCTGGATAGCGATAGACGCTGCTATGGGGGCGATTCTTTGTGATGCTTTCATGAAAAATCCTCCTTGAGTTTATAAAAAGCCCTTACTGTTTTGCAGTAAGGGCTTTAATCCGAATTCTCGCGCCAACTATTCTTACGACAAAACAAAATTATACCTTTTAATGTGTAGAATAAACACAATAATAAGGCTGATAATTAGTATGTCGATAATCGCAAATAGCTGAAGCATATATAAAAGCTCCTGAGAAGTTATAAAGTGTCATAAGTATGCCACAAGCAAGAGGGTATGTCAATCATTTCCGCGCGAATACGGGATTTTTAAGTAATAACGTGATATTTTGCCGCGCTGCAATTGCGTTCATAGCGCAACATACTAAGGCATACACATATATGAGAGGAGGACGAATGTGCTAATATGCGTATGATTAACAGCGATTTTAAGCGAAGCGGGAATATGAATATATACTCTGACAATCTTATCATGTTATCAGACAACAAATTGTTGACAATGGATATTGCCGATGATATACTGACGGCAACAAATCATAATTCTAAAATTTCTGACATAACAAATTCTCACGGAATCCCGCTTTAAACATTAAAATCTATACTTTGCATCATTTGCCGGCTTCATTTTGTGCGCTGATACTAATTCACAAGTTTCTCGCGTTCATACGCCAATCTAACCACATTCCAGCATTTAATTATATGTATCGTAATCAGACAACAGGACAACATGCGAAGGAGGCGTTATATTGAAGGCTATAAGAAAACTCAGCCGTGGGCCGGGGGCGTCAGTTGTTGATGTTACTGTTCCTAAGGCGGGGCCGCATGATCTTATTATAGAAGTTAAGGCGGCGGCGATGTGCAAGTCGGATATTGAGGTGTTTGAATGGACGCCGCTTGTTGATGCTGCCAATTATAAACTGCCTTTTACCTTAGGCCATGAATTCGCCGGCGAAGTGGTTGAGGTAGGGCAGCTTGTAAAGAATTTCGCGGTGGGGGATAAAGTCGCCGGAGAAACACATATCCCTTGCGGATATTGCTATGAATGCAGAACGGGCAATCAGCATATATGCACGAACAATATGGGCGTTTTGGGCAGAAATGTAGACGGGTGCTTTGCGGAGTATATAAAAATACCCGAGATCTCGTCAATAAAGCTAGCGCCGGACGCAGATTATGTTGAATCGTCATTGCTTGAGCCTCTCGGCACCGCGCTGCACGCTTTGCAAAAAGCAAACCCCTGCGGAGCCAAAATCGCAATTCTTGGCACCGGTACGATAGGGCTTATGGCGTGCGAGTTGGCAAAGGCGCTCGGGGCGATACAGGTTTTTGCGCTTGATATAAATCAAAGTCGCCTTGACTACAGCTTAAAGCTGGGAGCCGATGTCGCTATAAACGGCAAAGAGGCGGATTTTGTTACCGAGATTAAAAAGCATACCGACAGGCTGGACGCCATAATCGATTTCACCGGCAGCCCTGCTGTAATAAATCAGGCGATAGATGCGCTGTCGGTTGCCGGTACTTTGGTTCATGTTGGTATGGTAGAGGATAAGCTTACAATACCCGGATATATGTATCGCGTAGTTTATCGCGAGCTTATAATAACCGGCATATTCGGCAGAAACATGTTCAAGACATGGGAACTTCTAGACAGCCTACTTAGGGCGGGACGCATCGATTTAAAAGCGTATGTCGGCTCTGTATTGCCTATGAGCGAATACCAAAAAGCCATAGACATATTCGACGAACTCAACGGACGAGCGATACTAATTCCATAAGGGGGAAGTAATATGGGGCGCGTTGAGATATTTGAGGTCGGCCCGCGCGACGGGCTGCAACCGGAACCTGTTTTTATACCCACTTCAAAAAAGATAGAATTTATAAATATACTTACCGCTGCCGGCTTAAAGCGCATTGAGGCGACGTCTTTTGTGCATCCCAAATGGGTGCCGCAGATGAAAGACGCGAAGGAAGTTCTTTCAGGCATTGAAAGAAAAGACGGTGTTGTTTACAGCGCGCTTGTTCCAAATCTAAAAGGTCTGGAGATGGCGATAGAGTGCGGGCTTGATGAGGTTGTAACGATAATAAGCACCAGCGAGAGCCATAACAAAAAGAACCTAAATCATACCGTAGGGGAGTCGCTTAAAAATATTGAGCAGATAAACAATACCGCGGCGGCGCATGGCATAAGGGTGCGCTCGTATATAGCGACGGTTTTCGGCTGTCCGATAGAAGGAGCACAGCATCCTAAAAAGGCGCTTGATATAGCGCTGGCGCTTGAAAGCTTTGGCTCGTATGAAATTTCGCTGGGGGATACAACGGGCATGGCGAGCGTCAAAGCGGCTTTTGATATTCCCTCAATGATAAAAACGGCTTTAACTAAAGCGCGGCTGGCTGTGCATTACCATAAGTACTACGGCCTCGAATTCGCCAACAACCTCGCTTCCTACAATGCCGGAATACGCATATTTGACGGCGCAGCGGGAGGATTGGGCGGCTGCCCTTACGCTCCCGGCGCAAAGGGCAATTGCGCGACAGAGCTTTTAGTGGAGATGTTTGATCGCATGGGGGTAGAGGCAGGCATACACCTTGAGAAGATAAACGAAGCGGCGGCATTCGCGAGAACGCTTAGCACGCTGCTTCATAACAGCCTTTAAAGGAGGAAGCATATGCTGGAAAATATCAAGTCTGATTTTTTCGCCGGTAAAATAAAAACGCAGGATTTAGAAAATACAGTGTTTGAGCGGGTTTATATGTCGGAGCCGGGCAAGCTTAACGAAGCATGCCGCGCCGCGACGAGTATACGCTGCGAATATCTTGAGCATATTGCCGGATGCGCCCTTCCGCTTATAAAGGGAGCGCATTTTGACACCTGTGCGCTTTCTGAAGGCAGGGTGCTTTCCGGCATAGAATCGAAGGTAGGTGCGGCGTCCATTCCATTAGGGTTTGCGGGACCGGCTAAAATACACGGCCAATATATAAGCGCGGATGAAGATATATACATACCGCTTGCTACTAACGAGGCGGCGCTGGTAGCCGGTGTGCAAAGGGGGCTTAAGGCGATAAACCTGGCCGGTGGATTAAAAACCATGGTAAGCTTTGACGGCATGAGCCGCGCACCGCTAATAGAGGCGCCGGATATATATGAGGCGAAGGCGTTTATAGACAAAATAGCAGGAAACACCGAATACATGGCGGAGCTGCAAAAATGTGTGCCCGACCCGTTCGTAGTGCTTAAAGAGATTGAACCTTATCAGCTTGGCACAAAGGTGTTTTTAAGGCTGATTTTTACTACCGGCGACGCTATGGGCATGAACGGAGTTACAAAAGCGGCGGCGGAAATATGCAGGTATATATTGGCTCAAAACCCCGGATGGCGGCTTATAACTATAAGCGGCAATCTTTGCACCGATAAGAAAAACGCGCATATAAACGTGCTGAATGGGCGCGGTAAATCTGTGCATACAGAGGTTTTTATACCCGAGGAGGTACTGGAGCGGGTATTTAAAAAAGGGGCGACGAGCAGGGCGGTAGAAAAGGTTGTATTCCACAAATGCTATCTTGGCAGCGCACTTAGCGGCACGATATCCGGTTTTAACGTGAATGCTGCAAATACTGTCGCGGCGTTTTTCGCGGCGACGGGGCAGGACTTGGCGCATATAGTGTCCTCGTCATCGTGTTTTGTGCAGGCCGACGCCGTAGACGGAGGGTTGCACTTTATGGTATCGTTGCCCTGCCTTGAGCTGGCGACGGTAGGCGGCGGCACACAGTTTGGTACGGCGAAAGAAGCGTTGGCGCTGATCGGCTGCGATAGTTATGGCAGCAGCACCGATGATAACCGCAGCGTTAAGAGGCTGGCCGAGATAGCGGCAACGGCGGTAACGGCGCTTGATTTAAACACCGCCTGCGCGCAGGCTGCCGGATATGAAATGGCGGATTCGCATGTAAGGCTGGCGCGGGGGGAAAAGTAGCGGGCTATATAGATATCGTCGCAAAGGCACACCGCTTAAGGCAACAGATAATGTAAATCGACGAAAGGAAAAGGGAAAATGCTTATAGGATATTGTTCGAGCGCGAAATACGCCGGACGCATAGCCGAGATAGGGTTTGATTATATGGAGCTGTACGGCCGGGAAATCTCCACCTTAGGCGACAGCGAGTTTATTGAAACCAAAAAGATGCTTGAGGATATAGGGCTGGAGTGTCGTGGTTTTGTAGGATCGATACCGCCTTCGGTGCGGATATGCGGCCCGGGGTATGACGAAAAGATCGTTTCAGAATACGCAAAAAAATGCTGCGATAGGGGGGCAGAGCTGGGCATTTTGCATGTGGGCATAGGCAGCCCGCTTTCACGCAATCTGCCGGAGGGATTCGATTTAGATGTCGCGCGTGAGCAGATTATGCAAAGTCTTGATATATTTTGCTCCGCGGCAAAGCCAAACGGCCTTGACATACTTTTTGAGTCGGTTTCAAGCCCCATGTGCAATTTTATTACGCTTTTTCCAGAGGCGGTGGAGATTGTTGAACAGATGCGGCTTGATAACCTTTTTCTGGTACTCGATCTGTATCATGTGGCGATGATGGACGAACGGCTCGAAGAATACGCCGATATGCTAGGCGACGTTAAGCACCTTCATATTGCCGAAAAGGCGGATTACGGGCAGCTTAGATATGAAAGCGAGCCGCTGTACAACAGATGGATATCCTTTCTTAAATCCAAAGGATATGACATTTCTATAAGCATGGAGATTTCAACCCCGGATCCGGCGGGGAGCGAGCGTTCTCTTGAAATATTACGCCGTGTTGACAGAAATACCGGGCGGAGGGGAGGGATGGATTCGACTTGATGCTTTGTGTTAGTTTCGCCGAATGCAGCGAAGGCATACGAATTACCTACACAGACTATTAAGGAGGAAGCAGTGGTATGGTCAAAAAGATTATTACAATTTGTCTTGTCGCCATAATGGCGGTGACACTCTTCGCATGCGGTACGCCGGCCAGCAGCACGGGCGGTGTATACAAGGTGGGTATGTTTAATCCTCTCTCAGGTGCCAACGCCGATATAGGCATGGGCGTACTTAGAGGCACGCAGCTGGCTATAAAAGAACTTAACGCCGAGGGCGGGTTGCTCGGAAGCCAGATAGAACTTATTTACTATGACGACACCGGCGACACCGACCAGTCTGTAAACTGCGTAGAGCGGCTGGTGGAGCAAGATAAAGTTCACTCCATAATAGGCTCAACGCTAAGCGGAAACGACTTGGCGGTCGGGCATCTTGTAGAGGCCGCGGCTATTCCCGCCGTTTGCCCCGGAACAGCTACAAGCTGGCTTGAAAGAGGCTGGACATACATGTTCCGCTCGACGCTCAGCGTTAAATACAACATTACCGGCATTATGTACGCCTGCGAACTGCTCGACATAAAGACGGTCGCGCTTTTCAATCAGGCTAACGAGTACGGTGAGAACGGCTCAAAGGTTATGACGGAGGCTTGCGAGGCGGCCGGAATACAGATTGTAGGAAAAGAAACGTATGAAGAAGGCGATACCGACTTTACCGCTCAGTTTACAAAGCTGGCATCGCTTAACGCCGACGCATACTATCTCACCTGCAACACGCCGAACATAGGCAACGCTGTGCGACAGGCGCGCGCCAACGGCTTTACCGGATACATACTCGGCGATCAGCTTTTCGGTTCCTCTGGACCTAAGGAAATCGCAGGAAAGGCGATGGAGAACGTTATTTTCTCGGCGCCTTATGTTTTGGTAGACGATCCTGCAAAGGGCGCGACGGAAAATCAGCGCAAGTTCTTCCAGGCGTATCTTGATGAATACGGCGAGCTGCCCGATGTTGAGCAGTGCATGCGCGGCTATGACGCCATGATGATAATAGCCGAAGGCGTAAAGCGCTCGGGTAAGTTTGACGGAGAGGCTGTAAGAGACGCTATTTTGAGCATCACGGACTATGAAGGCTTAGGCGGCGCCGGAAACACAAACGGCACATTCGATTTTAGTGTGACAAAGGACGGAGACGGCCTTATGCAGGCGGCTCTTTACTGGGTTGACGCCGATAGCAACGACATACTGCTTGAAGAAGTACTGGATGATTTGAAGAAGAACTAAATCCGCGAAGTTATAAGGCTTTCGGTAATATCGGCAGTTAAATTGCCGAAAGCCTTATCTTATTTGGAATGGATGGTGACCAAATGTTTCTTAGATTTTTGTTTAGCGGGCTTGTGACAGGCTGCATGTACGGTCTGATAGGCATAGGATACAGCACTATTTACCGGGCTTCGGGCATGATGACGCTGGCACAAGGCGATCTGTTCTCGCTTGGCGCATACTTGTGCTGGACTTTTTACCGGCTGCTTGGAATACCGTTTGTCATTTCCGTTCTTATGGGCATGACGATACTGTTTATAATCGGAATGCTGATTGAAAAGGGGTATATAGGCGCTATGATGAAAAAAAGCGCGCCTATAATATTTATAGTTGTCGGTACTGTCGCTATAGCAACCATTATACAAAGCGCCGTTACTAT
This sequence comes from Christensenellales bacterium, assembly GCA_050945795.1. Taxonomy (GTDB): domain Bacteria; phylum Bacillota; class Clostridia; order Christensenellales; family MGBC116941; genus JBMNTP01. Next base: position 124,196 of record JBMNTP010000001.1, on the reverse strand, counting down.
GCTGTGGCCGTGGTCAGTACTGCATTTCCCGCCGATACTGAAAACCACATCTATAATTATAGCGGGGGCGGAGTTTAGGCCGGAGATATTTGTGGCGGTGGGTGTATCCCTTGCTTGCATGATAGGAATGCACTTCTTTATGAAAAAGTCGAAGTTTGGTACGGCGATGCGTGCCGCGGCGCAGGATCCTAAGGCGGCGCAGGCGTGCGGCGTTAACGTAGCGATGACGACTAGAATCACTTGGGGAATAGCCTCGGCGGTAGCGGCACTGGGCGGCTGTATGCTAGGGCCGCTGTACGGCCTTTATGCGAAGCTGGGTCAGTCCATAGGAGAGAAGGGTTTCGCGGGCGCTGTCGCCGGAGGATACGGAAACATGTACGGCGCTATGGTAGGCGGCCTGCTTATAGGCCTTGTCGAGATATTTGCCGCGGGATACCTGGACTCCTCCTACAAGGATTTTGTAGCGTATGGGCTGCTGTTGCTGGTTCTTGTTGTAAGACCTACAGGCATATTCAACGAGCAGGCAATTCGCTCCCGATGATGAGCGTAGCGTCATATTTCAAAAAAGGAGTGATAATTGTTGCTTAAATTGTCTGTAAAAAAGAAGACCTGGCAAATTGTCGCGGTATTGGCGCTGCTGATTGCGTTGCCGCTGTTCTTTGGCAGCAGCAACTATGTAATGCTGCTGTTCTCTACCGCCGGCATATATGCGATAGCCGTTTCGGGACTTGACATACTTTTTGGATACTGCGGCCAGATATCGCTAGGACACTCGGCGTTTTATGGCATAGGCGCGTACACGACGGCTATTCTAAGCCGGGATTTAGGAATGCACCCTTTTATAACAATGATTATAGGTGCAACGCTGGCTATGATTGTAGGCATACTCATAGCATATCCCGTTTCAAACCTTGTAACGCACTTTCTTTCGCTGGCGACTATAGCTTTTTGCGAATTGGTATACATGTTTATAACAAGATCGCCGGGCGGAATAACCGGCGACTTCACAGGGTTTTTGGGCATACCGACAATAGAGGTATTTGGCCTTACATTAAATTCAAGGTTGTCGCATTACTTCCTTGTGGTATTTTGCCTCGCGGTATTTCTGTTCATTAAAAACAGAATCGTTAAATCAGCCATAGGCCGCGCGTTTATAGCTGTACGCGATAATGAGCACGCCGCGGGGGGCATGGGAATAAACGCGAGGAAATACAAGGTTATGGCGTTTGCCATAAGCGCGTTTTACGCCGGCTTCGCCGGTACGCTGCACGCGCATTTTAAGCTGTATATAAGCCCTGAAATAATAACGAGGGCGCAGTCAATACTTCTGCTCACCATGCTTATATTCGGCGGGAGGGCATCGCTTATAGGGCCGATTATAGGCGCCTGCCTGATTACGTTTGTAAACGAGTCGCTAAGGGTTACCGGCACGCTGCAAATGCTGCTTTATGGCATTTTGCTGCTGGTGATACTGATATTTATGCCCAACGGGCTTACGGAGTTTTTAAAGGACATTAAAGACACGCGAATCTACAAAAAGGTGGTGGGCAGGTTTGCTGGAAATTAAAAACGTAATGCTTTCATTCGGCGGGCTGATCGCAACCAATAATGTCAGCTTTGAAGTAAAGGCAAACACTATATGCGGGCTTATAGGACCCAACGGCGCGGGCAAAACAACTCTTTTCAATATTATAAGCGGCGTATATAAGCCGGATAAAGGCGAAATTACTTTCATGAACAAAAGGCTGGACGGGCTGCCGCCTTATAAGGTAAATCAATATGGCATAGCGCGGACATATCAGTCGATTAACCTTTTCCATAAAATGTCGGTGGTTGATAATATTAAGGTAGGTATGCACTCAAACATTGTTTCGGGACTGCCCTCAGCTATATTTCGCACGAAGCGGCAAAAGGATGAGGAAAGGAGCGTGAACGAACGCGCGGATGAACTTTTGGAATTCGCAGGGCTTAGTAAAAAGAAGCATCATATCGCGAGCAGCCTGTCATACGGAGAGCAGCGCATGCTAGAAATCGCACGCGGCCTCGCGAGCAAGCCCAAGCTTCTGTTATTGGATGAGCCGGCGGCGGGCATGAACACTGTTGAAAAGGCGGCGCTGGTAGAAACTATGAAAAAGATACAGAAGATGGGGGTCACGATTTTTATAGTTGAGCATGATATGAAGCTGATGATGGGAACGGCAGACCATATTTGCGTGCTAAACTATGGCTCTAAGATAGCCGAGGGGCCGCCGTCCGAGATACAATGCAATCCCGAAGTTATACTGGCGTACTTGGGAGGTGAATAGTTTGGCCGCTTATTTGGAAGTTGAGAATCTACATTACTATTACGGCAAAATCCACGCTCTTAAAGGCATATCGCTTTATGTGGAAGAAGGCGAGATTGTTACTCTTATAGGAGCCAACGGCGCCGGCAAAAGCACAACGCTTAATGCTATTTCCGGCCTTATAGACCGCAAAGGCGCGACCGGCGACATAGTATTTCAGGGTAAGCGCATAAACGATGTTCCCGCCTATAAGCTAGCGGCGGCGGGATTGTGCCAGGTTCTTGAGGGCAGACATATTTTCCCTCAGCTAACCGTTTATGAAAACCTTATGATGGGCGGCTTTACCCGTAACGATACCGCAAATATAAAAGAAGACATAGAATCTATGTATCGGCAGTTCCCTAGGCTTGAGGAGAGAAAAGACCAACTTGGCGGCACGCTTTCGGGCGGCGAGCAGCAGATGCTGGCGATTGCGCGGGCGCTGGTCAGCCGGCCTAAGATGGTGCTGCTTGACGAGCCTTCCCTTGGCCTAGCGCCTATAATAGTCAAAGAGATATTTGAGATTATCAAGAGCATCCGTGATCAGGGCACGACAATACTTCTTGTAGAGCAGAACTCCAATATGGCGCTTAATGTAGCCAATCGCGGGTATGTGCTTGAGACAGGAAATATTGTATACGCCGATACCTGCGCTAATTTACAGGCCGAGGATAATATCAAGCAAAGCTACCTCGGCATAGAAATATGATGTTTTGCTACCGCTATTGACAGCCTGTTTTTATGCGTGTACCCTTGAACAGGGCGGGCATTCGGTTCGCACTATTTATTATCAAGAAGGTATTCCATTTATGAGCAATAAAAAGAAGATTGGCGATATGGATCGACTTAATTCGATCTCACTCCAGCATGGCTACAGCTTGTCTGAGGATCTGTTTAGCAAACTGCGGGATATGATATTGACAGAGAACTTGCCAGAAGGGTATGTGTTCCCAAATGAAAATGAACTCTGCAAGATATTTGAGGTGGGCAGAAGTACGCTAAGAGAGGCTTATTCGCGGCTTGCGACACTCGGATTGATTACGCGCACAAAGTCCGGCACTTATGTAAACGATATCAAAAAGATTCAAGGCTCCTTCTCCTTCGATACAATGGTTAAGGCGTCGGATCTTGGGGATTTGATGGAGTTTCGCCGTATACTTGAGACAGAGCTTGTTATGATAGCCGCTACTAAGGCGACGCCAAAGGACATAGAGCGCCTTGAAGATTGCCATGATTTTATTAAAAACAATATAGAGAATGTTGTTGCCATAACAATATACGATATGCAGTTTCATCTTGTGATTGCAGATATATCCGGCAACAAGCTGATGATTCGTATTTTTGATACTATTCGCAGCCATATGGAAAACCTTATATACCATGCGTTTACAAGGGATCGCACCATGATTGACAAGGCGATTATCTCCCATGATCAGATTATAAACGCCATAAAAGCCGGCGACCCGGAGCGAGCGCGAGAAGCCATGTTGATGCACATGTCGAACGTGTCCTTGCAGCTAGGGGTTTAGCGCCGCATACGGTGAAAACTATGAAAGGAGAGGAACGCGCCGCGCCTTAAAAGGGCGAATCCGTTCCATTCAAAACCATGAAAGCGACATATTTTAAAAGATTATATGAAGTATCGGATACCCGCATGTGGATAAATAACCCTACATTGGAAGAAACCCACCTAGCGATTGAGGAGGGGGCAATTCATTGCACTACAAACCCGGCATTCGTTTCAAGAATTCTTAAAGTGGAAAAACCATATGTCGAGGCGCTTATAGATGAGGTGCTGGACGAATATCTTGAATCGGGTAAGAAACACTTTGACGATGATGAGGCGGCCATCAGGGTATGCGAAAAGGCGACAAAGCCGATTATGGATCTTTTCATGCCTATGTATGAGGCTTCGGGGGGCGAAGTTGGTCATGTAACTATGCAGGGCGATCCGCGCTTGGATATGGATAAGGATTATACCGTTGAAGTGATGTTGCGATACGCTAAACTGTCGCCGAATTTAATGGCCAAAATACCCGTTGTAAAAGGCGGCATTGAGGCGATAGAAGAGTGCGTTAAATACAACATACCGATATGCGCGACGGAGATTTTCGCCATAAGCCAAGCTATAACGCTATGCGAGAAATATGAGGCGGCATGCAGCAAGTATAATAATCGACCAATGTTGTTTGTAACGCATATTTCCGGCATATTTGATGAGTATCTTGGCAAGGTTGCAAAGCGCAAGGGCATAGAGATAAGCGAGGAAGCGCTTAACTTAGCCGGAGTGAGCGTGGCGCGAAAGCAGTTTAAGGTGCTGGCGGAGCGCGGATACAATGCCGTAATGCTCGGCGGCGGAGCGAGGGGGCTGCATCATTTTACAGAGCTTGTTGGTGGCCCGCATATAACTATTAACTGGAGCACCGCGCATGAGCTTATAGAAAAGGATTATGATATAGCTGAAACAATCAACAAAGCGCCGGATGAAAAGGTTATAGCCGAGCTTATTGAGAAATTCGAGGACTTCCGACTCGCATACGATGAAGAAGGGCTAACCGTTGATCAATATGCCGAGTTTGGTCCGGTTCAACTGTTTAGAAACGCCTTTTTAACCGGCTGGTACACGCTACTCGCCGCTATAACGGCAAGGCGTAATGCGCGCGCCATATAAATGCTTAAAAAGACGGAGTGTATGCCGCCGAGCGCAATTGTTTTTATACGCGCGATAAGCAGTCGCCGTGCTATACTATAAATGCAAACGCGAGTTTCGCCTAGTATTCGCCTATTATAGGCGGCGGACTTTTCGTGAAGGCGGGCCATTTAAGGCTCTGCCTTCCGTCTGCATTTTAGGCGTGTAATGTAGGCGGCGGGCGGGTTTAATATGCGGCATCAGGAGGACGCTATGTTATTTCAATCGGTATTATCAACGCTAATAGATGTAATCGTGCCGCTGTCGGTGCCGGTTGTTGTAGGGGCGCTGTTAGTACGCTTGATGCGGCTTGAAACCGGCTCTTTATTAACGCTGGTGCTGTATTTTCTAACGCCGGCCATGGTATTTACAAATCTCTTTAGCGCCGAGCTATCTTTTGAGGAGCTTTATAACACTGTATTTTTCTGTTTGCTTAATCTTGTTTTGCTATGGGCCGTCGCTCGCATAACTAGCAAGGCGCTAAAGCTGCCGTCCTCTGAAACGGCGGGACTTACGCTTATATCAACGCTTACAAACTCCGTAAACTACGGCCTGCCGCTTGTTCTTCTTGCGTTTGGGCAGGTGGGCATGAACAAGGCAGCGGTTTTTGTAGTAATTCAGATGCTGCTTGTTAATACCGTCGGAGTGTATTTCGCGGCGCGATCAAACTTCTCTATTAAAAATGCCATAAAAGCTATATTCTCACTTCCCGCCGTTTATGCGGCTATACTCGCCGCCGCCCTTAGGGCTTTAGGGCTGGCGTTGCCGGAAGGGCTTGAAAAAGGCGTTTCCATGTCGGCGCAGGCGTATTCGCCTATTATGCTTGTAGTTTTGGGCGCGCAGATGGCTAGCGTTAAGGACGCTAAATTAGGAGGCGGCCATACGTCGGCATTTTGGGCGGGTATGGCTATACGAATGCTGGCGTCGCCAATTTTAGCGTTTGTTACGCTGCGGCTACTCAATATAGACGGACTTCTTTTTCCGGTGCTTTTCATACTCGCCTCAATGCCGGTGGCAGTCAACGCTGTTATACTGGCTGAAAAATTCGACGCCTCTCCAAAGCTAGTGTCAAAATGCATACTATGGTCGACGCTTGCCTCTTTCGCACTGCTGCCGCTGCTTATAGCGCTTGTTAAATAGCAAGGCATGGCGGCGATATAACTGCTAATAGAAGGAACCTTTTTAGAGCGGGTGCGTCAAAAAAAGCGTAAAGATGAAAAGGAGTAAGCGAAATGAGAGGGAAAAGCCTTTTTGTTTTTGTATGGCTGATGCTTATCCTTCTGATTTTTTCAGGGTGCGGCAAACAAAATACCGACAAAACGCTTATTTCAATAATCTCTAATGGCGATACCACGCTGCCATATACACGCTTTTCATGGGATAGCTCTATAACCGAAAGCGGATGGATTCAGGCGGATGCTTTGCAACTGATTTATGAGCTGCCGAACATTTCCGATGAGCTGCCGATTGTCACCTATAATAATGATTTCTCTGTGCTATATCAAAAAAACGTATCTTTCTCGCATATGTTAGTTTATGACGATAGCTTTAAGCAGTTGCATCATATAGCAAGCTATGATGACATGGACTATTTAGATTGCATACATAAATTAGAACAAGGAAGTTTCTACATAAATATTATGATAGCGCAGCGGGGGGAGTATATATCATCTGTGAATGAGTATGAGTACAGCGGTATTGATTGTATATTTAAGCTGGTTGTGAATTAGTGTGGCATCAGAATGACGTGCAAAGCAGTATAAAGACAGTCCGTTTTGGCTTTGCGCCAAATCGGATAGGGTCGGATTTCCCCGCCGATATAATATAGCGAGGGATAAGATCGCAGGCCTGCTTAGCAAAGGAATATTTTCGCGATTATTATTTGTCAGAATATTAACTATTTCGTTAAAATAAAGATTATCTTCTATATGTGATTATCCTCTTGACATGTATGTGTAGATACGGATAATATGATAGTATATTAAAAAACCACTGGCGAAAATTTATAAATACGTATGTATTTATTTTTTTATGACTGTTCGTGTATACAGAGAACAGTATACACTAGGGTGGTATCTAAAGTGAAGCGGAGTCGTGCGCTTTTACCGCATTCCGTGTGCGCGATAATATTGGACAATTCGGAGGGGTCAACATGATTTTGGATAAATTTAAACTTGACGGCAAGATAGCTATTGTTACCGGCTGCTCTCAGGGCATAGGCAAGGCCATAGCTACCGGGCTCGCACAGGCCGGAGCCAACATTGTCGGAGTGGACGTATCGTCGCTTGATGAAACTGAAAAATGCGTTAAAGACGCTGGCCAAGAGTTTTTAGCTGTTAGCGTAGACCTTTCTGATACTTCGGCGTTTGATAAAGTTATTGACGAAACGGTTAAGCGCTTTGGCCGCCTTGATATTTTAGTGAATAACGCGGGGATTACCCGCCGCGCAATGGCTATCGATTTTACAGAGCAAGACTGGGACGCCGTTATAGCGGTAAATCAGACAGCCGTTTTCTTTAATTCGCAAAAGGCAGCGCGTCAGTTTATAAAGCAAAAATCGACCGGTAAAATTATAAATATAGCGTCGGTTAACGCTTTTGACGGTGGATTAAAGGTGGTTGCATATGTCGCGGCGAAATCCGCAGTGCGCGCCGTTACAATGTCTATGTCGAATGAATGGGCGCAGTACGGCATTAATGTAAACGCCATTGCTCCCGGCTTTGTTGTAACGCAGATGACCGGCCCTATGCGCAGCGAAGAACACAGGGTTAAAGAAATGATGACGCGCATACCCATCGGACGGTGGGCGGAGCCGGAAGATATGGCGGGGGCCGCCGTTTTCCTGGCATCTGATGCATCAAACTATATGAGCGGCTCGACAGTAATTGTCGACGGGGGGTACCTCGGCAGGTAGAAAACAGCCGTTTTTAGGTGTGGCGTAAGGGGCGGATTTGCGGCATTTATAGCCGTCTGCCGCCGCTTGGCACCGGAGTAGAAGGCAAATATTTGCATTGACAAACAATACTGCCATCCGTATACTTGTGTATACAGTATACTTGCCTACATGTGCCGCGCTAAAATGTAATATATAATTTAATTATCAATCTTAATTCTGCGTAATGAGTGTGACGGATTTACAATATTAAACCAAAAGACATACAAGCAAAGACAGACATTATCTGAACATCAACATTAAAGGAAAACTGCCGTGAATATGATGAAAGCTACAATTACAAGCGAAATGCTTAATGAAAAAGCATATAAGCGTCTTAAGCAGGCAATATTCCAGTCGGAACTGCCGCCGGGCACGCGTGTTTTTGATTCACATATCGCGGAGATGTTCGGCATAAGCAGAACGCCGGTGCGCGACGCTATTAAAATGCTTATAAACGAAGGACTTATAGTAAATAAAGGAAAAAGCGGCAACTTTATATTGGATGTTTCGGAAAAAGACATAAATGAATTGTACGACCTGCGCCTGCTGCTTGAAAAGTATACTATAGAGAGTTTTGCTAAAGAAGGCTCGAGTTTTTGTTCCGACGCTGCCATAGCCGTACTTGATAAATACGATAAGAACGCGCCGGACTATACCGAGCAGTTTGTAAGGTTTGATGAGGAGTTCCATAAGCTTATGGTTTCGTTTACTTCAAACCAACGTTTATGCAAGGTATATTCAGACGTTATAGACCAGACCAAGGTTTTCCGTAAAAAGCAGGCCGTAAACCACGCTAAGGTGGGGGTGGCGATGCAGGAGCACTGTAAAATGGTGTATGCGTCGAAGGAAAAGGAATACGACGAAGCGGTGGCGGTTATATCAAAGCATATAGAGTTGGCGAGATATCAGGCGCTGAAGTTTTTTGAGTCGGAGGAGTAGATTGCGGAGCTTATGCTAGGCATGATATAAAGGTTGCCGGAGGGTGCCGGCAGGGTATTGGAAAGATGATGGCGCGTCCCGCATTTTAATAGCGGGAGGCGGGGTGAAATTAAGAAAATAATTGTTGCCGTTTGCTGTATACTGTATACGGTATGCCGAATACTGGAAGAAATGCCATAAATAAACGGCGATTTTTAATGGGAAAAAGCTTGTTTTAGCAAAGGCAAGCGGATTGAAAATGTAAGTATGGGCGGGTATGACTAAGCCGCCTGCAAAAATAGATTTAAAGTTTACATTGTAAGTAAGGAGGTAAGATAGTTAATTAGAAAATTTGGGCCACTTAAAAACAAGAATTATTATTAGGAGGATTTTTAAATGCACAAATATGCACTTAAACGTTCCGTGGCGATTGTTATTGCTTTGATGATGCTGTTGGTAATGGGACTTACCGCTTGTGGCGCTCCCGCTACTGGTGATGCTACGGCACCGCCGGCAACAGATTCAACAGACACGCCCGACGAAACAGAACCGGCAACAAGTGAAGAAGGCGATATACTTATTGGTGTTTCCACCGCTATAACTGGCGCTTCGCCGCTAGATGGCGAACGTACAAGACAGGGCGTTGAACTGGCTGTTGAAGAAATCAACGCTAAGGGCGGCGTACTTGGACGCAAACTGAAACTCGTTATAGAAGACGACCAGAACGAAGCTGCTGTAGCCGTTAACGTTGCTAACAAGCTTATGAACGAAGATATCGTTGCTATGCTTGGGCCGCAAAAGAGCGGAAACGCGGCGGCTATACAGGCAATTGCTGCTGAGAAGCAGGTTCCGTTCCTTACAGGCGGCACCAGCCCCTCGCTCGTAACATTTGATAACGATTATCTTTTCCGCATAAGGGCTTCTGACCAGATGGTAGCTCAGGTAGCGGCTAAGTTCGCAGTTGAAGAGCTTGACGCTAAGAACATTGGAATTCTTTACAACAACGACGACTATGGCACCGGCGGACAGAAGGTTGTAGAAGCATACCTTACAGAAATCAATGTTCCGTTCGTACAGGAAGGCCATAACACAGGCGATAAGGACTCCACCGGTCAGCTTATGAAGCTTAAGAACGCAGGCGTTGACGCTATAGTTCTTTGGACACATGCTCCTGAGGCGGCTGTTATCGTCCGTCAGATACAGGAACTGGGACTGAACGTTCCTATCGTTGCCAGCCCCACGCTTACTAACCAGGACTTCCTAAACCTCGTTGACGCTTCCATGGTTGAAGGCCACTATTCAGTAGCCGACTTCTCGGTTGATGATCCGAGGGAAGAGCTTCAGGATTATGTTAAGAACGTAAAAGAGAAGTATGACCTCGTTCCTGAGCTGTTCATGACCACATACTATGACGGCGTTTACATAATCGCCGACGCTATCGAGAGAGCCGGCTCCACCGACCGCGAAGCCGTTCGTCAGGCGCTTATGGAAACAAAAGACCTTCAGGGCGTTATGGGCCTCAAGTCCGCAAACGAACTGGGCGAGCTCGTTCATGAAGCTACGGTTGTTACGATTAAGGACAAGTCCCCCGTACTTATGACGGTTGTTAGCGAATAAGACATAAAAACCGTGCCGTATACGCACATTAATACTGGAAGGCTGAAGGGAGGCGGATTGTCGCCTTCCTCCGGCTACCGGGCAGGATAAACGGCGCTCACCATTGTAATGAAAGGAAATAGCACATGGAAACCATCCTTCAGCTTCTTATAAGCGGCGTTGGATACGGATGTATTTATTGTCTTGTGGCTATCGAATATTCGGTAATATTTAAAGCCACCGGCCTGATCAACTTTAGCCATGAGAAGTGGATCATGCTCGGCGCATATGTTTTTGCAGCCACACTCATTCGTACTCTAGGGCTAGGATTCATAGAGTCTTTTATTTTAACGGCGGTTATAATGGCGCTTTTCGGCTCTGTGATAGCGATAACAATTTTCAACCCCCTGCGCAATATGCCGTCGACACTGTATGTAGTTGTCGGCACGATAATGCTCGCGAACATATTAAGCGAGTTGGCGCGTCTAATCTGGGGAAGCTCCCCCTTCCATCTTGAGAACTTCTTTTCAGGTACGGCAAACATAGGCTCTGTCGTATTGCCAAATGTTATGGTTTGGATCATCGTGATTACAGGAATTTTTCTGTTCCTGCAATATCTGCTATTCAATAAGACAAAACTGGGAAAAGCAATGCGCTGTGTGTCTTCGGATAAGATGGCAGCATCCCTTATGGGAATAAACGTTAGCCAGAACATCGTTTTCACCGTAGCGTACAGTGCCGTTATTTGCGGCATCATAGGTATAATGGTTATCCCAATATTTAATGTCGATGTGAATATGGCCGGTATGATTGCGCTGAAAGGATTTGCGGCAAGCGTAGTCGGAGGCTTTGGAACCATTCCCGGAGCCATAGTCGGAGCGCTGTTCATAGGTTTGACAGAAAACATCTACCTGCTTTTCGGCCCCGGCATATATAAAGACGTTGTTGCGTTTGCTATGCTGATACTATTCCTGATTATCCGGCCGCAAGGCATAATCGGCAAGAAGAAATCGTGAAGGTGCAGATATGAAGAAATGGAAATCGGTATACTGGATATATATTCTCCTTGTTGTAGCGCTGTGTTTCGTACCGTTTATAACGGATAACGATTATTACCACAAGCTCTTCAACAGATCACTTATCAATATCATTGTGGTACTGGGCCTTAATTTCATAACCGGCCTTACCGGCCAGATGAACCTGGGCATGGCCGGAATATTTGCGCTCGGCGCTTATACTTCCGCCCTTCTTACCACAAAGCTGGCGGTATCGCCCTGGATAGGGCTGCTGGCGGCGGTATTTATGGGTGTTATAATCGGATTGATGCTGGGTTGGCCCAGCTTGAAGGTAAAAGGCATTTACCTTGCTCTCACAACAATAGGTTTTGGTGAGATTGTACGATTGGTACTTACAAACGCGGCGTCGTTTACAGGCGGCCCGCAAGGTGTTTTGAACATACCTTCGTATTCCTTTTTCGGAATAGACCTGTCAAAGGACTCGGAGTTATACTATATGCTGTTGGCTATAACGATACTGGCCGTTATAATAGCGGTGCGCGTAATAAACTCAAGATGGGGCCGCTCTTTTAAAGCCATACGCGACAACGATACGGCTGTTGAGGCATGCGGAATAAACGTCGCTAATATCAAAATAACGGCGTTTGTATTATCGGCGGTATTTACCAGTGTAGCTGGTGCGCTTTATGCGCATCTTTACGGCTACATAAATCCCTCTGACTTTAACTTCGTTATGTCTGTACGTTTCATAATGATGCTTATGTTCGGCGGCGTAGGATCTGTGCCGGGTAACATAATAGGCGGAACGGTTATAACGCTGCTCCCCGAGTTTCTGCGCTTCCTACAGGATTATTACTGGCTGATATTCAGCGTTATAGTATTCCTTTGCGTTATGTTCCTGCCAGACGGCGTCGTGTCTCTATTTAAGTTTAAAAAACGTCCGAAAGCCGCAGGCAGTGTAAAGGATGGTGAATGATAATGGCTGATACAATGCTGAAAGTTGAAAACCTGACAAAACAGTTTGGTGGTCTTACCGCTGTAAACGATTTGTCGCTGACGGTGGAGAGAGGCGTTATACACGCCCTTATAGGACCTAACGGCTCCGGCAAAACAACAACGCTAAGCATGATAGCCGGCGCGCTTGAGCCCACCTCAGGCAAGATATTCTACAACGACACACTTATAAGCGATTTACCCGCATTTAAAGTGGCGCGCCATGGCGTTGGCCGCACCTTCCAAAACATACGTCTTTTTCCTTCCATGACGACTCTTGATAACGTTATGGTAGGCGGGCATAATCTGAGCAAAGTTGGCATAACCCGCTTTCTTGTAGACATACATTCGGCGCGGTCGGAGGAGAAGCAGCTTATAGAGAAGGCGGAGCACGTGCTTGATATGTTGGATATGCTGCACTTAAAGGACGAATATGTTAAAAACCTGCCGTATGGACGGCAGAAGGTGCTTGAGCTTGGGCGCACCATGATGAGCGACCCTGACCTCATACTTCTTGACGAGCCGGCGGCGGGGCTTAACCCGACCGAGCGCGCCGACTTTGTTAAAATACTTGTTCGGCTGCATGAGGAAGAGAAAAAGACGTTGTTCCTTATAGAGCATAACATGGACGTTGTTATGACTATAAGCGAAAGAATAACCGTTCTCAATTTCGGCAAGAAGATTGCGGAGGGTTCGCCCAAAGAGATACAGGACGACGATGAGGTTATAAAAGCGTACTTGGGCGAGCGATACAAAAAACAAGCGAATTGACGAGAGGTTCATAATGCTGGAAATTAATAATATAAATGTATTTTACGGTAAAGTGCAGGCGCTTTTCGATGTATCGATAAGCGTAGGCGAGACCGAAATGGTTTCGATAATAGGCTCGAACGGGGCCGGCAAATCGACGCTTATGAAGGCCATCACCGGCATAGCCAAAACAAGCGGAGGCAGTATGCATTTTGCCGGCAAACCAATACATAATCTGCCGCCACATAAAATCGTCAACCATGGTATAATACTTGTGCCGGAAGGACGACATGTTTTCTACGACCTTACCGTCGCTGAAAATATTGAAATGGGCGGTTATAGCCGGAAGATGACCCGCAAGCAGTATGCCGATGAGCTTGAGATGATAGTTTCTATCTTCCCAAGGCTCAAGGAGAGGATGAAACAGCTTGGCGGAACGCTGTCAGGCGGCGAACAGCAGATGCTGGCTATCGCCCGCGGCATGATGGCGGACCCGAAAATGCTGCTTTTAGACGAGCCGTCGCTCGGATTGGCGCCGGTTATTGTTGATGAGGTTTTCGATACCATTATAAAGATAAACGAAATGAAAAAGATACCTATCATACTAGTTGAGCAGAATGCGTTTATGGCCATGAGCATTACGGCAAAAACGTATGTGCTCGAAGTAGGCAATATAAAGGGTCATGGCCCGAGCAGCGAGCTGGCAGAAAGCCCGGAAATCAAAAAAGCGTATCTTGGCGGCTAAGCCGGTTCTTAATTGCACGGATTTATTTCGTGCAATTAACTGTACGCGGATTTTTTGTATACCGTATACGGCAACATGGAGAGTGCTATAATCTATAAACCGTATAGCTGCGAAACATATTTTACTAACGGACGGAGGATGGCTAAAAATGAGTTATGGTAGCTTAAGCGGTCAAGTAGCCGTTATCACCGGCGGAGCTCAGGGAATAGGGCTTGAGACTGCCAAGGTATTAGCGCATTACGGCGCGACGGTTGTTTTGGCGGATATAAAAATAGAGAAGGCGCGAGAGGAAGCGGATAAGCTGATAGCCGATAATCTATCGGCAGATGCGGTTCAGCTCAATGTAATATCTAAAGAGTCGGTAGACGCCATGGTTAAGACCGTTATATCCAAACATAAAAAGATTGATATACTTGTAAATAACGCCGGTATCGTTGATAACACGCCTATACCCGAACTAACGGTTGAAGCATGGGACAGGCTTATAGACATCGATTTGCGCGGCGTACATCTTTGCTCGCAGGCTTGTCTGCCGTACATGGCGGAGCAAAAGGCCGGCAATATTGTAAACCTGTCATCGCAGGCGGGACAGCTTGGCGGCTGGCTGGCCGGCGCCAACTATTCGGCGGCTAAAGGCGGAGTAATAGCGCTTACAAAAGCATATGCCCGCTATGGGGCCAAGTTTAATATAAGGGTTAACTGCGTATCGCCCGGCTTCATAGCTACGGAGATGACGCAGGGCCGAGGCGACGACGCCTCGACAGTTCCGCTGCAGCGTCTGGGTACAGCGCTTGATGTGGCAAAAGCGGTATATTTCCTTGCCAGCGATCTTTCCGATTACATTACAGGCTCTTCTGTTGATGTAAACGGCGGTTTTCTTATGCGCTAAGGCGTAGCGCAAAAACTTCGGCCATTTTATTTGAAAGGATGATTTATAATGCGATTTGTCGAAGAAATTCTATTTGAAAAAAGAAAAGACGTGCTGTTCCCGTTAGAAGGCGGATTGTTCGCGAAAAACTGTGACAAAGCCCGCAAGGAGCTGGCGGAACTTATAGCCAGCGACAAAGAGAACAAAGAAGTTTATGTAAAGACGGCGGCGGAGTTGGCGGTGGATTTGAAATCTTATCTGCCCGAGTGGAAGCTGCGCGGTTTTATAGAGGACGGCACACTTGCTGCCTCTGATATAGATAAAGAAGCTGAAGCGTTTTTTGAGTTCGCATCGGCTTCAGGCGGCGATAAGTATGTTGAGGAAGCTAAAAAAGAGATTGAGGCTATCAATAACAGCTCGATTAAAAAGATGTGCGAGATGCAGCTTGAGAATAAGCTTAATACCGTATGGGGACATGACTACGCTTCCGGCCTTACGCATTCGCTGCGCCGCGGGGCAAGATGGGTAACTAGCAACCCCGCTAAAATAACGGGTTATAAGGCTGATTTTCCCGATCGCTTTGAGGCGATAGTATCGGAAATAAAGCAGGAGAATCCCGGCGTATCCCTTGATGACGCCGTTTCTCTGGTGTTCACGAAAATATGCGCTATAAGCGCGAGAGAGCTAAGACCTATATTCGAGGCTACAAACGGAGAATATGGCTTTGTATGCATGCAGACAAACCCGCATAATATAGCTCCGGAGAACAGCTCCGATGCTATGATAAATCAGGTGGAATTCTGGTACGAGTCTATGAAAAAAGAACTCGGAGTTGATACGCCTAACGTAGTATTCAAGCTTCCGGCGGCTGAATCGGGAGTGCGCGCCACTGAGGTACTTGCTGATAGGGGATATCGTTTGTGCATAACGCTTAACTTTACAGTAACGCAGCACGAGATATTTGCCGAGCTTATAAGCAAAGGCAAAAAGAACGGCTATGTCGTTCTTATGGGCGGCCTTCTTGATGACAAGGTAGCGGCGGACTTAAAAGAGCTGGGCATAGAGAATGCAGTTGAGTACGGCAGGTACGCCGCTCAGGCTGTTATACGCAAATCGTACGCAATGCTCAAAGCAAAAGGATACGATGACAAGGCATCTATAATGACGGCGGCTGTACGCGGCCCGTGGGCTATCGCCAATTCGCTGGCGCCCGCCGGCGGCGCACCCATACTTGTAACGACGGTTACCGGCAAGATAAACGAGTTTGATGCGGCTCCGCTGCCGCTCCAATCGGCTATAGATCAGCCGTTGCCCGAAGATATAATGGATATTCTTAATAAGAGCAAGGTTTTCCGTCAGGCGTATGCCACAAAGGACGAAGGGCTGCTCGGTTGGGATGACCTGTATGAGTATCCGCCTTTTGTTGCCTTCTATGATCAGTTCAGGGATGCTTATACGAAGGTTGAGGAGTATGTTAAAAGCGTAGGCATAGGCTGACAAAACAGACGCGCTTATATGCGGCGAGGCTAAACTATAAAACTATTTCGGTTTGCCATGAGCAGGCCTAAACACAAAAAAAGTGTGCGAAAGCGCACTTTTTTGTTGTCCGCGGATATAATGGCCGTTTAACGCCGCTCCCGCCGCGCTGACGCTTGCAAAGCATCTAGGTTAGTGTGGTGGATTCCCTTGCAGGCATGTCCGGCCTCCGGCGGCACGCCGTGCGCGCACACGCATATGCTGTATTGATGCCAAAAAAGGAGCGGTGCATATGCTAAGCGATGAGAGGCTAGAGCGAATGAGCGGCATGGATATAAAAAGCGCGGATATAAATACGCTTTTTGATATGCGAGAAATAAAGGCGGATATGTCGCTGCCGGCGCATGAAAGGTTTAAGGAGTATATTGAGCAGGTTAAAAATCCGTATTGTTTGCGATATGGAAAAACGTCGGTTAAGCTTTCGTATGAGCTAGGTGGAAAGTCGCTTGATGAGGCGGTTAAAGAGCATTTTATAAATATCAAAAACCGGTAGTGTTAGCCGGAGTAACGGTTTTAAGCATGAGCGTTGCCAAAGGAAGGTTGGGCGGTATGGGAAGGCGAAATCAAACTCCAAAGCATAATGCAGGCGGTAAAAGAGTTTGGAAGATAGCTGCGTATATACGGCTGTCAAGGGAGGACGGTAACGACGTAAGCAACAGCGTCAAAAATCAGAAAGAGAGAATACTCGTGTATCTTTCGGATTTTGAGGATAAGTATGAGCTTATCGGTATTTATATTGACGATGGGTATACCGGCGCCGATACCAACCGCGACAGCTTTCAGCGCATGATGCGGCATATAAAAGAGCATAAGGTCAACTGCGTTGTTGTAAAGGATTTATCGCGTTTGTCGCGAAATGTCGCGGACGCCGCATATTATCTTGAAAATATATTTGTTGAATACGATATCCGTTTTATATCGCTTGAGCTGCCGAGTCTTGACAGCTATCTTTATCCCGAGCAGATGAACAGCATACTTGTGCCTATGCAAAACGTTATAAACGACGACTTTTGCCGTCAGACGTCTCTAAAGGTGCGCAGCGTATTTAATACAAAGCGGCGCAGCGGTCAATTTATAGGCGCGTTTGCGCCGTATGGCTATTATAAAAACCCCAAGGATAAGCACAGCTTTTTAATAGACGAAAAGGCGGCTCGGGTGGTGCGGGATATTTTCAAATGGTATGTGATGGACGGCATGAGCAAAAACGGTATAGCGAAAAAGCTTAACGACATGGGCATAGCAAACCCTTCCTCTTACAAAAAGCAAGCCGGCCTGCGGTATAAAAATCCGAATACCACCTCAAACGATGCTATGTGGGGCGCTAAGACAATAAGCGATATACTCCAAAACCAAATGTATTTAGGACATATGGTGCAGGGACGGTATAGGGTTAAAAGCTATAAGGTGAAAAAGCAGATAAAAACGCCGGAGGATCAATGGTTTATAGTAAAGAACACGCATGAAGCTATAATTAAGCGCGATCTGTTTGACAAGGCAAAAAGTCTGCGGCAAAAGGATACCCGCGTTTCGCCGGGTAAAAGAGTAACTTATACGCTTTCCGGCTTTGTGCGCTGCGCCGACTGTAAAAAGGCTATGGTACGTTCACAGGGCGGCAGCAAAACCAAGTATTCATATTACCAGTGTCGCACATTTCGAGATAAATCGAAAAAGGCCTGTACAAAGCATAGTATACGCGCCGATGTGTTGGAGGAGGTGGTATTTTGGGCGATAAAGGCGCAGATGGCGCTGATGCTATCTCCTCAAAGCATTATTGAGGAAATAGAAAATGCGGATGCTTTTGATAAGACTTCTCGGCTTGATGCGCTTTTAAGCGAGCGGGAGAAAGAGCTTAGCAATACCCACGATATAAAAGATTGTTTGTACGTCGATTGGAAAAACGGCGATATCAGAAAAGAGGATTATAAAAGACTGAAGGAAAAATATGAGGCGCAGGCGGAAAGCGTTAAAAGCAGCATTGCGGCTTTGCAATCTGAAAAGCAAACGTTGGCGAAGGGCGATAGCAGCGATGCTTATTTGAACGGATTCATAGAGTGTAAAACTATCGATCGGCTCGAGCGTGCAATATTGGTTGATTTGGTTGATACCATATATGTGCATGAAGGGGGACAGGTGGAAATACAGTTCAGCTTCTGCGACCCGCATATGCTGATGGCAAGCTGTGTTAAAAGCGAAAAACGGCAATAGCTTGGCGTGTAGGGGAAGTTGGGCGGTATCAAGCGGCACATAAAAGGCGGTTTATGATTTTATATTAGGAATTGACCTACCGGTCCAACGGGAATGACAGGGGAAACAGGCGAAACGGGCGCAACAGGCCCGACCGGCGCACAGGGTGAGCAGGGCGCAACAGGCCCAACCGGCGCACAGGGTGAACAAGGCGAAATAGGCCCAACCGGCGCGCAGGGTGAACAAGGCGCAACAGGCCCGACCGGCGCACAGGGTGAGCAAGGCGAAATAGGCCCGACGGGGGCGACAGGCCCTGTTATAACCGAAGATTCGGCGTTCTTTGCCAATACTACCGGCGGAGTACTAACTATACTGCTGGGGACAGCGCCGATACCCTTCCCCGATGTGCAAAACGATGCGCCGCCTAATATAACTATAGAGACGACGAATTATGAGGTAATCACAATTCAAGAGGCGGGAAGATACTATATAACATACCAGATAAACTTTACCGCCGCTGTGGTCGTAACTTCGCGGCTGCTTATAAACGATGTCGAGTATAATCCAGGAACACTGGCGTCGTTAGTAGGCTTATCGCAGTATAATGTCGATGTCATAGTCGATTTAAATGCGGGTACGACAATAGGCGTTGAGGTAGAAACGCTGCTAGGAGTGCTGACGCTGCTTTCAGACGGGGTTGGCGCCGCGATTAACATTATAAGGCTCGCTTAATGAATATGAGCGTTACCAAGGCGAAGGAGGGGGCATATGCCCCCTCCTTGCGCAAAACCAAAAGAGCCGGGAGGATTGACTGTGAATACGCTTAGCCTTTGCATGATAGTCAAAAACGAGGAACAGACAATAGCGAGATGCCTCGAAAGCGCCGTCGTATTTGCCGATGAAATAATAATAGTAGATACCGGTTCATCGGATAATACAAAGAGGATTGCGCGTCGTTTTACGCGGCATATATACGACTTTAATTGGATAGATAATTTTTCGGCGGCAAGGAATTACGCTTTTTCCTTTGCGACCAGCGATCTTGTTATGTGGCTTGACGCCGACGACGTTGTCCCGCAGGAGGAAGCGAGGAAAATCGCTTTACTCAAGCAGCGCCTTGATGATACTGTCCATTGCGTAATGCTAAAATATGATATTGCGTTTGACCTTAACGGCAAGCCGACATTTTCATATTATCGTGAAAGGATTATAAGAAGGAGCGCACCGCATATCTGGCGCGAGCCTGTGCATGAATATCTTGAATGCGCGGGAAAAAGCATAACAGAGGACATACATATAGAGCACCGCAAAATAAAAAGCAACGAGCCGGGCAGGAACAAAAGGATATATGAAAGCATACTTAAAAAAGGCGGAGAGCTTAGCGTAAGAGGGCTTTATTATTACGCGCGCGAACTGCACGAAAACTCCGAATATGCTAAGGCAATAAAATATTATAATAAATTTCTTGATACTAAAAAGGGCTGGGTTGAGGATAACATAGGAGCCTGCACCGGTATAGCGCAATGCTACAGGACGCTTGGGGATGACAAAAAAGAGCTTGAGTATTATCTTAAGAGCTTTCAATACGAGCTGCCGCGTGCCGAGCAATGCTGCGGCATAGCATATCATTATAAAAACCTAAAGGATTATAAAAAGGCGGCGTTTTGGTTTGAGCTGGCGCTGCGCCTTGAAAAGCCTAAAGGCAGAGCCGGCTTTATAAGAGAGGAATGCTGGGGTTATGTGCCGAGCATAGAGCTGGCGGTATGCTATAGCATGATGGGGGAAATGGATATAGCGCGAAAGTACAATGAAAAGGCGGGCGAGTTTAAGCCGGGGGACCCATCGGTTGACAGGAACAGAAAGTTTTTTGAGGCGAGAAAGCGCTTTGAAAATATTTAAAAAGACAACGCTAACTAACGGCAGAAAAACAGAAGCTTATTATAATGACTGATTCTCTTACCATATGGTCATATTATATTAATACCGATATTTTGCGCCGGAGGGAATTAAAAACCAACATGCTTCCGGCGCGCGGTATTTATAATTCACATAGAATTTTACGGGGAACTAAAGGAAAGGTGGTAAGGGCATGGACAATCTAGCTATTGGAATTGTGGAGACAAGGGGATTTGTGGCTGCGCTCGAAGCCGCCGACGCTATGCTTAAGGCGGCGGGAATAATGCTTATAGGAAAGGAAAAATCGGGAGCGGGATTGGTGAGCGTTATAGTGCGCGGGGATACCGGCGCTGTTAAGGCGGCGGTAGAGGCGGGGGCTTCGGCGGCCAAGCGGGTAGGGGAGCTGTACGCGGCGCATGTTATAGCCCGTCCGCATAAAGATATAGAATATCTATTGCCGCATAAAAGCGAATAAGGCGCAGCTGTTCCTCTTATGGAGCGGTATTGTATTGCGATTATGGCAGATTAAGGATATACTTTTATAATAGGGAACAGAGCTCCTTTACTATTGAATAATAAAAAAGAGAGGTATGTTATGTTCAAGTCTATTAAAGATACCGTTAAGCTGAACAATGGCGTTGAAATGCCGGTGCTGGGATTTGGCGTTTTTAAGATTGAGGATATTGAGGAAACAAAAAATAGCGTGCTTGAGGCGCTCAATGTCGGATACAGAAGCATTGATACAGCTTTTTTCTATGAGAATGAAAGCGGCGTAGCAGATGCTGTGGAGCAAAGCGGCATACCCAGAGAGCAGATTTTCATAACCACAAAGCTGTGGAATTTCGACCACGGCTATGATAATGCCTTAAAAGCGTTTGACAAGAGCATGGCCAATCTAAGGCTAGACTACCTCGACCTTTACCTTATTCATTGGCCGCTGCCTAAAAACAACAAGTTTATTGAGACATGGCGGGCATTGGAAACCATTTATAAAGAGAAAAGGGTGCGCGCGATAGGCGTTAGCAACTTTACACAGGCGCATCTTGAAAGGCTATTGCAGGAGACGGACATAGTACCCGCCGTTGACCAGGTAGAATACCATCCATATATGCAACAGGATGACCTTTTGGCTTATCTAACCGAAAAAGGCATATACTTAGAGGCGTGGAGCCCGCTTTCAAGGGGCAAGGTAATCACAGACCCGGTAATATGCGCGATAGCCGAAAAGTATGGTAAGCAGCCGGCGCAGGTAGTTTTAAGGTGGGAGATACAAAAAAATATTATAGTCATACCCAAGTCGGTAAAGCCGGAGAGAATTGAGTCTAACGCCGATATATTTGACTTTGAGCTGGCAGACGACGATATGGAGGCGCTAAACGCTCTTCATACAAACAGCCGCACCGGACCCGATCCCGATGATTTTGAAAAAGATGCGAAATAGGGAAAATGGCATAGAATGCTGTGGTGACGCGCCTCCGGCGGCAAACCCTTTAAAAAGGGTTTAATCCTAAACTTTGAAAAATGCCGCATATGCGGCATTTTAGGGGCAAGATAGCAAATAATTGTGCTTGCGGGCGCAGAGGAGCTATTCCGGGTTCGGGCATAATATGCCGCGAAATACCCGAATGTTATTTACAGCATAGATTTTCTTTGATTACTTATTTTTTTAAAAGAAAAGTTATATCACAAACTCCAGCCGGCCTTTTGGTCGGCCGTTTTTATACCGTTAAGCTTATGCCTTTGGCGATACTTGAAACGCATCTTAAGCTTGGGATATAATTAAAGAATAATGTATGGAGGTGACACGCTTATGGAGCTTAAAATCGGTATGGTTTTTGACATTGAGGACGTTGTTGAATTTAAAGATACGGCCGCCAACATAGGCAGCGGCGCTATGGAAGTGCTTAGCACGCCGCGCATGATAGCGCTTATGGAGGGAGCGGCTTTTTACGGCGTTAAGCCGTATATTGGCGAGGAGAATACCACCGTCGGATCGACGGTTGATATACGGCATCTCGCGGCTACGCCTATTGGAGCAACTGTGCGCGCCGAGGCAGAGCTTATAGAATATGAAGGGCGCAGGATGCTGTTTCGCGTTGCCGCGTATGAAGGGGACAGGCTTGTAGGAGAAGGGCAGCACGAAAGGTATGTTGTCAACATAGATAGGTTTATGAAAAAAGCGGCTGAAAGGGGCTGACGCGGCTGTGGTTTTTTCAAAACGGATGGATATGTTTCCGGCCGGAATATTCTCAGAACTGGCTGAACTTCGAAAGGGGCTTGAAAGCCGAGGAGTTAGGGTTATAGACCTTGGCGTAGGCACGCCCAACCTGCCGCCCGAGCCGCACATTGTAGAGGCGCTCGAAAAGGCGGTAAAAGACAGTTCAAACTACATATACGCCATTAATGACCTTCCTGAGCTTAGGGAGGCGGTGGCGCAATGGTATTTAAACAGATACGAGACGGAGCTTTGCCCTAACAGCGAAATAATATCACTAAACGGCTCGCAGGACGGTCTCGCGCATCTCGCGCTTACGCTTGTAGACCCCGGCGATACCGTTTTGGTGCCGGAGCCTTGCTATCCTATATTCGAGCAGGGTGCGCTGCTTGCGGGAGCCAATGTAAGCCATATGCCACTAAGGCGTGAAAACGGCTATATAATCGATTTTAACGATATCGATCCTAAAGTAGCGGCTAAGACCAAGCTTATGGTTGTAAGCTATCCGAATAATCCTACCGCCGCTGTAGCGCCGCCCGCCTTTTATCAAGAGCTTATTGAATTTGCCACGAAATACGGCATAGCGGTGCTGCATGACAACGCATACAGCGAGCTGGCTTTTGATGGAAGAAAATGCGGCAGCTTTTTGGCGTATCCGGGGGCAAAGCAAATAGGGATAGAGTTTAATTCCCTTTCAAAAACATACGGTATAGCCGGATGCAGGATAGGCTTCGCGCTCGGCAACCGCGACATTATAAAAAATCTCGCCACGCTTAAAAGCAACATAGATTACGGTGTTTTTCTGCCCATACAAAAGGCGGCTATCGCAGCCGTTACCGGCCCGCAGGACGGCGTTGGGCGTACGAGAGAGGCTTACCGCCGCCGCAGGGACTTACTTGTAGATGGGCTTGCCGACATCGGTTGGCACATAGAAAAGCCGGCAGGCACTATGTTTGTATGGGCTAAGCTGCCCAAAGGATATTTAAGCAGCCGCGATTTTGTAATGAATCTTATGGAGCGCGCCGGCGTTGTTATGGTGCCCGGCTCCTGCTTTGGCAAGCTTGGCGAGGGAAATGTAAGAATCGCGCTCGTACAGGACGAAAAAGACATTCTTGAGGCTATTTCAAGAATAAAGGAAAGCGGAATTATAAACAAATGATTGATCTGCATATGCATACAAACGCCTCTGACGGCACAGATATGCCGGCGCAGCTTGTCCGCATTGTAAAAGAGGCGGGCGGCGATATTATGGCCATAACCGATCATGATACCACCGCCGGACTTTCAGAGGCGGCTAATGCAGCGCTTAGCGAGGGCATAACGTTTATACCCGGCGTTGAGTTTAGCGTAAGCTACGAACGAGAGATGCATATACTTGGCTACGCCATAGACCCGAGCAGCCCTGGCCTTGAATCGGTACTCGAATACGTTAATGACGCACGGCTAGAGCGTAATCCCCAAATCATAAAAAAGCTACGCGCCTCCGGCATGGATATAAGCATGGAGCTTGTTGAGGAGTTGGCTAAGGGCAGCGTTATAGGGCGGCCGCATATAGCCGAGGCTCTTGTTAAACTCGGATATGTTAGCAGCATAAACGAGGCGTTCGACAGGTATTTAGCTAAGGGGCGCTCCGCATATGTGTCTAAAGAGAAAGTAAGCGTCGAGAATTGCCTTAGTGTAATAAAAGAGGCGGGGGGCGTCAGCGTGCTCGCGCATCCTAAGACCCTTGGGCTTGGGCTGTACGAGCTCGACCGGCTTGTTAATGAGCTTAAGGAAAAGGGATTGGGCGGCATAGAAGTATATTACTCTTCCCATACATACGACGAGCGCAGGCAGTTCTACTCCATTGCTCTAAAGAGACGGTTGCTTATAACCGGCGGCAGCGACTATCACGGTCTTATAAAGCCGGATATAAAGGTGGGCGATGGCACTAGCGGCCCTTGCCCTGGTTTGCGTGAATCTGCCGAGTATCTTTCCACCTTTTCTTCCACCTTTTCTTTAGGAAAAGAAAAGGTGGAAGAAAAAGAAACCTCGTAGTGTGGGGTGGTGGACAAATAGGATAAGGGCATTGCCGTGGTTGCACGTGAGACATTCTTCTACCCTTTCTTTAGGAAAAGAAAAGGTGGAGCCAAAAGAAACCTCGTAGGAGTGGGGAGGTGGGCAAATAGGATAAGGGCATTGCCGTGGTTGCACGTGAGACATTCTTCTACCCTTTCTTTAGGAAAAGAAAAGGCGGAGCCAAAAGAAACCCCGTAGGAGTGGGATGGTGGACAAATAGGATGAGGGTATTGCCGTGGTTGCCTGCGAGGCATTCTGCTACCCTTTCTTTAGGAAAAGAAAAGGCGGAGCCAAAAGAAACCCCGTAGGAGTGGGATGGTGGACAAATAGGATGAGGGTATTGCCGTGGTTGCCTGCGAGGCATTCTGCTACCCTTTCTTTAGGAAAAGAAAAGGAGGAGCCAAAAAAACTCGGGGGATGGGAAGGCGAGCAATGGGATAATGGTGTTGCTGGGGTTGCTTGCTGGCGTGCTTGCTTTTGGTTTGTTAAAGGAAAGCGGGGCAAAAGAAACCTCGAGGGATGGGAATACAGGGATAGTATACGGGCGGAGTAGATACCGCCTGTTTTATTTTTATGTTTTCTTAAAGTAAGACGCGCCGCTTTTAAAGCGGCGCGTTAGTTTGGTATAATTCACAGAAAATGCCTTGTAAAGGCATTTTCACGATGGGATTCTTAAGGGACTGGTCCCTTAAGCGGAGGTTTGGAGGCAGCGCCTCCAACGTTCCTTCCCGTTCCTCTAACGCCTTTCCCCAATCGTACCTAGTCGAGCAGTATCCGAACTTTTTTAAACACATCTCCGGAGCCTACCGCTACAACGATGTCGCCGCTTTTGGCGTTGGCGGACACATGCTTTTTGATATCCTCAAACGTGGGTAGGTATTTACAGTTTGTGCCGGAAGAGCTTATTACCCTAACAAGGTCGGTGGCGTGTATAATACCGGTGTCAACTTCTCTGCCCGGGTATATGTCCGGCACCAGCACGAAGTCAGCGTGTGTAAACGCCGTTGCGTACTTATCGAATAGAGTTTTGGCGCGCGAGAACGAGTTGCATTGAAATATGCACCATATGCGATTGTGCGGATAACGAGAGGCGGCATCAAGGCAAGCGGTTATTTCGCTGGGATGATGCGCGTAATCATGGAACAGCTTAACGCCGTTTTTCTCGCCGTAAAACTCGAACCTGCGCTTTGCGAGCGTATAATCTTTAAGCGCTTCAGCGCTATGCGCCGCTTCAATGCCAAAGGCGTGTGAAAGCGATATAGCGGCCAGCGCATTTATAATATTGTGCCGCCCCGGTACTATAAGGTCTACCCGGCATACCACTTCGCCGTTATGCACGCAGTCAAACGACGGGTTGCCAAACTCGCCATACGTTATGTTTGACGCTGTCCACGCCGCTTCGGGCGACGACAGGCCGTATGTATCTATGCGGCATTTTGTCGATGCCGCCAGCTTTGCTACTAAAGGATCGTCTATGCAGGCGCATAGCAAACCATTTTCGGGCAGCAACGCCACATACTTCTCAAACGCCGAATAAATATGGTCTATATCCTTGAAATAATCAAGATGGTCGTCATCTATATTGTTGAGTATGGCGGCGGTAACTTTCAACTTGAGAAAGCTCTCTACATATTCGCATGCTTCAGTGAGAAATATGTCCCTGTTGCCAATATGCGTGCCGCCGCTTAGGAAAGGTACCTCTCCGCCTACGTGCATTGTAGCGTTTAGGTTATTGTGTTTGAATATAAGCGCGAGCATAGAGGTTATGGTGGTCTTGCCGTGACATCCCGCCACGCCTATTACCTCTGAAAACTGCTTTGTTATAAGACCGAGCAGCGTTGCCCTGTCTATGCGCGGAATGCCTTTATCAGCCGCCGCCTGCATCTCTGGGTTAGTATCTTTTATGGCCGCCGAATAAACCACCAAATCGGCGTCGCCTACGTTTGCCGCGTCATGTCCTATATGTATTTCAAGATGCATATCCCTGAGCCTTTTGGTATACCCAGACTCCACCTTATCCGAGCCTGTAACGATATACCCGTTGCTGTGCATTATTTCAGCCAGGCCGTTCATACTGCAACCGCCGATGCCAATAAAGTGCAAACGGCGGCCTTTATAATCCTCAATATTAATTGTCATCCCTGTCCCCCGGAATTTTAATAGATATTACATTATACTACCATAGAGCTTATTATATCAACAATCAATATCAAATTGCGCCTTTCAAGCTAAAAGCCGTATAAAAACAAAGCGGTTGATGAAACTAAATTAGCATTTACTAGGATTATTTTGGATTCTGATTGAAAAAATACAAAAAAAATGTACAATTAAAGTAAGAGAAGGCAAGGAGGGCTATGTTTGGAAAAGGTTAAAAGAAATGAGAGAATAGGTGCTATAATTAAAATCCTTTCCGACAATCCGAACAGGCTGTATACGCTTTCTCATTTCAGCACTCTTTTTGGCGCAGCAAAGTCGACTATAAGCGAAGATATAATGTTCGCAAGAGAGATACTTAGAAAATACGGGCTGGGCGACCTTGAGGCAGTTACAGGTGCCGCCGGCGGCGTAAGGTATATACCGTTGCCCGATAAGCGCTCCTCCATTGAGCTTGTTAAAGATGTTTGCGAGAAGCTCGCTAAACCTTCGCGTATGCTGCAGGGCGGATATATATACATGCAGGATATACTGAACAACCCTCTATACGTCGAGCGTATGGGCGACATACTGGCGGCGCAGTTTGCGCCTCTAAACCCCGACTTTGTCGTTACAATGGAGACAAAAGGCATTCCCGTAGCGCTTATGGTAGCAAGGGCGCTAGGGCGGCAATTGGTTGTTATCAGCAAGGACAGGAAGGTCGATGAAGGGCCTTCCGTTTCCATGCATTATTTTGCGCAGTCGTCAGGCGGCATGAGGGAGATGTCGCTTAGCAGAAGGGCGGTAAAAGAAGGGCAAAAGGCGCTTATAATAGACGATTTTATGAAGGGCGGCGGCACAGCCAAAGGCATCGCCGATATGATGAAGGAGTTTGCCGTTTCTCTTGTTGGGATAGGCGTTGTGATAGCGACAGCGAAACCCGAGAAAAAAATGATTCAAAATTACAAATCTCTTATAACTCTTGAATGGGCGGGGGAAGAGGGCATTCAACTTACCCCGGCATCATGGCTGGGGCAATAAAAGCATTAAAACGCACTAAAATGTATTGAGTTTCATATTTTATGCCATAAAAGAAGGAAAAGCCACTATTATTATAGAATAACACAAGCAGTTGACTATATATAAATAGGCGGTGTTTTTGAATATGAACGTTACTGACATCCGTATTCGCAAGATCGACGCCGATGGAAAGATGAGGGCCATAGTTTCTGTTACTTTTGATGATCAGTTTGTGGTGCATGATATGAAGATCATCGAAGGCCAGAACGGTTTCTTTATCGCTATGCCCAGCCGCAGGACGCCGGACGGCGAATACAAAGACATTGCGCATCCAATTAACTCTCAAGCCAGAGAGCAGCTGCAGAGGCTGATACTTGAAAGGTATGAGCAACTGTCGGTTGAAACCGAACTTTAACTTCAGGCGGCGTATCTGTTGCCGCCAATCCCTTAAGTAAGTTAATATGATAAGGCGGCAATGCCGGCGGTTTCTTTAAAAACACCGCTATACTTGCGCCGCTTTTAAAGGGACTGTTTCTTTAGGCGCTGCTTAGTTAAAGGCCGCATCGTTGGGGACTGCTTTTTGAGCCGCTTTGTTTAGGCTGCTTAACTAAGAGCCGCCTTATAAGGTATGGCTCTGTAGAATTTTGTTATGCGAAAGCCGATTTATGCGTCAATTTTTGTTAGGACGACTTTATTTAAAAGCCGTATTACTCAAGAGCCTGTTTTTTATGGGCGATAGAATTTTTGGCATCTTAGTGAGAGGCGGCGCAATATATTATAGAGATATACAACACAATCCGTTTTAATTGAAAGGATTGTGTTTTTTAATAGGCAGGTGCCCTGAGGATATTGACAGAACAGAGTATTGGTAGTACCATTTAATTGTGGAATCGGGCTGTAAAGTTGACTTTATCTGCCAGACAGGAGAAAGTTGTTATGCTTGATGCTTCAGTAGTCATAATGGCTGCAGGAGAAGGCAAAAGGATGAAGAGCCTAAAGGCCAAGGTACTGCATGAAATATGCGGGCGCGCTATAATAGACTGGGTGATGGACGCTGTCGCGCCGGTGCAGCCTATAGTAGTGGTAGGGCATCGCAGCGACGAAGTAAGCGCGCACATAAAAGGCCGCGCTTTTACCGTTATGCAGGAGCAGCCGCTCGGCACCGGTCACGCCGTAATGCAGGCCGCCCCCCTACTTAAAAAGGAGGGCAAGGGGTATACCGTTATATTGGCGGGCGACATGCCGCTTGTTACTGATAAAACGATTACGCAGCTTTATGCGGCTGCCAAGGACGCCGACGCCGCTTTTGCGACGGCAGTTTTGGAAAATCCCGCAGGTTACGGGCGGGTGGTGCCGGTGGGCGAGAGTGCGGCGGCGATAGTTGAAGACAGGGACTGCAATGATGAGCAAAGGCGCATTTGTGAAGTGAATGCGTCTGTTTACTGTTTTAAAACCGATAAGTTGCTCGAATGCCTGTCCCGCCTTAAAGCAGATAATGCGCAGGGAGAGTATTACCTTACCGACTGCGTGGGTATGCTGGAAAAAGTAAGGCGGGTGGTTATAAGCGCCGATGAGAGCATGGGCGTTAATTCAAAGGCGCAGCTCTCGGAGGCGGCGACGGCGATGCGCAAGAGGATAAACATACGGCATATGGATGAAGGGGTGGAGATTATAGACCCCGCCGCTACATATATAGATTACGGCGCAAAGATAGGCCGCGATACTATTGTTTATCCCGGCAACTATATACAAAACCGAACAATAATAGGCGAGAACTGCACGCTGTATCCCGGCAGCCGTATAAGCGGCGGCGTTATATCGGATGGGGTTGTTATACAGAACAGCGTTATACTCGATTCATCTGTTGGAAGCGGTTCGAGCATAGGGCCTTACGCATATTTAAGGCCGGGTTCTAAGATAGGGGAAAAGTGTCGCATAGGCGACTTTGTCGAAGTTAAAAACTCGGATATAGGAGATGGCAGCAAGGTATCGCACCTTTCATATATAGGAGATGGCAGCATAGGAGAGGGCTGCAATATCGGCTGCGGAGTTGTTTTTGTAAACTACGACGGCAAAAGAAAAAGCAGGACGGTAATAGAGGACGATGTTTTTGTAGGCTGCAACGCTAACCTGGTAGCACCGGTAACTATTGGGGAGGGCGCTTATGTGGCGGCCGGCTCTACGGTTACAGAAGATGTGCCACCAGGTGCGCTGTGCATAGCGAGGGCAAGGCAGACTATAAAAACCGATTGGAAGCTTAGGGAGGATTAAAAGAAATATGGCTAGGCATGGCAACAGAATAAAACTGTTCACGGGGAACTCAAACCCTTTGCTGGCAAACGAGATAGCGCAGCTGCTCGGGCAAACCATGGGACAGGCCAAGGTATCGAAATTCGCGGACGGCGAAATTTCAGTTAACATTATTGATTCGGTGCGCGGTTCTGACGTTTTTGTGATACAGTCGCTTTGTACGCCGGTAAATGATAATCTGATGGAGCTTCTTATAATGATAGACGCGTTCAAGCGCGCCTCGGCAGCCAGCATTACCGCCGTTATACCGTATTACGGATATGCTAGGCAGGACAGAAAGGTACAGCCGCGCGATCCCATTGCCGCAAAGCTGGTAGCCGACGTCATAACCGTAGCCGGCGCTGACCGCATTCTTACGATAGACCTTCACGCTACGCAGATTCAGGGATTCTTCAATATACCTGTTGACCATTTAAGAGGGGTGCCGGTATTGGCAGCTCATTATCTTGAGCGCAGGTTTGAAGGGGATGATCTTGTTGTAGTGTCGCCAGATATAGGCAGTGTTACAAGGGCGCGCAGCATGGCTAAAAAGATGGACGCTCCGCTTGCCATAGTAGATAAACGCAGACCGAAGGCAAATGTGTCTGAGGTGCTGAACATTATAGGAGATATAAGAAATAAACGCTGTGTGCTGGTAGACGATCTTGTTGATACCGCCGGTACGATTTGCAATGCCGCGGCGGCGCTTATGGAGAAGGGGGCGCGCGAGATATACGTCTGCACAACTCATGGGGTGCTTTCAAATCCCGGAGTTGAGAGGATTATGGCGTCGGATATAAAGGAAATAGTGATACTTAACACCATTCCCTTAAAGCCGCAGCATCAGTTGCCCAAAATACGAATGCTGTCTGTAGCGCCGGTATTCGCTAAGGCCATAAGTCTTATATATGAGGACAGGCCGGTTAGCACATTGTTTGAATGATGACAGGGAGGTGGCCGGGAACCGAGGCGTTCCCTTGCGATTTGATATTTGACGCCAATAATAAAAAGGCTGTTTTTTTCGACATGGACGGCACATTGCTGCCTATGGATACCGATCTTTTAGTTGAGCTTTATCTTAACGGGGTTTCGGATTATACCGCAGATATTTTTCCGCCGCACAGAGTGCGTGAAATAATGGCAGCGGCGCGCGCGGGCATGTACGACTTTGACGGCAAAACCACAAACGATATAAGGTCGATAAAAGGCATATATGCAGAGGCGGGAGATAAGGCCGGGTTGTTTGTTGAAAGAGTCTTGGAGTTTTATGATAAAGGGTTTGACAATATAGGTAAGTACGCCTCAAAAAGCAGAGAAATGCGCGAGGCGGTTGATATTATAAAGGACAAGGGATACAGGATTGTTGTAGTATCGAATCCGGTTTTTCCTTTAAAGGTGCAAAAAGCAAGGCTGATATGGGCGGGGTTTTCGCCGGATGAGTTTGAGTTTATAACCGGCAATGAAAATATGCGCTACTGTAAGCCTGATTTAAGATACTATCAAGAGGCGCTCGATATCACCGGACTTTCGGCCCACGAATGCTTTATGGTAGGAAACGACGTTCAAGACGATATGGTAACGATTGATATGGGTTTTAGCGCGTTTTATATAAAGGAATACGCTATAAACCGCACCGGCATAGAGCCGGACTGCCCAAGCGGCGACTACGATGACTTTCTGCGCTGGGCAAAGGAACTTGAGGATATTTCGGAGGTTTTTGATGTTCGTCGTTGCGGGGCTGGGCAATCCGGGGCTTAAATACGCCGGAACAAGGCATAACGCCGGATTTGACGCCGTTTCGCTACTGGCGCAAAGCCTCGGCGTAAAAATACGGAAGGCAGCGCATCACGCGCTGATAGCCGAAACAACGGTTGCCGGCCGCAAGGTTATACTAGCGCTGCCGCAAACGTATATGAATGAAAGCGGGCGCAGTATAAAATCTTTGCTCGATTATTACAGGCTGGATCCGTCCGGCCTTATAGTTGTTTATGACGATGTAGACCTTGAGCCTGGCCGCATAAGGGTAAGAGGAAAAGGCGGAGCGGGTACGCATAACGGTATGCGCTCTATAATATATCATATTGAAAGCGAGGATTTCCCCAGGGTAAGAATAGGCATAGGCGAAAGACCGGAACATTTTGAATTGGCGGATTATGTGCTTTCAAGGTATAGCAAGGACGAGTTGGAAAAGGTTATATCGGCGTATAAGGCGGCGGCGGAGGCGGTTACATGCATAATAGCCGACGGGGTCAGCGAGGCGCAAGCGAGATTTAACGGACATAATGGCGTAGATTTATAGCGGCGCATTTTAGCGGCGTTATTTTCTTATAAAAAGGATAATATTATATTATACCAAGGCAGCAAACAACACCCTTTTGTACCGGTAAAAACGGCAAAAGGGTAATTATGCGTGCGAAGATAATCGGAGGAAGTATGAATTTGGGCTTTTGGGCGCCGGTTTCCCGGCTACCGGGCATGGACGGGCTTAAAAACTTAAAAAAGGGCGGCACGGCGGGATTGTACGGTTTTACAGACGCGGCAAAGCCTCTTGCCGCCGCGGCTTCACAAAGGCAGGCGCTTTATATAACGGCAAATGAGCTTAGGGCTGTTAAAGTGTTTGACGATCTTTCGCTCTGCGCTAAAAACGTATGGCTGCTGCCGTCACGCGATACGCAGCTTAGAGAAACGGCGGCGAGGAGCAGAGAGCAGGCGGCGCGGCGGTTGGCGGCTCTAAACGCGGCGGAGGACGGCATTATAGTAGCGTCGATAGATGCGGCGCTGACGCTGCTTGCGCCGCCCGCCGTTTTTAAAAAGGCGAGCCTGCGCCTTTATAAGAGACTTAATATATCGCCGGGTGAGGTTATAAAAAAACTTATTGCCGCCGGGTATGAGAGGGTTTTAGCCGTAGAGGGTCTTGGGCAGGCGGCGCTTAGAGGGGATATTTTAGATATAGTTCCCGCTGACGGCTCGGGCGCGGTAAGGGTGGACTTTTTTGGAGACGAGATATGGGATATAAAGCAGCTTGATATAGAAACGCAGCTAAGCTCCGGCGAGATAGACGGCGTTGCCATACCTCCGGCTACAGAGGCGGTGGCAACGAATGAAGGCATGGAGCGGCTTATGGGGGCTTTGCAGAAGGAGGGCGAATACGCTCAGGCAAAGTCTAAGATGAGGATTGAGACGCAGCTTGACAGCCTTAGAAAGGCATCGGCGTTTGATGGTATAGATAATTACATAGCGGCTATGTATGGAGAAGCGGCGTGGGTGGCCGATTATATGAAAGACCCTGTGGTTTTTATAGATGATCCGGCCGGGATTAAAGAGAGGGCGGAGGCTTTTCTTATGTCTTTTGCCGAAAAACTGTCGGTATTGCTTGAAAAAGGCGAGGCATCGGCGCTTATGGCCGGAATTTATATGCAGTGGGGCGATTTTGAGCTAAGGCTATCCCGGCTGCCGGTTATGGCGGCGTATGGAATTGACTCGCGCGCCGAATGGCTAAGAGAGGATATCGCCATAAAGACGGACGCCAAAGAGCTAAGGGTATCGACGATAGATGAACTGGCTGACAAGATTAAAAAATACTCGGCGGACAAATGGTCTGTTATTATAGCGGCAGGTACAGATGGACGTGCGCAAAAGATGGCGGGCGATCTGCTGGCTTTGGGCGCTCCGGCGGCGTATGTAAAAAGCGCCGATAGGGAGCCTGAAAAGGGAGAGACTCTGGTTTGTCCGGGATTTTTATCCGGCGGTGCGGAATTTCCTAAGCAGCGCTTTGCCATATTTGGCGGAGGAGAGGCCAAAAAGAAAAGCGCGGGCAGGCAAAGGCGGCCGGATATATTTATAGATATAAAGCCGGGCGACTATGTTGTGCATGAAAAGCATGGTGTTGGCAGGTATCTCGGCCTAATTAAGATGAAGGCGGGCGGCAATACCCGCGATTATATGAATATAGAGTATGCCGGGGCAGACAAGCTTTATCTTCCGACAGACCAGATGGACAGGATACAAAAATACTCTGCCGCCGGGGATGTTACGCCGCGACTGTCACGCATGGGCGGCGTGGAATGGGAAAAGACCAAAAAGCGGGTGCGCGACAGCGTTAAGCAGGCGGCGGGTGATCTCGTGGCGCTGTACGCAAGGCGGCAATCGCTTGAGGGCTTTGCTTTCCCGCCCGATACGCCATGGCAAAGAGAGTTTGAGGATTCGTTTGAATATGAGGATTCGCCGGATCAGAAGCAGTCGCTTGAAGAAATAAAGCGGGATATGGAAAGCCCTAAGATAATGGATAGGCTGCTTTGCGGAGATGTAGGCTACGGCAAGACGGAGGTTGCGCTAAGGGCGGCGTTTAAATGCGTTACAGCCGGCAAGCAGGCGGCTATAATGGCACCGACCACCATTTTGGCGCAGCAGCATTTTACTACCGTATGCGAGCGCATGGGCGGGTATCCTATAAAAGTAGATGTGCTGTCTCGCTTTAAGACGGCGGCGGAGCAAAGAGCCATACTAAAGCGGCTTAAAAGCGGAGAGCTTGACATTGTAATAGGCACGCACCGCCTGCTTGGCAAAGACGTTTTATTCAACGACCTCGGTCTTTTGGTAATAGATGAGGAGCAGCGCTTTGGCGTAGCGCATAAAGAGGCTATAAAGGAGCTTAAGCGCCGCGTCGACGTGCTGACGCTGTCGGCTACGCCGATACCCCGCACGCTTTATATGTCGCTCTCCGGCATACGGGATATGAGCGTTATAAACACTCCGCCGGAGGAGCGCCGCCCGATAGCTACATACGTTATGGAATACAACGACGCTATGGCTAGAGAAGCAATTATAGAGGAGATGGAGCGCGGCGGTCAGGTATATTTTGTATACAATACAGTAAGAGATATGGACGTTTTCGCTTTTAAGCTTAAGAGGCTGGTACCTGAGGCGCGCATAGCCTCGGCGCATGGACAGATGGATGAAAAGGCGCTGGAGGCGGTTATGATGAAATTCTACGCCGGAGAGTATGATGTGCTTTTATGTAGCACTATAATAGAGTCCGGACTTGATATACCCGCCGTAAACACAATAATCGTTTACGACGCTGACCGTTTGGGGCTGGCGCAACTTTATCAGCTAAGAGGCAGAGTGGGGCGCAGCTCGCGGCTTGGTTACGCGTATTTTACATTCAGGGAAGGCGGGCGCATAGGTGAGACGGCGCAAAAGCGGCTACAAGCCATACGCGAATTTACAGAGCTGGGTTCCGGTTTTAAAATAGCCATGCGCGACCTTGAAATAAGGGGAGCCGGCAACATACTCGGCGCCGAGCAATACGGGCATATGACGGAGGTAGGGTATGATATGTATTGCCGGCTTGTTGACGAAGAGGTTAAGCGCATAAAGGGCGAGCAGGTGGATGAGGAAGAAATAAAGACGGTGGTAGAAACTCGTATGGACGCGCATATACCCGCCGAATACGCGGGAGATGCGGCGCGAGTGGAGATATATAAGCGGCTTGCGCAGGCGAGGGAAGAAGATCAGATTATAGAGATTGAAAAGGAGCTAAAAGACAGATTCGGTAAGCCGCCAAAAGCCGTTTCAAACCTTGTAGGCACAGCGCTTCTTAGAGTGTGGGCGCAAAAAGCGGGTGTTGAAAGCGTGGCTATGTCGGAGGGGGCGGCTTCTCTTAAGGTGGCGCAGGGCATGGCGTATGAGCCGCAGCGGCTTATGGAACTTATTGCGAGTTTTCCCGTCAAAACCATGTTCACAAATGACGCCATTGTTATAAGGAAAAAGGGCATGGCGCCGGCGCTTATGATGCGGCACGCACTGGATATGGCGCGGGCGCTGGCTGAGATACGAACGGCATAAAGCCGGCAATTGTGCCGCGGCGGCATTGTGTGGTATAATAACTGAATTAGCTGAATTAACTGAAAGGTAACTTGAAGAATGAAAAGAACAGCCATGGTGGCTTTGACGATTATATTCATGGTAGCAATGTTGTTATCGGGATGCTCGCTTTTCGACAATGATCTAGTAGCGGTTAAAGTTGGAGATAAAGAAATAAAGCGCAGCACTATACTCGCTTCATATGAGCAGCTTAAAAGCTACTACGGGCTCGCCGATGCCACTTCATCCGATGACGAAAGCGTAAAAGAGCAGCATGAGATGCTTAAAAACGCCGCTCTTGAAACAAGGCTTTTTAATGAAGTGATATACGCAAAAGCGCAAGAAGCGGGAGCGTTTGACTTAAGCGATGAAGAGCGAACAGAGGTAGACGAAGAAAACAGGCAGCAGCTTGAATCTTATAAAGAAGCGCAGCTTGATTACTACAAAAACTACGAATTCTCAGATCTAGACGATGCTGAGGCAAAGGCGCAAGAGGCGCTCGATAAAGATATAAAAGAGTTGTTCGCGTCGTATGAGGCTAAGAGCGAGGAAGAGTTTATAGTTAATGTGCGGCGTGAGTATGTCGCCGAGAAGTATCTTGAGTCGCTCGCTGATGCGATAGAAGAAAACCCCGAAAAAGCCAGGGCAACGTTTGATGAGCATATGCAGGCGCAAAAAGAAGCGTTTGCCGATACTTCAATATTTGAAGAGGCTATGATGTACGGCGATGAGATATATTATTATCCGCCGGGATTTAGATACGTTAAGCATATACTTATAAATTTTGAAGAAGATGATCTAGAGCTGGTAAAAGAGAAATCCCTAGCTTATTCAGACCTTTCTTCGTTAAGTGCGCCTACTATTAAAGACCAGGAAGACCTTAGAAAAGCCGAGAAGGAATATAATGATGCGAGGGACGAGGCGGCGGCCAAAATTAAGGACAAGGCTGAAGAGCTGCTTTTAAAGGTAGATGCCGGAGAAGATTTTGATGAGCTGATTGATGAATACGGTGAGGATCCCGGCATGTCTAAGGACAGCGCCATGTATAACGAAAAAGGATATCTTTTAAATGAGGATACCGGCTTTGTAAAAGAGTTTAAGGCGGCGGCGCTGGAGCTTGAAGAGGCGGGAGATACGACAGAGCTTGTTATGTCCGACTACGGCTATCATATTATAAAGCTTGTAGAAGTGCTTGATGAGGGCGAAGTGGATTACGCCGAACATGAAGAAGAATTCATAGCTATGACGCTTGAAGACGAGCGTGTACAGTATATACAGGAGCTTGTGGCTAATTGGGTTCAAGAGTTTAAGGATGCCGGCAAGATTGTTGTAAATTACAAGGTTTTGGGTATGGAGCAGCCGCAAGAGGGAAGCGGCGATACCGATGAAGATACAGAAGATAAGGGCGAAGAAGAATAACGGCGGGGTTATCAGTCCATTGCGTTAAATGCGGCGGCGGGATTGATAACGCCGAAGATATTGAGTATAATTATTTTTACTGTGATTATCGAAAGGACGACTTGAATGAAGCGTATAGTTAAAGCGTTTGTCTGTATTTTATGCATTATGCTTGCGATGGCGCTAGCGGGATGCGAGCTTGTAAGCGTTAACAGCGAAAGGGATCTCAATCAGACGGTGGCGATTGTAGATGGGAAAACTATTACAAAGCGCAAAGTCAACTATATGTTTGAGAATTTGATCGGTTATTCCGGCATGAGCCTTGATTCATCCGATCCCTTTGTGCAGCTGCAATTGCAAATGCAAAGGATACAACTTGTTGGCGATATGGTAAACGAGCTTGTAGGCTATAATAAGGCGGCTGAATTGGGATACGAGGCCAAGCTTACAGAAGAGGATATTGAAGAAATTGAAACCGGGTATAACGAGTTTATAGAGTATTATGAGGTAACGCTTAAAGAGGCGATGATTAAAACATACGCCGAATGGGACGATGCCGAAGCCAAGGCGGAGCAGGAAGTAAAAGCTCTTTTGGATCAATACCTTTTAGACAGCAATTTTACCTCGCCTGAAGAGTATAAAGAAACGCTCAAACTTAGCAAGATGCGTGAAAAACTCAATGAGGACATAAAAAACGAGGTTGTGCTCGATGAGGCTAAAGTGCAAAGCGCGTATGAAGAGCAGCTTGAAATGCAGAAGGAATACTATTCAGAGGACGCTGCGGCTTATGCGTCGGCCGAAAGCTCGGGTAGCGTTATGCTGTATAATGCGCCGGGGCTTAGGAGAGTTAAAAATCTGCTTATTGAGATATCCGAGGATGACAGCGACGCTATAATAGAGCTTAGGATGGCGGGGGATGACGAAGGGGCGGACAAGCTGCTTGAAGCGGCGCTAGAAAAGATAAGGCCGCAGGCGGAGGAGGCGCTACAGCGCGCGCGTGACGGTGAGGACTTTGATGCGCTGTTAGATGAGCTGGGTGCCGATGCCGGCATGGAGCCGGATACCGAGGGTCGTGAAAAAGGGTATCTTGTGTACGCCGAAAACCAAGATTACGTTGCAGCGTTTACAGAGGCCTCAATGGAGCTGGACAAAGAAGGCGACATAAGCGATTTGGTTGCGACCGATTACGGCTACCATATCTTACTCTACTTTAAAGAGATTAAAGAAGGCGTTGTGCCTTATGAAGATATAAAAGAGGCGTTTGAGGAGTATCAGCTTACGACGGAGCAGTCGATGGCGCTAGAGAAAAAGTATTCAGAGTGGTATGCCGAGCTTGAAGAAGCCGGAAAACTCAGGCTTTATATGGACAGGGTTGAGGATGTTAAGCTGTTTGGCCAAGGCTGATATTTGAGAAGGTTGGGCGCGGGCATATGTCCGCGCCTTTTTATACGGAGGCGGTAACATGAATATTGCCATAGTTTTATCGGGCGGCAAGGGCGAGCGCATGGCGGCGGATGTGCCAAAGCAGTATATGGAGCTGTGCGGCAGGCCGGTTATAATGCATGCGCTGGCGGCGTTTGACGCCCATCCCGACATAGACGGCATATGCGTGGTTTTAAGGGACGATTGGGCGGACAGCGTCTTAGATTGGGCTAAGCGGTTTAATATAAACAAAATAAGGTGGATAGCTAAGGCGGGGCAATCGCGGACGGCGTCATCGCTAAGCGGTATTAACGCTATAAAAGCCGATTGCTCTGATAACGACATAGTGATTATACATGACGCGGCGCGGCCGCTAGTGTCGGAGCGCATAATAAGCGACGGCATAAACGCCGCTATGTTGCACGGCGCCGCGAATACCGTTATACCCTGCGTTGATACGGTGGTACTTTCTAAAGGGGGAGAGTTTATTACCGGCCTCCCGTCGCGCGAAGGGCTTTATATGGTGCAGACACCGCAGTGCTTTAAGTATTCTATAATAAGCGACGCTTACAGCCAGCATGAAAAGAGCGGCGGTGGCGAGGTCAGCGATGACTGCACGCTTGTTGTGCGCGCCGGGTATGGCGTGGCGTTGTCGCCGGGTGAAAGGTCGAATATAAAGATAACCTCAAAAGGGGATATTGAGCTTGCCGCGGCGCTTATGGCGATTAGAAACTTAGTATAAGAAAATAAAAGAGTGTGCGTAAGGCACACTTTTTTATAGAATGCAAATTGTATTATCGAGAGCGGCGGGCCATGAAGAGTATAGCGGAAAAGCCTATTATAAATGTGAGTATGCAGGCGGCTATATCCCAGCCTACGGGTATGCCGGGGAATATTTCTCGAAGCGAGACGAGCACAAAGCCGATTATTATAAGATAAGTGCCTTGCGGATGTTTATCCATAAGAAGGCTCATAAGCTTTGTTGTAAGTATTACGCCTATTATAACGCCTATGGCTATAAGGCCAAGAAACATAAAGTCCATATTGTCTATGGCGGATAAAACCGACTCGTATAGCCCCATTACAAGCAGCATATAAGATGTGCTAAGACCGGGTAGTATAAAGGCTACGGATATTATTCCGCCGCAGAATATAAGCGCCGCATAATTCCAAAAGCCAACGCTTTCATCAAGGTTTAAAAGGTCGGCGGGCAAAAAGCTTATAGCCAGCACTAAAAGCGCCCCTATTATAGGATACATAAATATGCGGACTGTAAAGCTTCTGAGTCCGGCTTTTCTATAAAGCATAGGTATGCTGCCGAGCACCGCGCCCATAAACAGATATAGCATGGGCATACGCCACGTCTGCGTTATATGGAGTATGGCTTTTGAGAGAAGAAGTATGCCGGCGATGCCGCCTATTGAGAAGGTTGATAGCAAAAAAAGGCTTTCCCTCGGCTTTTTGGCTATATTAGCCATTGCCGAGATAAGCCTGTCATATATGCCGAGTATTATGGCCATTGTGCCGCCGCTGACGCCGGGTATTGTCATTGACGCGCCTACGGCCAGTCCTTTCAATGCGTTTTTCAGGGCGGTATTCTTATTGGCCATTCCTTCTCCCATCATTCTTATTGCTCTTATAACATTTTATTACTCAATGCCATTATATGCAAGTGCCAGGGCAAGGCAGTTCAACCTCTGTTTTTGCCGCGCCCAAGTTTTTCTTTTATAAGCTCTGTCGCGCGGAGCATCAATCTGCTGCGGCAAATATACATTACAAGCGCATATACGCTAAAGCCGCCGATAGCACAAGCCGCAAAGCGCATAAGCGCTATTGTGTTGCTGCTGCCGTCAATCGCGCCTTTAATAATCAGTACCGCTGCGGCGCTAGCTGCTACTGCGAGAACGGATTTGCCCGCCTCTATCAATATAACGCGGCCGCCTAAGCCGCCTATGCGCTTTCTCAGCCTGAAAAACAGATGTACGCATGAAAGCGCCATAGCTATGCTGCTGCCAAGAGCCAGACCGCCTACGCCAAGGTAAGGAGCGAGCGCTATGCTAAGGCCGGAGTCGGCGGCGACGTTTATAATGCCGTCATACATGGTGGTTTTGGTGTCGCCGAGTGAAAAGAAAACTCGCTTTAGAACCTCGCGTATGCCTATAAAAACAAGGCCGGGCAGATAATAGAACAAAGCCAGGCTGGTGCTGCGGGTGGCGGCGGCATCAAAGGCGCCACGCTCAAACGCTACTTGCACTATATCGCTGGAGCTAAGCATGGCGATTATGGCTATGGGCAAAAGTATACCCCACATAAGGCTTATATATCGGCTGGTGGTGTTTCGCAGCTCACCGATTTTCTTCTCGGCGCACTGCCGGCTTAATCGCGGATACACAACTGTTGTTACGGCTATTATTACCGTACCCGTTACAAATTGCAGCAGCTTGCTTGAATATTCTATTACCGACATTGCGCCAACGCCGAGCCCCGACGCTAACATTCTGTCTATAATAGCGTTTATCTCAAGCACCATAACCGACATAAGCGCCGGCAGCAGCCGGTGAACTATGTCTTTAAAATGCTTATTGTTAAGGTCTATATACGGGCGGTAGGTGTAGAAACGGCCGGAATATATGCCAAGCACTACTGTCTGGGCGAGCATACCG
This sequence comes from Christensenellales bacterium, assembly GCA_050945795.1. Classification (GTDB taxonomy): domain Bacteria; phylum Bacillota; class Clostridia; order Christensenellales; family MGBC116941; genus JBMNTP01. The sequence goes on along the minus strand of JBMNTP010000001.1, from coordinate 82,683 downwards.
GCAAGAACGCCCCATATAAGCGCGTATATGCCGACGGAGGGCGCAAATATTACAATCGAGGAGATTATGCAAATGTTTAGAAGAAAGCTTACGGCTTGCGGCACCATGAATTTGCCGTGAGCGTTTAAGAGGAAGGAAAAGAAGCTTATCATTACCTCGAAAATAAATACAGGTATCAAAAAATAGCCGAGCTTAACGGCTAAAGCTTGTCCCTCTGCGCTCATGGCGGGGGCGATAAAGCCTATAATTTGCGGCACAAAAAACATAGCCAGCACGCTTAGCGCAACAGAGGCTATGAACATTACGTTTTGTGTGGTGTTCGCGAGAGCGTTGGCGCCTTTTTTGCCGTCCTCAACGAGGGAGGCCGAGTATGCCGGCATAAAGGTTGTGGTGATGGAGGAAACGAGTATGTATGAGAGCATCATAGGAATGGTGTAGGCGGCGATATAAGCATCGCGCTCTAGTCCGGCTCCGTATTGGCTTGCTATTACCATTTCCCTTATAAAGCCTATGCATTTGCTTATTACCGTTATTATAAGCACGCCCAGCGTTGAGTCAAGCAGGCGTTGGTTATGCTTTTCCATTTTAAGCCTCGATTCAACATATAATGCCTTTCTATTCTTAGGCACTTAAAAAATTATAATACAAAATACCCGTCTTTTGCAATCGGAGCGCCGCCCCGCCTTAGAATACGGCGCTTTTTAGTCAGGTAGGCTATTATGGCGATATACAGGTAAGCGACGCTTCCACCAACATAATTGACCTTGTGGTGCCGGAAGGGCCGCCGGAAACGCCTACGCCGATACCCACCGACCCTACCATAACCATTCCGCCCACCACTCCACCGTCCGGATCTCCGATAGGCAAAACGGGTGAAGTACCCGCGATATGGAGGACGGTATCCGGATTAGCGCTTATAGCCGCCGCTGCTACGACGCTTCTTCTTAGCAGAAGGAAGGCGAAAAAGGTGGGAAGGTAGCTCTATTAGCATAGAAATCCCTATTAGGGGCGTTCCACTAGGAGCGCCCCTGTGGTTTATGGGGGCGTAAGGGGATTTTTGAGGCGCTGCCAGGGAACCTCCGTAATATTAAAAAGTTTTGGTGTTATATAACTTTTTTTGCCTGTCAAAACTTGACTTATAAAATAATAATGGTATTCTATTTATAATTATATTTATTAACTATTGTGGTGCTAAAAATGGGATGGAAACCGGACAGACAGCAAGCTTACGAGCTTTTAAAGGAATATAACAGCAGCGAGTCGCTCATTAATCATGCGCTTGCTGTTGAGGGTGTTATGAGATTTCTTGCCGCCAAGTATGGCGAGGATGTGGAGAAATGGGGCGCTATAGGCCTTCTCCATGATATCGACTACGAAATGTTCCCAGATCAGCATTGCGTTAAGGCGCAGGAAATCCTAAGGGAAAAGGGCGTTGATGAGGAGTATATTCATGCGGTGGCCAGCCATGGCTATGGCATATGCACCGATATAGAGCCTGAGCATCTTATGGAAAAGGTGCTTTACACTGTGGACGAGCTTGCCGGCTTTATAAACGCAGTTGCTATAATGCGGCCTTCTAAAAGCGTGCATGATCTTAGCGTTAAATCGGTAAAGAAGAAATTTAAAACACCGTCCTTCGCCGCCAAGGTAGATAGGTCCATCATTACAAGAGGAGCTAAAATGTGGGGCGTTGAGTTGGATTACGCTATAGAGCAGACCATACTTGGGCTTAGAGAGATAGCCGCCGATATAGGACTGGCAGGGGAGATCGGATAAATGAGTCGGGGGCGGATGGAATTTATAATTGCCGCGAGAGTCGGATGAGGAAAGGTTTTAGAATGCCTCGAAGAAGGAAAGTAAGGCTAAGGCCAAGATTTTACGTCTTGCTTGCGTTCATAATTGTCGCGGTGGCAGGCCTGATAATAATGCTGGACGGCAATGGCGAGCTTGTAACGGTACAAAACGGCACTGTGGCGTTTGAGAAGCAGGTTGACGCCATTGTTGTAAGAAACGAACAGGTTTATACCGCTGAGGACTACGGCAAGATTGTTATAAACGTTGCTGAGGGAGAAAGAATAGCCAAGGATACAAAAGTAGCGGAGCTGTATAAATGGGGCTATAACGATAAGGTGCTTGACGATCTCCTTCAAATACAGCAGCAAATAAAAGATTATCAAGAGAATAATATACTTAAAAATATAATAGTAGAAGACCTTGAAACATTGGACAGCGAGATAGCCGCCAAAATAAAGGAAATAGCGGCGGCTATACAAACCGGTTCGGGAGTAGACCTTTTAAAGCTGGAGCAGCAGCTTAAGACTTATATGAGCGACAGGCAAATGCTGCTAAAGGCCAAGACCAATCCCGATTCAACGCTTGAAGGCTATTATAGCAAGGAAGACCAGCTAAACAATAGGATCGCGGAATGGAAGGTAGACGTACTTGCGGAAGCATCCGGAGTTATTAGCTTTTATTTCGATGGAGCTGAAGAATATTTGTCCTCGGAAACCCTAAACTCGCTTACTAGGCTGGAGATTGATGAGATACTTAAGATAGCCAATACCAGAAAGCTTGTTTCGGCGGAGGCGGCGAAGCCGCTGTACAGGCTAGTGGATAACTTTAAATGGTATGCAGCTATAATAGCGCCGCCGGGGCAGCTTGAAGAAATGCGGGCGGATATGAAATACTCCATGACGTTTGAAGGCTACTATGACAGGCCTTACGAAGGCAGAGTTATTTCAGTTAGGCGACTAGAGGACGACTCAAACCTAATAACGCTGGAGATACTTGAGGACATAGGGCCGCTGCTTGGGGCAAGGCAGGTTTTAGCCGATATTAAGCGCGATTATACCGGGCTTAAAGTGCCGGCGACGGCGATTACAAAAAAGGACGATAAAACTGGCGTTTATATGGATGCGGATGGCGAAAAGGTATTTATTGAATGCGATGTTGTCGTATCGGATGGAGAAAATGCTATTGTTACCAGTCCGGGGCTTGTAAGCGGCAGCAAGGTTTATACTGATTGACAGGGTGTTATATGAGCTTTATGGAGCGCAGCATAAATGAAATAAGGGAAAAAATCGCGGCTGCGGCGAACAGGAGCGGCAAAAGCGGTGAGGATATTGAGCTTGTTGCGGTATCAAAAACGGCGGGGCCGGAGCAGGTAAGAGAGGCTTTTAGCTTAGGGCTTAGGCGTTTTGGGGAAAACAGAGTGCAGGAACTTGCGCGAAAGCGGGAGATGCTTGCCGATATAGATATTACTTGGGATTGTATTGGACAACTTCAGAAAAACAAGGTAAAATATACTGTCGGTAATGTTGATCTGATACAATCTGTGGACAGGCTCGATTTGGCCGCGCAGATACAGCGTGTGGCCGAAAGGCTAAATGTCGTTCAGGGCGTGCTTATGGAAATAAACATAGGCGAAGAAGCGTCAAAGGGCGGCATAGAGCCGGATATGGCCGAAGAATTCGCCAATCAAATAGCGGATTACCCAAACATTGAGCTAAGGGGCATAATGTGCATTCCGCCTTTTATGCCGCAAGAAGAGGCGAGGCCGTATTTTAGGCGCATGAAGGAGCTGTATCTTCGCATAAGCGACAGTCCTGCTGGCGACAAGCTGCGCTGGCTGTCGATGGGAATGTCGGGCGACTATGAAACGGCGATTGAGGAAGGATCCAATATGGTTCGGATTGGCACAGCCATTTTCGGCCAAAGAATATACACCGGGTAAAATAAATCCTGGGAGGTAAAAAACATGGCAAGCATTATCGACAAGTTTCTAGACTACATAGGTTTGGAAGAGGAGCCTGCTGAGGAAAGCGTTCTTGAGCAGGACGAGAAGTTCTACGAAGAGGAGCCGGTTTACAAAAACGAGCCGCGTCCAAAGAGGGGGAAGGTGGTTAATATCCATCAGAGTACGGCACAAAATGCCAACGCTAAGCTAATAATCTACCAGCCTCTTACTTACGAGGATACCCAGAATATGATCGACAACCTTCGCAACCGCAAGCCGGTCATAGCCAATCTTGAAAGCCTTGATCACGATATGGCGCAGAGGGTTATCGACATAATGAGCGGCGCTATGTATGCACTTGGCGGAAACATACACAAGGTATCTAGCGGAATCTATGTTTTTGCGCCGGAAAGCGTTGATGTCGCCGGCAATATTTCAGGAGACCTTAATTCCGGCTTTTTTGAGATGAGCTAATTAAGGCCGGTATTTACGGCGCTTTAAAGCGGGTGTATTTAAGTTGCCGTTTTACGCTGTTTTAGGGAAGGCAGAGGTTTATTTTGCAAAGCAGAGCTTTGCTTTGATAGGGGGTAATTAAGCTGGCTATAACTGCAAGAACGATTTTGGAAAAGCAGTTCGCCGAAGTTAAAAAGGGATATGATCCCGATGAGGTGAACATGTTCCTCGATGAGATTATTGAGGAGCTTAAAAGAAGAGAAATGGATAGGCGAGAGCTGCAGGCCAAAGTCGAGGAAGCCGAGAAATCCATAGCTTATTACAGCGAGATGGAGCAGGCGTTAAAGGATGCGCTTTTAAGGGCGCAGAAAAGCTCCGAGGAGCTTATGGCGAGCACGCAGAAGCGCGCTGACGATATACTTAGAAGGGCTGAGCTTGAGGGGCAGCGCGCTATTGAGGAGTACCGCCAAAGCGCAAAAGACCAGATGGCGCAGCTGGAGGAGTTGAAAAAGTCGTCCGCGGTTTTGCGTGAGAATTATCGCAATATGCTGATAGAAGAGCTTAGAAAAGTTGAAAACGGGCAGCTGGCGTTTGACGTAGAGGACAGAGAGCCGGTATATGAGCAGCAGGCCGAGCAGGAGGAGTATATCCCCGGCGAGGACAGCTTTGAAGATCCGCAGGCGTATTAATATCCGCAGCGCAGCATAAAAAGCCAGAATATAGCCATACAAAACAAGCCGACCTTAGTGCCGGCTTAGGAGCGCCATAATGGCGCTCTCTATTTATTTCCAAGTATATCTATAATCCTTTGCATATCATGCGGTGGCGGCGCAAAAAAGCTCATTTGCCTGCCGTCCGAAGGATGCTCGAAGTCAAGGGCGGCGGCATGCAGCGCCTGGCCGGATATATTGTACTTTTGCTTTTTGCGTCCGTATACCGGATCGCCTATTATAGGCGTGTTTATGTAAGCCATATGCACGCGGATTTGATGCGTGCGGCCGGTGGGTATGCAGATTTTAACGAGCGCAGTGTCTTTATAGTCTTCTAGCACTTCATAATCTGATATAGCCTCGCGTCCGCCTGCTATAACTGCCATTTTCTTGCGATCACGGGGGTGGCGGGCGATAGGCTGTGATATGCGGCCGGCGGCGGGATTAGGCACGCCGTCGGTAAGCGCGTAATACGTTTTTATAATGGCGCGGTTTTTTAAGGCTTTGGATAGATTGGTATGCGAGGCGTCGTTTTTTGCTATTATCATAAGGCCGGACGTGTCGCGGTCGAGCCGGTGTACTATGCCGCGCCGCTCTTCACCGCCTACGCTTGAAAGGCTGTTTAGTCGAAAGAGTAATGCGTTTACAAGAGTGCCGTCTGCGTGGCCGGCGGCGGGATGCACAACAAGACCGCGCGGCTTGTTTACCACTGCTATGTCGTCGTCTTCATAGATTATGTTTATATCGATGTCTTGTGGCGATGTGTCAAGCGGGGAGGGGGAAGGCAGCTCGGCTGTAAGTATATCACCGGGTTTGGGGCGATGATTTGCTTTTGCGGGGCGGCCGGATATGAGTATAGAGCCGTTTTTTATAAGCGACTGCGCTTGAGCTCGTGAAACGCCTAAAAATTCAGCAACAATTATATCAAGCCTTTTTTCGCCATGCTCCGGCGTAATTTTAAGCCTGCGCTTCATCTTTGATTTCGGCCTTTTTAGAGCCATCTATGAAAAGAAAATATATGCTTACTATGACCGCACCTATTGTTACGCAGCAATCGGCGAAATTAAATATAGCGAAGTTCACAAAAGCCAATTCTATAAAATCTACTACAAAGCCGGAGAAAAGTCGGTCTATAAAATTCCCTATCGCGCCGCCTAGAATTAGCGTTAGCCCGAAATAAAGCATACGGCTGGTTTTACCGTATTTAAAGAGCATATATATAACGCCTATGCAGGCGATAACGGTAATAATTATAAAAAACCAGCGCTGGTTTTGCAGTATGCCAAACGCCGCGCCTCTGTTCTCAACATAGGTAAAATTAATAATGCCGGGAATAAACTCAACGCTGCCTACCGGCTTTAGGTTTGCGGATACAATGCCTTTTATAATCTGATCTATAACGACGAGCACCGCCGCCAATATTAATGCCAACATAATACCTCCGTGCGCCGCAAATCCGGCTTTGCTGCCTCCAAAAGACAGCCGAGCCGCAACGGCATCGGCAAAGAGATTATACCACAAAACATGCTTTGCGTGTCGAAAAGAGCGGTCGATCCTATCGCAGAACGACGACTTTTGCTCGGCAAAAGGGGATTGTGGCTAGATGTTCTCGTAGCTGCCGGATGCTTGACGCTTGATTTGCGGCGTGAGGTTATTATAGCATAAGGCGGTAGGTTTGTGAAAGTCGCTTATTTTGAGTTTAATGAGCTGTCGACTATTCTTACGATATCGGCTATAAAATCGCCAATAACCGGCAGATTTAATATAGCGGCTTTTTGCAATATATATAAAGCCATGGCGCCTAAAAGCGTAAAGCCTACCGCCATACCAAATCCCCGCGCGATGCCGGAGAGAAAATTCCTCCAAAGCAGTCTGCCGGGATGCCGCAAATATTCTATATAATCAGCGAGCTTAAGCTTTTCAAGAGCGTAAGCCAGCTGCGCGGCGGAGCGCTTAAGCCGCCCTTTTTTTTTCCTCCGCGCCCTTATAAGTTTTATGCCCATGCTAATATGCTTTCCAATATAAGGATTTATACACAGCATATTATTTTTTGATTCGTATGGACAAGGCGCTTTAGTTGTGCTATAATTACCGAGATATAAATTAGCCTTTAACTCGGTCCAGAGAGGCTGGCAAGGCGGATTGTTTTTGTGTTATCGCCTTGCCCTAAAACCGGGGCAAGGCTTTTAATTTGGAGGGCAAATGAGTAACACCCTTATAATGGACGGAAAGGCGATGGATCGCGCGTTGGCTAGGATAGCGCACGAGGTTATCGAAAAGAACAAGGGAACAAACGACCTGGCTTTTATGGGTATTCAAAGGCGCGGCGTGCCGTTGGCTCATAAAATAGCGCAGAGGGTTTTTGAAGTTGAAGGTACAAGGGCGCCGGTAGGTATACTCGATATAACGCTTTACAGAGACGATTTATCAGTTTTAGCGGAGCATCCGATAATTAAGGGTTCGGATGTTCCGTTTTCTATTGACGGGCTGAAAATAGTTATGGTAGACGATGTGCTTTATACCGGCCGCACCGCTAGAGCTGCTATGGACGCCATAATGGATATGGGACGGCCAAAGAGCATACAGCTGGCTGTGCTTATAGACCGAGGGCATAGAGAACTGCCGATACGAGCCGACTATGTAGGGAAAAACGTGCCTACGTCCAAAGAAGAAATTGTGCATGTTAAAGTGCCGGAGTTTGACGGCGAAAAGTGCGTTGAGATAGGAAAGCTCAGCGACAATCAACTATAGGCGGAAGGAGACGCAACATGGCGCTTAAAAGCAAAGATTTACTAGGCCTTAAGGACATAACCAATGACGAGATAAACGAAATACTCAATACCGCCGATCTTATGAAGCATATATTGGAGCAAAACGCCAAAAGGACGCCGCATATGCAGGGCAAATCCATAATAACGCTTTTTTATGAAAACAGCACACGCACACGCATGTCGTTTGAGCTGGCATCAAAATATATGTCGGCGGCGGCGGCTAATATATCGGCGTCTGCCTCTAGCGTAGCGAAAGGCGAAACGCTTATAGATACCGGAAGAACGCTTGATATGATGGGCGCCGACCTTATTATAATGCGCCATCCTATGTCGGGAGCGCCGCATCTTATGGCTAAGCATGTTAAAGCCGGAGTTATAAACGCGGGCGACGGCACAAACGAGCATCCCACGCAGGCGCTTTTGGACATTATGACTATAAAGCAGGCTAAGGGCGGCATAGCCGGACTTAAAGTTGCCGTTATAGGCGATGTGCTGCACAGCCGTGTGGCGCGCTCAAACGTTTGGGGGCTGACAAAGCTAGGCGCTAAAATAACGCTGGCGTCTCCGGCGACAATGTCGGCGCGGCTGGAGGCGGACGGCGTAACCGTTACGGCGGATGTGCGGGAGGCGGCGGAGGGAGCCGATGTAATAATGGCTTTGCGCATACAAAAGGAAAGACAAAAAGGCGGCTTTTACCCTACGCTTAATGAATACGCCGAGTTCTTCGGAGTAAACGACGAGGTAAGGGCGCTGGCAAAGCCGGATGCCATTATAATGCACCCCGGCCCTGTTAATAGAGGGGTTGAAATAACCGGCAGTCTTGCTGACAGCGATGAATCGTTTATACAAGAGCAGGTTAAAAACGGCGTGGCGATAAGAATGGCGCTTATATATCTTTTGACAAGGAGGGGCAGCGTATGAGGCTTGCCATAATAAACGGAGAAGTTATAAATCCTGCCGGCGAAAGCGGGCGGCTAGATATTTATATAGAGGACGGAAAAGTAATAGACATGGGACAAGCCTTAGGGGATAGCGGTGCGGATAAGGTTATTGATGCTAAGGGGTTGTGTATTTTTCCGGGCTTTATAGACATGCACTCGCATTTAAGAGAGCCGGGATATGAATATAAAGAGGATATAAAAAGCGGCTCTAATGCCGCTGCAAAGGGCGGGTTTACCGCCGTAGCATGTATGGCGGATACAAAGCCGGTCGCCGATTGCGCCGCCGTTATAACAGCGGTGCGAACAATCGCAAAAAAAGACGCCGCAGTTCGCATATACCCTGTCGGCGCAGTAACAAAGGCTCTAGAGGGCAGCGAGCTTGCCGAAATGGGCGGCATGCTTAAGGCGGGTGCGGTGGCGTTTTCCGATGCGCAAAAGTCGGTTATGAACGCCGGGCTGCTGCGTATGGCTATGCTGTACGCTAAAAGCTTTGGCGCGCTTATAATATCAAAGTGTGAGGATGAGAAGCTGGCTTTAGGCGGCGTTATGAACGAAGGCGCGGTTGCCGACGCGCTCGGCCTTTTAGGCATACCTAAATCGGCGGAGGAGTCGCATATAATGCGGGATATACTTATAGCGCGGGATACCGGAGCGCGGCTCCATATAACACAGGTATCAACGCGCGGCGGCATAGACATAATACGCTGGGCGAAAAAGCAGGGGATTGAGGTGTCCTGCGATACCGCTCCACATTATTTTAGCGGTACAGAGGAAATGTGCGAGGGATATGACGCCAATGCCAAGGTAAGTCCGGCACTTAGGACTAACGACGATGTTGAGGCTATAATTGAGGCGATTTGTGACGGCACAATTGACGCTGTATCATCAGGACACGCGCCGCACCATCCCGATGAAAAAAACGTAGAGTTCGCGGCGGCGGAGTTTGGGATATCGTCGCTTGAATCGGCGGTATCTTTAGCGGTTACAAACCTTGTAAAGCCGGGCGTATGCGGCGGCGAAGCGTTGGCGCGACTTATGAGCGTTAATCCGGCAAAGCTGTTGGGCGTTAAAGGTGGGGTGATAAAGAAAGGCGAGGCTGCCGATATTACAATAGTTAATATGGCGGAGGAGTACGAGCTTACACAAGAGGATTGGGTAAGCAAAGGCAAAAACACGCCGTTTTTTGGACGCAGACCTTTAGGCAGAGTGACGCATACGCTGGTTGAAGGCAGGTCGGCATATGAGTATGCTAGAGAGGAGCCGAAAAAATGATTATAGACAGGCTAATTGACGCCATAGAGGAAAAACGCAACCCTACCGCTGCCGGATTAGATACGCTTTTAGAGCATCTGCCGGATGATTTGCTTAATTCAAGGCGCATAGAAACGCTGGAAGATGCGGCGGATGTTATGTTCGAGTTTAACGCCGCTATAATTGACGCGCTGCATGAAATTGTGCCGTGCGTAAAGATACAGTCGGCGTGTTATGAGATGTACGGGCCGGCGGGTGTAAGCTGCATGAAAAAGACGATTGATTATGCCGCCGGGCGCAATCTTATAGTAATAGCCGACTGCAAACGCAACGACATAGGCTCTACCGCCGCCGCATACGCTTCGGCGTACATAGGCGGAACAAAGCTGCCGGGCGGCGAGGCAAAGGCGTTTGGCGCGGATTTTGTAACTGTAACCGCGTATCTTGGCGAGGATGGCATAAAGCCTTTTACAGACGCCTGCAAAAAATACGACAAAGGCATTTTTGTGCTGGTAAAGACATCGAACCCGTCGTCGGGTCAGTTGCAGGATATTGAATGCGGCGGCAGAACGGTATATCGAATTATGGGAGAAATGGTAGAAGGTTGGGGAAAAGACCTTATAGGCGCGTCGGGGTACAGCAGCGTAGGCGCGGTTGTAGGGGCGACTTATCCATCGCAGGGCGCAGAGCTGCGGCGCGCGCTGCCGTCGGTATTTTTCCTGGTGCCGGGCTACGGCGCGCAGGGAGCGACGGGCAAGGACATAGCAGGTTGCTTTGATAAAGATGGCAGAGGTGCTGTTGTAAATGCGTCTCGCTCTTTGTTGTGTGCGCATAAAAAGTGGCCGGGCATAAGTTTCTTTGAGGCGGCGCGGCGAGAGGCTATAAAAATGCGGGACGACTTAAGAGCGAATATTTAATTAAATAGCAAAGCAGAAAATAATTAAAAAAGCGGACAAAAGGTTTTGTCAATAAAAAATGCGACCTTATGTCCGGGGAAATATTTAGACTGGAGGTAAAAAATGCTTGACAAAGAAAAAGCGATGGATATTTTAAAGGAAACAGGGGTTATGCTCGAAGGGCATTTCCTTTTGACATCGGGCAAGCACAGCGGCCAATATATGCAGTGCGCGCATTTATTTGAGTATCCTAAATACAGCGAGATGTTTTGCAGCGAATTGGCGCGGCGCTTCAAAGACGAAAATATAGATGTCGTAGTGGGGCCGGCGCTAGGCGGCATTATAATGGCTTATGAAACGGCGCGGGCGGCGGGGTGTCGCAATGTGTTTTTTGAGCGTGAAAACGGGGTTATGGTGCTGCGGCGCGGATTTGAGATAGCCAAGGGCGAGAGGGCGCTAGTGGTTGAGGACGTTATAACGACGGGCGGGTCTGTTAAAGAGGTAATAGCGCTTATAAAAGAAGCGGGAGCTGAGGTTATAGGCGTTGGAGCAATAGTTGACAGGAGCGGTGGCAAGGCGCAGTTTGGTTGCCGGCTTGAGGCTGTTTTAGAAACGCAGATAGAAACATATGAGGCGGGTGACTGCCCGATATGTAAAACCGGCGCCGATTTGGTGAAACCAGGCAGCCGGAAGCAGAGTTAACCACAACTTAAAGCTATATTTATATAAATACAATATTTATAAACACGTAAAATTAATTAAAACATTATGTATTGTCGACGGTTTTGAGGCTGTTTATGACATCCTCATCCGGTCTGACATAGACGGTGCGCTGCCCGGTGTATATAACCATGCCGGGACGCGCGCCGGACGGTTTTTTTATGTTCTTAACAGGCGCTATATCGACAGACACGCCGGTAGAAGCGCGGCCGCGGCTGTAATACGCTGCTATAATCGCCGCTTCGTTTATAGTAGTATCGGGCGGCGAGGATGAGCGGATTATAACATGCGAGCCGGGAATATCTTTCGCGTGCAGCCAGATGTCGTTTGGGGCGGCGGTTCTTAGCGTCAGGCGGTCGTTTTGCGTGTTGTTCCTGCCGGCAAGTATTTCTATGCCATCAGATGATATAAAACGGTACGGCTGCGACTCGCTTTGAGTCGCGCGTTTTTTTGCGCCCTTTTTATGCTGCGGCTTTATATATCCTTCTTTTATAAGCTCTAAGCGTATCAATTCAAGGTCTTCAAGCGTAGTCGCCGATTCTACAAAAGCATCCTGACTTTCAAGCCATTGAGTTTCAGCGCGCGAAAGCTCAAGCTGCGCTTCGGCCTGCACACGGGCGGCGCGGGCTTTGTTGTATTTTTTATAGTACCTTTGTGAGTTTTGCATTGGGGTAAGGCTGCTATCAAGCGGTATTTCAATTTGAGGATATGTTTCTTCGGTATAGTCCATAACCCTAGCAAAAGGGATGCCTTTTTGGAGAGCGTAAGCGTTAGCGGCGATAAGCTCGCCGTATTTTTTAAACTTCTGCGCCTCGTCCGCAAAGGCTACCGCCTGGCGCTGTATGTCCATTTTTTTATAGCAGCGCTCAAGGTTTGAAGATATTACGCGCCGTAACGCCGTAGCGGCCTGGTTGCGGCGTTCAAGCTGCGTTTTTATATGGAAATAAGCATCGAGCGCGGCTGACATTGTAGGATACTCTACAGCTTCGCCAAAAATGGAGGCGTATTTATAAGGGAAAAAGCCGACGGGCGAGCCGGCGTTCATTATTATAACCGGATTCGGATTTTTAAGCTTTTCTATATACATATGCACTCCAGACGCCAGCCGCCTAAGCGCCGGAGGCGTAAGAGAGTCGATAGATATATCCGCCTCGCCAAGTGACGATACGCATATTTCCATAGCCGATTGCGGCGAGATGCCGGTTAGTGAGCGGGTAAGCGCTTTTTTAGCGTCGCCTGTTCCGTGACTTAAGATTTCTAAAAGTGTTTCGTGTGAAATGGTTGAAGGCGGCAGTTTGCCTCCTTTAGGCGGAGCGATATATTCAAGGCCGGGCAGTACCTGACGAACGCGGCTTACATGCTCCGGCACACGGCGCGCGCTGTCTATTATAACGCCGTCTGGTGAGGTGAGTATTATATTGCTGTGCCGTCCCATCATTTCGATTATAAGGCGGTAGCGCAATATATCGCCCAGCTCGTTTGCGGCGTCAATCTCTATTACAAGTATTCTCTCCATATCCGGCTGCGTTATAGATACAACGCGGCCGCCGGATAAGCGTTTTCTAAGCAGCATACAGAACATAGGCGGCTCGGCGGGGTTTTCAAGCGGATATTCGGTTATATGCGCGCGGCAGCTTTGTGCCGCCGCTGACAGCAATAATTTCACGTTGCCGCTTTTGGCGCGCAGCGAAAACAGCAAATCATTTTTCGCCGGCTGGTGTATTTTATCTATACGCGCTCCTTCAAGAATCGACAGCTCCCGAGCCAATACAAATACCGCTGCTCCGTCTACATTCATATCACTACCTCCGTTGTTCAGATATGATTATACATTGCCGCCGCCAATATTAAAAGAAAAAACGGGCGGCATATCCTTTTATGCTATACTTACGTTATGACATAGATACACCTTCGCCCAAATATAATGTAGAACAGTATCAATTTGGAGGCGAAGGCAATGTCAAGAAGAGTAATAGCGCTGGCTTTAGCTGTGCTGATGGCTATTTTAGCTGCCGGATGCGGCGCGCCAAAGGAAGAAGAAGCGGGGCATATTGAAGATCAATCTGATGATACGCTTAGAAAAACAGTGGTATATTATGCTACCGAGGATGGATACATTGTTCCTGTTATGAGGAAAATACAGTGGCAAGAGGGCATAGGCAAAGCGGCGCTCAACCTCTTGGTGGACAATGAGAAAAACAGAAGCGACCTTGCTTCAAGCGGCTTAATCCCAACTATACCCGACACAGCGCTCGACCTTAATATTAAAGATGGCGTTGCCATAGTTGATATAGGGGATGCGGCGTACGCCTGCGAGGACGAGAGGGCGGAAGCCAATATGGTTGTTTCCATAGTCAATACGCTGTGCGAGTTTGAGACTATTAAAAGCGTAAGCATAGTATCAAAGGGCGATACGCTAGAGCGGCTCAAGCATGGGGCAAGCGTGGCGGAGCCGATTACCTACCGCGACCTTAACGCAGAATCTCCGCCGGATGAGGACACTGTGGCGGGGCTGGAGCTTTACTTTGGCGAGACGGGGCTGCTCGTTCCGGTTACAAGATATGTTTCGGTGCAGCCGGATATAAAGATGGCGGTTGAAGAACTTATAAAAGGTCCGGATAACGAGAAGTTGAAGCTGCCTTTCCCTAAAGGCACGCAGGTTATATCGGCGGAGCTTGATAAAAACGGATGCGCCATTATAAACTTCAGTTCGGAGTTTGCCGGAATAAAACATATAGAAGGCGCTGAAGAGCGCATACTTAAAGCGCTTATACTTACAGTAGGGCAGTTTGATGGCGTAACCGACATGCTTGTGCAGGTGGAAGGCAAAACTTATGTATTCTCTTTGCCGGGCGCCGAGATATTCGCAAACGAATACTGAAACAGGAGAGATACTTATGATAAGAAGCGACGGAAGAAGTACTTCGCAGCATCGCGATATACGCATAACACGCGGGTTTATATCCAGCGCGCCGGGATCGGTTTTATTTGAGGCGGGCAAAACGCGCGTGCTGTGCTGCGCAACAATATCTGAAAAAGTACCGCCCTTTTTAGCAGGTACGGGCAGGGGCTGGCTTACGGCTGAATACGCTATGCTGCCAGCGTCAACCGGCTCAAGAAAGCCAAGAGAGCTTTTAACAAGGGATGGACGCTCGGTTGAGATACAGCGGTTAATAGGCAGGAGCCTTAGAGCCGCGATAGATCTAACCAAGATAGGCGAGAGGACAATAAACATTGACTGCGACGTTATAGAGGCGGACGGCGGCACTCGCACCGCTTCTATATCGGGCGGGTATATAGCTTTGGAGCTGCTTTTAAAAGATATGCTCGAGCGCAAGGTGCTTTTAGATATGCCGCTTAAAGGCAGAATGGCGGCTATAAGCGCCGGCATACTCGACGGAGAACCTGTAGTTGATTTTTGCTATACAGAGGACGCGCGGGCGGACGCGGATATGAATATCGTTATGCTTGAGGACAAGTTTGTAGATATACAATGCACCGGTGAAAAGGCGGCGTTTACATTTGAGCAGACGGCTAGGGTAATGGAGATGGCGGCGTCGGCGATACAGAGCATATATCGCGTTATAGGGGAGTAGAAGGCGCATGAAAAAGACGGACAGGCTGCTCGCGGCCAGCAATAACAGAGGAAAGATAGCCGAGATAAAGCATATATTAAGCGATGTATTCGATGATGTTGTATCGCTTTTAGATATAGCAATTGAGCTTGATACCATTGAGGACGGCGATACATTTGAGAAAAACGCCGTTAAAAAGGCTGAGGAGGCGGCAGAGGCTTCGGGGTTGCCTTCTCTGGCCGATGACTCGGGATTGTGCGTTGAGGCGTTGGGCGGGCGGCCCGGCGTTTTTAGCTCAAGGTACAGCGGTATGGGAGACGCGGCGAACAACGCAAAGCTTCTGGACGAACTTAAGCATGTTTATGGCGAGGACAGGCGGGCGTGGTTTGAATGCTGTGTGGCGCTGGCTAGGCCGGGCTTGCCTACTGTAACTGTGAGCGGCGTTTGTAATGGTGTTATCGCATATAAGCCGGCGGGGGGAAACGGATTTGGTTACGATCCTTTGTTTTTGCCGGACGGCTTTGATAAGACGTTCGCCGAGCTAGAAGAAAGCGAGAAAAACGCTATAAGTCATCGCAAAAGGGCGCTAACCGCGCTTGTTGAACTGTTGCGCGAGGAGGGTGACGCATGAGGATAGCCGTTTACGCCGACACGCACCGCAACGCGCGCGCTATAAAAAGGGCGGTGGAGATAGCGGGAGAAGTGGATCTTAATATTCACCTGGGCGATAATATCTCGGATGCGGCGCAAATAGAAAAGCTGTCACACAAAACCTGCCTTAAGGTAAGAGGCAATTGCGACGTGCCGGGTAGCGGAGTGATTGAAATAGTAACAGATATTGCCGGCAAAAGATTTTTTATAACTCATGGGCATGTATATAGAGTTAAGCGGGGACTTAACATACTGCTCAACAGGGCTAGAGAGCTTGAGGCGGACATAGCGCTTTACGGGCATACGCATAGCGCCGGCATAGATGAGGGTGTGCCTATGCTATTAAATCCCGGCAGCCTTTATGCGCCTTTTTTGGGGCGGATGTCGTTTGCCATTGTCGAAGTGGGGGAGGAAATATCGGCGCGTATAATAACATTGCCGGATTGAATTAGCGGTTTAAATGAAGAAATGTTGGATTCTTGATATTGACATATTCGAATGTTTGGTTTATACTAAATTTTGCGTTGCTGACGCAGGTACGGAAAAACCAGACCTCTTGTGTTCGCCAAATGCGTATCCGATTGATTCGGCAAGCCTGCCTGACTCTTGTTGCGGGGGCAGTAGAACGTGCGCCTGTAGCTCAGCAGGATAGAGCAACGGCCTTCTAAGCCGTAGGTCCCGGGTTCGAATCCCTGCAGGCGCGCCATATATGGTGGGTATAGCTCAGTTGGTTAGAGCGCCAGATTGTGGCTCTGGAGGTCGTGGGTTCAACTCCCACTACTCACCCCATTACATCCTTGTTAAAACGGTGGGGTGTAGCCAAGCGGTAAGGCATGGGACTTTGACTCCCACATTCGTAGGTTCGATCCCTGCCACCCCAGCCATTTTGACCCATTAGCTCAGTTGGTAGAGCACTTGACTTTTAATCAAGGGGTCCGGCGTTCGAGCCGCCGATGGGTCACCATTTTTTTTGCGGGCGTGGCGGAATTGGCAGACGCGCTAGACTTAGGATCTAGTGCCGAAAGGCGTGGGAGTTCAAGTCTCTTCGCCCGCACCAAAAACGCGGTAGTAGCTCAGTGGTAGAGTGCCACCTTGCCAAGGTGGATGTCGCGAGTTCGAATCTCGTCTACCGCTCCACCTGCGGGTGTAGCTTAGTGGTAAAGCTCCAGCCTTCCAAGCTGGCCAGGTGGGTTCGATTCCCATCACCCGCTCCAGTATGGGCCATTAGCTCAGATGGTAGAGCACCTGACTCTTAATCAGGGTGTCCCGGGTTCGAGTCCCTGATGGCCCACCACTTACCTTTCTTTTGGAAAAAAGAAAGGTAAACCAAAGAAAATCAATATCGCGAATCATGCTCTGCGGTTCGCGGTATTTTTATGTCCGCGCCCGGCAACACCTAAATAGTCAAACCTTTGCATTAGTCCCGATGGACGAACCCTCGGGTTCGACTGTCGGGAACTCGGGTCCACCAGTAAAAACTCCTTGAACGTATAGTTTAGGGGCTTATTTATTTTTGTTATTGCTGATTTCGGGGCAAGAAAAACTCGCAAACCGCAAAAGCGGCTCGCGAAAAAGATTTTAGAATATTAAATACATGTCGCAACTTGGTTAATAGAATCTATAAAAATCAAACACTAAATTCTACAACTATTCCATCAGGGTCTAAAACGGTAAAATGCTTAGGTTTTGGCCCTTTATCAATAATATCTGACGGGGAATAGCCTAATGCAATGACTTTTTCTCTTAGATCTTCAAGTGCGGTTTCGGCGGAAAAGCTCATAACCATTCCCTTTGTTGTAACCTTTTCCGCTCTTCCAAATTCAATTAACTCAATCATCGTTTCGCCCTTTGCATTTGCTAAAAACACAATCTCTCCAGCCTCAAGATTTATACGATTTATGATATTCAGACCTACTAGTTCTTGATAGAAAGCGACTGATTTTTGAATATCTCGAACCATAAAAGTAATAAAATTCAGCTTCATAAGATTACTCCTTTAGATATTATTATTGACCTGTTTAATATAAAAATCTTGAATCTATAGTACCATGTTTTACCGCACAAAGAAAGGATTTCACCGCGTGCGCGGGCAAAAATACCACGCATCATAAAAGCCAATGCGCAACATTCGTTTCTTAGTGACTTACCTTTCTTTTTACAAGACATGCAAGAGTAACGTTTTTGCTATTTAGTATCTCGCCGCAGGCAAAAAAATATCGCGCACTACAGATGATGGCTCGCGATATCGGTTTTCTTTGGCTTGCGTTACTTTTTACAAGACATGCAAGAGTAACGTTTTTGCTATTTAGTATCTCGCCGCAGGCAAAAAAATATCGCGCACCATAGATGACGGCTTGCGATATTGATTTTCTTTGGTTTGTTTTACTTTTTACAAGACATGCAAGAGCAACGCTTTTATTATTGCGTCTCTCGCCGCGGGCATAAAAATATCGCGCACCACAGATGATGGCCCGCGATATTGATTTTCTTTGGCTTACCTTTCTTTTTTCCAAAAGAAAGGTAAGTGGTGGAGCTGAAGAGATTCGAACTCTCGACCCCCTGACTGCCAGTCAGATACTCTAGCCAGCTGAGCTACAGCCCCAAGCGTACTCACATATTTTAACCAAAAGAGAGAGGGGTGTCAAGGGGTATATATGCCAATGACGCAATTAATGTTCTAATTAACGCGACGTAATAAGGTTTTATGCTATATTGCTTAGAAGTATAGCGGCTTTTATGGTAAAATATCTATATGAAGCGAAAAACATGGGGGCCGGTATGATAATTACAAACGATTCTCAGCTCCAAAACATGAGGACGGCGGGGCAGGCAGTGGCGCAGGTAAAACAGGATATGAAGGCGGCTTTACGACCCGGCATAAGCACAAAGCAGCTAGACGATATAGCCGGAGCGTCGTTTAAAAGGCTGCGTGCGCTTTCGGCTCCTATATCCGTATATGATTTTCCGGGGCAGACGTGCATATGCGTAAACGAGCAGGCGGCGCATGGTGTGCCGGGGCCGCGTGTTATAGAATATGGGGACATTGTAAATCTCGATGTTTCCGCCGACATAGAAGGTTGGTTTTCAGATACCGGTGAATCGGTTGTGGTCGGAGAAAACGAGAAGCATGAGAAGCTGGCGAAATGCGCTAAAGATATGCTTTACGCGGGCATTGAGCTGGTAAAGCCGGGAGCGCGGCTTATGGATATAGGTTTTGCTATGCAGCGGGTGGCGGAAAAGGCGGGTAACAGCGTTATAAAGAGGCTGACCGGCCACGGCATAGGCCGCACTCTGCACGATGAGCCGCGACATATATTCTCTTATGGCAGGGTTACTGATAGAAGAAGGCTGGCAGAGGGCATGGTGATATCGCTAGAAAGCTTTGTAACAACAGGCTCGGGGCGTATAATGCTAGGAGAAGACGGCTGGACAATGTCTACCGTCGATGGCGAGCCGGCGGCGCAGTTTGAGCATACGCTTGTTGTAACTTCGAGCGGTCCGCTTATACTGACAGAGCTTGACTGAGGCGATAAGCGTATGAGAAAAGGCGATATATGGATATTCGTTCTTGTGGCGGTTATTGTTGTGGCTGCGCTAATGATATTTCCGGCAAGGCTTGACGGGGAAATTGCCGTTATCAGGTCTGACGGGGTTGTTATAGATACAGTCGTTCTTAAGCCGGATACAAAGTATGACAAGAATATTATATTACCGAGCGGCGGTTATAACAAAGTCATGATACGGGGAACAAGCGTTAGAGTGGTTGAGGCCGATTGCCCCGATAAACATTGTCTTTATGCCGAGGGCAACATAGTTTGTCTGCCGCACAGGCTGATAATAACTATAGAAACCAGTGAATATGACGCCGAGTCATTTTAACAGGCGGTGGAAATGAGAACAAAGAAAATAGCGATATTAGCCATGATAATCGCCATGGCTTCGGTTATGCATTGGCTTGAAAGTTTGCTTCCCCCGTTGCTGCCTACTGTGCCGGGGGTAAGACTAGGGCTTGCGAATATATTCACGCTGGTAACGCTGGCGGCGTTTGGTGTGCCGGATGCGTTTGCTGTAGCGGGGCTTAGGTGTCTGCTCGGCGCGGCGTTAGGCGGGTCATTGTCGTCGTTTCTGTATGCGTTTGCCGGAGCCATGCTAAGCTGCGCGGTTATGTCGCTGATTCATACGGTGTCCCGCGGCAAAGTGAGCCTTTACGGCGTAAGCGTGGCGGGCGCGGTGTTCCATAATGTAGGGCAGTTGGCGGTCGCAGCGCTTATACTTGAGACGGGGTATCTGTTTTCATATTTGCCGGTAATGTCGGCTGTTGCGGTGCCTACCGGGATGTTTGTCGGGCTTTGCGCATATTTTATAATGAAGACTGCGGGCAAAGCGGGATTTCTAAAAAAGGAATGATTTTTTATGAATGGTTTGTTTATGCGACTAGCGCTCGCGGAGGCGGCAAAAGGCGCGGAAGATTACGGCGAGGTTCCTGTCGGCGCTGTTGTTGTAAAGGATGGCGTAATTATAGGGCGGGCGCACAACTTTAAAGAAACACTCAAGGATCCTACTGCCCATGCCGAGATACTTGCTATAAAGGCGGCCGCAGAGCAGGTAGGCGGATGGCGGCTTGACGGCTGCGATATATATGTTACGCTTGAGCCGTGTCCTATGTGCGCGGGGGCGATTATACAGGCGCGCATCAGCCGTATTTTCTTTGGGGCGTATGATGGGAAGGCAGGATGCTGTGGCAGCTTATACTCTTTGCCGGAGGATAAAAGGTTTAATCATAGGCCGGAGGTGGTAGGGGGCATAATGGAAGAAGATTGTGCAGAAATGTTAAGCCGGTTCTTTTTGAATAAGCGTAAAAATGTTGGTAGTTGATTTTTGCCCCCGGTATATGCTACAATCATTTTCGGGTCATATAAGACTTTGAGCCCTAATGTATCGGAAAAATGTGGAGAGGTATCGAAGTGGTCATAACGGGGCTGACTCGAAATCAGTTTGAGGGAAACCTCACGTGGGTTCGAATCCCACCCTCTCCGCCAGAAAAGCCAGTAAACAAGCGTGTTTGCTGGCTTTTTACTTTTCCTAAATTCATCTACGCAAAGCAAAATTGTTGCTTAAAATAGGATTGTTGCCGAGAGTTTTCATGGCACATTATTCATAGGCGCGAAATACGAATGTTGCTAAAACCCAAAATGTTGCCATTTTGTAGGAAAAATCGTATGGCGCAATATAAAAGGAGGTATGAAAAAATAATAAAAACAAATGTCTTTAATCAGTAAAGCAGTTTTTTCTCCATTACATCATCTAAATAAATAGGAGGTATCTTTATAATGAATACAAACTCATACTCGCCATCCATTGAGCTCATATCAGGGGCATACTCAAGCAGGTTTTGGGATAGTATATGCGCTATCTGTGACAACCAAGATAGTCCGGGCAAAGTGTATAAATACGTTGAAAACCCTACACCGGATGAACAAGGATGAAGAGGCTTTGATTTGATATATGCTCTACATGATTTGCTGGCTTAGATTTTCCATCGGACATTGCTTTCTTAGGTAAAAACCAAAATGCTCAAACAGCATATATAACAGAGCTACTGTCGGATATTGAAGATATAATTTGATATTCAGTATGCATAACTGAATCATAAAAAGCGTGAGAATATCCGTCATGAGTCGCCTGTGATAATACCGGAGAATCGAATCCATGAATAGTTGCTCGGTAGTCCTGACGTAATGAACGAAGTGATAATGTTTAAATCAAATATGCACGTTATACTTCTATCGCCTGATTACACGGCGAAACCGCCATTGAAGCAGCTGTTTTTAAGCATAAATCCAGTGTTAGATTCAGTTTGAATGCTGTGATAAAATAAAAGCCATGTTTGGAAAGGAGAGAGGACATTGTGAATAACTGGATCTATACAGAAAACTAGGAGGAGTAAATACTGGCAGGCTGTTTTAAACATTCCCGATCCCATAATAAGAAAAACGAAGCCTAAATGGATTACGACAAAGTGTACAAATAAAAGAGAGGCAGAAAAAGCACTTCGCAAATTGATCGCGGAGTTTGAAAATAAAGCATGGGGTATAAGCCAAGAAGAACTCCCTGAAGAAATTGAATTTATCAGCCTTCTGAAGCAATGGGAAGACGTATACGAAAACTTAGAGCCTACCACAATGGAATCCTATCATCATAATTTTAAGAAACATAGGGCTCCCTTTTAATCGCCTTTTCATAGTAGCCAATGCCGCTATATCGAGCTTCAAGCAAGCCCCATTTCTCGCCGCCCGCTTTTTCGGCCGCCTAAACGCACGAAAACTCTTGGGCAGATCCTCGCCAAGCCTTACCTTGTATCGCTCATATCGGTATAAATCCTGCCGTACACGCCGATTCTCTGCTGCCCCTTTTTTTACAGGTCAATTTCCTTTTGGCTCCGCGTATCGCCGGTAATCGGCTTCTTAGCGTCGGCGAAGTATTGCTCCCGCTCTTCATATGTCCAGAGTGCCTCGACGGTTGGTGTTAGGACGTGCCGACAGCTCGGGTGCAAGTTCCTGTAGCCATTTTTAAAGCCGGGAAGGCTGTCAAAACCGGTGACCCAACGGTTGATTTTGAAGGAATACCGGAATATAATAATGGCGTAGGTACGATGGCGGTACACAGGGAGAGTTCAATTATTGCCAATAATGTTATAACTAGGGCTTTAAATGCAGGAGACAACATCATTATTCCCACAGTAGGGTCGGACGTTAATGTAGTAAAACGCCTTGGCAAAAGAATTAAAGATGCCGGATATACAGTAGCATTAATCTATAATAATTTGCCTGTGGAAAAAGCACTTGAACGCAATATCAACCGATTCATTGAAACTCAACGATTGGTTGATCCTGAATATCAGCTGGACAACGAATATAAGCCCTTGCAGACTTATTTAGACTTGAGAGGGAGTGATTCATTTGACAGATACGAAGCGTACTCCAACGACGTCGAAAGAAGACACGAGCCGGTTGGGCTGGAAAGTATCCCCAATAACAGGGCGGGAATTCTACGACTTCGGGGAAGTGGACAACTATTATCTAACGCAGATGCTGGACGAGATGGACAGGGCGGACGCAGAGAAACAGAAGGGCCAAAACAAATAACACAAACCACACAAGCGCCGGAAGGCGCTTTTGCTATGCCATCGGACAGCGAAAACGTACAAGCCATGGCAACGGGCACCTCTGCGCCGCAAACTGACTCGGCCTATACCGGCCGGAAATTCCACATAACGCCTCAAGAAGCGAAGGCGGAAGCAAAGCGGCTTAAGCCGGTAAGCGATATGCTGACAACGCTGTCAAAGGAAATAGGCGTTCCAATCCGAGATACGCGCTTCAAACGTTCGATGAAAAAGAAGGCGCAGGGCTATTACAGCCCGCATTCCGAAGTTATTGTGTCGCGGTTGCCGAACGATCTGCAAACAGTTATGCACGAAATAGGCCATCACTTGGACAAGCGTTACGGGCTATCTAAGCGTGATAGCGTTGGCGCCATGATATCCAAGCTGCCGGTAGCACTCCAAAACGCATATAAGCCTGCGGAGCTGCGCGAAGAAGCTGTTGCGGAGTTTGTAAAGCACTACATGATAAATCCGGAGGCAGCTCAGACTTTTGGCGGTGCGTTCTATGATGTTTTTGAAAGTGTGTTGAGCAAAAAGCATTTGGATTCGATTCAAAAGGCACAGCAGGATATTATCAACTGGTATAATGCTGATGTATGGGAACGCTCCGGTACAACGATACAGAGTTACACGGAGCCGAGGCGGGATGCAGCGCAGTATAAAGAGTGGGCTATTACTATGTTCGTAGACCAGTACAGGCCTTTTAAGAAGTTTGACGATGCTTATAGGGAAGGGCAAGGCCCCGAGATAGACGCAAATAAGTCTGTTGAGGTATTGGCTAGGAACTCTCGCTACGCAACCAACGTTGCCCAAACAATACTGCAAGATAACATGGTAACGCCGAGAGGAGAGGTCCTTGACATCGGCGCATTTATGGATATTTTTGCGGATATGACTCCGGTAGAATACCAATATAGGAACATATACCTTAAAAATAAACACGCCCTCGATTGGGCGGCACAAGGCAAGAGGGTATACACCGACGACATCAACATAAATGATGTATTATTTGCAAAGATG
Organism: Christensenellales bacterium; assembly: GCA_050945795.1. Taxonomy (GTDB): domain Bacteria; phylum Bacillota; class Clostridia; order Christensenellales; family MGBC116941; genus JBMNTP01. Next base: position 58,797 of record JBMNTP010000001.1, on the reverse strand, counting down.
TGAAAGCGTTGATGAGAAAACACGACTCAAAAATTTAATTGATACGGTTCTATCTACGAAGTGATAAAGGAGGACGGATTATGACTCAATCGGACCAGGTGTTGAAAGACATACTAGACGAAGCTGTGGGCATTTTGAGAAAAAGAGAGGAGGAAAAAGCGCAGGATGCTAACTTCAATGTATTCTCCATATTGGGCATGGAACGCAGGGAGGTAGAGACGCATTCCCGTTTCTTATATGAGCTTTTAAACCCAAAGGGTAGCCATGGTTGCGAGCACTTATTTCTAAGTCAGTTTTGTGAAACCGTTCTTACTCAAAGCGGTTTTGGGAAAGGCAACAAGTATGTTGCCCAGGAGGTTGCGTTCAGTGAGTCAAGGGCAGCCTAAATGCAAAAACATCATCTCAAAAAAATACTGCATTATTCCTTATTATATTCTATAATGATTATTAATACTTTGAGCTGATTTTACCACATTTTTACGGATCTGAAGACTGAAAGGATGTGATAAATATGATGTGCCTAGATATGTATAGCTGTATTAGGCGTAAACTTCTTAAAAGCGTCGGGTTATTACTGACAATTTTGTTACTCGTGGGCTGTGGTGCCAATTCCTCACCCGTTGCATCAGATAGTTCCAGCCATAATCCTTCCAGCAAAGTGCAAGAAACGGCTGCTCCAACGCCGAGTTTCGAACCTACTCCTGTCTTTGAAGGCGTGGTGGGTCAGGATTGGCATGAGGTTGCAATTCCATTGTTTGAAGAAATAGGCGGCGCTAGAGATGTAGCGTATGCCGTGGGTAAGCTTTGGGCCGTTGGCGGCAGAATAAACGCAAATATAACTCCTGAGCTGCTGGCAAGCTCAGACGGCGTAGACTGGGAGCAAATTGATGTTGCGGCGCTGGGCATCCCTGCGGATCTAAGCGGTGAAGCCCGCCTGTTGGCAATGGAAAAAGAAATTATAGTGATTTTTGAGAACCAACAAGAGGAGCTTACACGTGGAGATGTTCCGCAAAGCTGTCCGTGGGTGCTGCGTGGTGATGGGGAAAACTGGCAGGTTATTGATCCTGAACAATTTGGCCAGTGGCAGGTGAATACGCGTAAAAGCGGCAAATATCTGCATTATCGGGAAATTGTCGCCATGGCTGAGCGGGACGGGGACATCGTGCTTATGCCCGGCATTGGTTGGTTTGAGCCGTACAAAACAGCGGATTATAGCCTTGGGCTCGGGCGGATTAACTCGGATGGCACAGCAGAACTGATTGCCGATTACGATGGGCTTCGGTCGGAATATTCCACCGAGCATGTAACCAAAATGCTGGTCTATAACGGGGAATTTCTGGTGTTCGCCAGTTCGGCTAAACTGCGTAATGAGGGTATTGGGCGGTTTTTCAATCTATGGCGGAGTACGGATGGCAGGGAATGGGGCAATGACACACCTACGCTGCACGATCAAAAGGCCTTTACCGAGATCAACGACGCTGTGATCGGACCAAAAGGCATTGTAGCGGTGGGGTGGGAGGCCTCTCGAAAGCCGGATAGCGAATCCTGGGATAAGCAGATGCCCATAGCCCTGTTCTCCTCCGATGGGCAGAGCTGGGAAAAAAGCGAATTCGGTGAAGAACATATGGATGAATTCAGCGTAGCGGCAACCGAATCGGCATATTATGCGTATGGGGAGGGTGCTGAGGTATGGCACAGCTTAGACGGAAAATCATGGAGCAGACTTACACCTATTACGTTGCACAGTTTAAACGTGAATATGGAATGGACTGCAAAAGAGCTGGAAAATGATTCTATGCTCATTTCTAAAGCCATTGGTTTTCCGGAAGGTTTGGTCGCACTGGGCGGTTCTATTTATAGAAAAGGACAAACCATATTGCTGAGCGGCACGTTGCCGTTTGATTATATCAATCAGGAATAAGAGGGTTTTGGCGTAATCTAAATAGTCTGGAAACAGGCAGGGAATCTGAACAAAAGAATTGGTATTGTTCAAATCGCCTGCCTGTTTTATTGTCAAAAAGGCTTTGCTTGGCGGAAATAAATTCGATAATTAGAAACGTATTATTAATAAAGAAAACTGATTGAAAACTCTTGACCGGCTACTGCATGGGTAGAATGCGCCGATGAAAATTGCTCTATAATTTGGGTGGAGTTAAACGGTTATGTTATAGTATTGTTAAATTGGTTTTTTGTTTGACTATTATTCTTTCTGCATATAATGCACCACCGATAATCAAAAATGCACCAAAAACTTGGATTGGCTGTAGTATTTCTCTTAAAAATAAGGCGGAAAAAGTCACAGCTGAAAGGGGTTCTAAGTAGCCGAAGATAGCTACCGTTTGTACAGATAAATTGCCAATTGAAGAAAAGTACAGGTAACAGCCCATCCCAGTATTGACAAGTCCGAGTATGAGTATAGGAGTCCAATCAGCTCGGGAAACGTGTATAACAAAACCCTGCCTAAAACCTATAAAAACAGCTACTGTTAAAAAACTGATAGTAAGCTGAAGTGTTGAATTTTTCATTCCTGTTATGCTATGCGCTTTTTACTAAAGATCACCATAAATGCATACATTATGGCAGACATAATCCCGCAAATAAGGCCCCAGACTGTTTTGCCATCGTGATTAGCCTGTATGTTTATGAGTATAATCCCACAGAGGACAGCAATGAATCCTACAATTTTATGCGGGGTGAACTTTTCTTTAAACAGCAAAGGGGAGAGAGCCATGACAATTACCGGACCGCAGTAATAGGCAAGAGATGCGATACTGACACCGATTTGTTGATACGCTTCATAAAGGAACATCCAACTTACGCCCATTGCTATACCCGATATCGTAAGGTAGAGTAGGTGTCGCTTGTTTTTGGTAATGTCAAATTTATTCCCTGTTAATTTAAACAATGTTATAAGCAATAAACTGCCTATCAATGTGCGTAAAAAGACGATTTCATAGCTCGTAAGTGAAATGTGGTTTGCAACAATGCCGTTTGATCCAAATAGTAACAATGCCAATATGTATTTGAAATAGGAAATTTTATTTATTGATTTTACCATATTAGTAACCTCTTTGCTGTAAAAATCATGCGCTAAGTGTATCATGGCTCTGCCAATTACAAAAGAGAATGATTATAATGTGTTGCGTCTTGGCAGTCATGAGTTGGTTCTACTAGTATATTTCTCCAAATATCTACAAAAAATGTTGTAAAAAATTATAACAGTTGATATCATAGATATAGGTAATATTTTCCACGATATAAAATTTTTAGAGGATGGAAGGTGCTGTTAGATGGGGAAATTTGTAATCAAAGAAACCAAAACCGGCATAAAGTTTGACTTGAAGGCATCCAATGGTGAAATTATTGCCACATCTGAAGTATACAACTCTGAGGCGGCCTGCAAAAAAGGAATTGAAAGTGTACGTAAAAATGCGCCTATTGCCAATCTCGAGGATCAGACCGTTGAAGGGTTTGAACAGCAGAAGAACCCAAAGTTTGAGTTGTATATGGACAAAGCGGGAGAGGTACGTTTCCGCCTAAAAGCACGAAACGGCGAAATTATAGCTGTATCAGAAGGCTATAAGATGAAAAGCAGCGCGAAAAATGGCATTGAGAGTGTCAAAAAGAATGCGCCGGATGCAGAAGTAGAAAAAGTGGAGGCATAGAAGCTATGGACATTAAGAAAAAAATCGAAGAGATTGCGTCGTCTGTGAAAAATGATGGCAATCTGCTTGAAAAGTTTAAAAAGGATCCTGCCGGCACTATTAAGAATTTGCTAGGGGTTCCATTACCCGATGATCAGTTGAATGCGCTCGTTAGTGGCGTTAAGGCAAAGATTACAGCGGGTGGCGTATCGGATGCGCTCGGTAAGGCAAAGGGCTTGTTTGGCAAATAATCATATATAGTTTCAGAATATGTACAACGACCATCTTAGATGCTGACATATCGGGGATGGTCGTTTGTGAACTTAGTTTTGAAGCGGCGTTTTAGCATACGGTCGGATAATACGATTATTGAAACGGGTTATGATGCCAAAAGCGTTAACTCTTAGAAAGCCGAAAGGCAATAATGCTTAGCGGCAAGATGTTATACTCGTAATCAATGTGAAGCTTGGCTAAAGATGGCGATGACCTTTCGCACTCTCCAAGAGCTATGGCTTTAAAGCTCGTCTGAAATTTCTCCGATATACGGCAGATGCCTGTATTCCTGGTTATAGTCAAGGCCGTATCCTACCAGAAATATATCCGGCACTTCAAAACCGATATATTCAAGCGGTATGTTCATAAGCCGCTTTCTCGGGTTGTCCAAGAGCGTGCAGATTTTTATGCTGGCGGGTTTTCTGGTTTCTAAATTCTGAACCAGATATCCCATGGTGAGGCCGGTGTTTATAATATCCTCAATAAAAATGACATGCCTACCCGTTATATTAAGGTCCAAATCTTTATTTATGCGCACAATTCCGGTGTTGTTTGTGCCGTGATAAACGCCTATTGACATAAAATCAATATTAAGAGGGAAGTCGAGGTTTCTAGTTAGGTCGGCAATAAAATACATTGTACCTTTTAAAACACTTACAAGTATAGGATTTTTATCGCTATAATCCCGGGTGATTTCACGGCTCAGCTCTTTAACTCTGTTTCTTATCTGTTCTTCTGAGAAAACAACGCGCTTAACCTCTATTGAACGCATTTATGTCATCCTTTCCGCTAAATCCGAATCGTTCAAGGAGCGAATAAAAGTCTTTTTTATAGACTATATTTATATTTATGTCAGGATACAATTCTCTAACCAGTTTCACCTTTTTATTTTTCGTAGTAACATATTTTTGATCCATAGTAGTTATCTCAATATAGGTATTAAATTTTGGCAGGTAGAAATCCGGACTTATAGCCATAGTTACATTGCCCTCTGCATCCCATTTTACCGGGAAGGTATTAGGCTCGTATTGCCAGGCTATGCCGTACATATCAAGTATATGGGCAAACTCTTCTTCAGCCGGATGCTTAAATACCGGCCGGGCTGGAGGGTCGGCTTCATTTAATGCATTGCAGTAAGATAATGTTTTGTTGAATCGCATACTGTCTTTAAGGCTGATATTAAATGCAATAAGCTCGACACAGTGATCAATCGACATATTATCTGTGTTAAGGATAATATCGTAGAGGTCGGGGTTATCCCAATCAACGCCATAGAGTGTGGAAATGAATCTTTTATGCCGCCTGTCGCTTTGCCGCAGCAGTTTTTCAGCTTCGGTTTCTCTAAGGCCGTATTTATGGCAGAAATTAGCGAACCTCGTGGTTTCAGAGGCAATGACTCTTATATTTATAGCATTGGTATGTTTCGAAAAAATAACCTGACCGCCCATGCCTAATATTACGCAGGGGCTTTTTTCCGCTTCCTCTAATAAACGATTTTGGATATGCTCTTTAAAACTAACGCCGTCTTTCGCTGATGTTAAGTAAAACTTATGGCTTTGCTCAAGCATCTTTCGCTCATAAGGCGTAGTTATATCCGAAAGATTTTGGTCTACAAATCTCTTTCTGGTAATAAGAGGCATATTGAGTCTTTCCGCAAGTTGTTCGGCGATTTCACGTCCTAAGCTGCCGCTTTGCCTGGAAATAGTTATAATTGCCAAGAAATCACTCTCCCTCTAACTAAATATATCATAACCAATAATCATTTTAAATCTTTGCTTTTTAAATAGTATAAAATTAATAAAAAAGAGTGATATCAAAAGATATATCGAGCTTTATAAAGATATATAATGATAATCATAAAATGTTGCGTTATTTGGGGTTTGCGAATATATTAATCCGAGGCTATCATGTAAATAAGCTCTAGGGAATACCTAAAGGAAATTACTAACCCTAAAAAGCCACCGTATTTAGAGATACGGAAAGATGTGTGGATGAGTAGCCGTAAAAGAATATGAATCCACTATATCAAATGAATTAAATAAGAAAATCCGGATTTAAAGGAAGCAAACTTGATCTTTTCTGGAGACAATTTGCTGACAAAGCAAGAAGGATAGAAAATTTAGTTCAGAAGATGAAAAAACATCGGAAAAGATGCAAGAGGAAAGTAATGGAATGATAAAGGTTCGCTAGAGCTTTTCTATTGCGCAAAATCAAAACCACCCATTTTGGGTGGTTTTACTGTTCGTACATATATTTTGCGAGCCGATTTAAAATTAACCTTTGCGCTTGAACGTGCTTGGTAGGAACAGAAACAATATCGGAAATATTTCAAGGCGCCCTAGCAACATAGTTACCGTTAGCACAAACATTGAAAACCCCGAATATACGGCATAGCTGCCCGCCGGTCCTGCCAGCCCAAGGCCGGGGCCGATATTATTAAAACAGGAAAGTACGGCTGATAGGTTGGTATCAAGCGGCAGACCATCGATGCTAACAAGCAAAAGGGCAAGTATAATAAGGGCGCAGTAAACGGCTAGAAACAGCAATGTGCGATCCATAACGTCCTTATCAAGCGGTTTGCCGTTTATATGCACCGTTTTCACGCTGCGAGGATGCAGCAGCCGATGAAGGCCAATCTTAACTGTTTTAAATAAAATCAGAATACGGCCAATCTTAAATCCGCCGCCGGTGCTGCCGCCCATAGCGCCGATTATCATCAATATCATTAATACTGTGCGGGTTAAATGCGGCCATTGAGTATAATGTAGCGTAGAAAAACCGGTAGTAGTAATAGCGCTGCTTACCGCAAAGGCGCTATGATGCAGGCTGCCGGTAAAGCCGCTAAAACCATCGATTATCAGCGCGCCGGTAACAATGGCGATGCTGGCAATAATTATGCCTATATATAGCCGCAGCTCCTCGTCTTTAAGCGTAGCTTTCCATTGGCGCATGGCCAAAAAGAAATATATAGTGAAGTTTATGCCAAACAAAGCCATAAAAACAGTTGTTACCGTTTGCAGGTAAACGGAATAAGAAGCCATGCTGTCGTTTTTGATGCCGACGCCGCCGGTTCCCGCCGTGCCAAACATAGTGCATAAGGCGTCAAACAGCGGCATTCCGCCCGCCAGTAACAACAAAAGATTGAGGGCAGATAATATAAGATAAATAAAGAAAAGACTGCGTACGCTACTATGGACTTTAGGCATCAGCTTGTCGACCTGAGGGCCGGGGCTTTCTGCCCTAAGCAAATGCAGCGTAAAACCGGCGCCGCTTTTGGTGCGTACTGCGGCGAGTATAAAAGCGAGTACGCCTATGCCGCCTAACCAATGCGTGAAACTGCGCCAAAATAATAAGGACTTTGGCAGCGCTTCAACATCTATAAGAACGGATGCTCCGGTTGTGGTGAAGCCGGAAACGCTTTCAAAAAAGGCATGAAGGTAGTTTGGTATATAACCGCTTAAAAAGAAAGGGAGCGCGCCAAGGAGGCTAACGAGAATCCAGCCCGAACCGGCTATAACAAATCCCTCTCGAGCATAGATTATCTGGCTTGATTCTCGGCAAAAATAATAAAGCACAGTCCCCAACGCAAAGCAGCACGCAATTGTTATCGCATATGCCAAAAGCATGTCCGGCTCTCTGTAGATAACAGCTGTTAAAGCCGAGGGCAAAAGGAAAAGAGCCTCGGCTAAAACCAACAAACCGAGATATTTCCAGACCATCTTATAATTCAACCTAGCACACCTCCCGCTCGCAAAGCCAAACAGCCCGCATGCCTATCGCCTTTATGCCAAAATATCATTTAAGTCACAGACGCGCCGGTTACAGGTAGTTACTACTACTACGGCATCTCCTAGCCGTATAGTAGAGGAGCCGTTTGGTATTATAGTTTTGTGGCCGCGAGAAATGCCGGCTATCAGTATGCCCTGTTGTAAATTCAAATCGGATAAAGGAATGTCGAGCACCTTGCTAGTTTCATCGGCACGAAACTCCAGCGCCTCGGCTTTGCCGCCGGCTATCTGGTGCAGCGTTACCATCTGACCGCCCACGCTGTTATCCATGGCGCGTACATATCTGACAATATCTTCTGTAACGGTGAGTTTGGGGCTGACAACGCTGCCCAGTCCCATTTGGCGGAACATATCCGCGTACTGGTCGCGGTTGCATTTGGTGATGGTGGTTCGTATGCCCAGTTGCCGCACATATGTGCTAAGCACTATGTTTTCTTCGTCTATGTTTGTAAGCGACACCAACGCATCGCTGCGGTCAACACCTTCACTCAGCAGCGTATCACGGTCGGTGCCGTCTCCTTCAACAATATCCGCGCTAGGTAAATGTTCGGATAAAAACCGGCAGCGCACCGCATTTTTCTCAATTATTTTTACAGCCACGCCGCTATTTAATAGCATTTGAGCAAGATAATACGCAAGAAGACTACCGCCTACAATAGTAACATGGGTTACTTTATGAGACGATAGCCCGAGATTTTTTATAAGCTGCGCCAGGTTTAGGCTGGCAGCGGTAACAAATATTTCATCGCCCTCGCGCAATACAAAATCGCCATGCGGTATGGTAACCTCGCCGTCACGGTCCACCGCGCAAATAAGCACATTAACTTTAGCTGCTCTGCGCAAGTTGGCTAAAGGAAGGCCTATTAGCGGCGAGTCTTTTGATAGTTTAATGCGTACTATTTCCACCTGCCCTTTAGCGAATTGCTCTCTGGCTAGGAAGGATGGGAATTGAAGCAACCTAAATATTTCACGCGCGCAGGCCTCCTCAGGGTTTACCACCATTGAAAGCCCCAATTCTTCACGCAGCAATTTGATATCTTCGGAATATTCTAAGCTGCGTACGCGGGCGATGGTGCTTTTACATCCCATTTTTCGAGCTATAAGGCAGCTTAACAAGTTCACTTCATCGCTGCTTGTTGCGGCAATAAGCAAGTCGGCGGTATCGGCTTTAGCTTCAGTTAGCACGCGCTGCGAAGCGCCATGCCCATGAACGGTAAAAGCGTCGTACTCGGACAGAGTATGCTCGAGCACTTTGCTGTCATTGTCAACCACCGTAACATTATGTTCCTCGGCAGTCAGCTTTTGAGTTAAAAGAAGGCCTACCTTGCCATCGCCTACAATTACAATTTGCATAATATCCTCACAATACTTAAGTACGCAGATCGGGGAAACGGCCAAAATCAAGCCAAAAATCAGATTGATTTCCACATTATAATGCCCTTTTGTATTGTGTTTGTCAAGCACGGTTGTGCCGGCAAATAGAGGGGGACAGCCAAAGCAATGTATTAATGCTATGATGCCGCTTTTTGGCGGCTGTGCTTTTAGTTGGCGGGGGAGGGCGGCTGTGGCGTATGCTGAAAAAACGGGTATGACAATATAAATAGAATATTGCGAGCTTTATTACATATAAAAAAAGCGCGGACGGTATCCAAAGCCGGAAACCATCCGCACTGATTTTTGATAGAATTGTTTAGTCTACCTGAGTTGTAAGGAAAAGAGGAAGTGTCATCTGTTCAATCTGGTCGAGCAGTTCCTCAAGCTCGTCCATGTGACGGTCTTCATCGTTTAGAATCTGCACAAGCATATCCCTTGTCGCGTGATCGCCTACTTCGCTTGCAAGGGCGATAGCGTCGTTATATGCTTTAATGGCGCCTGTTTCGGAAATACGGTCGTTTTCAATCTGCTGAGGCACCTCGCTGCCGATGTGTATATCATGCAGATTGCTTACGATAGGCGTGCCGCCGAGGAAGAGTATTCTTCCGATTAGCTTTTCAGCGTGCTTCATTTCATCGATGGAACGCTTTTCAAAGCCGTCGTGCAGTTTGCCATAACCCCAGTCCTCACACATTTCCGCATGGACAATGTACTGATTAATAGCGGTCAGTTCATCGGCAAGCAAAGCATTCAAAGCATCAATAAGTTTTTGATTTCCCTTCATAACAAAAGCTCCTTTCATTGTGTCCTTATTTAAGTATGGGCAAAATCTTACGGATAGCGCAGGCGGTTGCGTTATGTAGAACGCTTTATAATACTCGCGGCTTCTGCCGAAAGAATCAGAACATTCTCATCATGCGTGGCCTTATCGCCCCGTGAAACTTGCCGGACTTTATAGATTTGCTTAAACGGTTTCACCTAACATATATAGCACCGTTCATATTGTATTATACTTGCTTTTGAAGTTGTTATCAACCAACAAATGGCATAATATGTCGGATTATGCGTTATAGAAAGGCATAAGAGATTAGGGCGGGCAAAAACCGGATATCAGACATGGCTATATATAGTTTGTGGTATAGGCGGCTTGAGTACTATGGTGTCATGGAGTTGTTGCGGTATTGGGAGGGGGTGATGTTGTAGTGTTTGCGAAACACCCTTGAAAAATGGTCGGCATTTTGATAACCCAAAGCCAAGGAGATTTCATGTATCTTTTTTTGGCTGTCCGCCAAAAGCCGCTTGGCTGCCGACATTTTATAATTTAGCACATAGTCTTTAAAATAGACGCCGGTCTTTTCGCGAAACGATATGCTTAAATAAGTGGGATGTACATCGAGATAGTCGGCGGCGAATTGCAACGAGATTTCATCACAATGGTTTTTTAAAAGGAAGTCAACCATTGATTGTATATGCTCGCCTTTATTACATAGCTGCATGAAAATGCGCTCGGCAATGGTTTGCAGTTCTTCAAGAAAGCATTGCTTAAGGTAGGTGAGTGTGGGGCGGCTTGAAACGGATACATCTAAGGAGAGACCTGATGCCTGTTCTGCCTGGGTCGACTCGTTTACCGTTTTATGATAAAGCAGGTATATGCATATAAGTATGGCTTCGCATACTTTTTGCGCTGAAGTAAAGTCAAGTTGAGATGAAGTTATTTCTTTGAATAATTCTTCTACTACGATTTCCATTTTTTGTGTATCCTGCTGCTTTAGCATGGTTTCTAGCAACATATCGGCGTAATAGCTGATGCGGGGGAAGTACATAGGCACATCGCTACGGCGTCGTGGCGCTGTCTTATGATGCGGGTCTAAAACGAAAAGATTTCGACAATGTATCCGGGCGTACACGGCGGCAACATGGACTGCAAGTATCTAACAAAGGGAACGTCGCTGTATCTGCCGGTGCAGGTGCCGGGCGCGCTGCTTTGCACAGGAGACATACACGCGTTGCAGGGCGACGGTGAAATTGTATGCGGATTGGAAGTTCCGGGCAAAATAACTTTGAAAGTTGAAGTTATAAAGGACAAGGCGGAGCCGTGCCCGATGCTCGAAACGCCGGAGCGGTGGTATATGCTGGCATCGGAGGACACCATTGAAAAGTCAAATTGGGAAGCCATAGACAAAATGCTTAAGTTCCTTCTTAAGCGCAGCGACAAATACACGCTTACGCAGTGGATTTCGCTGATGGGCATCTGCGGCGACCTTGAGTTTTGCCAGGTTGTAGATCCGCTGGTAACTATACGTTACGGCATCGACAAATCGGTGGCGCCGGATCTGACATTCTAAAGCAGCAAATACTTGCAAGGGGGTATTCGCTCAAGCGGGCGGGAGAATGTGTTTGCTACCTCTTACACGCAACTCCCGCCCTTGTGTATTACAATGGTTGATATGCTTTAAGAACGAGCTAAAAACGAGCAGAATTACGGGATGAGGATTCAGGCGGCGGCGTATGGTATATGCCGCCGCTTCATATATAGCGGCGTAAGCGGCAATGTATGGCGGAGGTGGCTATAAGGCGGCTGATATGAGGGCGGGCTTAAGTTTGATTTACCGACGATAATATTTTATAAAAATAGTATTGTTTGTTGTAATTGCAACGGAAAAAGGGTTGTAAGTATCGTAGAATAAGGTATGGTAAACGCCTGCGGCATGGCAAGCTATTATAGGAGGTTAGAGATATGGTAGAGCGGGTTTTCGCGTTAAGCAAGGGCAACGGAAAGACGATAGAGAGAATACTTTTTGACGACAACATACATTATCTGCATATGGTGCTCAATAAAAACGATGGCCTGCCCGAGCATTACTCTAACGCCACTGTGTATATGACGGTTATAAGGGGCAGGCTTTCTATACGGCTTGATGAACAAGACATACATGAATATGAGGCCGGCACAATGCTTAAAATACCGTTTAATACTAAGATGAATGTTCAGAATCTCGATGCCGATACTTTGGAGCTGATTGTTGTAAAAGCGCCGGCGCCTAAGAGCTAGCATTGAAAAAGCGGGTCAAAATATGTTGTTAAATTGCATGTAATTTTTACGCATAGGCGGGAACGACTATAGCCGGATACGGCATGTTATCCACAATAAAACAGGCAAATTATAAAAAAATAACTATAATTCAGGCCGCCTAGTTGGGCGGTCTGTTTTTATACGACGTTTTTCGACGGGCAATTTATCCACAAGAGTTATGTGCATAAAATGTCGCAAAGGCGGCTATTATAGCGAGTAATATCGGATTATGGAATTTTAATAAATCTCTTGAAAATAAAAACATAATATTTATAATGTATTAACTAATTGCATGTATGCGCCGCGAATTGGCGTTTTTAGCCCGTCTTAGCCGGCTATGCGTATTTTAAAAGACTGTATGCTTCTTTGAGGCGACAGAGTGAGGAAGAATATAATAAAGATGTATTGCATAACAGGGTAAGATATGTGATATTAGTATCATAGGAATAAAAAACATATAGTTAGGCGCATGTCGTTGCGTAAGAACATATAATCGCGTTTCGCGGTGTTTTTGCAAAGGTGGGTGAGCTGACTGATTTGTAGTTTTTCCGTCCTCTTATTTATTCGTTTTACATATATCAATAGAACATTAATATAAGGAGGAATCGTTATGCAACCTAAATACTTGTTTCCCTTATGTATACAGCTGGGCAACGATATAATGCCGGAGACAAAGGAAGCCGATGCCTTAATGGGATTACTGCAACGGCTGGGCTTTTATGGGGTAGAGCTTAATATTACTGATTTATCCTATCCGGCACAGAGTTGGAGCGATTATCTAGCGCGCTTTGGCCTTAAGATGACAATGATAGCGACGGGAGCGTATGCTAAGCTGCATGGTTTAGCTTTGGGCAGCGCTAATAAAGCGGTGCGCGAAAAGACGGTAGCGGCGCTGCGAGATATTGCTACGTATGCCGCCGAGGTAAAGGCAGGAGTGATATGCGGGTATCTAAAAGGCGGTCTTGACGCTTGCGACCAGGCATTTACCGATTCGGAAGAGGAAATTAGACAATGGTGCGATGAAGTTGGAACACCTATTTATTTTGAAGCTACAAACAGATATGAATCATCGCTGCTCAATCAAGTGTCTGATGTTTATCAGTTTGTAGGCGGCAATATTTTCTTACTGCCGGATACCTACCATATGAATATTGAGGAGAGAAATACTGTAGCTAGTCTTATTGAAGCACGCGGCTTTTTTAGAAACCTTCATATATCCGACAACAACCGGTATTTCCCCGGGTTTGGAGCAATAGATTTCTACAGGATATTTTCGGCGCTTAAAGCTTTCGGGTATGGCGGCACAGTGTCGATAGAAGGGCGCAATTTTTATTCGCTGGAACGTGATATTGAGATATCAGCGCAATACCTTGAAAATATATCCTCGCGCTTAAGCATTGAGTCAAAATAGAATGGCGGAATATATTGATCTATAAACGGCCGCGGGAGGGCGATGATTGAACTATACATATATTGTCCGCTGCTCCGATGATACTCTTTATACTGGCTGGACAAACGATATTGAAAAGCGCATTAAGGCGCACAACGCCGGAAAAGGCGGAAAATATACGCATACGCGTTTGCCGGTAAAGCTGGTTTACTGCGAGGAGTTTTCTGACAAACGTGACGCACAAAGACGGGAGTATGCTATAAAGCGGCTTTCTAGGCGCGAGAAGGAAATGCTTATTTCGGGAGGTACAAGGTTTTCTAGTTGTATTAATTGTGATGGCGAAGGGCCGGACAGCGTATAGGATTGAGTCGGTTTAGTCGATTAGCAGTTTTGTTGACAAAATAATAATTTTTTCATCTTAAAGCATCCGAGTGATACAAAAAAACATTCGGATGTTTTGCTTTTAAATTAAATAAGCGCGCGGAGACTTGATTCATATATGAATCAAGTGGGGTACCTGTATAATAAAAATTTATAAATGTTAAGAATATTTTATATTTATACATATCGTGTGGATTTGAGCGCAAAGCCGCTGTAGGAGCCGGTTTGAAGGGGGTTGAGATTGTTAATATTATAACACTAAATCAATGGATATAAGAGTTATGAATATTATTTTATTTCGTATTGACAAAAAACATAACGTTATGTTAACATGCAGACATGTGGAGGGAACGCTCCCGCAAAATAATAGTAAAACATATATATTTATCAATAAATCATATTATTCAGTCAAATTTTTTAACAAACTAACAACAGACAACAGGAATTAGCAAGAATTTAACAAACTAAATAGACGGCGAATTAGATTATCGTCAAAAAATGGGAACGGTACCGCAGATATCGGGCGGATGGTTGTATATAAGTAACCCGCATTAAAAGAACGGGGGTGCTCCACAATCGGCGTAACTATAAAAGATATCGCTAAAGCGAGCGGCTTTAGTAAATCTACTGTATCACGTGTATTAATGAACGATCAAAACGTTAATGACAATACGCGGAAAAAAATTCGCACCATCATGGAACAAATGGGATATGAAAATAACGAATTGGCGCGCGGCATGGTTAAAGGCCGCATCAATATCGTTTTGGTTATTGTAGGCGAATTGCAGCATTCTTCCTATGCTCTCTCATTAAGAGAAATAGAGCATGTATTATATGAGGCGGGCTACATGGTGGCTATCTGCATAAGCGAATACAATACGCAAAAAGAATTTCGCTATTTGCAATTGGCTAATCAGTTCCATTTTTCCGGAGTTATCCTTATGACGGCAATAGAAACGCCGGATCTTCACCAGCTTTTGACAAGACTTCGTTGCCCGGTGGTATCTATAAACAGATCAATTTCACAGCCGCAGATAGACACGGTTATACTTGACAATTTTAAAGGCGCATATGATATCACAAAATACCTTATTGAAATGGGACATAGCTCTATACTGCACGTTTCCGGCCCGAGCAACTCGAGCACCGGAATGGAGCGTAAGCGGGGGTATCTCGCGGCTATGAGCGATGCCGGAATTACGGTATCTGACGATATGGTTTATGAAGGCAATCTGCTGCTTGAAGGCGGAATACATGCGGTTGAGCATATGCTTGAGCGGCTGCCGGAGGCAACGGCGGTATTCGCCGGTTCAAACCGGATGGCGGAGGGAGTTATGCAAGGCTGCGTAAGCTACGGGGTTGAGGTGCCGCAGCGGGTGAGCGTTACATGCTTTGACCATGTTCAAAGCCCTGAGTTGCTGCATGTGCCGCTAACGACTGTTGGAAACGACACTGGCATAATGGGCATGAGCGCCGCGCAGATGCTGCTTAAACGGATAGAAGGTGATGACGGACCTACACAGATATTGGTTTATCCGTGTGAAATAGTGGAAGGCAAAAGCGTTAAAAAATTATGCTAAGAACGCTTTAGTGATAAGAAGGAGGAAATATATGCGGGTATTAATGTATTACGGGCCTGAGAATATGAAGGTGGCGGAACAGCCTGAACCTTCGCCAAAGGACAATGAGGTAAAGCTCAAAATGCTGTATGTAGGCATTTGCGGCTCGGATGTACACGGGTATCTCGGCACCACCGGCCGCAGGACTCCGCCTATGGTAATGGGTCATGAGTTCTCGGCGGAAGTTGTTGAGATAGGCAAAAATGTTACAAAATTCAAGGTTGGCGATATAGTTACGGCGCTGCCTATATACAATTGCGGCGAATGCCCCAACTGCTTAGAAGGCGCTATAAATGCCTGCGACAATCGCGAGTTTATGGGCACTATGGATGTTGACGGCGCATTTGCCGAATACCTCTGCTGCGATGAAAATATCGTTTATAAGCTGCCGGATACTTTGGACAGCAAGGTAGGGGCGCTTCTTGAGCCGTTCGCCGTCGCGTATCATGCGGTGGGCAGGGCGATGCCGCTTGAAGGCAAAAACGTTATGGTAATAGGCGCGGGAACGATAGGGCTTTTGGTCATGATGATAGCTAAGCATTTTGGAGCCAAGAATATTGTCGTTACCGATTTAAGCGATGACAGGCTTGACGCGGCAAAAAAATTCGGCGCCGATATAACCATCAATTCCGGAAATACAAACGTTGGAGAGGCTTTGGAGGCGGAAGGCCTTAGAAAGAGCATAGACGTTACGTTTGAGGCGGTGGGAATAACGCCTACGGCGCAGCAGAGCGTTGAGTATGTACGCAACAGGGGAACGGTTGTATGGGTTGGAAACTCAGCTCAGATGATAAACATAAACATGCAGCAGATAGTTACAAGAGAGCTTAGTGTTTTAGGCACATACATCTATATAGTAAAAGATTATGTAGAGTCCATAGAGCTGCTTGACAGCGGCAAAATAGACATAAGCGGCTTGATAAGCGATGTTGTAGGCATGGACGAAGCGGAGGATATGTTCAAGCTTTTAGCTGCCGGCGATACAACTAAAATAAAAATACTTGTTGATATGCAAAGATAAACACCTGATATAAAAAATGGAGGCGATAAACATGGAAAAACTAAGGCCGTTTATTAACGGAAAGTTCGTTGAGAGCAAGACAGACAAATATATGGACGTATACGATCCGAGTATTGGGGAAGTTATTGCGCAGGCTCCCTGCTGCACAGAAGAAGAAGTAAGGGCGGCAATCGCTGCTGCTAACGCGGCTTTCCCGGCATGGCGGGATACGCCTTGCGCCAAGCGCGTTGAAGTGCTGTATAAATTCCGCGATTTGCTCGTTGAGCATATGGACGAAATAACGCATATGGTATGCCGCGAAAACGGCAAGAACTGGGATGAGGCAAAGGGCGATGTTCTAAAGGTTAAAGAGCCGGTAGAGGTTGCTTGCGGAGCGCCCAGTCTTATGATGGGCGAAGCGCTTATGGACGTTACAAAAGGCTTTGACACTACATTATATCGTGAGCCGATAGGTGTATTCGCCGGCATAGCGCCTTTCAACTTCCCGGCCATGATACCCATGGGCTGGATGATGCCTATGTGCATAGCGACAGGTAACACGCTGGTACTAAAGGCCGCGTCTATGACGCCTATGACATCTTTAAGGCTGGCCGAGCTGCTTAAAGAAGCTGGTTTGCCGGACGGTGTTGTAAACGTTGTGACATGCTCACGCAAAGAGGCTGAGCTTTTCCTAACCGAGCCGGAGGTAAAAGGCGTAACGCTTGTTGGCTCGACAGCGATAGGGCTGCATATATACAAAACCGCCGCCGCGCACGGCAAACGCGTACAGAGCCTGTGCGAAGCTAAAAACCACGCGCTGGTACTTGAAGACGCTCCCATCGAGCGCACCGTAGCCGGTATTCTAAACTCGTCTTTTGGCTGCGCGGGAGAGCGCTGCATGGCGCTGCCGGTCGTGGTGGTGCAAGAGAGCATAGCGGATAAGCTGGTTGGTGAAGTGCTGCGTCAGATTAAAGATAAAAAGATCGGGCCGGCTTATGATAAGGAGACAGACCTTGGCCCCGTTGTAACCGCAGGCCACAAAAAGTTCGTTACCGACTGGATAGAAAAAGGCGTGCAAGAAGGCGCAAAGCTGATACTCGATGGGCGCGATGTAGTTGTACCCGGATACGAGAAGGGCTTTTTTATAGGGCATACGGTGTTTGACCATGTTACCCCGGAGATGAGCATTGGACAGGAAGAAGTATTCGGGCCGGTGCTTTGCATAAAGAGGGTTAAGGACTTTGAAGAAGGCATCGAGCTTATGAACAGCAACAGGTTTGCGAACGGCTCTGTAATATTTACACAAAACGGCTACTATGCCCGCGAATTCGCAAAGAGAACGCATGGCGGCATGGTCGGCGTCAACGTAGGCATACCGGTACCGGCGGGAATGTTCCCGTTTGCAGGACATAAAAACTCCTTCTTTGGCGATCTCCATGCGCTAGGCAAGGATGGGCTGCGCTTCTATACCGAAAGCAAGGTTGTTACAACGCGCTGGTTCGATGAAGAAGAATTAAAGAAAACATGTGTAAGCACATGGGATGGCGCTATGTAATAGGAAAGAGATTTATGGAATTCCGGCGGCAAGGCGCACCGGCTGCTATGAAGCATACGGCGCGCCCGCCGCGGGCCATGAATATATGGAGGGTAATATGAAGCTCAGTTGTTTGCCGGTATCGCTGTTCCAAGATATTTCAAGCGGAGCGATGTCGGTGGGGGAATGGTTCGACTTTGCCGCAGAGTGCGGTTTTGACGGTGCCGATATAAGCATGCTGTTTATACACAGCCACGCGCATACTTATGTACAGCAATTCAAGAGGATGCTCCAAAGCAAGCCTATACCCGCCGTTATGTGCTCGGCCTATCCCGACTTTACCCATTATGACGAACAACAGCTAAAAAGAGAGGCGGCGTATTTCAATCGAGATATAGCGCTGTGCTCTGAGCTGGGCATTCCGTTTGTACGCGTGCTTGCCGGTCAGGCGCACCCTGAGACGGATATAGATAAAGGAATCGATCAGGCGATAAAGTACATACGTGAGGCCGCAAAGGTGGCGGATGATTACGGCGTAACGCTGCTTTATGAAAACCATGGTAAGCCGGGAGCGTGGCAGTATATAGACATGACGTATCCGCCTGAGCTTTTTCTAAGAGTGCTTGAAGGCATTTGGAATACAAGTGTGCTTGTCAATTTCGATATAGGCAATGTTACCGCTTACGGAGACGATGCTGTAGAGCTGTTAAAGCGCGTATATGAAAAGGTAGGCACAATACATGTGTCGGATATGAAGGAAAAGGGCACTTTCGCCCCGACTGCCATAGGAACAGGCGTCGCTCCGCTAAAGGAAGCGTTCAGCCTGCTTAAGAAAAAAGGCTTCAATGGCTGGATAAGCATTGAAGAAGCAAGTTTCAATGGCAAAGACGGCATATGCAGAGCTGTTGAAGTTACAAAGAAATTATGGAATGAAGCATAATCATTCTTGCATTTTGCTTGGAGACAGGCGAAAAATGAAAGGAGAAAAAAACATGAAAGCAAAGAAGTTACTAGCCATTCTTATGTGCGTTGCAATGATCGCGACATTGGTAGTAGGCTGCGCTCCGCAGGCATCAGGCCCCGCTGATCAATCGCAGGCGCCTCAAACTACTTCAGGTGGCACGGAGCCAACTCAGGGTGCCGCAGCTCCCGATCCTGTTAAAATCGCTTTTTACGGTTCAATAAGCGGCGTTAACTCAGAATCCGGCCGTCAGGGCACGCTGGCTATGGAAGCTGCTGCCAAGTATGTAAATGAGAACGGCGGCATAAAGGCGCTCGGTGGCGCTCCCGTTGAGATTGTTTATATTGACAGCACAAGTGACGCAGCGCAGGGTGCGTTGCCGCTAGAGCGCGCGCTTGCTGAAGGCGGCTTAGCCGGCATAGTAGGTTCGTCGCAGTCGGCGTTCGCGCTGGTTTCACTGCCGATACTTCAGAAATATCAGGTGCCGGCGGTTACAGGATCGGCCGCAAACGGAACTATTACAGAGCAGGATTGCGAATTCGTATTCCAGCCCGCCGCTAAGGCTTCCCAGTTTAGCACGCTGCAGATGGAATTCCTGCGCTATCTCGCTGACCAGCTTGGAAAGCCGTTTGAAGAGCTGCGCTGCGCTATAGTTTATGAAAACTCGGCATGGGGCGAAGACAATGCCAAGGCCAACCGTGTTGACCTTGAAGCCAACGGTCTGCCGATAGTTGTTGATGAGAACTATGAAGCCGGTAAGCTTACCGACGCTAGCCCCATCGTTTCAAAACTCAAGGCCGGTGAAGTAGACGTATTGTTCCCGAGCTGCTACGCCAACGACGCCAAACTTCTTATGACAGCTATGAACAGCATGCAGTATAAGCCGATAATAGTAGCCGGCGGTTCAGCGTTTACATGGCCGTCACTGCTAAATGACCTAGGCGACGACGTTAACGGCATATGCTCGGCTGACGGTTTTGTTTGGGATGCCAAAACCACATTGGATAACGCAGAATTCACAAAGATTCGTGAGCGTTATGAAGAAGAGAACGGCGAGTTCATACCCGGACAGGGCGGCCCGACCATCATTTCCTTCATGCTTATAGTTGAAGCGATTGAAAACGGCGGATCGGCTGATCCCATAAGCGTTCGCGATGAGCTGCGCAAACTCAACGCGGAAAACAGCGAATGGTTCAAATGCCTGTGGAACGGCACCGGCTCATTTGATGAAAATGGATTCAACGCCGGCTCTGAGCCGATAATCCTTCAGTGGCAGGACAACAAGCCGCGCTGCGTATTCCCGCTCGAAGCTGCTTCCTCGCCGCTAATTAACCCGCTCACACTGGAACCGTTTGAAAACTAATTAAGTATTAAGTTAAGGCGTTAGACGCGCCGGTAAAGCCGTGAGACGCAGCGCAAGCTGCGCCTCACGGTCTCTTAAGAAGGGGGTTGGTGTTCTATGCTCCAGACCATTATAAATGGTCTGCTGATCGGCGGTGTATATGCGCTTATTGCGGTCGGCCTATCCATGATCCACGGCGTTATGAAAATCGTCAACTTCGCGCAAGGCGAGTTTCTAGCGGTAGGTATGTATTTTTCATATATGCTCTATGTGCTTATGCCGCCGGGATCGCTACCGTATTGGCTGCTTATTCCCGTCGCTATGCTGATGTTTGTTTTCGGGGTTATAATATATCGCACTTCTATTTCGCGCGTGGTAGGTAAAGGCGAAAGCAACTATATACTACTTACGCTAGGCCTATCATATCTTATACAGAATGTGCTCCAGATGATATTTGGACCCAACTATTACAGTCTGGATGTGCCTAATTCGTTAAGATACGCCGCCATTACAGTAGGCGAAAACGCGGATATGATAATCGCTACACCGCGGCTTATCGCGTTTGTGGGCGCTTTGATATTTGTTATGCTGGTAACATATTTCTTAGGCAAAACAGATATAGGTCGCGCCATGCGCGCTACTTCTGAAAATACCGCCGTCGCGAAGACGCTTGGTATAAATGTTAAAGTTATATTTACTGTGGCGTTTGCGCTGGGTACCGTATTTGCCGGCATAGCCGGTCTGCTTTTAACGCCGATGTTCCTTATATCGCCACAGATAGGAACGACATTCTCAACCATAGCCATGTGCGCCATGGTTCTAGGCGGATTGGGCAATCTTAAGGGCGCTATGCTCGGAGGCATTATTATAGGGCTTGTAGAGTCGTTCTCAAGTAACTATATAAGCCTTGATATAGCTCCGGTTATAATAAACACCGTGCTTATGCTGGTTCTTATATTGCGGCCATACGGTATATTCGGGAAAGGAGCCAGAACAGCATGAAGAATTTTAACATACTAAGATTTATAAGATCACATCCGATTGCGCTGAGCTTTCTTACCATTTGCGCTGTACTGCCGTTTTTTATAAAGATGGACTATATACTGCGCGTTTTCACAGAGGTATTCTTCTTTGCCGCTATGGGCTGCGCCTGGAATATTATAGGCGGATTTGGCAAGCAGACGTCATGGGCGTCGTCGGCATTTTTGGCGGTGGGCGGATACACCAGTATGCTGATGTTCCTCAAAATGGGGGAAGTATCTCCTTGGATCAGCATTTTTGTGGGCATGGCGTTGGCGGCTCTGCTAGCGGTGATAATAGGATTGCCGTGCTTTAGGTTCCGCGGCGTGTTCTTTGCTATCGCCACTATCGCGTGCGCTACTATTGTGCGGCAGTTGCTGATTTACTTCCGCGATTTTACCGGAGGAACGCTCGGGCTCGCTTTTAAAGTACGCATGAAGGAAAGCTTTATCAATCTATCGTTTTTGCATGAACGTCCGTACTATTACATTACGTTTGTATGGATGATCATAGCAATCGGCATAACGGTATGGATAAACAGATCCAAGCTAGGCTACTATCTAAAAGCCATGAGCGAGGACGAGGATGCGGCACAATCAATAGGAATACGCTCGCACCGCATGAAACTTAAGGCGTTTGTTATAAGCTCTATGATGCTGGCCGCTACCGGCACGCTTTATGCCTTTAAGCTGGGCTATATAGACCCTAACCTTATAGCCTCTCATGATATATCTGTTCGCATAGGCATTACGGCTATACTTGGAGGCATGGGCACTATCTGGGGGCCGGTATTGGGGGCGCTTATATGCGTACCCATGCTTGAGATATCAAACTACTATCTTTCCGACTTTGGCGGCGGCGGGGCGGGGTTTGCCATGTACGGGCTGCTTATAGTGCTAGTTGTACTATTTAAGCCTAACGGCGCTATTTCGCTCTATGATGATGCCAAGAACTTCATAAAGAAACGCAGAAATGCTAAAGCGGAGTTGGCGGGAGAAACCAAGGGAGGTGGCGGAGCATGAACGTCTTAATGCAAATCAGAGATTTGGATAAATCGTTTGGCGGCGTACATGCCATAAACCATCTGTCCTATGATATTTATGAAGGAGAGATACTAGGCTTGATAGGGCCTAACGGCTCGGGCAAGTCAACGTGTGTAAACCTTATAAGCGGAGTATACATACAAGACGGCGGCGAAATAAGTTTCGAGGGCAAAAAGCTGCAGCGTCAGTCGGTGCCGGATAGAGCGTTTATGGGGTTGGCGAGAACGTTCCAGTCGCCAAAGCCGTTTGAAAGGCTTACCGTTCGCGACAGCATTTATACCACTGCTATGCTTTACAATAAAAGCATGAGAGAAGCGAGGGAAGCCGCAGATGAAATACTCGAGTTTACCGGCTTTACAGACATAGCCAATTTGCCGTGCTCCAAACTGCCGATTGAAAAAAGAAAATGGCTCGATATGGCGCGGACGCTTGCCATGAAGCCAAAGCTGCTTATGCTTGACGAATGTTTAGCCGGGCTTACGCCGAGCGAAATGGATGAGAGCATAGAGCTGGTTAAAAAGATAAATAAGACCGGCGTAACAATACTGTTTATAGAGCATGTTATGTCGGCTGTAACAAAGCTTTGCACGCGCGTTGTCGTGCTGAATGAAGGCATGCTTTTGAGTGAAGGGAACCCGCAGGAGGTTATGCGCGAGGATGCCGTTATCAAAGCCTACCTAGGGGAGGATTATGAAAATGTCGAAAATGTTGGAGATTAAAGGCCTGTGCGCCGGATACAGCGATCTTAAAGTGCTCTTCGATGTCGATTTGAAGGTCGATGAGGGCGAGGTTGTGGCGCTGGTCGGCTCAAACGGAGCGGGGAAAACAACTTTGCTGCGCACCATTTCAGGCCTAATTCCTATTACGGCAGGCAAGCTTGAATGGTATGGCGAGGATTTGAGCAAGATTCCTGCGCATAAGCGCGCTGAGATGGGCATTGCGCATATATTGCAGGGTCGCGGGATACTCGGCACTTTGTCAATTCAGGACAACTTGATTCTAGGCTCATACACCAAGCGCACAAAAGCGCACCGCGCACGTCTTATGGAAAAAGTGTACGATACATTTCCTATACTGAAAAAGCGCATGAATTTGCCGGCAGGTACGCTTAGCGGCGGTCAGCAGCAGATGTTGGCTATAGGGCGGGCAATGATGATGGAGCCAAAGCTTTTAATATTGGATGAGCCGTCGCTGGGTCTTGCGCCTATCGTAGTTGATGAGGTTTTCCGCATTATAAAGGCGTTTAAAGAGCAGGGCTCTTCTATGCTTATAATAGAGCAGAACCTTATGAAGGCGCTAAAAGTAGCCGACAGCGGGTATGTCCTTGAAACGGGCAGAATAGAAATGCAAGGCCCGAGCGATGCAATATTGCGCAATCCTGATGTTAGGAAAGCATATCTTGGCGTTGTGTAATAGAATAAACAGTACTTACAAGAATAGACATAAATTTGTTGGGAGGGTTAAGGAATGTTGGGTTTGAACAATCAGTTAGCCGCCCTTGAGGAACGCGGGGATAAGGTCCGTTTGGCTGTTGTGGGAGCGGGACAGATGGGTCGCGGCATGATAAGCCAGATAATGCACATTAAAGGAATGCAGGTAACGGTAGTAGCTGATATTAATATTAATGCCGCCGTTGATGCTTTAAAAATAGCCGGACTTAGCGAAAATGACTATGAAATAGTCGACACATTAAGCCGGGCAAACGATTGCAATGAACGCGGCAAAGTAGCGCTGACGCAGGACGCCAAAATCGCCATAAAAGCCAATTCGGTGCAGGCGGTGGTCGATGCGACAGGCGTGCCGGATGTTGGCGCTCGGGTAGCATATGACACCATACTTGAAGGCAAACATATCATACTGCTTACGGTAGAAACCGACGTCGTTGTAGGCTCTATTTTAAGCCGCATGGCGAAAAGCGCCGGCGTAGTATATACGGGTACGGCGGGAGATGAGCCGGGGTCGCTAAAAGAGATGTACGATTTTGCGATAGCGTCGGGATACGAGGTGCGCTCTGTAGGAAAGGGTCCGAATAATAAACTTGAGTTTGAATGCACGCCGGATACCGTGCGCGCTGAAGCGCTCTCTCGTGGCATGAATCCTAAAATGCTGTGCTCGTTTAAAGACAACACCAAAACCATGGTAGAGTTGTGCGCCATATCAAACGCTACCGGGCTTGTCGCCGATATTCCCGGCTGTCATGGCGGAGAGGCGACGCCAGCGACTGTTACAAAGCTGCTAAGCCTTAAGTCTGAAGGCGGCATATTGAATAGGTACGGTGTGGTTGAGTATGTGCATGGGTTAGCGCCGGGAGTGTTTTTAACATTCTCAACGCCAAGCAGCGAAGTGCGCGCGGAATTGACATATCTAAAAATGGGAGATGGGCCAAACTTCCTGCTTTATCGTCCGTATCATCTGTGCAGTCTTGAAACGCCGCTTACAGTAGCAAAGGCGGTGCTCGACAATGTTCCTACGATTGAGCCTATAGGCAGGCCGGTATCTGAAACGCTTACAAAGGCCAAAAAGGATTTGGTGCCGGGCGAGCTGCTTGACGGCATAGGCGGCTTCACAGTACGCGGCTGGCTTGATACGCATAAGCAAGCGAGAGTGAACAACTGGCTGCCGATAGGACTTATAACGCCTAAAACAAAAGTGAAAAGGCATATCAAAAAGGGCGAGCTGCTGACATATGACGATGTCGAGCTTGATCAGAATACATTTATATATCAGCTTAGAAGGCTACAGGATATGACGTTTTAAAGGCATATCAAAAAGGCGATGCGTGTTGGCGAGCACAAGGCCGATATTTGCATAGCCGCCTTTTCAGACAAGAAAGGAATTACGTATGAAAGCTTTGGTGATGGAGCAATACAAACAATTCGTATATAAAGATGTTGAAACGCCTTCTCCCGGTGCCGGTGAGGTGCTTATACGAGTAAAAGCGGTGGCGGTTTGCGGCAGTGATTTGCATGGCATAGACGGCAGTACCGGACGGAGGCAGCCGCCTGTCATTATGGGGCATGAAGGCTCCGGCATTATTGAAAAATGCGGAGAGGGAGTTAAGGATTATAAACCGGGCGATAGGGTTACCTTCGACTCTACAATTTACTGTAATACCTGCTCCGCCTGCAAAGCCGGAAAAGTCAATCTTTGCAAGACCCGCCGCATACTGGGCGTTTCAAGCGACGAATATAATATGCCCGGCGCGTTTGCCGAGTATCTGGTGGTGCCGGAATATGTGCTGTACCGGCTGCCGGACGCTGTAAGCTACACAGAGGCGGCTATGGTAGAGCCGCTTTCGGTAGCGTATCATGCCGCTACAAGAACGTCGGTTCCCGCGGGCGGCATAGGCATGGTAGTAGGCGTAGGCACCATTGGCTTACTGACGCAGCAGGTTATAGCGAGCATGGGGCTTACAAACATAATTGCCGTTGATATAGACGATAAGCGCCTAAAAACGGCAAAAGAAAACGGAGCCATGCACTGCATTAATTCCACAGACCCGAACGCCCTCCAGCAGATACTTGATATTACCGGCGGAGAAGGCGTTGATATAGCATATGACGCGACGGGCATTGAGGATACAGTAAACCTTTGCCTTAACGCTTTAAAGCTGGACGGGGCGGTGGTGCTTATTGGAAACCTGTCCCAGCGCATCGGATTCCCGCTGCAATGGGTGGTGACAAGGCAGCAAAGCCTGTTTGGCAGCTGCGCGTCGGCGGGGGAATACGACCAGTGCTTAGAACTGATCGCGGAAGGCAAGGTTGATGTGGCGTCGATGATATCAAAGACTGTGCCGCTAAGTGAAGGCGGCGAATGGATACTGCGCCAGTATAACCGCGAACCGGGGTTATATAAATTAGTACTGCTGCCATAATAAATATGGCTTAATAACTAAGCGGCTCCTCTGCGCTTAAGCAGTTAGGAGCCGCTTTTTTATTTGGTAAATTGTAAGGCGAAAGCTGCCTTCGGATGATATTATCGGAATTTAAGGCTGATAATATCACTCCTCGCCGCCTCTCCAGTCAATAGGAATAAAGCTACCGGATGTATGGGAGAGGGAATTAAAGGGAGAATTAGCCTGTTGATTTTCAAAAGTTATTTCCACCTTAACTTTAAGCTTTTTATCAGGCAAAACTAACGCTATAACGCTGCTTGAGGTTATAAACCTTGCTATGGCTACGCATTCATCGGGTATAGCGTCATAAATGCGGCCGGCGCTCATGCAGCCTGTAGTTACGGTATATGGGCTGTTGGCGACATACCCGACTTTGCCGAGCACAGGCGCGCTAACCATTATAGCCTCTTCGTCATAAGGGTTATCCGGCTCTTTAAGGAGCGTGACGGGGTAGCCTACCTTAAACGGCTTAATGCCGTAATAGTGCTTAAGCCCTGTTATAGTTATATAAAGCTCATTGTTAAACATCGCGCTTCCTCCTTGCTATTTATTGCGGGTAAACCGGTTTTATCTGTCGCGGCACAATGCCTTTATAACAATACGCCGCTTTCTTATTATATAGTATAGGTAAGGGTGTACCATAATGGGGTCAAGTGTGCGCCTTTTGCAGCTATGGCGAAATTGTTTTACGAAGCAATGCGGCGGGGCGCGGGATGGCAGTGCGATCTAACGCTAAATGCGGTATCATATTCTTGGAGGGCTGATATGGAAATAAAGATGCTTGGCGATGAATTTACCGTTTGTAAAACAGACGATATAACAACGATTGATTTTGCCGACGAATTTGTATTTGTGGCGAAAACTGATGAAGAGATTTCGGTGGTGCGCCGGAGCGGTGCTGTGCCAGATAGCGTTATTGCAAGGGAGGAAGGCTGGAACGGCTTTAGGATACAGGGAAGTTTGGATTTTTCGCTGACAGGCATTCTTGCCGGCATATCATCCGTCCTCGCTGAAAAGGGCATACCGCTTTTCGCCGTTTCCACTTTTAACACAGACTATTTCTTCGTTCAAAAAGAATATATTGAAAAGGCAACAGCTGCGCTATATGAGCGCGGTTATACTATGGCCGATTAATATTGCTAATTAATGGTTCCGGAGTTTGGCGCCTAAGTATATAACGCTTAATGGCTTTTTATAGCGTTTCGCTCTATTCTAGCAGGGGCGGCAGCATAGGCAGCAGAGTAGCTGAGCTAGTAGCAAGCTAAGCGCGCCGCGGCCGGGACGGTTCATATCAAAACCTTGGCTGCTGCCTGCCTGTTGATACGCATGACCTCCTTGCTGAAGCCGGGCTAGCAGTTGCTGATATTCCATGTTCCCGGGTTCCATGCGCACAGCTTCTCGTGCGTGACTTAGCGCGGTAACGCGGTTGCCGGAGCCGGCGTGGGCTAAGGCGCTAAGGTAATACCAGGCGGCGTCCCTTTCGTTGATCTGCATAAGAACACGAAGTGCGTCTGCGTATTGACCGGACTGTATATAAAGGCTGGCCTGCCTTAAAGCGGGGGAGCGGAACTGGCTGCCGCTTGTCTGTTTGCGCTGCTGTTGAGCGGCACGGAAAAGCTCGGCGAAAAGGTCTTCAAAGCCGCCGTATCCGCCATAGCCGCCGTATGGATTGCCTTGGCCATATCCACCCGATTGATAACCGCGCTGCTGGCCGTAGCCGGACGAGCCATACTGGTTGCTTCCGACATTACCCGATTTTATCTGGTCGTAAGCGGCGTTTATCTGCCGCATTTTCTGTTCCGCCGCCTTGTTGCCGGGGTTAAGGTCGGGATGATACTTTTTTGCAAGCGAGCGGTAAGCCTTTGTTATTTCTTCTTCCGAGGCGGTAGGGGCTACGCCCAGCACCTGATATGGGTCTTGCATATTATGCGTTTGCCCCTTTCTTCTTTCGTATCCTGTATTTTTGCCATGCGCCGGAGTACAAATGGTTTTGAAGTATCGAGCGGTCGCGTGAAATAGGCAGCGACTCGAATATCGCGGCGCATTCGGCCATTAGCATTGTAAGCATGGGTGTAAAGTCGGTATCGAGCTGCGAGGCCAGGGGGTTATACCTTTGCTTTTTTATATCCTGCCTAAGATCGTTTGTAGCGTCCATAAGATATATAAAGCGGCCGAGTGATGCGCCTATGTCGTAAAGCGCGGCGGCATAATTATCATCACGCCACGCAAACAACGCTCCGAGTATGTCTCCAAAGCAGTTGGCCGGCAAATCGGCGTTCATTTCGCCGGCGCGCTCCATTTCGCCAAGTGCCTTTAAGCCGTTTTCTATGGCTGCGCATTGGATGGGGTATTTTTCGCGTATTTTAGGCAGGTACGGCTCTAGCCGGCGGCTTTTTTTACGAGCCGATGTGTTGCGATCGTCATGCCAATCATCGAGCAGCTGATAATAGCCGAGTATTATATTCATATCCGCCGCGTAGTCTGTGGAGCCGGACGCTATAAAGCTTTGACGCTTTAGCGGCCGCATAATGCAGCGGCGGCTGCCGTCCGCTTCCTCAAGATTATATAAGGAAGAGAGCAGTATTGATAGAAAGGCCATATCATACGCCAGTACCGATTGTCCATCCGCGCCGTACTTTTCAGATAGCATATTGCACAGGCCGCAGTAATGTTGCCTATACCGCGCTTTTTCGTTTGGTTCCATGGCGGAAAGGTCGGCTGATATATAACCAAACATTTACGCATCCTCCTCATACTCTTTTTGAAAACCCCTTTTTAATAAATTCAGCCTTTTTATATAGCGGGAGCGTATAGCCGAGTAATTTTGCATATCAAAGAATATCATAGCCAGCATTTCGCAGGTAAGCATCAATAATATGCTGAGCATTTCGGCCAGATCCTCGTCGCCGCGTATATCGAGGTTTGTGGCATTTGCGAGGCGGGTAAATTCTCTGTTTAGGTCGTTTGAGACATCGGCGACGGGCTGACGCTTAAGGAAGTCGAGGCCGACCGACATATCGGAGAAAATGTTTTTAAAAAGCGCCATATTGTCGGGGAGAGAGGCGAAGCGGTATGTAAAATCAAGTATATCGAGAAACATCATAAAAATATCGCCGCCGCTTTTTTTGAGGCTTTTTTCCGCCGCTTTATTGAACATATCACGATAATCGTAAAGCAAATACTCAAGCATGTCCTGCTTGTTTTCAAAATATTGGTAGAAGCTGCCGCGCGATATGTCTGCGGCCTGCACAATTTGATTTATAGATACCTTGCTAAAAGGTACGCGGGACAGTTCCTGGCGTATGGCATTCATAAGCCTCTCCCGTTTAGCATCTGCGAGGTTGAAAAAAGTTTTACTCGGCATCGTCTATATCCGCCTCAGGTTTTTTTCTCAAACGATGTTTGACATTTGGGACAGCGTATGGATATGCGCCCCTTGCCCTTTGGTACCCTAAGCTGCTGACGGCAGGAAGGGCATTTATAAAAGCGATGCGTATTGCGCTGCGCCATGCGCGATTTAAAGCCGTTAAAAAACGACATTACCTTGCCTCTAAGCCGTATATAGGCCATGTTTTCCTGCCTGCGTTTTTCAAGGTTCCTTGAAAACATGCGGAAAATATTAAAAATAAGTATTATAAGGGCGAGCGTATTTAATATTGACGACCTCGTGATCATAGAAGCTACAAGTATAATAAGCGCGACTATGGATAAAAAGCGGTTGAGGTGATCCTGTCCGTAGCGCCCGTACATAAAACGTCTGAGCCAGTCTTTCATTGATATTCCCTTTCATATATATTAAGCCGCCGCGCTAAAAACAGCGCGAAAGCTAGAACTGCAACACGATAAATTATAATATGACAGGTTGTCATGCGTCAATTGGATATGGCAAAGCTTTGCAAAATCTTCACATTTGGACAAAGGTCGGCATATAAATCACGCGATTTTGGCGGCGCATAGTATGGTATTGAACGGCTGATTCTGTTGACATTGCGCGGCTATGTGTGTACAATTTATATGTAGGTATACAGCTGTTGGTTTGGTATGCGAAAAAACCGTATTTACCCGAGGTATGTGCGGGGCGCACTATGACTGAGACGGCGTATGGCTTATAAAAAAGCCAAGGCGATGCCGTAAAAGGCAGCTTATACGGGGGATAAACCGAATTTGCTCATAACGTTATTATAACGGCATAAGGTTTATATTGTGGGTTTATAAGTATACCACTAAAACAGATTCAGACAAATAATCACGCGACGACAATATACTTAAGATTAATGCGGCTGTGATTAAGCCGTTAAAACGCCCATCAGGGAGGCCTGAGGGCACTTTATATGCGGGGGATTGTTAAAAATTCCTCAAACCTATAAAAAGTCGTCGCTTTATACCTAAGCGCGGCCGGGCAAGGCTGTCGCCGGTATTGTTTTTAATTTAAGCCGTACATAGCTTCGAATAGTGCGGCGAGGATGCGTATTACTGATGGGTGAGTATATTTAAAGCCGGGCGTACAAAACGCCGGGCGGAATTTTAAAAAATAAATGTAGACGCGAAAAAGGAGGAATCATCACATTATGCGAGAGCTTATCATTAAACCTCAAATTCACAGATACGGCGTTTTTAAGGAGTTTGCCGACGGATTTGAGCTGGACGGCAACGACCTTATCTTTACCGAGAAATTTATCTACGACACCTTTATAAAAGGCCTTGACCTGCCGTGCAAGGTGCTTTTAAGAGACGCGCACGGACTTGGCGAGCCCAGCGACGATATGATTGACGATATCGCGCGCGAGGCGGCGGCATACGATTTTAAAAGGCTTATAGCTGTAGGTGGCGGCAGCGTTATAGACATTGCTAAAATACTGGTTTTAGAGGATTGCATTCCGTCAATACGGATTTTCTCAAAGGAAATTCCAGCCCGCCGCGAAAAGGGCCTTGTTATAATACCCACGACATGCGGAACCGGCAGCGAAATGACCAACCTTAGCATAGCCAATATAGTTTCTAAAGGCACAAAGCTTGGCATAGGCGACGAATGCATGTATGCCGATCATGCTGTGCTTATACCGACGCTGGTAGAAGGGCTGCCGCACAAGTTCTTTCTGTTCAGCTCGATAGATGCGCTGGTTCACGCGGCGGAGTCTTATGTTTCGCCCAAAGCCAACGTTTTTACCGATATGATGGCCATAAAGGCCTGTGATATGCTGCTTAACGGCTTTGTTAAGATGTATTTAGAAGGACCGGAAATTAAAAAGGATTTGGCCGGAGATTTCCTTACCGCAAGCTGCATAGCCGGAGCCGCCTTTGCGAACGCCGGAGTAGGTCCTGTTCATGCTTTAGCTTATCCTTTAGGCGGCAATTATCACGTCCCGCATGGCGAAACCAATTATCAATTCTTCGCTCAGGTATTTAATCTCTATAAAAACGAAAAGCCGGGTGGCAAAATTGACGAGATCGCCACGCTTATACGCGGCTACCTCGACAAGGCCGGCATAGAGAGCACCGACGAAAACGTGTTTGAAAAGCTTGAGGAGATGCTAGGACGGCTGGAGCCGCTTAAGTCGCTGCGTGAGTACGGCATGAAAGAAGAGGAAATAGATGTTTTCGCGCAAAGCGTTATGGATAATCAGCAGAGATTGCTTGTAAACAGCTATGTGCCTTTTACATTAGAGCATGCCCGCATGATTTATAAAAACCGCTACTAATACCGCATTAACTATTAATGCCGCATTAAATTAATAGAAAGGAATTTTTGCTATGAAATCCCCCAAACAATACATCGACAGCCTAAAGGAGTTAAACCTTAAGGTTTACCTATTTGGAGAACTTGTTAAAGAGCCGACAGAGAATCCTATAATTCGTCCGTCCCTCAATTCCGTAGCCATGACTTACGCTTTGGCGCAGCAGCCGGAATATGAGGATCTTATGATCGCCACGTCAAACCTTACCGGAGAGAAAATTAACAGGTTTACGCATCTTCATCAGAGTGCCGACGACCTTATAAAGAAGGTTAAAATGTGCAGGCTGCTGGGTCAGAAAACAGCTTCTTGCTTCCAGCGCTGTGTAGGACTTGACGGTGGCAACGCTGTATATTCAACGACTTATGATATAGACAAGGCCAAAGGCACAAACTATCATGAGAGGTTTAAAGAGTTTTGGAAGTATGTACAGAAAAACGACCTGGTAGTTGACGGTGCTATGACCGACCCTAAGGGCGACAGGGGTTTGGCTCCGTCGGCGCAGGCTGATCCGGACATGTATCTTCGTGTTGTAGAGCGCAGGGAGGACGGCATTGTTGTTCGCGGCGCTAAGGCTCATCAGACCGGAATGGTAAACTCACATGAAATACTTGTTATGCCGACTATATCCATGAAGCCGGACGACAAGGATTACGCGGTAGCGTTCTCTGTTCCTACTGATACCGAAGGCATTTTCATGATATACGGACGCCAGAGCTGCGATCTTAGAAAGCTTGAAGAGGATGCCGACATAGATCTTGGTAACAAGAACTTTGGCGGACATGAAGCGCTTGTTATATTTGAAGATGTTTTTGTGCCTAACGAAAGGGTGTTCATGGACGGCGAGACAGAGTTTGCCGGTATACTCGTTGAGCGCTTTGCCGGATATCACCGCACCAGCTACGCTTGCAAGACAGGCGTTGGCGACGTTCTTATTGGTGCGGCGGCTGTGGCGGCCGATTACAACGGCGTACCGAGAGCCAGCCATATAAAGGACAAAATAATTGAGATGACGCACCTGAACGAGACGATGTTCGCGTGCTCTCTCGCCAGCAGCTGCTCGGGCTTTGAGACGGGCGCCGGCAACTATGAGATAGATCAGTTGCTCGCAAACGTATGCAAGCAGAACGTTACGCGTTTCCCGTATGAAATTTCAAGGCTGGCTGAAGATATAGCCGGCGGGCTTATGGTTACTATGCCTTCAGAAAAGGATTATAGAAACGAAGAGCTAAAGCCGTATATTGACAAGTATCTTAAGGGCGTTGACAGCGTATCCACAGAAAACCGCATGCGCATACTCCGCCTTATTGAAAACATAACGCTGGGAACGGCGGCTGTAGGATACAGGACGGAATCGCTGCATGGAGCCGGTTCGCCTCAGGCGCAGCGCATTATGATATCGCGGCAGGGCAACATTGAAGGCAAGAAAAAAATGGCAAAAGACATCGCAAGGATAAAGGAATAAGAAAATATGAGCTGGAAGAATTATTACGATAGCAGAAAAATGAGCGCGCGTGAAGCGGTTGCGCTTATAAAGAACGGTGACAGGGTCGCCGTAGGGCACGCTATTGCCGAGCCATCGCATATAATTAACACAATGGTAGAGAACCGTGATGAGTTTAGAGATATTGAACTGGTGCATATGGTTCTTATGGGGGAGGGGCAGTATTGCTCCCCCGGCATGGAACAATATTTCAGGCATAACTCGTTATTCGTAGGCGGGGCGGCGAGAAAGGCAGTTGCCGACGGCCGCGCCGATTATACGCCGTGCTACTTCTCGGAGATACCATCGCTTTTTACTGACGGGCATCTTCCAACTGATGTCGCTGTTATTTCGGTAAGCCCTCCCGATAAAGCGGGATTTTGCAGCCTCGGCGTCGCAGTTGATTACACTATAACAGCGGCGAGAAACGCCAAAACCGTTATCGCGCAGGTGAACAAGAACATGCCGCGTACTCTCGGCGACAGCTTTTTGCATGTCAACGAGATACATGCTTTTGTAGAGCGTGACGAGTCGCTTATCGAGCTTCATCCCTGTGAATTGACAGAAGTTGAAATGAAGATAGGCGAGAACTGTGCCGCTTTAGTTAAAGATGGCGATACGTTGCAGCTTGGTATAGGCTCTTTGCCCGATGCGGTGCTGCATTCTCTTAAGGACAAGAACGATTTAGGCGTGCATTCCGAGATGATTTCAGACGGCGTTGTTGACCTTGTAAACGCCGGCGTTATAAACGGGCGTCGCAAAACACTGCATAAGGGCAAAATAGTTGTTACCTTCCTTATGGGTACTAGAAAGCTTTACGACTTTGTTGACGATAATCCCATGATATACATGGCTCCTGTCGAATACACAAACGACCCGTATATTATAAGGCAGAACGACGGCATGATATCTATAAACTCCTGCGTGCAGGTTGACCTTTTAGGGCAGGTATGCTCTGAAAGTGTAGGGCTAAGGCAGATAAGCGCTGTTGGCGGGCAGGTTGATTTTGTGCGCGGGGCGAATATGAGCCGCGGTGGAAAATCCATAATAGCTATGCCTTCAACGGCGGCGGGCGGAAAAATATCAAAGATTGTGCCGGTGCTCGATGAAGGGGCGGCGGTAACAACAAATCGCAACGACGTTTCGTATATTGTTACGGAATACGGCGCTGTTCAGCTCAAGGGCAAAACCCTTCGCGAACGCGCGAGGCTTCTTATAAGCATAGCGCATCCTGATTTTAGGCCGGCGCTGCAAGAAGAGTATGAAAAGAGATTTAGAGAGTCGTTTTAAGTAGCGGCTTACGCATTAAGCAGCGGGGAGGGTTTGAAAGGCTTGGCCTTTCGCCCTCCTTTCGCCGCATAAAAAGCCAGGCATAGGTTTATAAATTAAGCTTTAGGAGAGGTATGTATGGATAATATTCGTTTTGAGGTAAGCGAAAGCATAGGTGTGTTGACTATAAACAGGCCTAAGCAGCTTAATGCGCTCAATAGAAAGACGCTGTCAGAGCTGAACGAGGCTTTGCTCGAATCGGCCCGGCGGGATATAAGCTGCCTTATAATAACAGGGGCGGGGGACAAGGCTTTTGTAGGTGGCGCGGATATATCCGAGATGGCGGATATGGAGAGAGAGCAGGCGCAGGAGTTTTCAACCATAGGCAACGCGGTATTCTCGAATATTGAATCCATGCCTTTTCCTGTAATAGCGGCGGTTAACGGATACGCTTTAGGCGGAGGATGCGAGCTGGCTATGGCCTGCGATATTATAATGGCTTCAAAAACGGCGGTATTCGCTCAGCCGGAGGTGGGGCTTGGCATTATACCCGGGTTTGGCGGCACGCAAAGGCTGGCTTTAAGAGTAGGCGCGGGAAAAGCCAGAATGATGATTTATACCGGCGAGTATATTAAAGCCGAGGCGGCTTTTGAAATGGGACTGGCCGATATGCTCGCAGAGAAGGATGAGCTTATCGAAAGCGCTATGAAGCTGGCTAAAAAGATAGCGGCGATGCCGGCGTCAGCTGTATCTCTGGCTAAGGCGGCGATACGGCAATACGGTGAAAAGCAGCTGGAGTATGGGCTTAATATGGAAAGCGAGCTGTTTGGCAAGTGCTTTATAACAGACGCCCAAAAAGATAATATGCGGGCATTTTTAGAAAAGAGGAACAGAAAATAGCAGGCGGCAAGTATGCCGGATTATACAATTGACCGTGGCTATAAAAACTAGCCGCGGCTTTTACGGAGGTCTTTTTTGCGCTACGAAGGCATTTTATATCGCCCGCCGAGTGAGGCTTACAGTTTAATAGTGCAGGCGACTATCGGCTGCTCGCATAACAGATGCAGCTTTTGCTCTATGTATAAGGGCAAGAGTTTTCGCATAAGAAGCGCCGATGAAGTTATAAGTGATATTGAGCATATGAAAAGGTCAATGCCGGCAAGACGGATATTTATTGCCGACGGCGATGCGTTGGCTCTTAAAACAGACGAACTTTATAAAATACTCGACTATATAGTGAAAGATGTGCCGCAGTGCGAAAGAGTGGGTATATACGGTTCGCCCGCCAGCATACTTAGCAAAAGCGACGATGAGCTTAGACAGCTTTGTGATATGGGGCTGGGCATTGTGTATACAGGGCTTGAGTCGGGCTGCGATGATGTGCTAAAAGATGTTAATAAGGGTTATAGTGCGGCTGAGATTATCGAGGCGTGCCTGCGCGTTAAAAGAGCGGGCATAAAAACATCTATAACCGCCATACTCGGCCTTGCCGGAAAGCGGGGATGGCAGCAACACGCCGCCAAAACGGGGCGGGCGCTGTCCGCGATAAAGCCTGATTATATAGGTCTGCTCACGCTTATGCTAGAGCCGGGAACAGAGCTTTATAAGCGGTATCAAAACGGAGAATTCGAGTATCCCTCTCCTGAGGACATAACTAGGGAAACGCTTGTTATGTTGCAAAATATGGATTGTGAAGGCAGCGTGTTCCGCTCAAACCACGCCTCAAATTACCTTCCCCTTAAAGCTACGCTAAACGCCGGTCGCGCTGGACTTATTAAAACTCTTGAAAGTGCGCTTTTAAGCGGCGCTTGTTACCGGCCGGAACGGTATCGCGGCTTATAGCTGGTATTAATATAAATTTAGGCATCATTTACCCGTCGGGGCAATAGCTCCGGACGGGTATTTTTATTGACATATCAGAAAATTAGCAGTATACTGAATTAGTAATTTAGTAAATTAGTAAAGGAGGTGATGGTGTGAAGATACCGGTAAGCTTGAACCACAAGCCGGTTGTGGTATGCGAGAACTATGAAAATGTTGACGGCAGAAACGCATATGACTCAGACGCGAAGGGGTTATCGTTAGGATTAGCGCAGTGGAACGACAGGGGTAAGGTTGATATTTCCGCCAAGGTATGGCGGCATACCGGTCAGAAGTGGTCGAGGCAGTCGGAGGAATTGCCGCTGCACAGGGTATTGGATTTGGCAATACTCGTAGCAAGGAGCAGTAAGCATTTCGCCGAGGCATATAGGTATGAAAAGCTATATGATGAGGACAATCCCGTAATCGACAGGGTAGGCCTTCAGGGCGATGCTATGACGGTTGAGATATGCAAGGATAATCCTGTAATAGATGAGGATATAAAGCTATTCGCGCAGGCGCTCAGCAATGACGGCGAGCTTATAGGCGAAAGGCTTAGAACGCTGTCACGTCTTCTTAAAGATTTGGGTTATTAAAGGGTAACGAGGAGATGTTGGAGGGAATGTTAGGGGACGTTGGAGGCGCTGCCTCCAAACCTCCGCTTAAGGGACAATTGCCCCTTAAGAATCCCTTTGAAAAAAACGCCTTTTAAAGGCGTTTTTTGTGTTTGGGTTTTATTGTGAATGCCTTTAGGCTTTTTTCACAATTTTATCCTCACTGCTCTTTTATTAGCAGTTTCTCTACAATGCCGATATACAGCATATGCAGGTCGCTTTCGGGATACCATTTCTCCAAATGCTGTTTTTCAATAAAGCAGTCTTTTTCAAGATACTGGCCATACGCTTTTTTGCATATTAGGGTGGCGTGAGACTCCTCAAAAAACGGAACACCGTCTTCATACGCAAGTGTAAGACCGGATTTTGTTATTTTATCTTCATCGCGTCCGGATACCGAGCCGAGATAAGCCAGCGGCTGGCGATGGCCGGCACCGAGGAAGGAGAGGGAAAAGCAGTCGGCGGCGTCTACGAATTCTTTAGTGTAGCGTTGAGGCCGTATTACTATATAGGCGGCAGGCTGCCCCCATATTACGCCAAGGCCGCCCCATGACGCCGTCATGGTATTTGCCTTATCGCCTTTTGCGGCGGTTATAAGCATATGCTCCTTGCCGATAAGCCTAAAAGGACTGGTATCAAAGCTGTTAAGATCCGAAATTTTAAACTTAGACATTTTTACTTCCTTTCTGTAGTTTATAAATGTTCTGGGCGCTGTACTTTGCTATATGACTTCGGCGCCGAGTACCGTTTTAAAATGGTTGAGCGCGAACTCATGCCCTTCCTGTGTAAGGCCGGCGACCGCCCGCTTGTGTATCTCTATATTATATCCGAGGTTATACGCGTCTATAGCGGTATGCAGCACGCATATCTCTGTACATACTCCGGCAAGGCTTACACGACTGATGCCGCGCTCCCTTAGCTTAAGATCAAGCGCAGTGCCGGCAAAAGCCGAATACCTTGTTTTTGGTAGGTCGATGACATTATCGCGCGGCAGCCTGCTAACAGCGATACCCGTTTCGCCGTATAGGTCGCCGCCGCTATCGCCGGCAATGCAATGCGTGGGGAAAAGAGATGATTGCGGATTGTAAATATCGCCGGGGACATGGCTGTCGCGGGCAATGAAAATAAAATCCCCTTTAGCGGCGTATCGCTCTGCGAGATTAGCTATGTATGAGTCGATAGCCTGCGCCGGAGCGCCGCAGGTAAGGCTGCCGCCGTCCGCGACGAAATCATAAACAAAATCTATTATTATAAGTGCCTTATTCATGTTTCACCTCCTGATTCAATTAGTGCTTTACTTATCTATTATATCAAAACACCGTAAATAATAAAGGATTCCTGTTTCTCGCGGCAGTTATTTTGCCGTATTTAGCAAAAAAAATAGGGTAAGTAGATGTTGACTTAAAAATTTTGTCGATTTAACTAAAGATTTGTAGAATCAATCCGATATAGACAGAGAAGGAATAATGTATTTTTATAAGGAGGGCGCGGCGTGTCATTCACTTCTTCACCGGTTGGCGGCATTGTAAACGCTTTGGGAAACGCGAATGCTTACGGCGGTCTGTCTCCTTTAAATACAGAAGGCAGCTTTAGTAATGCGCTCGCAGCGGCTTTATTAGGCACAGAAGAGGCGGGCGAAGGCGGTAAGTCGCTTTTTAAAGAAGGGGGAGCGGGAATATCTCCGCTGCTTCTTCTTATGCTTGCGTCCGGAGTGCGGCAGGAGGCGGGGTTTGCCATGATATCGAGCTTGGCTTCGGCGCTAAAAGCAAAGCCGGGCGCGGCGTTATCTGGGGATATAGCTAAGAAGGCTATATCTGCGTATTCGCTGCCGTATAGTCAGGTTGCCGCCGGTGCGGCAAAGCCTGTTAACTACAATACCAGCCTTGGCATACCGAAAAACGGCTCGTTGCCGGCAAATCCTCCTATTACCGGCAGCGAGGCAAACAGAAACGCCGAGTTGTATACGGCTGTTATTGCTCAATTTGACGTTGCGAATAACCCACGCTACGCAGTAAACAAGCGGGGCAACGGCGATACATACTGCAATATATTCATGTGGGACGTTACAAGGGCGATGGGCGCCGAGATACCACATTATGTAAATCCCCAAACGCAGGAGCCTATGTATTATCCCGATATAAAAGGCGCAAAGCACATGAGCGCCAACAGGATATACGATTGGCTGGGCAGCGTAGGCAGCAAATACGGCTGGCATGAGGTTAGCGCCGAGCAGGCGCAGATGCTGGCGAACGAGGGCAGGCCGGTTGTTACTACTTTAAAGAACAACTCCGGGCATGGGCATGTGCAGGTGGTTTGTCCATCGAAGGATGGCAAATACGACGCGGCAAGGGGCGTTACTATCGCGCAGGCGGGCAGGCGGCTTTTTGAATATACAAGTATTAAGAATATTTATAATGCCAGCTTGCCAAAGGTTAAATATTATGCGCACAGATAGCTAAGGGAGAAAGCTAATGTCTATAAATTCGCTTAACAGAACTTTAATAAGGCTTGACGGCATGTCTTCGGGGCTTGATACCAGCTCTATTGTGTCAAGCCTGCTTACGCATGAAAGAACCAGGGTAGATAAGCAGTTTCAGTCGCTTACAAAGCTTGAATGGAGGGACGAGGCTTTAAGGGATGTGAACCTTAAGCTGCGTAACTTTCGCGAAAACAACATGAGCGCGCTAAAGCCGGAAAGCAACGTTATGTCGGCGGCGGCTTACAAATCCTTTAAGGTCAGCATGCTCGGCGATACAAGCGCGGTGAGTGTAACGGCGTCGCATCAGGCGAGCGCTGGACGGGTGACTATAAACAGCATAGAACAGCTAGCGCAGGCGGCTGCTATGCGAAGCAGCAATATAATGGAGAGTATGCCGACATCACACTCCGTTACGCTCGGCGATATGCAGTTTAAAAATGATCTGGAATTTGCAGATGATAGCATCGCATTTAGTATAAACGGCAGATATTTTGAATTTAGCAGCGACACAACTCTTAACGAGATGATGAGCCGCATAAACTCCGACTCCGATGCCGGTGTTTCGATATCGTTTAGCGAGCTTACTCAGGGCTTTAACATAAGCTCCAAAAAAACCGGTTCATTAAGCTATGTTGTAATTGAAAATATAATTGGCAATGCATTCGCAGCAGACGGCGCTTTTGGTATTGAGGCCGGCATTGCGAATGGCAAGGACGCTAAGCTTACTATAAATAACGTTGAGGTTGTAAAGGAAAACAACAACTTTACTATAGACGGCATAACATACAGCCTAAAAGGCGAGGCGAGCGAGCCTATAAACTTTGTTGTAGAGCATGACTACGATAAAACAGTAGAAATGATAAAGGGGTTTGTAGGCGCGTATAACGAGCTTATAAGCGAGCTGCACGCCAAGCTTGATGAAAAGTCTTACGCGTCATCGTATCCGCCGCTTACGGACGAGCAGAGAAAATCGCTCAGCGAAACGGAGCAAAAAAAGTGGGATGAGATGTCGAGAAGCGGCATGCTTAGAAATAACGGCGAGATAGCGCGGCTGCTTGATAAAATGCGTAACGCTTTTTATACGCAGGTGGGGGCAAGCGGGAAAAGCCCGTCAAGCCTCGGCCTTACGACCGGACTTTATAGCGACAAAGGCAAGATTACAATAGATGAGGCGACGCTTAGAGCGGCAGTACAGAACAATCCCGAGGAGGTGGCGCTGCTTTTCACCGCCACATCAAAAAGCGATAATATCGAGGATAAGTTCGCGGAATCGGGTCTTGTAACGCGAATGTCCGATCTTATGCTCGATTATACATCTAACTCGACAAAAGTTACGCTTTATAACCTTGGCGAGGAGATAAGGCGGGCGGAGGAAAGACTTAGCCAGCTGGAAGTCCGTTTATACAGCAGGGAAGAGGCGCTTTGGAAAAAATATACGGCTATGGAAACGGCTATGGCGTCGCTTAACAGCCAGTCGAGCTGGCTGGCGGCGCAGTTTACCAATCAGCAATAATTAACCGGATAGGCTTATGACACGAATGGAGGCAATCAGTATATGAGTACGGCACCGAATCCATATAGCGCATACCGGCAAAACGGCATAATGACGGCGAACCCCGGCGAGCTTGTAGTTATGCTTTATGACGGATGCATAAAGCAGGTTAAGCTTAGCGAAAAGCATATGCTGGAAAAGAACTGGGAGAAGGTTAACAAGCACCTTCAAAACGCTCAGGATATCATAATGGGGCTTATAATGGGGCTGGATTTGCAGTTTTCCATAGCGCGGGATTTGATGGCGCTTTATGAATATATGCTCGAAAGCTTGACACGGGCAAATACAAACAAGGATACTTCGGAACTTACCGGCATATTAGAGATGCTCACAGAATTAAGGTCGGCATGGGATCAGGCGCGGCGCATTTCAAGGATAGCCGCTCCGGAGCTGGAGTATTGATATGGAGAGCGAATATCGCGCCGCTAAAGAAAGGCAAAGTACAAAATGCGCGCTTCTTAAGCAGATGCTGGAGCTGGCGCGCAGGCAGCGCGAGATGCTCGAAAAAGATGACGAAAAGGGACTGCTCGGCCTGCTTGAGCAGAGGAGCCGCATAATAGAAAAAATCGAAGCTATTGATACAGAGCAAAGCAGGATTATGAGGGCGGCGGAGGCGGCCGGAATGAGCGAAGATGTCGCCGATACCGAGGTTAGAAGCTATTTAGGAGAAATACGCGAGGTTATAACCCGCATTCAGGAAATAGACAACGACAGCAAAAAACGCATGGAGCGAAAGCTTTCGGAATACGGGGGCGATATAAAGGCGGTTCGCCAGGCCATGAAAGGGCTTTCCGTTTACGGAGGCATGCAAGGATTAGACGCCGACGGCTCGTTTTTTGATGTTCGCAAGTAGCGGCGGCCGGGAGGCATGTTGTGAGGATTGAAGATATTAGAAGAAGCAGCGCCGGCATACAAAAGCCTCAACCGGCAGACGGCAGGCCGCAGGAAGTGGGTCAGGCCGGCGTATTTAGACGAAGGATAGGCGAGGCGTCGGCGGCGGAGCAGCAAAAGCGGCTAAGCGAGCTGGCGAATAGCGTATTAGATCAGGGCGACGTTATCAAAAGCCGCATGGATCTAAAAGAGGTTCAGCGGTATAAGGAGCTGCTTACAGAGCTTCTTTATGAGGCGGGAAACGCTTTCGCTTTTGAAAAGCAGGATAAGCTAGATAGTTGGGGCAGGCCTAGAAGCTTGGCCATTATAAAGACAATTAACGCTAAGGCTGACGATATGACAAAGGAAATTTTAAAAGAGCAGCGCGACAATATAAGGGTGTTGGAACTGGTAGACGAGCTAAGGGGACTTATTTTGGATTTGTTTATGTGAGGCTTTACGTATGGGTTATGTATCGGAGATTTTAAACAGCAGAATTGAGACGGTAAGACAGCGCATATCGGCAAGAGTGCCAAAGGCGGTATCTTTTTCGACCGTCTTTAAAGAAGCCACTAAAAAAGCCGACGCTGGATATTTGCAGGTATCCCCACAAAAAGAGGAAGCGATTGATAACACCACCATGCAACCAAAGCCGAAAGTAAAGGCGGTTTCCGGCAGCTCTAAGTATGATGTCATAATAGCCGCAGCGGCGCAGGAAACAGGGCTTGACGCCGCGCTTATAAAGGCAGTTATAAGGGCGGAATCGTCTTTTAATGCGTCGGCAGTTTCGTATGCCGGAGCGCAGGGGCTTATGCAGCTTATGCCGGGAACGGCGCGGGAGCTTGGAGTAAGCAACGCTTTTGACGCCGAGCAGAATATTAAAGGCGGGGCGACGTACCTTAAAAAACAGCTCGACCGTTTCGACGATATAAGGCTGGCGCTGGCGGCATATAATACCGGCCCCGGGAGGATTTCAAAGCTTAATATAACCGATGCGTCGGATACGGAGCAATACGGCAGGATTGCATCCGGCGTAAGAGGATATGTTTCAAAGGTAATGGAGTATTATGACGCTTATTCCACAGCGGGTAAGGAGGCTTGGGCATGACAGGCATATTTGGACGCGTTGATTTGATAGAAAAAGGGCTTAACGCGGCGTGGATGAGGAACAGCGCAATATCAAACAACATAGCAAACGTTGATACGCCGGGTTTTAAAAGCTCAAGGGTGGTTTTTGAAACGGAGTTTAAAAAGGCTATTAATAACGACGGTTTTGAAGCCAAGCGCACAAGAGACAAGCATATTTATAAGGGTGGCAGCAACGCTATGGAGGTTTCGCCTTCTATGGCTTTAAACAATGATACCACTATGCGCCTTGACGGCAACAATGTTGATATCGATTATGAAAACGCCGAGCTTGCTAAAAACCAGATATATTACAGC
Organism: Christensenellales bacterium; assembly: GCA_050945795.1. Taxonomy (GTDB): domain Bacteria; phylum Bacillota; class Clostridia; order Christensenellales; family MGBC116941; genus JBMNTP01. Next base: position 15,158 of record JBMNTP010000001.1, on the reverse strand, counting down.
ACACTTGGAAATATAGTTGCCAGCGAATTTCGCAAAATTAATATGGCTATAAACGAAGGGAAGTGAAGCAAATGGCTTTTCTCGGATCTATGGATATAAGCGCTTCGGGACTTACGGCACAGCGCATGAGGATGGACATTATAAGCCAGAACATAGCAAACTCCGGCACTACAAGAACAGAAGCCGGAGGGCCGTATAGAAGGCGGGTTGCCGTTTTAGGCGAGCAGCAGCCTAATTCGTTTGCCTCCTACCTTGGAGCCGCGTCTAAAAAGGGCGGCGTAGCGGTTACGGCGATTGTTGAGGATATGTCGGATTTTATCATGGAATACGACCCTGAGCATCCCGATGCCGGAGCCGACGGGTATGTGCGGCTGCCAAATGTCGATCAGGTTAAAGAGATGATAGACATGATGTCGGCAACACGCTCATACGAAGCTAATGTTACGGCGTTTAACGCCACAAAAAGCATGGCGCTTACTGCGCTTGAGATAGGCCGCTGATAGGGCGAAAGAAGGGGTAAAGAACTATGCAGGTTTCATCTATAAATCCGGCGGCGCAGGCTGTTTCCATTGCGGCTAAAAGCTACGCCTCTACTTCCGGAAACTTCGCCGATATGCTAAGCCGGGCGCTCGAGCCGGCCGAAAACGCGGAAAACGCCGGCGTACAGGCGGGGTTGAGCGTGCTTAGCGGGGAGGATACCGAAATCCACAACGCCATGATTGCCATGCAAAAGGCGGAGCTTACACTTAACCTTACAATACAGGTGCGAAACAAGGTTGTCGAAGCTTATAACGAGGTTATGAGGATGCAGGTATAATACGGCGATTTTAGCTAAGACATCTTAGGAGACAAGGCTTATGGTTGAAAACACGTCGCCGTCTGCGGGCTCGGCGATTGTAGCGGTTGTGGTTATGCTGCTTGTTATTGCGGCTGCATACTATACCACAAAACTACTTTCGCGCCAAAGCAGCCGGCTGGCAAAAGGCCGAAGGCTTGAGATAACGGACAGGCTGTTTTTGGCCAAGGATAAACATATTGTACTGCTAAAGGCGGACGAGCGAACATTTATTATAGGCGTTACTGCGCAGAGCATGAATGTTCTAGGCGAGCTTGAAGGGCAGGAAACCAAGACGGAGGGCGAGGAAACGTCCCCCGCCGTTTTTGCGTTCGGGGATAATGAAAAAGGCTTTAAGGCTTTTATGAAAAACGCCGCCACAGCGCTTGAAAGGCTTAAAACGCAGCGCTCCGGCAGCGGGGATACAAACCATTCGCGCGACGGCGAAAAAAAGAGCGGGGGCGGCTATGGAGATTTGTAAAAACACGATGCCGCGCGGCGGTAAAAAAGCCATAAAGCGGCTTAAAAAGCTGTTTATAATTATAATGATCGTTACCCTTGTTATGCTTGTTGGCGGCTGTTCCATGCTTAATATGGAGGAGAGCGGCATGGCGGGGGAGGACGCGCCGCTTGGCGGTATACTCGGCAACAGGCAGGACAGCGTTAGCATATTAGTGCTGCTGACGGTTTTATCGATACTGCCGTCTATACTGCTTATGCTGACCTCTTTTACGCGGGTTATAATAGTGCTTTCGCTTATAAGAAACGGACTGGGCCTACAGCAGATGCCGCCTAATCAGGTGCTTATAGGGCTGGCTCTGTTTTTAACGCTGTTTATTATGTCACCGGTTATAGATACCGTTAAGGTAAATGCATATGAGCCGTATATAAACAACCAGATAAGCGAGGAGCAGGCGATTGAAGAGGGCATGAAGCCTATAAGAGGATTTATGCTAAGGCAGACATATAAAAAGAATCTGGATTTTTTCCTCGCTGCGTCGGGAGAGACGGAGGCTGTCGAGCCGGAGGAGGTGCCCAATAAGGCGCTTATACCCGCCTTTATGGTAAGCGAGCTGCAAAGAGGATTTCAAATAGGGTTTTTTATATACATACCGTTTATTGTTATTGATATGGTGGTGGCAAGCACTCTTATGTCTATGGGCATGATGATGCTGCCGCCGGTTGTTATATCGCTGCCGTTTAAGCTGCTGCTTTTTGTGCTTGTTGACGGGTGGACGCTGACGGTGCAAACGCTTATCACAAGCTTTGGCTAGCGAACTTCGCTTACAGAATATAAAGGGGGGACGCGAGGTTGACTCAGACAGAGATTATAACGATAATGCAAGACGCCATATATACCGTTATAAAAGTATCGGCTCCGGTTTTGATTGTCGGTATGGCTGTCGGCTTGATAGTATCGATATTCCAGGCCACCACCCAGATAAACGAGCAGACGCTCGCTTTTGTGCCTAAAATAATAGCTATATTACTAGCGCTTTTGATATTCGGGGGGTATATGCTAACAAGCCTTACCGAATTTACACAGCGCCTTTTTGGCTATATAGGCACCATGGCATTTTAGCGCATGGATGCGATTATAGCCGAAGTAAGCCGGAATTTTGAAGGGCTGCTGCTGATTTTTATAAGAGTTTCGGCGCTCCTCTACGCTTCGCCGGTTTTTGGCAGGAAAGCCATTCCGGCAATGGCGAAGGCGGGGTTGTGCGCGTTTATAGCGTATATAGTTTTTGGCGCTTATACTATACCTGTGATACGGTACGCCGGACTATGGCATTATGCTATGCTGTGCATTCTAGAGCTTATGTTCGGCGTGGCGCTTGGGTATATAACAACGCTGTTTTTTTCAGTAGCTCAAACGGCGGGCCATGCCATAGACATGCAGATGGGGTTTGGCATGGTGAATGTGTTTGACGTGCAGAGCAATATAAGCGTGCCTATGAGCGGCAATTTTTTAAACATTATACTGCTTATAGCTTTTTTCGGAGCCGGCGGCCACCGTCAGCTTATAGCTATATTGCTTGCGACATTTAATACCGTTCCGCCGGGGCAGGTAGCGATAAGCGCTGCCGCCGGAGCCGCAGCGCTGAAGTTTTTTTGTCTGGCGTTTGTTATGGCGCTAAATGTGGCTATGCCTATAATAGCGTCGGGGCTTTTAGGGGAATTGATAATGGGGTTTGTAGTAAGGACGGTGCCGCAGATGAATATTTTTGTAGTCGGCATATAGTAGGCATAGACCGCACAAGCGGCGACAGGGTTATTATTGGCCAGATAGCGACGGCCGGCTTTGCCAATCAGGCCGGACTTGAAAAAGCGGGGCAGAGTGCATACATAGCGGCGCCAAACTCGGGAGAGCCGGTGTATCGCGCGGCGGGCAGCCAGGGCGCGGGGGCGCTGGTTACAGGTGCGCTTGAGATGTCGAATGTAGACCTCGCAAATGAGTTTTCCGATATGATAGTTACGCAGAGAGGCTTTCAGGCCAACTCGCGCATAATCACGACTACGGATCAGATGATTGAGGAAATTGTTAACCTTAAAAGGTAAGTACTCGGCTCTAATGAGCCGGAAGCGGAGGGGCATTTATGATTAAGCTGACACGCTTGAATAACGACGCTTTCTATGTAAACTGCGAACTTATAGAGTTTGCTGAGCAAACGCCGGATACCGTTATATCGATGGCGTCGGGGCGAAAGATACTAGTGGCGGAAAGCTGCGAGGAAGTGCGCAGGCTGGTACTGGAATACAAAAGCAGTATTCCCGGATTCATGCGAAACGAATGCGAATGATAACAGGGGTGTATTGATTTGGCTATAACGACGGTATTCGGCCTTGTAGGCGGCGTTGCTGTAATTGTAATTTCAATACTTATAAGCGGCGATTTAGCCGGCTATGTCGATTTTCCGAGTATTCTTATTACTATAGGCGGCACCCTATTCGCAACGATATTGGCTTTTCCGGGGCGGGCGCTTAAGGGTATAGCGGATACTTTCAAGGTGATATTTAAAAAGCGGGAATATGATCCTCAAAGAGATATTGAAAGGATTATAAGCATGGCCAATATCGCGCGAAGAGAAGGCCTCTTGGCGCTGGAACATGATATTGACGATATAGACGATGAGTTTGTTAAAAAGGGTATTATGCTTGTTGTGGACGGGGCAGATACCGAATTTATAAAAAGCGTGCTGGAGACGGATATATATTTTATTCAGCAGCGGCATGGATTAGGACAGGCTATTTTCGAGGCCATGGCGGGGTATGGGCCGGCGTTTGGTATGCTGGGTACCGTTATAGGCCTTATAAATATGCTGGCCACGATAGACGATCCGACGGTTATAGGCGCGAATATGTCGGTGGCGCTTGTCACGACGTTTTACGGCCTGGTTTTGGCTTATACACTATTCTCGCCCATAGCTAAAAAGCTAAAGGTGCTTAGCGAGGAGGAGTGTTTTGAAAAAGAGCTGCTTTTAGAAGGTATGTTGTCTATACAAAACGGTGAAAACCCGCGACTTATAAGAGAGAAGCTGACTTCGTTCATATCAAAGCGACAAAGAAGGGAAACGCGTGAAACAATAGCCGATATTAGACCCGAAACAAAGGAGATATTCTAAATTGAGCAGGGATAGGAGACAAGGCGCCAATTATGAGTCGGATAGCGACGGGTCGTGGGTAACGAGTTACGGCGATTTGGTTACGCTTATGCTGTGCCTTTTTGTGCTGTTATTTTGCTTTTCAAATATAGACGCCAACAAATGGCGGGCTTTTGTAAGGGCGTTTTCAAACACAAGCGATATTGAGGAGGTAGATCCGGAGTCGATAGGCATTGTATCGGATGAGGAGGGGGGATTCCCGCAGCGCGGGCATACCGGCACATTCGATAATGGCGATGAAATTGATACTACGGATATGACGCCGGAAAACCAGCTTTATATTAAAATAAAAGATCATGTTCAATATACCGGAATGCATATGCAGGTGCAGGTAGTTAAATACGATGAGGCGGTGGTAATGCATATTGTCGATTCGGCTTTGTTCGATTCGGGCAAAGATGTGGTTAGGGAGGATGCCAAGCCGCTGCTCGACGGTATAGCGGATATGATTTTGGATTTTCAAGAGGATATTGGCATTGTGAAAATCGAAGGGCATACAGATAATGTGCCTATTAAAACGGCGAGGTTCGCCAGTAACTGGGAGCTGTCGGCGCATAGGGCTGTTAATGTACTTACTTACCTTGTTGAAACATCCGGCTTTGATCCGGCAAAATTCCTCGTTATGGGATATGGCGAATACCGCCCGATTGCAGATAACGATACCGAGGCGGGCAAGGCGAGAAACAGAAGGGTAGATTTTGTTTTTGAAAGCGCTGGCGGTCAATGATAGAGGGGGATGGCTGTAGTTATGAAATCCGGTAAGAAGTGGGTTATTATTGTTTTGGTGATGATGCTCGTAGCGGCGGGTATTTATATTTATCAAATGCCAAGGGAACCGCAAAAGGGCTACTATAATCCCGGCGAGGCTTTTGTTACAAATGTAAGCGGCAGTGATAAAAAAATCAAAGCGTCGGTTGTGCTGGAGGTTAAGCGCGATGATATGCAGGATTTTTTCAGCGAGCATAACCATGTTATAAGAGATTCGATACTTTTTGTACTTTGCAACAAGACTGAAACCGAGCTTACATCTCCAAAGGTACAGCATGATATGAAACAGGAGATAGCTAGCGAAATAAACGACAAGCTGGGCGAGGAATATATTTCGGGCATTTATTTTAACGATTATGTTTTGCAATGATTCGCAGCAATATCGCGAGTGATGGGAGGGTGCTATGACAAGAGAAGGTGCGAATGCGGTTGAGGCAGTATTTGAAAGCATAGGCGGAGAGCGGGCGAAGGCGCAGCTTTCCATTTACCCAACGCTGGAAGAGCAGGCAAGGGCAAGAAGAAGGGCGCAGGACACCGGCGGCATTGAGCTGCTTATGGATGTGCCGCTTAAGGTTAACGTTACGCTGGGGAAATGCGTCAAGACCCTTGGCGATATAACAAAGCTAAAGCCGGATTCGGTTATAGTGCTAGACAGAATGGCGGGGGAGATGGTTGACGTTATTATTAACGGAAAGCTTTTCGCCAAGGCCGAGGTTATTGTAATTGACGATAGCTATGGCGTGCGCATAACTGAAATGCTAGGAAGGTAAAGTTTGGGATCAAACCCTTTTTAAAGGGTTTGCCGCCGGACGCTGTACCCTTTTAAAGATAACAAAAACCGGAAGCGATGCCTCCGGTTTTTTTGTTGTCTCTGATTATTTCCGATGTTACATGGCGCTGTTATTTCGCCGGGAATATCTTCATGAAAATCTTTATAACGGCATAGAAAAGGGTTAGCACCAAAAATACTATGCCTATGCCTACTCCCATAATCTTTAACGCTTCAATAAGCATATCAATACGCCCTCCTTTTCTATACGAGCAGTGATATCAGCACCGAGCCGGCTATTATAGAGCCTATTTGGCCCGAAACGTTCGCGCTTATCGCCGGCATCAGTATGAAGTTTGTCGGGTCTTCTTTTTGCGCCATCTTCTGTATTACGCGAGCCGACATCGGGAATGCCGATATGCCTGCCGCTCCTATCATCGGGTTTACCTTCTTTTTAAGGAAGAGATTGACGAACTTAGCAAACATAACGCCGCCCGCCGTATCGAATACGAAGGCAAGAAGGCCTATAAGCATTATAACAAGAGTGTCGAGTTGTATGAACTGCTCGGCGCGCATTGTAGAACCTATTGTTATACCGAGCAGCAGCGTTACAAGATTTGCGAGTTCGTTTTGCGCCGATTTTGACAGCCTTTCTAAAACTCCGCATTCGCGTATCAGGTTACCGAACATAAGCGCGCCTACAAGAGGTACACCGTCAGGTGCTATAAGTCCGGTTATAATCGTTATAAGAAGCGGGAAGGCGATAAGAACAGGCTTGCTGACCTGCTTGTCAAAGTCGGAATCCATACGGATTCTGCGCTCTTGCTTGGTTGTTAAAGCGCGGATTACAGGAGGCTGTATTATCGGCACCATAGACATATATGAATATGCCGCTACGGATAGAGGACCGATATAGCGCTCCGCGAAAAGATGGCCTACGAATATTGTTGTAGGGCCGTCGGCTGCGCCGATTATACCTATTGCCGCCGATTCTTTAAGGGTGAACATGCCGGGGAATATATACTCCGACACCAGCACCGCCATTATCATAGCGGCGAATATGCCGAACTGGGCGGCCGCGCCGAAGAATATCATTACCGGCTGTTTTAACAGTGCTGAAAAGTCTATCATGGCGCCTACCGCCACAAAAATAAGAAGCGGGAATAGTTCGGTTTTTATGCCGGCGTTGTAAAGAACCTGCAAAAATTGAGTTTCGCCCAACGCGTTTTCCAGCACAGTAGCGAGGGGAAGGTTTACAAGAATACAGCCAAAGCCTATCGGAAGAAGGAGCATAGGCTCGTACTCTTTTTTGATGGCCAATATTATCAATACCAGGCCGATGAGAATCATAATCGCGTTGTTCAATCCGAAATTCATGAAACCCTTAAATAGCGCATCAAATCCCATGTCAAGCATCACCTCATAATTCTGTTTGGTATTCTCAATGATATGTTAAGCGAAACTTAAAGGCTTCGCAAAAAGAAAAGTAACGAATATACAACTTATGCCATGATAATTCTATAAGATAATGAAGCAATATGCAACAAAAAACCGCCATGTCCGGAAAAAAATACCGACTAGAATATTGTTGCGGGACGGTTTGGCTGCAAGCGGGATGATACTGATTGAAAAAGGCTATTTAACCGGCTGTCGTCGCGCATCCATTATGCGGCCGGCGGAGAATACGGCTATGCCCAGCCATATAAGCGAAAAGCATATTATGGAGGGCAGATCGAACGGCTCGCCAAACACAGCCACTCCTATTATAAGCATAAGAGTAGGGGATATGTATTGCAAAAAGCCGGTGATGATAAGCGGAAGCCCGTTTATGCCAAGCGAGTAAAGGTATAAGGGGGCAAGCGTTACCGCGCCCGAAAGTATAAGGAATATAATTTCCGCCGCGTTTGCTGTCGTAAGCTGGCTGGCGGGGCCTATGCTGGCTATTACCATATAGGCAAGGCAAAAAGGCGCGAATATAGCCGTTTCGATGGTAAGAGAGACGGTAGCGTCGAGCGCCGCCTTTTTCTTGGCCAGGCCGTAAGCCGCGAATGTTATGGCGAGTATTATCGCTACATATGGAAAGCGTCCGTATGCTACTGTGCGGTATATTACGCCGGCTGCCGCCAATATTATGGCGACGGCGTCGTATGTGGTGAAGCGCTCTTTAAGCACTACGGCGCTTAGTATAAAAGTGAAAAGCGGATTCATATAGTATCCGAGGCTTGATTCAAGCACGAAGCCGGAATTTACAGCCCATATAAAAAGCCCCCAGCATATAGTTATGGCGAGAGAGGCGATGACCGTCCAAAGGAGCGCATGCTTATCGGCGATAGCCTCTTTTATAAGCGGCAGGCGTTTTTGTACGAGTGTCATTATTAATAATATTATGAAGCACCAGAATATGCGGTTTGCCAGTATATATAGTGGAGATACTCCGTCAAGCAGCTTCCAATAAAGCGGCAGTGAGCCCCAGACGAGGTAGGAAAACAGCATCGATATAAACGATTTGTTCAAATTAAAGCACTTCTTTCAGCGTATATATTTATGTATACAGTTAATGTATCACATGCGGTAACAGGCGGCAAGCGTCATCGCGCACCGTTTTTAATAATACAATAAGGCACAAATAAAAGCAGCCCCCAGGGGGCAGCTTTAAATGCGTGTTCGGTTAAGCGCGAAGGTTACGCGAGTAGGCTTTATAGCATTGCTCCGTTAAGCTGATCTTCTGTTATCACGCCGTTTGCTAACGCATAGTTTTTCATATCTTCGTACATGCCGGCGAAGGCTATGCTTCTATAAGGCGCGACGTATACTATTTCAAGTATGCCGAACGTTAGCGCCGAGAGCATGCCCCAGCCTATATAGCTTAGGTAGAATACGAATATCGCGCCTTTATGTCCGTCGGTTATGCGCATTGAAAGCTTGAGCGCATCGGTTGACGAAACGGCGGGATATTCTGCGAGTATGTATGGCGTGAAGGAATAGGCGATGGATTTTACGATGCCGGGTATTACAAACAGCAATGACCAGATGGCAATCCAAAGCTCCATCCATAGTATTCCGCCTAAAGAGCGCCCGTAATTTTTAAACGGCGAGAACAGTACGCTGACTTCGGTTTTTTGTGCCTTCCAAATTTGCAAAAAGCCTTGCGCCAGTCCTATGTATAGCGGCATAAGCAGCAGCGTTGCAGCGCCGAAGGTTAAACCTGCCGCCGCCGCGAATATGACGCCTACGACGATATAAAGTAGTATCGCAGTTCCTCTTTGTGATGCGAGAGCCTGTTTTGCTTGAGCCTTAATATCCATTCTTAAACGCATTAATTATCACCTCAGAAAAATTATACTATATTTGGATTATATTTGTAAATTCGATTAATAAGAAGGGTAATTTAATTTTATTGTATACAACAGTTTTTTATCAAGTGGCAGAGTATAAGGCGAAATTAAGGCCCCGCCGCGGCGGAGCCTTAAGAATGCCGTATATATGAGTTATACCAACTGAGTTCTTGTTATAAAGTAAACTATGAACAAAGCTGTGAACAGGTACATAAGAGGATGGACTTCCTTGCCCTTGCCTTTGAAAACCTTAACGAGCACATAGAATATGAAGCCGGCTGCGATACCGTCGGATATGCTATACGCAAGAGGCATTATGATTACTGTCATGAAAGCCGGAAGAGCTTCTTCTATATCGTTCCAATTGATTTTGCCAAGTGAATCAACCATAAGCACGCCGACAATTATAAGCGCCGGAGCTGTGGCCGCGCTAGATACGAGGCCGGCAACAGGAGCCAGGAACAGGCAGAGCGCAAACAGTATGGCGGTTACAACGGAAGTAAGACCGGTTTTTCCGCCTTCGCTTATGCCGGAGGCCGACTCAACATATGTTGTTGTGTTGCTGGTGCCAAGAAGCGCACCTATTGAAGTAGCGGTGGAGTCGGCGAAGAGGGCCTTGTCCATCTTTGACTTAAAGCCTTTAGAGGAATAAAGAGCTTCTTCGTCTTTCTCATCGAATATGCCTGTTTTACGGCCGGTACCTATAAAGGTGCCGATTGTGTCGAAGGTGTCTGTGAGTGAGAAAGCGAATATCGTTATTATAACGATGGCTACTTTGGACGGGTCGGCGAAAAGGCCGGCGAAGTCAAGCTGGAAGGCTGTTTTGGTTATGTCGCTTATAGCCATTGTGCTTGAAGCGTCCAAGGAGGTTACGCCAAAGGGTATGCCGATTATGGTTGAGGCGATTATTCCTATAAGAATAGCGCCGCGCACTTTAAGTATCATAAGAACGGCGGTTATAGCAAGGCCGATAAGCGTGACCTGTGCTACGGGGTTTGTAAGATCGCCGAGAGCCGGAACGGCGCCAAAAGATATAAGTCCTACGTTGATAAGGCCGATATACGCTATGAAAAGGCCGATGCCGGCTCCGATAGCGTACTGAAGGCTTTTGGGTATCGATTTGATTATAGCTTTTCTTACCTTTGTTACCGTTATCACAACGTTAACGATACCGCAGATAAATACCATTGCGAGACCCTGCTGCCATGTAAAGCCGAGGCCGAGGCAGACTGTGTAAGTGAAAAAGGCGTTGAGGCCCATTCCCGGGGCCAGCGCGTATGGCACGTTTGCCACAAGGCCCATGATAAGCGTTCCTATAACGGAAGCGATGATGGTGGCTACGAATATGCCGCCCTTGTCAAAACCCGGGACTTCTCCAAGAATGTTCGGATTTACGAAGATAATGTAGACCATGGTGAAAAACGTTGTCAGGCCGGCGATTATCTCGGTACGGACAGTTGTGCCGTTTTCCTTGAGTTTAAACATACTGCTCCTCCCAATTTAAAATATTTTAAGCTTTTATTAAAAGCCAAAATCAAATCGAAAACAACCGTTCTAAATAAATCAATAAGTATTGCTGCTTTCCGCTTTCGATTTGATCTACGAGGATATTCTATATGCTTTTTAATATCCTTGTCAATACGGGACAAAGGTATAAAATAACTAATAATTTGTAACAATTCGCGCGGTTGTCGATTTAACGCGATAAAAGAAAGGAACCCCCGCCTGGCTACCGCTATTTATACGGTGGGGATTCCTTAGAAACTAAAATATATTCAAATATACGAATGTTAACAAGGATATAAGGAGTAAACGTTCTATTCCACTTTAACTTCGGCCTTTTTAAGATTCAGCAACATATTAAGCAGTATTCCAAATAAAGAGGCTACCGCTATAGCAGGAAGGTTGGCGCCGAATATCGGTATCATGTTGCCGGGGAAGGCATAATGCCCGCCGAGGCCTATAACGAGTATTGTGGCTATTACGGCAAGGTTTTTTGAATCGAAGAGGTCGACTTTACGGTTTATCATTATAGCAATACCCTGAGCGCCTATTATACCAAAGAGGTATATGCAAGCGCCGTTAATTACCGGCGAGGGTATAGAGCTTACGGCGGCGGAAAGCGGCCTTATAAACGATATTATCATTGTCATTACGGCTGCCGCGCCCAAAACCCATATTGAAAAGTTTTTGGTTATAGCCATTGTCGATAGGTTTTCGCCGTAGTTTGTGCCGGCGGGACCGCCTATCGAAGCGGATACTATGTCGCCGAGGCCGTCGCCTATAAGGTTTGAGCCGAGGCGGCCGGCTATATTGTGGCGCGGCTTGCCCTTCTTATCGGCGATGTCGTTTACATATATATCAAGCTGGAAAAGATGCGCTGTTGATTCGGGAATAGTAGCTATGGCGATAGGCATTATAGCGAGTACCGCCGGCCAGCTTACTGTGGGCAGCGTGAAGTGGGGAACTGTAAAAAGTTCGCCCTGCGTTATGGCGGCAAAGTCTATAAGCCCCATAAACGCGCTTAACACATAGCCGACAAGTATTCCTAAAAGTATAGGCAGCTGGCTCCATACGCCGCGAAGGTATACTGAAAATATTATAGTTGAGAGCAGCGTTACTATAGCGACTATCCAGGCGCTGTCGCTCGCTGTGCCGGTAGCGGCGTCAAAGCCGGCGGCGTTTGAAATGGCTGTGCCGGCGAGCGATATGCCTATTACTATGGCTATGCTGCCTGTTACAGAAGGCGGCAGCACCTTTTCGATTTTATCGAGTCCAAAGCGGCTGACTATAAGGCCGGCGGCTATCGATACAAGGCCGGAGAAGATTATGCCGAACTGCGCCTGCGATATAAGAAGGTCGCTGGCGGGAACGCCGAATTCGGCTCCGGTTATACCGACTATCGCGGCGATATATGAGAAGCTGGAGCCGTAGTAAAGGGGGATTTTACCTTTTGTAATAAATATGAAGCATAGCGTTGCCAAGCCGCTGGCGAAGATGGTTGTTGAAACATGGAATCCCGTTATAAGCGCGACTAAAACTGTCGCGGGGAACATTACGAGTATCTGCTGGAGGGCGAAAAGCAGCAGTTTGCCAAATGGCGGCCTCTCATTAGGCAGATACCCTGTTACGGTTTTTTCCGACATGTTTGAATCTCCTTTCAAAAACTTAAAATAGTGTTACATAAAAAAACAACACGTCTTTTTTAAAAATGAAACGTGTTGCCGAGGGGCTGATGTGGTATAACAGCCGGGCCGGTAAAAAAAGGAAGGAAGTCCCTTGATATAAAAAAGCGCGTTTTTCTGCTTGTCCAAAGAAATTCCGTCATAGTTTAATGTCTCCAGCCCACATTTTCACCAATTCTACCACAAATAAAAAATCTGTTCAATATATAAATTAAATATATTATATCTTTGATTTATTGAGAGGATTAAGATGGAATTTCAATATATTTTAGCGAAAATACGCGATTTTGATAAAATTTAAACACTTGAGGCTTTATATGCTTTGCTAACGCAGGTAACAAATGGTATATTGTTACTAATAAGATTTTTTATGTAGATATGAAAACGCATAGTGCGGAGGGCGATATGCCTTTAAAGGAAATGACTTGCTGTTTTACAGGCCACAGGCCGCATAAGCTGTTTTTAGGCGGGGATAGTTTGTCGGGCCAGAGCCGTATAAAGAAGGCTTTATCAGAAAGCATATTGGTGGCTGCCGCAAAAGGATATAAGTACTTTGTTTCTGGTATGGCGCGCGGTGTGGATATGTGGGCGGCGGAAAAGGTGTTGGAGATTAAAAAGAGCGGGCTTAATATATCGCTGGTATGTGCTGTGCCGTACAGGGGGCAGCCGGAGCGGTGGCAGGAGTCTGAAAAAAGGCAATATTTCAATATACTTAATGAAGCGGATAAGCTGTATTACGCTTGTGATAATTATACCCGAGAATGCATGGATATGAGAAATAGGCTTATGGTTGATATGTCTTCGCTTGTTATAGCTGTTTATGACGGCAGGCGCGGCGGGACAAAAAATACCATAGACTACGCTATAAAGCGCGGGAGAAAAATAGTTGTTATTAGGCCGGGGGAAGAAGAAGGAATTTTTCCCTAAAAGTATTATTGAAAGGTACTGGTGTTATGAAAGCGAGAAGATGGATTGTTTGGATGGCCGCCGCTATTATGTTTGTCGTTGTTTTGGCGATACAGCCGGTAGAGGCAAAGGCGCAAAGCTATGACAGTTCGCCGGGCAGTAAGCTTTTCCTCTATGATTCGGAGACTTTAAACGGCACATTCCATATGACGGGGGAATTATATGAATTCGGCGTCAGAACCGATCCAAGTCTTACAAAGACAGGCACCATTACCGCTTATATCAAAAACTGGAACGGCACTCGCGTTTCACAGATTTATACGCTTACAAAATCATCTGCAGCAAACAAACTATACACATTCACCGCGCCTTTACGGTATGCTTCAAACCCACAGAATTCTTTACCAAGGGGAGAATATACTGTAAGGTTTGAATATTCGGCGCAAGGGCAGACGCATTGGCTAGAAGACTATTTCCGGGTAATCGACGGTTTTGGCTGGCAAAATTTAAACGGAAAAAGATATTATATGGTTGATGAAAGCGGAGACGGCTCGTCTGGTTACGCGGCAACTGGCTTATATGAAATAGGCGGCTATTTGTACTTCTTTGATGAATATACACAGGTTATGCAAAGCGGTCTGATAGAATTCATGGACGAATATGGCGATTCGATCGTTCTCTATTTCGGCGGGCCTGACGACGGAGCCATGAAAACAGGATTGCAGACGGTTAGTTGGCAGGGTAAAGACAGGCCTTTCTATTTCGGCGAACTAGGCATTATGCAAACAGGATTTCACACAATAAACGGAAAGCACTATTATTTTACTCCGGAAGGCCCGGCATACGCCGGAGCATACACCATAGACGGGAAAAATTATGTTTTCGGGGACGATGGGCCGGCGGGAAGCGGCTGGACACGCGTAGACGGCAAATATTGCTATGTGGTGGACGGACTGATGGTTCATCACAATACATTCCAGAATATTGGCGGCAAGAAATATTATTTTCAAAGCGACGGGTTTGTAAAGACCGGTTGGCTTAGAATTGATGAGATATGGTATTACTGCCTGTCGGATGGGGCGATAAATACCGGATGGTTGCATAACAGCGGTTTTTGGTATTACTTTGATGGTGAAGGAGTAATGCAGACGGGGTTGCGCGAAATCGCCGGGATTACCTATTATTTCTCCGAAGGCGGGCCTATGAGGACGAGCAGCTGGCAGGAGATAGACGGCAACAGGCGGTATTTCAATGCGGGCGGCGTTATGCAAAGAGGCTTTATAAATGTAGACGGCAAGCTGTACTACTTGGGTGACGACGGCATCATGCAGACGGGCTGGAAGGATATAGACGGCAAGAGGTATTTCTTGCAACCGGACGGCGTAGCCAAAACCGGCTGGTTGCTTGAAGATGGCATATGGAGCCACTTTGCCGCAGACGGGGCTATGAGCACCGGCTTTACGACGGTAAGCGGAGTTAGATACTGCTTCGATGAAGATGGTAAAATGCTGACAGGCTGGCAGGAGATAGGCGGCAAGAGGTATTTTATAAGCTCGGGCGGCGTAGTCAAGACGGGCTGGCTGCTAAGCGGCGGCGTATGGAGCTACTTTGGCGCGGACGGAGCTATGAGCACCGGCTTTACGACGGTAAGCGGTGTCAGATACTGCTTCGGTGATGACGGTAAAATGCTGACGGGCT